>JAAYDY010000104.1 GCA_012729015.1 Phycisphaerae bacterium | reverse complement strand
GCTGGTGGCCATGGCCGCCGCCTCGTCCGTCGTGACGCTGCTCGTCCAACAGGCCGGCGGCGCCGTCCGAGGACTCGACGCCGTCCCCCTCGCCCAACGACTCGCCAACGCCGCCTACGCCTACGTCGTGTACCTGGTGACGGCGGCATGGCCGTGGCCGGGGACGCTCGTGCCGCTGCATCCGCTGCCCCATGCCGGCGGCGCCGCGGTGTCGTACCCTGCGGCCGCGGGGGCCGCCCTCGTGCTTCTCGGCATAACGGCGCTCGCCCTGGCGTTTCGTCGCAGCCGGCCGTACTGGATCGTCGGCTGGCTGATCTACCTCGGCATGCTCGTGCCGGTGATCGGCCTGGTGCAGGTGGGCGCGCAGCGGATGGCCGACCGGTACACGTATCTGCCGCTGGTGGGCGTGTTCATGGCGGCGACGTGGCTGGCGGCTGACTGGGCGGCCCGGCGGCCCGGGCGCCGCCGCGCGGCAGTCGTCGCCATGGCCGCCGTCGCCGTGCTGGTCGTTCTGGGCGGCCTGACCGTCGGCCAGCAGGCCGTGTGGCGCGACTCGTTCTCGCTCTGGCATCGCGTCGTGTCGGCGTACCCGCGGTGCGCGGCAGCCTATGTCAACCTGGGCCGCGCCTGCCACGATGCCGGGGACCGCGACGCGGCCATCCAGTGGTACCGCCGCGCCATCGCCGTCGATCCGCGAAGCGTCGAGGCCGAGGCGAATCTGGGCATCCTCCTCGTTCAGGCGGGCCGCGTGGACGAGGCCGTGTCGCACCTGACGCGCGCGCTGGAGCTGAACCCCGAGTGGGCCCGCGCGTACTACGGGCTCGGTCTGGCCGCGGCCCGGCGCGGCAACGCGCCCGCTGCGGTCGAATCGTTTGCCGCGGCGGTCCAGTGCGATCCGAACTTCGGTCCGGCCCGGGCGTCGCTCGGGGCGGCCCTGATCCAGGCCGGCCGCTTCGACGAGGCGGTCGCCCACCTGAACGTGGTGCTCAGCGCGCGGCCCGATCACGTGGAGGCTCGCTTGAACATGGCTGGTGCATTGATCGGCCTCGGACGGTACCATGAGGCCATCGAGCATCTGCGCCAGGCCATGGCCCGCGCCGGCGAGTCGCCCCTGGCCCGCCACTATATGGCGATGGCCTACGAAGGACTCGGCGACGAGGCCGCGGCACGGCAATGGGAGCCGGCCGAAACGCCGGGCTCGACGCCCTGAACCGTCGCAGACAACACGTGCGGCCCGCACGGCCGCAGGGAACCCTTATGGCCGCACGACGCGCCGCACAGAAAGCAGCCGACTCGACGCCGCGCGCCGCGCAGGCCTCGGCACCGGGCGGTGTTGCTGCCCACGCCGCGGCACCATGGACAGTGGTGATCGCCCTGGCGCTCGTCACGGCGGCCGTGTATCTTCCGTCGCTTCGCCACGGGTTCCTCAACTGGGACGACGACACCTACGTCACCGAGAATGCCCACGTCCGCCGCGGACTCAGCGCCGAGACGGTCGCCTGGGCCTTCCGCAGCGGCGAGGCCGCCAACTGGCACCCGCTGACGTGGCTGTCGCACGCCCTGGACGTGACGCTCTTCGGCCTCGACCCGCGCGGACACCACGCATCGAGCATCGCCCTGCACGCCCTGAATGCCGCCCTCCTCCTGCTCGCCCTGCATCGACTCACCCGACGACTCTGGCCCAGCGCGGTCGTCGCCGCCCTCTTCGCCCTGCACCCGCTCCACGTCGAAAGCGTCTCCTGGATCGCCGAACGCAAGGACGTCCTCTGCGGCACGTTCACCTTCCTCGCCCTCTGGGCCTACGCCGTCTACGCCGAGCGACCCTCGCTGCGACGCTATCTGCTCGTCG
>JAAYDY010000103.1 GCA_012729015.1 Phycisphaerae bacterium | reverse complement strand
AGAAGCGGCTTCGGGCAAGGGCCTGGGCGTCAAGCTGGTCAAACTCTCTCCCCCGGGGGCAGCGTGATGTGGCCGTTCGGCAATAAGACAACCCGAAAGGCCCGCTCCTTCGCCCGAGTCATTCGGGCGAAGTACGACGCGGCGGTCACCAATGCCGACAACGTGCGGCACTGGGCCAACGCCGACAGTCTCTCCGCCGACGCGGCCGCATCGCCCGACGTGCGACAGACGCTGCGGAATCGCAGCCGGTACGAGGTCGCCAACAACAGCTATGCGCGGGGCATGTTGCTCACACTGGCCAACGACTGCGTCGGCACCGGCCCGCGTCTGCAATTGCTCTCGGATGACACCGAGGCCAATGACCTGATCGAGACCGCCTTCGCCGAGTGGGCTTCGGAAATCCATCTTCCCGCCAAGCTACGGCTCATGCGGATGGCCAAGGCCGTGGACGGTGAGGTCTTCGGCATGCTCACGGCCAACCCGATGCTGCGTTCGCCGATCAAGCTGGACCTGCAACTGATCGAGGCCGACCGCGTGGCCAATCCCGACGCCCGCATTCTGATCGACGATGCCGTGGACGGCATCCAGTTCGACCGCTTCGGCAACCCGGTTCGCTACCTGGTGCTGCGGCGTCATCCGGGCCAGAGCGGTTTCACGCTGGCGCTGGATGGTTACGACCGTGTGCCTGCCGAGGCGATGGTCCACTGGTTCCGCGCCGATCGGCCCGGCCAGCACCGGGGCATCCCGGAGATCACGCCCGCCTTGCCATTGTTCGCCCAACTGCGGCGCTACACGCTGGCGGTGCTGGGGGCGGCCGAGACGGCGGCGGACTTCGCGGCGGTGCTCTTCACCGATGCGCCCGCCAACGGCGAAGCGGCGTCCGTCGAGCCGATGGACATTGTCGAGCTTGAGAAGCGAATGGCCACGGTGTTACCCGACGGCTGGAAGCTCGGACAGATCAAGGCTGAGCAGCCGGGCACGACGTATGGCGAGTTCAAGCGCGAGCTGCTCAACGAGATCGCCCGCTGCCTGAACATGCCGTTCAACGTCGCGGCGGGAAACTCCTCGGGCTACAACTACGCCTCCGGTCGCCTGGACCACCAGACCTACTTCAAATCCATCCGCGTCGAGCAGGCCGACTGCAACAGCGTCGTGCTCGATGCGCTGCTGAATGCCTGGCTGACCGAAGCCCGTCTGCTGGCTGATTTCTCGTTCCTGGCTGGCGTCGAATCGCTGGAACACCAGTGGTTCTGGGACGGCACCGAACACGTCGATCCGGCCAAGGAAGCCAGCGCCCAGGCCCAGCGCCTGGCCAATCACACGACCACGCTGGCCTGCGAATACGCCCGCCAGGGCAAGGACTGGGAGACCGAGCTGCGCCAGCGGGCCAAAGAGAAGCAGTTGATGAAGGAACTGGGCCTGACCGAGGCCGAGGTCCAACCCACGCAAGAACCGCAACCCCAAGAGGAGGACGACACAGATGTCGAAGACGAACGACAAGCAGCCTGAATTTGTGACCATGCGCGGGCCGCTGACGATCCAAGCCGCCGAGGGCGACAGCACTCTGCCACAGTTCCGCATGGTCGCCTACACCGGCGGCCTGATGCGGATCGCCGGGTTCCCGCACCAGGTCGTGGTCGATCTGGCGGGCCTGGACATCCCGTCGCAGAACCTGCCGATCCGTCTGGACCACGAGCGCCGCCAGGGCGTGGGCCACACGCAGCGGGTGCTGGTCGAGGCCGGGCAACTGGTCGCCGAGGGGCTGATCAGCCGCGACACCTCGTGGGCGCGCGACGTGGCCAAGAGCGGCGTCAACGGATTCCCGTGGCAGGCCAGCATCGGCGCGGCGGTGGTCGAGGCGGAGTTCATCCCCGCCGGTGCCACGGTCAACGTCAACAAGCAACAGTTCACCGGCCCCGTGCATGTGGTGCGTCGGGCGGTGCTCAAGGAGATCAGTTTCGTCGACAGCGCCGCCGATCCGGGCACTACCGCCCGCGTCGCGGCCCAGGACAAGGAGCCTCAGACCATGAACGGCAAGGAAGCAACGATGGACATCATCGACAAGCAGCAGGACACGGAGGTCCAGGCGCGGGCGGACGAGGGCAAGGAGGCCCCGTCCGCCAGCGACCCGGTCAAGGACATGCGCGCTCAGGCGGCTGCCGAGAGCAAGCGGATCGCCGCGATTCGCAAGGTCACCGACGGCAAGCATCCGGACATCGAGGCCAAGGCCATCGAGGAGGGTTGGGACGTCAAGAGCACCGAACTGGAGGTGCTGCGCGCCTCGCGGCCCGCCGCCCCGGCGGCGCACACCGGCGGCACGGCCAACGGCCCGAAGGTGCTGGAGGCCGCCGCGCTGATGACAGGCGGCGTTCGCGGTGATGCCCTGATCAAGACACACGGCGAGCAGATCGTCGAGGCGGCCGAGAAGCGCTATCGCAACCGGCTGGGCCTGCACCAGCTTCTGCTGGAAGCGGCCTGGGCCAACGGCTGCGACGCGCGGTTCTTCAGCGACGACCCCGAGGCGGTGCTCCGCGCGGCGTTCAGCACGTTCACGCTGCCGGGCATCCTGTCCAACGTCGCCAACAAGTTCCTGCTGGACGGCTTCGAGTCGGTCGAGCAGGCCTGGCAGCGGATCGCCGCCACGCGCAGCGTGAAGGACTTCAAGGCCGTCACCAGCTTCCGGCTGACCGGCGGCTTTGAGTACCAGGAGGTCGGCCCCGACGGGGAACTGAAGCACGCCGAGGTCGGCGAGGAGAGCTTCACCAACCAGGCCAAGACCTACGGGCGGATGTTCGGCCTGACCCGCACCGACCTGATCAACGACGACATGGACGCGCTGACCGCCGTCCCGCGTCGCATCGGTCGCGGCGGCGCGCTGAAGCTCAACAAAGTCTTCTGGGGTGCGTTCCTCGACAACGCCGCCTTCTTCACCGTCGGCCGCAAGAACTACCAGGCGGGTGCGGACACCGCGCTGTCCATCGACGGCCTGACGGCGGCGGAACTGATGTTCCTCGAGCAGGTCGACCCCGACGGCAACCCACTGGCCATCGAGCCGCGCACGCTGCTGGTGCCCCCGGCGCTGAAGGTCCAGGCCGAACTGCTGATGAGCAGCCTGAAGGTCAACGAGACCACCACGGCCAACAAGCCCAAGCCCAACGACAACCCGCACGCGGGCAAGTTCGGCGTCGTCACCAGCACCTACCTCGGCAACGCGGGCATGTCCGGGTCGAGCACGAAGGCCTGGTATGTGCTGGCCGAGCCGTCGGACCTGCCGGTGATCGAGGTCGCGTTCCTCAACGGCAAGCAGCAGCCCACCGTGGAACGGGCCGAGGCGGACTTCAACGTCCTGGGCATCCAGTTCCGAGGGTACTTCGACTTCGGCGTCGCCCTCCAGGACTACCGGGGCGGCGTGAAGATGAAGGGTGAGGCGTAAGCCTCGTCCCTTCTCCGGGCAGCGTGAACCTTTCAGACCAACAAGGAGCAATGACTCATGGCAACGGCAAAGTTCATTCATGACGGTGAGAGCATCGACTACACGCCCGGCAGCAACGTCGCCGCCGGTGACGTGGTCGTGCAGGGCGATCTGGTCGGCGTGGCCAAACGCGACATCGTCGCCAACACGCTGGGCTCGCTGGCGGTGACGGGCGTGTTCGACGTGCCCAAGGCGACCGGGGCGGGCACGGCCATCGCCTCGGGCGCGAAGGTGTACTGGAACGCCACGGCCCAGCAGGCGACCACCACGGCCAGCGGCAACAAGTACCTGGGCAAGACGGTCAAGGCGACGGTCGACGCCGACGCGACGGTTCGCGTCCGGCTGGAGCAGTAATCGATGGCCGATCTTCTCCGCCAAGGCTCGCAGTGGCTGGAGCAGATGCGCACGGCGCACTGCTCCAGCCCGGTCGAGTACCGCAGGCCGCCCGACGCCTACACCGTGAGTGCGACCTTCGGCAGGACTGGGTTCGAGGTCGCCGACGAGTCGGGCCTGACAATCGATGCCCACGTCTGGGACTTCCTGATCCTGGCCGAAGAACTGGGCTTTGACCCAGAACCGGGCGACGTGATCGCGGCCAACGGGCGCAAGTACGAGGTCATGAACCTGGGCGGCGAGGGTTGCTGGAGATGGAGCGATCCGTATCGGCAGACCTACCGCATTCACACCAAGGACATCGGAGCGGACACGTGAGCGATTCGACCGTCAGTAGCGAATTCCGAAGCGCGTGCGAGCGCGAGTTCGAGGAAATCCATCGCAAGTTGGATCGACTCGACGAGGCGATTCGCGGCAACGGCCGACCAGGCATCACCGTGCGGCTGGACCGGCTGGAGCAGGACGCCAAGCGCCAATCGAAGCTCATCTGGCTGATCGTAGGCGCGGTCATCACCACACTGGCATCAGGCATCGTCGCCTGGATCACGGGGTAACGCATGAGTCTGGTCATCAACATCGCGGATGCAGTGACAGCGGAACTAAACGTGGCCCCGGCGGGCACGTTCGACCCGGCCATTACCGCAGTGCGGCGCGTGCTGCCGGAGTTTGAACTGGCCGACCTGGCCGAGTTGAAGGTCTCGGTGGTCCCCAAGAGCGTGATGATCACCGGCTCCACGCGGGGGGTCAGCCAATACGAGATCTCCGTGGACATCGGCGTGCAGAGGAAACTGGGCAAAGACCTCGACAGCGAGGTTGTGGTGCTCGGCACGTTGATGGATCAGATCGCGGACTACCTGCGTCGCCGACAGTTGAGTGCAGCACCGTATGCCGCATGGATTGGCATCGCACACGAACCGGTGTACGCACCGGAGCATCTGGCCGAGCAGCGAGTTTTCACCAGCGTGCTGACGGTCACCTACCGGGCAATGAGATAAGGAGAATCACATGAACAACCTCATCATGCGGCGAATGGCCGTGAGCGAAGAGTATCAACCCCTCGTGGCCGAGAGCTTGGTCGGCAGCGTCACGATTTCGACGCCGCCCGGCAATCAGGCCACTGTCCACTTCAAGGGTGACGACGGCTCCGACGTGCCGTGGGTGCCGGGCGAGTGGCACACCTTCAGGTCGGTGGACCTGTCCACGTTTCAGGTCAAAGGCACGACCGGCGACATCGTCACCGTAGTAGGCGGAACCTGGTAATGGGCTACACGATTCCATTGCGAAACCGGCCCAACGGCTACCCCGGCCTCAGTGCCGATGGCGACCTGGTGGGCAACATCATCGTGCGGACCGGCACCGCTGCCCAGCTTTCCCATGTCGTGCTCGCACCGGGCGAATACGCCTACGCCGCCGACACGAAGAAGCTCGTGATGGGTGACGGCGCAACCATCTTTGCTGACCTGTCAGGCATTGGCACGCGATCTGTTGTCGCCGTGACTGACTTCATCGAGGTGCCTGGCCGCGATGACATGGACATCGTCTTCAACGTCGAAGTGTACGGCACGCCGATCCTGATGGAACCACGACGCGACGGCCAGCGGTTGACGATCATCGCTGGTTATGCCGCCGTGGTCGCCAACTACGGCGAGCTGTTTTACGTCGGCGACACAGTCGTCCAGGGTTATGACACTGCCGTCGGCGGGCTGTATGCCTATTACCAGAACTACTACCCCGTCACCGATCCCACGGCTGGGGCCGTGATCCAGTTGGAGGCCACGAGTCGGCTACTCAAGAACCCAGGCATGCCGGAGCTGCCGCCGCTCGTCTGGACGGTTGTGGGCCAGATGAACCTGACCACCGGCGAAGGCTACTGAGGGACAAGCCATGCAGACGATCGACGAACATTTTGCAGGACGAATTCGAGGAGCCACGCCTGACGACGTTGATTTCACGTTGGAGTCTACGCCGCTGGACGTGGAGTCCGTACCGGCCTCGTCCCAGGTTGTCACCGTCAACGATACGGTCTACCGCGACGACATCGCAGCCGTAATTGACCATGTGGCCACGGTGTCAGCCGCCGATGCGCCAGCGCCATTATCGTTCTCAAGCCTCAATCCAGAAGTTCTGACCGTGAATTCCGCCTCGGGAGTTGTGTCATGGGTACAGAACGGCCAGGCAGGCGTGCTGGCGAAGCTGCCGCTGCTGACCAAGCGGATTGATGTATTCGTGCAGCGCACAGGCGGCGGCACCGTCCGCACGTTCCTGTCCCGCGTGCCCGGTTCAATGGCAGCCTATCTCGATTCCGTGAGGGCTGATCGCACTGAGGGCGTCACACCAGACACCGCCGCGCGCAACATTTATCTTGCCCGCAACTACGCCGCCCAGACTTGCACGCTTAACCCGGATTGTGTTCTGGCAGACGTGGACATGTCGCCGTATTCCATCCTGAACTCGTGGAACCAGAGCAACGGCCGTGGCGGCGGAACATTGGTCTCGCCCAGGCACCTGATCGCGGCCGATCATTACGCGCCACTCAGCGTCGGGCACACGGCCCTGTTCGCCAGTCACACCGGACAGGTCTATGCCCGCACGGTCTCCGCCAAGCAGAAGGTTGGCACGACCGACCTGCGCGTTTGCCTGCTGGATTCTGATCTCCCGTCGGACATCAAGTTCGCCAAGGTTCTGCCTGATAACTGGGCGGCAAAGATTCCTACCAGCAGGATTCCGTGCTTTTTCTCCAATCAGTTCAAGCAGGTCTTTGTGGGTTACGTGAACATTACCACGGGCAACTGGAGCATCTCCGGAATGCAGAACGGCACGCAGATCCCCGAGCCGTGGTACTCCCAGGTGGTCGACGGCGACAGCGGTTCGCCTGCGTTTTTCATCATCGACGACGAGATGGTGCTGATCGGCCCGGCGCACTTCTACGGCCCGGCCGGTTCCGCAACCGCCAGCATGAATGCGGATGTGAACGCCGTCATGACGGCCCTTGGCGGCGGATATCAGTTGACCGTAGCGGACTTGAGCGAGTTCCCGAGCTACGCATGATCGGCATGGACTTCAAGAGCACGCTCGGCACGTTCTTCGATCGGAAGGCGGTGATGTCCAAGGTGGACGCCGCCACGCGGAAGGTGCTCTCGAAATTCGGGGCGTTCGTGCGGCAGTCGGCGAAGTCGTCGATCCGCAAACGCAAGAAACCCGCGCCACCCGGATCGCCGCCGAGCAGCCACGTCGGACTGCTGAAGAAGTTCATCTTCTTCGGTTACGACCCGTCCGCCGGAAGGGGCAGCGTGGTGATCGGCCCGGCGCGATTGAACCAGAAGGGACGCGGCGAAGCGCCGCCTCTCCTGGAATACGGCGGCAAGACGACGCTGATCAGGCGAGGCAAGAAGAAGCGCACGACGTACAAGGCCCGCCCCTACATGGGACCGGCCTTCGAGAAAGAGAAACCCCAGCTGCCCGCCATGTGGCGAGACAGCGTTCGATAAGGAGATCGAAGCATGTCGCAAGAATTCCTGTTGGGCATGAACGCCAAGATTTACCAGGGGGCGGCGGGTGCGGCCCTCAACACGCTGACCGAGATGGCCAACGTCAAGGACGTGACGTT
>JAAYDY010000102.1 GCA_012729015.1 Phycisphaerae bacterium | reverse complement strand
GGCGGTTCCCCCCCCCCCCCCCTGCCCGACTGCCCGGGATTACCGTCGCCCGCCCCCGGCGCAGCATCCCTTCGTTTCGTGGTCGAATGCAGACCGAATGTGCGATTGACAAACCGGCGATACCCACTATAATGGTTCGAAAACGGGGTGTGGCTCAGTTTGGCTAGAGCGCCGCGTTCGGGACGCGGAGGTCGCTGGTTCAAATCCAGTCACCCCGACCAGCCAATGTTGACGACCCTGAACCGACCTGACCACCAGGTCCGAGACGTTCGGGGTCGTCTTTCTTTTCATCAACTCGCTCCTGCCGTCGCCTGCCGGGTCGCAATTGAAGCCGTAGCCGTAGATGTAGACAATGGACTGGTGCTGCGCGACGAGAAGACCGCCCACGCTGCCGCCGTGAAGGTTAATCTTGACGCCGTGGGGCGGGAAGAAGGGCACTCGGCGTCACGCCTTGTGCCCGTTGAACTTCGATGGCGTCGGAGGACGGCCTTGCCGCAGCAGTAAGCCCAATGTGCCCCTCGGATCATGTGGGATCTTGGGTCGGGTATGGCTGGGAGTCTCGGCGAGGCGGCCTCCGCACTTGCGCCAACGCCGCAGCAGACAAGAGATGTACTGAACGACGTGGCCGCAAGGACTGGATGCCAAGGCATCGCTGCTGTCGGCCGTCGTGTCGGCCTCGTAGCGGACCAGTTCGTCCAGGTGCCGCCTTGGGAGTCTGCTGTTCGTTCTCATGACTGAGAGTCCCCGTTTCCACGCAGTCATCGCAACGACGCTCCCAAGTCCAGCAACCACCCTAGCGCCCCCATGCTGCAACATACCATCCTTGGGTTGTGACTATCTTGCCAGGGGCTGCCTCACCCATTGCCTGGCTCTTCGCGGGCCAGGCAGCGGCGCTCTTGTGTTGCGAACGAAGCCGGTGTTAGAATTGGCATCGCAAGGACTACAGGCGAGGCGGAGCTGCCAATGGCTGCCAATGGTCAGACTCGACTTCCATTCCCTGGCGCGATTGATGTGAACGGCGTGGTAGGCTTCACGCTGTATGCGCCGAACAAGCAATCAGTTCACCTGATCGGTGATTTCAACGACTGGCAACACGACGCCGATCCAATGAAGCAAATCGACGACGGTCTCTGGACGATCGACAAGAACCTCCCCCGGGGAACCTTCGCCTACCAGTTCCTGATCGACGGCCAACTGGTCATTTGCGATCCCTATGCCCGGTTCGTGGAGGAGGACCCTGGTGACCGCCCGCGAAAGGCCGTCGTCAAGCCGAAGCAGGACCCGTACCAGTGGCAGCACGATGGGTGGCCGCGGCCGCGTTTCCAGGACCTGCTGATCTACGAGCTGCACGTTGCCGATTTCACGCCACAGCGCGACTTCCGTGAGGCCGTGGAGCGTCTCGGCTATGTCAGCGACCTGGGCATGAACGCCATCGAGCTGATGCCGGTCTTCGGCATTCATGAGAACAAGGGCTGGGGATACACGCCCACATTCCTTTTCGCCCCGAACGAGGACTACGGGACGCCCGACGAGTTGCGCTGGCTGATCGACGAGGCCCACGGCAAGGGACTGGCGGTCATCCTCGACATGGTCCTGGCCCACACGGGCCAGAAGCACCCTTTCAACCAGATGTACCCCTATGACGAGAGCCCGTGGTATGGCCAGACGCCGGGCGGCGGCAACGAATACGGTTTGCCACAACTGGACTACTCGAAGCCGGCCACCCGGGCCTTCGTCCAGGATGTGCTGGCGTATTGGTTGAAGGACTATCATGTCGACGGCTTCCGTTTCGACTACGTCAAGAGCATTGGCGTCACGCCCGACGGCTACGGCGTGCCGACCTTGGCCTGGGCAGCGCGACAGGTCAGGCCTGATGCCTATGTCATCGGCGAACATCTTCCCGAGGATCCGGGCCTGATGCTCATGGCCAACATGGATGGGGCCTGGCATATCCGGTTCAGCTACGCGCTGAAAGCCCTGCTGTGCCAGCGGGAGGTCGGAGGATACCGCTGGAATGATTTCGAACACTGTGTTCGCGCGTTGGACCCGGCAACGGAGGGATACGGCGAACGCCCGACGTGCATGGTCAACTACCTGGAAAGTCATGACGAGGAGCGGGTGGTTTGGGAGGTCAAGCAGGCCGGCTTCGATGACGATGCGGCTCGACGAAAGAGTGCGCTGGGCGCGACCCTCCTCTTCACGGCCGTCGGGGAGCCAATGCTCTATCACGGCCAGACGATGGGACAGGACACGCCGAAAAACATCGACCACAACTTCATCGACTGGGAGGGCCTTGGCACCGCCGGCGGCAGCGGACTGCGTGACCACTACAAGCGGCTTGCCGGACTGCGTCGCGAGCGAGACGCCCTGCGGTCGACGAACATCGCCATCGACGCTGTGATGTCGGATCAGAAGTCTGCTGTCTATCACCGTTGGAACGACGCCGGGGACGAGGTCGTTGTCGTCGCCAACTTCTCGCCGGAGGACCGCAGGCTGGCAGTGCCGATGCCCCGCCAGGCGAAGTGGCGCGAATTCTTCTCCGGCGACGAGGCCGAGTTGGGCGGAACGGTCGAGATCGACGTCGAGCACTGGGCGGCCAAGGTGTTTCTAAAGACCTGAGACACGTGGCGGCGGTGCCGTGCGATGTCAGGGGGAGCAAGCCATTGACGAGGAGAACTCGTCGTCAGTTCCGAACCGCTTTGGCACGTTGAACTCGGTTGCCGACATCTCCTAGTCATTGGCCGGCGGACACATTTCGGAACGGAATCAGGGGGACGTCCACATGGAGCAGGTGCAGGAGGTCTTGCGGTTCGCGAACACCATCGTTGTCGCAGTGTGCCAGTTTCTGGCGATGGTCGTCATCACGATCGGCATTGCCAAAGCCCTCAGGATCTTCCTCCGGGACGCGCTCACTCCCGGCCGGTCTGCTGCGGCAATAAGGGAGAGTCGGCTGGAACTCGGCCACTCGTTCTCCCTCGCGCTTGGCTTCCTCATTGGTGCCAGCATTCTCAAGACTACGCTTGCCCCGACATGGACGGACATTGGGCAGTTGGCTGCAATCATCGCGATTCGTACCATCCTCAACTACTTTCTGCTGCACGACATCTCTGTCCAATCAGAGACTGTCGACCAGCCCACGCTCATTGCGACCCTCTTTCGCCGCAAGCGGAAAGCCGCCCATCTGGAAGCGTCGGCACACATCTCCGACGATCAGGTTCCACCTCCCGACAAGAAAGAAGTCTAGCTGGCCGCTGAAGAGCGAGGCCTAACGACGTGTTGCGACTGGAGCGCAAGGCGTTTCATGATTCGACCTGGTTGGCAGGTTCTGTTGCATCGCCGCACGCCGGACGGTGGGGGCTGGAGGCGTGATGGGCCCAGACCTCGCCATGTACCTGGCCCGGGTCCTCGTTACGCTGGATGCGGATCCTCATGCCCCTGAGCCCCTGCCCTGTCCTTCCTCTGCCCCGGAACCAGGTGAAGCTCCTGATAGTGCAGGCGGACCGGACGTTGTGGCCCAAAGTGCACGAAGAGATAGTCGTCCGACCACGTATCAGCGTTCTTCTCGCCATGCGAAGCTCTGGACGGGGGCGTGTAATTGAACGCCGTCGCCCAGGTACTGTCGGGCTCGCCGCTGGGACGGTGATGGGGCCCAAGAAGATTCCTGAGCGTGCTGACCAGTTCCAGCTCGAGTTCGTTGTCGCCCTCGTGTATGAATGCGGTCACGTCGAGCTCATAGGGTGCCCAGGCCAGGACTCCAGCGGCATGACCGTTGAGGCGGACTCTGACCAGAGCGGCATTCAAGGAATCCAGTTCCAGGAGCACGCGCTGTCCTTCCGCAGGCTCCGTCAGGGGCACGGTCTCGCTGAGCAGGAGCCGCCCGGCGTAAAAGGGGTAGCCGTCCGCGATCAGATCGCCCTCGGTATCCTGGTGCTCCGGGTGGAGGGAGAACCGGGGCAGATAGCGAACGCACCCGGACGGTGGCGTGTGGGGCGACCTCTGGCCTTTGACGGCGAAATCGCCAATAAGGTAGACCGCCTCGAGTTCGGTACCCGTCTGAACCTCAAAGAGACTCGCCAACGGGAACCGGGGTATCGTCAGCGGCTGGAATTCGGTCCTGAGCTCCACGGTGTTCCGTCCCAGCCTCACCACCTCAGTCACCTCGATGGGATGGAATGACCGGTCGAGGTAATAGGGCAGGCCACGGTATGTCACGGGCTGGCCGTTGACGGCGATCTGGTACTGCGCGGCGTCCTCGACGACCAGTTGAACGACCGGCGGGACCCGGTCGGCGTGGAACGTGAATTGCACGGTGACCGGACCGCGGTACCGAGCTTCGTTCAGAAGCCGCTGCACATAAACAACCGGCAGAGGCTGGCTCCAAGGGCCGTCGCCCTGTCGGTAGCGGCACACGTCGAGCGTGAGCGCATTGGGCGCGAGTCGGCGGAGTCGCCCTCGGCCAGTGGCCGTGATCGTTCGCACGGTATGCCATTCCGGGGGGGCCACGTCGATCGACGGTTGATCGGAATCCAACGTCAAGAGGGCCGACCCAAGCGGAGCGAGCGACAGCGGAGTGATGGTGCAGCAGCCGCTGGTCCACTGGGGCGGGCGTGACACCTGGCCCGTCTGCGGATCCCAGGACTCGACCACGCCACGACCGGCCAACGACAGTTGCCCCTCGATGGGGGTCTCGCCGCTGGTATTGACGAGAAAAAACAGTCGGCTGCCGCCTTCGAGCTGCCGAACATGGGCGAGGGCGTCTGCGGCGCCGGGGTTGCCAGTGGAAGAGATGGAGAGCCTTGGCGGCAGCACTGGATCGAGCGCCGACCGCAACGACCCCGGCGTGCTGTCAACTCTCCGGACGATCGCTGCCAGATCATCCGCTTGGGCATTCAGTTCGCCATCGACGCGTTGCGGCAGAGTCCCGGCGGCCAGGATGCTTCCACCCGCGGCCGCGAACTCCTTCAGGAGTTGCAGCGTGGTGGCGCGAATCGTAATCATCTCCGGCAGAATCACCAGACGGTACTGGGACCGCCCGACAAGGAGCCGTCCGTCGCTCACACGGGCATGTCGAGATAACAGGTGCTCGTCACCGAAGTGGAAATCCCGCTGTATCGAAAGCAGGGCGTCGCACAGGTGGACGAACCGGTCGTCAAGAGAGCGGACCGCATCGGACTCCGTGCGAACATTGTGGGGGTGCGACATGGTTGTGGCATCGTACAGCCCGGCCACAGACTCGACGGGGTGAAGCAGCAGGATGTCGGCCAGGGGGCGTCCCTGCTGAAGCGCGTAGGAGAGCCGTGCGCAGTGATCGGTCGCCAGGCGATTGTCGGGCCACCATGGCTGCTGGTACGACATGTGCGGGACGAAGAGCCGCTTACGCCGGCCGCGCATGGAGTAGAAGGCTCCGTGGTAGCAGATCTGGTTGATGCCCAGCCCCATCATCCACTGGGCGATCTTTCGCCGGCGCTCGAACGTGAGATGACTGGAACTGACTCCATAGATCTCGGCGAGCACCTGCGGCCTGTCCGCCTGGGCGGCGGCGCTGGTGCATTGCTTGGGCGTCAGGATGAACTTCTTGTGCCCTGTCGGCCAGCGGAGGCTCATCGTCAGGTGATCAATGCCGGGAGTGTCCATGTACTCGTAGCACGGCATGCAGGCCGCTGTCCATGCGATCTGGTTGTTCAGCGTGTCCTCGCCCATCAGGTGCCCGCTGAACCGTACGTGGTGCTTTCGGCACCAGCGGCTGACAGGTTCGAAGTACCCGGCCAGGAAGACCTCCTGCACGGTGCGCCAGAAGTGGTGTCGGACCTTCTGATAGTCCCCCACCGGAGCGAACAGTTCGGGCAGATGATCCATCAACGGGTAGCCCCATCGCTGGGCGAATTTCCGCTGAAGACGGTCGCCCCACGGGAGCAGCGGCGGCTGGAAATGAGGCTCATCCACCCAGATCGCCTGGATGGTGCGACCGAAGTGGCGACCGAAACGGCCCTGCCAAGGCTGACGATAGGCCTTGTCCAGATATTCCTCGACGGCCGCCGGATTCAACAGGTCGAGAACGTGGTCAATCGGGTACTCCACGTAGCGATAGCCGTCTTCTTCCCGCAGCACCCGACGGCCTTCGGGAATCGGCTCGCCCGCAGGGCGCCGGTCCACCGCCATCAGGGCCATGCGACGGTCCAGGTCGGGGATGCCGCCGGGCATGTAGCCGGCCTGGAACCAGACTGCAAGCCCCAAGGTCTCAGCCTTGCCAACGATCGCATCGAGCATCGCCATCCACTCGTCGCTTAAATACCGCGTGCGCAGCCCGAAGAAGGTTCTGGTGATGACCGCTCCCCAGCCGGCCGACTTGATTTCCTCCAGTTGCCGCAGCAGTTCAGGCAACTCAAGTTCATCATTAAGCATCCAGAGGACAACGCCGCGGCAATCCGCCGGCGGGTGGGCGAACAGGCTTTGGTTCAGCGGTCTGTGCAGGGGCATCAGGTTGTCCTTCCATCGGGCGAACTGCTGACTTCGCCCCGACCGGGTGGTGGATACCGCCATGTGGCGGCTCACTCGGCCTGGGCCACAGCGTTGTCCAGTGTGAACCGGCCTTCAAGTCCCTCGACAGCATTGGGACCGATGCGAACCGTGAACTCGCCGGCCTCGGCGCCCCAGGTGCCGTCGAGTCGCCAGAAGGCCAGATGCTCCGGGCGGAGGACAAACTCCACGCGACGGCCCTCGCCAGGTTCCAGGCGAATGCGGCGGAAGCTCTTCAACTCGGCCACCGGGCGTGTGACGCTGCCCACCAGATCGCGGACATAGAGCTGCACGACCTCGTCACCGGACCGGTCGCCGACGTTGGTCACTCGCGCCGCCACGCAGACCTGGCCGTCGGCGGACATGGTCGCAGCCGATAGCTCCAAGTCGGAATACTCGAAGCGTGTGTAGCTGAGACCGAAGCCAAAGGGGAACAGCGGCCGATAGCTCCCCTCGATGTAGTGCGACCGGAACCGACAGGTCGCCGGAGGGCGGCCCGTGTTCTTCCGCGAGTAGTAGAGCGGAATCTGGCCGACGCTTCGTGGCATCGTGACAGGCAGACGGCCGCTCGGGTTAATCCGTCCAAACAGTGCATCGGCCACGGCTGGGCCGCCTTCCCCGCCGGGATGAAAGGTCCACAGGATCGCCGGAACGTGCTCGGCCTCCCAGGTCAGAGCAAGCGGCCGGCCGCTGACGACCACCAGGATCAGCGGCTTGCAGAGGGCGGCCAGCGTCCGAACCAGTTCTCCCTGTCCAGGAGGCAGACCCAGTTGGTCGACGGAGTGGGCCTCGCCCGAACGATTCGGATGCTCGCCGACGACCAGAACCACCATATCGCTCTTGCGCGCCGCGGAGCAGATCTCGTCCACCAGACCCCCGACGGCAGTCACAGTCATCCCCCGAGGCGCCGTCTGACGCACGCAGTCGGCGATGGCTGCCACGTCGCTCTCGACCCCGTTCAGCGTCCAGGTTCCGAAGAGCTCCCGACGGGCCTGGGCCAGTGGCCCGGCAATCACAAGACGGCTGCACCGTTTGCCCAACGGCAGCAGTCCGCCTTCGTTACGCAGCAGGACGATGCCGGCGGCGGCCGTCTCTCGCGCGGCAGCCACATGCTCGGCGCAGTGCAGGATCGTTCGGGATCTGTGATTGTCAGTGAATGGCTGCTCGAACAGGCCGAGACGGAACTTCGTCCGCAGGATGCGGCGCACGCTATCGTCTACCGTCGCTGCGGGCACATCATTGGATCGGACGAGCTCGGCCAGATGATCGCGATAGCACCCGGAGCACATGTCCACATCGACTCCGGCCAGGACGGCCAGTCGCGCGGCATCGCGGCGGTCGCGGGCCACACCATGGTCGATCAACTCCGCCACGGCATTCCAGTCGCTGATGACCAAGCCGTCAAAACCCCACTCCCGGCGCAGAATGCCCGTGAGCAGGTGCGAATTGGCCGTAACGGGAACGCCGCCGATCTCATGAAACGCTGACATCAGCGTGCCGACGCCGGCGCGAACGGCCGCGCGGAAGCTCGGCAGATGCACGTCACGCAAGGTCCGTTCGGACACATCCACCGTGTCGTAGTCTCTGCCGCCCTCGGAGGCGCCGTAGGCCGCAAAGTGCTTGGCACAGGCCATCAGGCGGTCCGGCGCTGCGGGATCATCGCCCTGGAATCCGCGGACCGCGGCCGCTGCCATCGCCGATGCAAGCACCGGATCCTCACCATAGCCCTCGGCGATGCGGCCCCAGCGCGGGTCGCGGGCTATGTCCACCATGGGCGCAAAGGTCCAATGGATGCCAACACCCGCCGCCTCGCGGGCTGCGACCGCTGCGCCGCGTTCGACCAGTTCCGGCGACCACGTGGCGGCTTGCCCGAGTGGAATCGGAAAGATCGTGCGGAATCCGTGGATGACGTCCCGGGCCATCAGCAGCGGGATGCCCAGACGCGACTCCTGGACAGCGAGCCGCTGCCATTCGTTGAGCCGGTCAACCACCACATCCGGCTGGTCCTCGTGACCGGCCCAGGCACTGCTGGCGACGATCGACGACCCGATCGCCCCGGAACGTACCATCTCGACGTGCTCGTCCTGCAATACGCCGACCTGAGTCATCTGCCCGACTTTCTCTTCGAGCGTCATCCGGGCCAGCAACTCATCAACACGAAGATTGATCGATCTCGTCTGCATCGTGCTCACCCCGTATTCCCCCGCCCTGTCACGTCTCCGCGATAGCCTGACCCACGGACTCCGTGTCTCAGTTCCCAGCGACATTCTCGTGTGGCCTCTCGGCCTCGCCCATGGCCGACAGGACGATGTTAACGCCCATCTTCAGACATTCGTTACGCTCGGGACCACGACAGGCCCAGCAATCGTGGCCGTCCAGACCGCACGTCAGGTCCAAGGGCGAATACAGCACCACGCGGCGCCCGTTCACCCGGATTTCCTCCAGCTTCGGCGCCTGCAGTTCGAATCGCAGCACCCGCTTGTAGACGACCTCCGACACGTTGAACCCCTCCCGGCCCAGGCCCTGGCCCGTGATGACGGGGTCTGTCGCCAACACGCCCTGCAACGGCCGCCCCGGCAGCAACCTGGCTGCGAAAGTCCGGAACGACTCGTCGAACTCCTTGCGTCCGCACTGGGCATCGGCCCACAGCAGCCCGCCGTCGTCGAGGAACCTCCGCACCTTGGCCAGATTCTCGTCGCTCACGGCAAAGCTGTGGTGTCCGCTCATGTGCAGCACCGTGATGCCTGTGAGGTCGCCCAGGTTCTGATCGCTGAGCGTGGTAACCTCCAGGGCCACGTTGACGTCGGCATCGAGCGATTCGGCCAGGTGGCGCATCGCCCGGATGTCGGTCGAGCGGCGGCCGTCGGTCGGCCAGTCGACCAGACGGGCTTTGCCGCGATCGGGTTTCACCTGTGGCACGGGCTTGCCCTTGGCGCGCAGTTCATCGAGTTCCCACGGCTGGAAGAACAGGCGGTTGCGCATCATCCGCTTGTCGCTGGCGTAGCGGGCCAGGTTCAGGCCACACTGGAAGTAGTGCTTGTAGGCCGTGTTGATGTTCTGTTGCCAGGCACACGACATGTCGCCGGCAATCAGGAAGACGCGGGAACGGCAGCCGTCGTTTAGGTGATAGATGCGTGGAAGGTTCTCCCTGACGGCGAAGTGGGCTTCCGCGACGACGGGGTGCGTGCGGTCGAGGAGCTGGAGCTCCCACTCGGGCCAGACCTCCCTGGCCAGGTCGCGGAAGCCTCGCGTGAACTTCTCGGCCGAGCAGCAGGCTTCGGCGACGAGGGTGCCGCCGGAATCCGTGTAAAGGCGAAGCTTCTTCTTCTGTTCGTCGGTGAACCTGGGGAGATCGTGTCCGTTGAAGAAGAGGATAGGCGCGTCGAGCCAGGTGTGAACGGGATCCTTGAGGTCGACGACCTGCCAGTTGATGCGTTGCTCGAGTTCCTCGCCGATCCAGGCGGAGAGGTTGGGAATGTCGAGAGGATCGTTCTGCCAGTCGGCGCCGGTGTCGAGCTTGTTGAAGAGCACCGGGCCGCGCCCCTTGCAGAGAAACAGCAGGGCCCAACTGGTGCCGCACTCCAAGCCGTACTTCTGCTTGTTCGAACCATCCGGCTGCTGATTGGCGATGATCCAGAGGGCCCCCTCCTCGAACCAATTGAGGCCGCCGAAGGTCTTGCGCCCGCTGGCGCTGCCGCAGCGTTCCAGCCCGTAAAGGAAGTACAGGTTCGACGTCTGCATGCACTCCGCCATGTGGGCATCGAGCCAGCCCTTGGCCTTCTCGATCGCCGGGGGCGGTTGACGATGTCCACACCCCTTGGCCGACTTGCCGTTGAATCGCCCCTCGTAGCCGGCGCTCAGGCGGTCCAGCGTGATGTACAGGTTGGCCAGCCCCGATACGGTCATGTTCTCGTACGGTTCCCTGTCGCTCAGGCCCATGGCAGTCACGTACGACCAGCCGCCGTTGGGGTACTGCAACTGGATCATGTGATCTTCGATGGCCTTCCAGTACTTGGGATCGATCTCGATGCCGCGGATGGCTGCGTCGCGAAGGCCCAGCACGCCGTACTGCGTGTTGGAGTGGTCCCCGTTGGAACTGCCGGGCCTGCCGTAGGAGAAGAACCCGTTGATCGTGCCGTCAGGCTGCGTCATCGCGTCGATCAGGAACCGGGCATCGGCCTTGAGCAACTGGCGGAACTTGGGATCCTTGATCTTCGACCAGACGCTGGCGCGCAGGCTCACTGCATACGTTCCGGTGAGTTCGGTCTCCATCAGGAACTTCAGCGGCTTGGTCAGCGTATCGTTCTTCCAGTCCTCGTCGGCATAGAGCAGGGCCAGCACAACCAGTGCCGTCCGGCCGCCGTACTCGCGACAGTCGGAGCTGCCCAGGCCGTCGCGGCTCGGAAACCGTTCCCAGTGGCCTTGCGGCTTCATGGTGTTGTACAGCGACTTCACCTTGAGCCTGATGGCTTGCTCGACGGCCTCTTCGGAGATGCGAGGCGCGGGGCGATCCACGCCCTGGCCCCCGTCGACCAACACACCTCGCGAGGCCGGCGGCGCCTGGACGGCCGATCGGCCCTGCGCAGCCGCAATGCCGCACGCCAGCAGAGAGAGAGCAGTGGCCAGGACAGTTGTGGGCATCAGTTGGCGCATCGTCGTGTCCTCATGAAAGACGCGGCGGAAGCACTCCGCCTGATCGTAGGGGTCCGCATCTTCGGCTGTCACACCACGCGTCGCTCGCGGATGCAGGCAGCGTAGAATCGGGCGCTGAGTTTGGGTGTTCGCTGGAGCGTCTGGTAGTTCACATAATGGATGCCGAATCGTTCCTTGTATCCTTGCGACCACTCGAAGTTGTCCATCAGGCTCCAGGCGAAGTAGCCCTTCAGGGGCACTCCGTCGGCGGCCGCTCGGGCGGCATTCTGCAGGTAGAGCCGATAGTACTCGGCCCGGTCCAGGTCGATCACGCGGCCGCCCACCAGGTCGTCCTTGCCCACGGTGCCGTTCTCCGTGATGTAGAGCTTCCTGTAACCGTATTCCTCGTGCAGGAGCCGCGTGCCCCAGTAGATGGCCTGCGGCACGAAGAGCACCCATTGGGCGGCCCCGCGCGGGTAGCTTTCGGGGAACGGCAGGACATTGTAGCCGGCGTCGGGTTCGGCCTCGCCAGCCGTCGAGGGCGTCATCTGGATCGGCAGGGCCACGTTCTCCACGCCGCCCGCAACGGTCATGCCGCGAGAGGTCGAGTCGGTCCCGGGGGCCTCGACAAAGAGGCCGCGGTATACGTTCAGTCCGATGAAGTCGCACGGCGAACTGATGATCTCCATGTCGCCGGCGGCAATCCTCGGGGCGTTCTCGCCCATGGCCCGAAGCCACTCGGCCGGATATGTGCCGCGCGTCATCGGTTCCAGCATCGGCCCGTTATCGTGGCGGAATGCCTTGCGCGTGGCCTCGATGTGCTCGGGGGTCTCAATGACCGGCACAAATACGCGGGCGTTGTGGGCCGTGCCCACCTCGGCGCCCGGGCCGCCGTATTCACGCACCGCACGCACCGCGTAGCCGTGGGCCAGCAGACAGTGGTGCTGAACCTGGTTCACGACGTTGCGCGGCTCGCGGGCGCCAGGCGCGTGGAAGCCGGCGTCATAGCCGGCGACGATGGTGGCAGGCATCTCGTTGAGCGGCATCCAGTGCTTGACGCGGTCGCCCAGGTGCTTGACAACGATCTGGGCATAGCGGCCGAAGGCCTCGGGCGCCTTTCGGCTGCGCCAGCCGCCGTGCCGCTCCTCGAGATGGTTGGGCAGGTCCCAGTGGTAGAGCGTGGCGTACGGCGTGATGCCGGCGGCCAACAGTTTGTCGACCAGGGTCGAGTACCACTGAAGTCCCTTGGGGTTCACCTCGCCCTCGCCGTCGGGGACGATGCGCGGCCAGGCAATGGAGAAGCGATAGGCCGAGACGCCCAAATCCTTCATGAGTTGAATGTCGGTGTCGACGCGATGATAGTGATCGGTGGCCACGTCGCCGGTGTCGCCGTTCAGAATCGTGCCCGGACGGCGGCAGAAGGCGTCCCAGATGCTGTCGCCGCGACCGTCCTCGCGGGTGGCGCCTTCGATCTGGTAACACGACGTGGCCACGCCAAAAACGAAGTCCTTGGGAAACTCGAAACTCATGCGAAATCCCTTAGAAGAAGACTGTGGACTGTGGCAACAGGTCGCCAATGTGGGGCTTCAGGTACTGCGCCGCCGTGCCCGGAAGCGCCCGGGCGGGCACGACAACGGGAATCGCCAGGTCACTTAGCCTCCGTTGTGGCCGAGGCGGACGTCTGGAGAACGACGGGCGCACAGCGAAAGACGTTGCCGCGACGGTCGGTGGCGACGGCGGTCCAGGTGTAGTCGCCCGCGGCAGCCTTCGCCGCGTCCCAGGTGACGCGGTATGGCTCGGCGGCAACCGGCGGACCGTAATCCTGGCCGTTGACCTGGAACTGGACCGATGCCAGGCCGTGAATGGCGAAGGCCGAGGCCTCGATCGTGACCAGGCCGGAGACCTTGGCCCCGGCGGGCGGCGCAATGATGGCGGCGTACGGCGGCGTCTTTTCGGCGCCGGCGGCTGAGGCGCGGTAGGCGTCCCACATGGCAGCAACGAACGCGCTGCGGAACTGTCCTTGGTCGCGATGGGCGCCGTGGCTCATCGGGAACCGCCCACTGCCGGCGATGGCGCGGCCCGGGTTGGCCGGATCGGGACCGAACGTCTTGCCGAGGTTGGCCGCATTGTCGTCCGGCGGCGCACATGGATCCGGCAGCGCCCACTGACCGAAGTGCACCCAGCGGTCCGTGTAATTCTGCACGTTCGCCCACTCTTCGGGGTTCCAGGCATCCTTCAGCGCGGGCATCAGATGCGTGGCCAGCAGTTCGCCCTTGTGGGCCTGAGAGGTAATCACCTGATACGCCCCGTCGGAAATGCGTCCGGCGTCAACATACCCATAGGGGTCGGCCTGCGAACGGTTGCCCTTCTTGGTCACGAGGTAACTCCAGTACTCCTCCTCGCCGCGCCCGTCGCCCCAGAGGACCAGGCCGTGGGTGTTCTGGCCAACATAGAACATAAGGGCCCCGTGGAAGAATCTGGCCTCGCGCAGCACGTCCTTGGCCTTCTGGATGTCGAGCAGGACCGCGGCAAACGCCGGAAGCAGACGATGGCCCGGCTGGTGGCCGCCGCCGGCTGGCCAGGTCTGGCCCAGGTAGATGTAGTGAATGTTGTCGAGGCCGAACTGGACCAACTGGATCAGGGCCGGCATCTTCTCTTCGAGCGGTCCCTTGATCATCATGCGAAGCACACCATTGTTCTGGACAGGCGTGTTCTCGGCCTGGTAGTCGTGCATGTAGTCCGACGGTCGCAGCATGCGTCCGAGCAGCCCCGGCTTGTAGTCCATCCGCAGGTTGCTGAAGGCTTGCTCCACCGACTCCAGCGTGGGCATGCGGTCGACGGGATCAAGCGCCGGCAGCAGTTCGGTGTGCAGGTCGCGGACGAAGTAGTACGGCTTGTCGTCCCCCACATAGGGCGGACGGAAGACGGCAGCGCCGTGCTCGGGCGGAATCTCCCCGACCACGGTCAGGACGACAGCCGCCTTGATCACCGGCCGGTTGCTCTCGGCGGCGACTGTCTTGACGATCGACAGCGTGCCTTGGGCCTGGTAGGGCAGGTCGGGAACCAGGGCCCGATCAAACGGCGCACGCGGGTGGTCGCGGTAGCCCTGCTTGCCCGCCACCTTCGGATTGACCTCCCAGCCGTTCTTCTGGCCGTCGAAGTCCGGCGTCATTCTCGTCACGGTCAGCGGCCCTCGGACCCAGTAATCCCCGTTGGCGAAAAAGCCCACGGGGTAGTAATTGTCGAAGTGGAAGGTGATCGGTCCGCGGCTGACGCGGTTGGCGACCACGTTCTCCAGATTCGCACGCACGGCATTCTGGAAGCTGACGGCTCCATCCAGTCGCAAGTTCGCAAGGCAAACACGGCGCGACGCGACGACCAGATCGCCGATGAGTGCGACGTTGGGCTCAGGCTGGCGAAGGCCGTCGATACGGACGTCGCGACAGATCGCCAGGGGCTCCGTGAGCGTGATGTCGGCCGTGAGCCGTATCGCCGCGACATCGGCCTTGTCGAGCAGGGTCTTGAGTTCCGCGGCTGTCGCCGCACTCGCCACGTCATTCTCCGCGCGGGCCTCGCACGTGGCCCCCAGGCTGACGCCCACCAACAACATGACTGCCAATCGAGTGGATGCATGCATCATGTGTTTCCCTTCCCCTATGGTCACAGAGTCTGCGCGGACGCCTCTGGCGCAGTGGCACCGGCGCCTCGCTTGCCGTGAGGATCGCTGCTGATTCATGGATTTCGCCGCCGAGTCGGCCGCTAACGCGTCTCGGTCGGAATCGGTTCAATCATGGCGTATGTCGGCACTACCTCCGCCACGCGATCGGCCAACTCGCGCAGCGACTTCAGGAGTTCTTTCTCTCGCGACTCCGGGCAACGGTACGCCGGCACGCTGGTGCCAACGACGCTCCACGGCCGCTCACCCGGCGCCGCCACTGGGCAGGCAAAGGTCACATACCCCTCGTCGGGCTGTGTCACGCGGCTATAGGCGTAGCCCTGTTCTCGCAGTTTGGCCAACTCGGCCCGAAGGGTGGCTTCGTCATTGATGTCGTTCCAGAGCCGGCCGGGCAGCCCCTGACGATCGAGAATCTGCTGCAACTCATTCTCGTCGGCGATGGCCGACAACATGCGACCGGTGGGTTTCTCGAAGAAGGTGCGACTCTCGACCGTAGGGTGCGACAGGCGCACGGCCCGCTTGCAGTCAATGAAGCAGACCACGGCCCGCTCGCCGTTGACCAGGATGACGAGCATGCACGACTCGTGTTGCTCGTCCGTGAACCGCTGGAGCGTCTGGCCGATGGCCTCAACGATCTCGGGATTGTCCAGCCGCCCGAGTCGCAGCAACTGACGGCACTTGTTGCCGGGCACATAGACGCCGCGCGAGCTCAACTCGGCATAGCCGCAGGCGACCAGCGTCTTCAGCAGATTGTGCACACTGCTGCGCGGCATGCGCATGCGACCGACCAGGGCGGCCAACGTGGCACACTGGCCCGAGACGTTTGCCTCGATCACCAGATCGAGCACGTCGAGGGCCTTCTTCACCGAACGTACTGGAACGAACTTCCCCATATCGTGGAACTCCCAGCGACTATATGGGAAACTTTAGCCCCGGATTCTATCCCAGTCAAGCGGACAACGTTCCACGCTATGGAATTGGCGTGTTCTTTGCAACCCGTTGCCCACCAGCACCTTAGGCCGCACGACGGCGGTTCCGCTTTTGCCTGGAATACTGCGGCGAGGCTCGGACGAAGGTCCGGCCTCGCCGTGCGCGGATCGACCCATCGCCCGAGGTCGACGCGTAGCACCCTGATGCTCGACAGGCGAGGCTCGGCGGCGCCGTCGGCAAGTGCGACGGCGCCGCTCGAGCGAACGCTCGACCACACAGCCCTTCACGGCACATACTCGAACGGCCCGATGTCCGGGTCATTCTGCGGCACACTGACTCCTTCTATGTCGTACTCGTACCCGAGATCCTCGCCGGCGTCGACGGCCGGGCTGCCGCTCTTCAGGTGATAGTCGCCATTGGCGGCGTCCTCGAAGATCGTCGCGTCCATCGAATGAATGATCTTCAGGTTGTGGTTGGCGTCCGGGGTGAGGCTGGCGTTGCCCGCGAAGTCGTAGTAGATGTTGTTCGCGCTGTCACAGCCGCTGGCACTGGTGAACGCCGGCATGTTGTCGTCGCGGATCATCAGGTTGTTGTGAACCTTCAGATTGGTGCACCCGCCCCAGTCAGCAAAGGCGTACCCTGTCGGGCTATCCAGGAAGTTGTACGCCACGGTGACGTTGGACGAACTCTTCACGCAGAGCGGCAGGGCGCTATCGAGGACGGTATTGCCCATGACCAAGACGTTGGAACTGCCCAGGTACACGGCGATAGCGTCGGCATGACCGCCATACACGCCCGTGAACACGTTGCCCAGAATCTGGCAATTCGTGAAGACCATCCAGAGACCGATGCGGCCCGGACGTTCGATGTAGTTGTTCTGGATAGTGGTCTCGCTCACGCTGAACTGCATGGCATTCATCATCGGTAGTTCCACAAAAGAGTTTCCCTCGACCAGATGATGATCGCCGCTGAGGGTGAGCCCCCCGTACCCGTTGCCGGCCAGGAAGTCGTGACGCAGGCCGAAGAACTCACAATCGCGAACGGTGACATGCGACTGCTGCTTGCCGTTGGCATTGATGCCGGCGCCGCCGTACGGACCGCCGTAGGTTGTGCCCCCGGCATACTTCCGCATGACCAGGCCCTCGAAGACCACGTGGCACAGATCGCTGCCGAGCACGAACGCACTGTGCCGCTGCGACGGCACGCTGATGCTGACCGGATGGGTGTTGGGATTGCCCGCCGGCGGCCAGAGCCAGACCTTGTGTGTACCGTCCCCCTCGGGCGTCTCGTTGAAGTAGTACTCGCCGGCCGTGTCGAGCAGGCTGATGTGATTGTAGAGTGCGTACTTCTCGTCCCGGTCGGTGTAAGGCGTGTTGCCAAGCGCGCCGAACGTGATGGTGTCTGTCGCCGGGTCGAAACCCGTGATGCTCCGCATGTCGATCACGTTGGGCAGTCGCCAGATCATGACATAGGCCCCGCTCCAGAAACCGGGGTCGGTCTGTGTGAGCACGGTCGCGTCGGTCAACGTGGTCATCGTGACATCGTCGCAGTCGACCGTGTAGAAGTGGTTGATGTCGTCCGCGAACAGTGGATCGCCGGGATTCGGGGACTGGGCCACCGCGCACAGCGTCTCGTTGCCGTCGTTCTGGTAGAGGTTCGACGTGCCGGCGGTCGTCCCCGCCGGGGCGTAAGCATACCAGAGGTTGGCCCAGTTCGGGTTGCCGCCGGCGTCGTTGGCCGACTGGCACGGCGTCCAACCCGACAGCGCCTCGGACCCGTCGAAGATGGCCTTGCCCGTGCCCCAGGTGCCGGCCGTGTTGCCGTCGTAGACAATCGGCAGCCCCTCGGAGCCCGACCAGTTGCAGTTGATGCGTCCGCGATAGACGGCGCCGCCCTTGAAGATGACCTTGTCGCCGCCAATCAGCCCGATCGACGCCGGCACGCCCGTGGCGTTGGGGTCGCCGGGGCAATGCTGCCATGCCTCGCCTGGAGACATTCCGCTGTCGGCGTCGCTGCCGCCCTCGAAGTCCACGTAGAACACCGGGTGCACGAAGACCTGCATCGTGTCAGTGGCGGTGGCGCCGTCGTTGTCCGTCACGGTCAGCGTGATGGTGTGCGTGCCCACGCTGAGCACCGCCTGGGCCGTCGCCCCGGCGGCAATCGGAACGCTGTCTTCACTCCAGACGTAGCTGGCGATGGTGCCGTCGGAGTCGCTGGAGCCCGTGCCGTCAAAGGTCACCAACTCCGATCCGTCGAAACTCGTGTCGGGCAGCACCTGATCCGTCCCGGCGTCGGCCGTCGGCGGGAAGTTGCCGCCCGCATAGGTAATCTCCAGGACGGCTGCGTTGGTCGGCGCGCCGGTACTGTACTGGTAGACCTTGTGGTACGTGCCGGAGATCCACTGCCCCCTCAGGCCGAGGTAGCTGCCCGCGACATACCCAGGGCGATCCACATACGCCTGCACGATGTCCGAGACGTCTACCGAGGCATACCACTGGTCGAGCACAAAGGGAGGCATCGACCAGTCCGTCTCCGTGGCGCCGACGACCGTGCTTGCATAGGGATTTACGTTGAACGACGGGCAGTTGTCACTATCGACCAACGCCAACCGCACGCCGGCGTTTACGGCACGGTCCATGCTGGCCTTCACCCTCAGCGTGGCCGACAGAATCGTTGCGTTGTTGGGGATGCCCACCGCCCAGCGGAAGAACGTCCGACCGGCGTCGCTGTTCTCCGGGAACGACATCGTGCTGTTGGAGCCGGCATTGCTGCCGGAGGTGCAGAACGTGTCATCGTAGAGCGAGGCCACCTGGTACTGCACGGTGAACTGATCCGGCGCCTCGTTGACCACCACTGTCACACTGTCCGAGTGCGTCGCGGCATCGTCGTCGGTCACGGTCAGTGTGATGTCGTGTGTGCCCACAGCCAGCGAGACGTCGGCCGTCGAGCCGGTGGCGATCGGCGAGCCGCCTTCGGTCCAGACGTAGCTGTCGATCGTGCCGTCCGAATCGCTGGAGCCCGTCCCGTCGAGCGTCACGGTCTCGTAACCGCTGTCATCGTTGTCGGTCACGTTCTGATCGTCGCCGGCGTCGGCCGTCGGCGCTACGTTGGTGCTGTAGGTGACTTCCAGAATGGCAGCACTGGTCGGCGCGCCGGAGCTGTACTGGTAGACCTTCCGGTAGGTGCCGGAGTTCCACTGGCCCATCAGACCCAGGTAGTTGCCGGACGCGTAGCCCGGGCGACTGACGAACGCCTGGACCAGCGTCGTGATGTCGACGGAGGTGTACCACTGGTCCACCGTGAAGTAGGGCATCGTCCAGACCACGTCCGTGCCGGCGGCCAGCGACGAGGCGTACGGGTTGATGCTGAACGCCGGACAGTTGTCGCTATCGACCAGCCATAGGCGGAGGCTGGTGTCCACTTGGCGGGTCATGCAGCACTTGACCTTCAGCGTCGCCGACTGGACGGTGGCCCCGGCGGGAATGCTCACCGCCCACCGACAGAACGAACGCACGTTGTCCCCGTTCTCCGGGAACGACATGGTGCTGTTGGTAGCGTAGTTGCTGCTGGTGGTACAGAACGTGTCGTCGTAGAGCGCCGCGACCTGATACTGCACGGTCGTCTGCGCCCAGAGCGCCTGTGTCCAGGCGACCATAGCGATGATGGCCGCCGCCCTAATCACCCACCGTCCTATCATTGTTCGTTCTCCTCAAGAGTTGAGACCCCGACGCCTGGTTGACGGGCGCGGAGCCCGGTCACGCGGCCGGGACGTCGCCGTCAGGACATGCACAGTCACGTTTGTGGCGCCCGAAGACGGGCCGCCGGACGAAGACATGGGTCTGAGACGGGGGCAATCAGATGATGCGAAGCCCCGTGCAGGATGCGGACATGGACGCTGCCGTGCACACAGGTGTGCACCGACTGACATTGGCTGCACTTGTGCAAGAGCGAAGGCAGGCCATCCTCACGTTCCTCTCATGCCGCCGCAGGAAGTAGCGGCAGGTGGCTCTTGACTGGTTGCACGTCGTGGCTGATGTGGCCACCTGCCCCCGGAAGCACAGAACGGCCCAGAAGAATCTATCCTGACCAGAAAGAAGCCCGGTACCGGCCGCCAGGGCCGGTACCGGGTACACATGCCCAGAGAACCGCAGATCGTTCTCGAAAGGGGAGCCCCCCGGCGGCAGGCTCCCTGCGAACTGGGCGGTGCTTACCGACGGGTGGCCTTCCGGCTCCGACGGGCCACCAGACCCACGATGCCCAGACCCAACAGGCCCATGGTCGCCGGCTCGGGCACGACCGAGTAGGTCACGTCGAGCTTGGCGCCGTCGGTATGCGTCCCCCTGTCCCACTGCCGGATCTGGCACGAAGAGGACGACGACGTTCCGTCGTTGATTCTCTCAATGATCAGGCCGATGTAGTTGCCCGGCGTGTAACCCGGACGGTTAACGAACGCCTGGACAAGATCTCTGAGCTCGATTGGGAACTGATACCAGTACCCGTTCTGATACGCCGGCGACAATGTCTCCACCGTGGCTGCGGCTACCGTGGCAGCGCCCCAGGGGTTCGTGCCCGCGGACAACTCGGGACAGTTGTCGGAATCGATCAGGGTCAGGCGAACCGGCAGACCACCCGTGTTATCGTTCATGAAGCACGTCAGCAGAGCCATGTCAATGGACGCACGGGCAGGGATGTCCACGGACCATCGCACGAACGACTTGACCTGATTGGAGGTAGTGACGGGCGGCGGAAAGAACAGGCCACTTCCCGTCGGAGTGACCGTCGAGCTGGTGCAGTATCCGTCATCCGCACTCGCCGCTATCTGGTACTGGACGTAATCAGCACGGGCCAACGGCGACACCATCGCTGCAATCGCCACCGCGACCGCCCCAATCATCAGCTTTCTCATTGTCTCATCTCCCAAAAAAACCCCAGGTATCGTGGCAACCACACCGAGTGGTCATTCCGCCACTCACACTCCTAGAAGGACTATAGCACAGAAAAAACTGCCGGGTCAAACGAATCCATATATTCCACATGGTGGGAGAGTCGGCATTCCACGGCATGGGATTTGCGTGTTCCACCGAGCGGAAAATGGTTGGCGCAACGCAATGTCAGTGGACCTCGCCCCTGGCCTGACGGATGCCAGACCAGAACCTGTGACACCGCGTCCGCCCCCGGTTCCACTCGTGCGGCCATCTGTCCTGTTCGGAGATTCCACGGGCATCAGGTTGAGTTGAGGAATTGCTGCAGACCATCCGTCTTCCAGCGGTGTGGGCGCCGGCCACGAGACCAATGCCCCGTGTGGGCCTCGAGGGACCACCCTACCCGCTGCTACCGTCGCCAGTGCCGGCTCAAGTAGTCGTAATAGAACAGGGCGTTGTCCACCGGCACGTTGGGGGCGATGTGATTGCCGACCACGCAGACCCAGCCCGGACACGGCAGGCCGACGGCCAGCGAGGCGTCGATCTCCTCGCGGATTCCTTCGCGAGTGCCGAACGTCAGCGTGCGGCAGTCCACATGGCTGCCGACCAGAACGTGGGTGCGGCCGAACTTCTCAGTCAGGATGTCGAACGAGGTCGCGGGCTCGACGATGAAGCCGTCGGCCCCGGCGGCGGCCACATCGTCAAGGAACATCGTGAAGTTGCCGTCGCAGCAATAGATGACCTTGATGCCCGCCTCGTGCAGCACCTCCCAGAGTTTCCTGTACCGGGGGAAGACGGCTCGCCGGTAGAAGTCCGGATGCATGAACGGGCCGCTGGTCCAGACCATGTCATCGTGGCAGATGAACGCCTCGATGCCCGTCCTGGCCCACGCCCGGAAGTGGTGGAGGGCCAGTTCGCAGAAACTGTCGAGGACCCGCTCAAAGCGGTCCTGATCCGCAGCCGCCATCAACATCTGATCCCACCCGAACGCCCGGATGGCCCCGCTGACAAGCGTATCGTAAAAACCTCCGGGCACGAGCGCGTCGGGGCATCTCGCCTTCGCCTGCTGGTGGGAAGCGCGGAAGTGGGCGGTCAGGTCGTCACTGTTCGGCAGGCCGTATTCCTCGACCGCGTCAAACGACAGCACCTCGTCTGGGGACTGAAACGGGTTGGTCCTGACGTCGCGGAAGTCGCTGCCGTCGGCCATGAACCTGGCGTGCCCCATGTCGGCCTGGCGGCCCAGCTTGTCTCGCGGAACCGGGCCGTCGTTGGTGTACCACACGAAATCGATCTGCCAGAGCTCGCGAAAACGCTGTTCAAAGCCCTCATCGTGTCGCGAAAGCCCGGTCACCCGCTCCATCAACTCGTGGTGCAGCGTGAACTCGCAGTGTGCCGGCCGTTCGTGCGAGCACAGATTCACTGTGTCGATGGCCGTCTTCCGACTCATTGCCGCTTCCCCTCCTCTGCTCACCAGACTCTGGACTCCCGTGCACCCCAACCGTTCCTGCTGAGTATAGTGCGTGGAGGCTGCCAGGCCCATCCTACGGCAGACTCACACCGTGCCTCTGCAGTGTTTCCCGAAGTGACCTGCAGTATGCCTCTCGGCCATGTACCATCAGAACAGGCTGTCCCCACTGGGACCCACTGGGGACAGTATACTGTTATCATGTCCGGACCCACTGGGGACAGTATAGACCGTCGGACCGTCGGGGGACAGTATACTGTTTTCCATGGCCATGCGATGCCCTCTGACGAACGCGATTCATCGGAAACGTGCCCCGAGCCGCCGGCACGAACGGAACCGGTCCGTGGGCCCGCTCCTGCATGCAACCGTGTTACACGACGAGCCTCGCCAGTTGCTGGACGGCCTCGATCAGGCCCAGGGCGAACGAGATGCAGAAGAACGCCGACACCATCAGGCACACGGTGGCCAGGGCCAGGGCTACCCGGGCCGCCACCGCGCGGCTCCAGCAGGCGAACGTCGCCGCAGTGAAGAACAGCAGGTAGCCGCCCACCGCCAGGTACCAGTAGTCGTGGGCAAACTGGCTGACGTGAAACGTCGTCATGGTCAGCGAGCCGACATCAAGCGACGCCCCCTCGACGTCCTCGACGACGAACGGCACGTACGTGAACACGGTGACGATGACGCCGCCGATGCCCAGGAATGAAATCACCAGAAGCAGTTGCGCGAAAACGCGGGCGGCCGTGCCGAACTTCGGAGCATGGCGGGCATCGGACGCAGCGGACGCGGTCAGGGCACTCGTGGTTTCGGACATCGCGGGTCTCCTTTGGACATGATTCCGTGCTGGACGCAGCGAACCGCCGCCATTGCGCCATTGGATTATACAGCCGCCACAATCCGCGGCAAGCCCCTGCCCGGACCCGGCCGCACATCCCCTGCCCCCGAGGACAGCCGTCGCGGAAGACCACGCCGGCGTGTCGCGACGCATTCCTCCGCGGGCACTCGGTGACAATTGGCCACATGATTGGCGACATGCGGTCTTGACGGCGCGCGGAGGCTCAGGATATAATGAGCCAATAAGCGATTGTCGAGAGAACTGAGTGCTCGGGTGGTGGAATTGGCAGACACGCTACGTTGAGGTCGTAGTGCCCGTTTGGGCTTGCAGGTTCAAATCCTGTCCCGAGCACCACATTTGCTCCTGAGATTCGCAACACGGCCGGCATATCGCACGTCAGTCGTACACGTCTGAGATCAACGGTCTGTGCTGTTTGCTGGGGAGCTTCCGTTGAATCGCACGTATGTGGCCTGGACTCTCATTCTGGCTGTACTCCTCGTCAGCTACATGGCTCTTACGGGGAACGCTCCGTCCCTGCGCCAACAGGAAGCCGTGGCCGCCGACGGCAATCCGCCTTCCGACGACACTAACGCCGACAACCACGACGGCCACAATCTCTGGATGATCGTCGGAACCACGGTCCTGGTGATTGTCGCCGTGATCGCGACCGTCGGCCTGGCCCACCTGCAACACCGCCGCAAGGAAGCGTACCGCAAGGCCGCGATGGAAGACAGAAGCCAGGCCCCGGGGTCCGCGGCCTCCCGCCAGCCTCTGGACCTTGACGATTCGTGACTGTGCCGGCGCCCTTGCGATCGCGCCGCCTCACTCGGCGGCGCAGATCCCATACAGATGCTCTGCATTCAGCCTATAGAGCTGCTCGAGGACATCCATCGGCAGATCCAGCCCCTGAACGATCACCGGTTCCTGTTCGGCGTCTTCATCGGAAATCGGCGACGGCAGCGGCCCGCGACCTTCCCACAGGTGGCGATGGACGTAGTACCGCGTGGCGTAGTCGTCGAAGGTCATGTCCGGCCGGCGGCCAACCACCAGGTCGCTACCCCAGACGAGGCGGTCCGCCCGCCGGAGGATGAAGTCCCGCGCCGCGTCCGCCTGCCGGGACAGTTCCCTGGCCATCCATTTCGTGGCCGACAGGTCGAACCAGAGATTCGGATGCTCGTCGAGCAACCGGTCGAGGTGATCCAGATGCTCCGGGTCGCCACCCAGGTGGGCCGCCTGAACCTGCACGTCGGGATGGCGCCGCAGACGGTTGACCAGTTGGCGGTACGTGGCAGCTTTCGTGCCGTAGCGGGCCGTGTCGCAATAGGCGTGCCGCCACCAGGCGTCCGGATCGGCGATATGCACCAGGGCGACCAGCCGCCGCCGGCCCATCAGGTCGAACACCGGATCGAGCCGCGGATCGTCCCAGAACAGCCCCGTGTCGGCGTTGAACGCCGGCTTGAACCAGAACTTCACGCCCCGGACGTCTTCCTCGGCGACCGCACGCTCGATCAGGTCCGTCGCACAGCGTCCAAAGGCCGCACCGTCGCCGATGAGGTCGTAGCGCAGCCGGACCAACCCGTAAAACCGGCCGGGAAACGCGCGGCGGCAATCGGCGATGAAACCCAGGTCGCCGTTGCCGAGGAACGTGCGGACCCCGTAGCCGGCGGCCATCTCCGCGAACAGCCGCGTTTCGGCGGCCGTGCGCACGTGCATGTGCCCGTCCACCATCGGGCCGCGGTAACGCACTACCGGCGGTTGAGAGAAATGGGACATGATCGGCCTCGGCGTCCTGTCGGCCTCAGCGGTCGGCGTACCACAGGTCGTAGAACTTCTGGTACGATCCGTCGCGAACGCGCCGCCACCAGTCCGCGTGGTCACGATACCAGCGAATGGTCTGGGCCAGTCCGGCCGTGAAGTCCCACGTGCGGGTCCACCCGAGCTCGCTCTCGGCCTTGGTGCAGTCGATGGCGTACCGCAGGTCGTGCCCCGGGCGGTCCTTGACATAGCGGATCAGGCTCTCGCTCTTGCCGAGTTGCCGCAGAATCTCCCGCACCACGTCGAGGTTGGCCCGTTCGCTGCGGCCGCCCAGGTTGTAGACCTCCCCTGCCCGACCGCGTTCGACAATCGCCAGGATGCCCCGGCAATGGTCCTCCACGTGAATCCAGTCGCGCACGTTGGCCCCCTGCCCGTACACCGGCAGCGGCTTGTCGTCCAGGGCATTGGAGATCATCAGCGGAATGAGTTTCTCGGGAAACTGGTAGGGCCCGTAGTTGTTCGAGCAACGCGTGATCACCGTCGGATAGCCGTGCGTGTGCCAGGCGGCGCGGACCAGCAGGTCGCTCGCGGCCTTGCTGGCCGAGTACGGCGAGTTCGGCGCCAACGGCGTGCTCTCGGTGAAGGCGCCCTGCGGCCCGAGCGACCCGTACACCTCGTCGGTCGAAACGTGAACGAACCGCGACACGCCCGCCTGCCGGGCCACGTCCAACATCACCTGCGTTCCGACGACGTTCGTCTCGATGAACGGCATCGCGCCGACAATCGAACGGTCCACGTGACTCTCGGCCGCGAAGTTCACCACCGCGTCCACGCCGCCGGCCATCGCCTCGCGAACAGACGCCTCGTCCTGGATCCTGCCCCGAACGAACCTGTACCGCGGATGGTCGCTCACGTCCGCCAGGTTCTCCAGGTTGCCCGCATAGGTCAGCGCGTCGTAGTTCACGATCTCTACGTCCGGCCGCTCCTGGAGCACCAGACGCACGAAATTCGACCCGATGAACCCCGCACCCCCCGTGACAAACCATCGCATGTTACGGCTTCTCCTTGCTGTGCTCGCCGCCGGCGGCGGCCTCCGTCGTAGCTGCGCTGTCCACCGGCGCCGACGTCCCCGACGACTCGCCGCCAGACCGATCCGCCTTGCTCGCGGACCGTGCCGCCTCGGCAACGTGGTTCTGCCACCACATATTCCACCGATGATCGAGAACGCGTGTGTCGGCCTCGCCCTGACCGCTACCGCCCGGGACGACAATCTCCCGAACCGGGCCACCGCCATCGACGATCCGCACCGTGCGACCGGTTGGCTCCGGCGGTGCGCCGAGCACGATGTCCAGCTCCAGGTACGCCTGTTCTCGCCAGATGCCCATGCGCACCGCGCCGCCGGCGCCGATGCGCTGAATCCGATTCTTGAAATGGTCGATGCCGAAAACCCCCAGGAACCTCTTCCCGTTCAGCGACACGATCAGGTCGCCTTCCTTCAGTCCGCCGCGTTCGGCCGCCGTGTCCGCGACGACGCCCATCACTCGGACGCCGTTCTCCCGCTCGCCCATTCGCGGATCGTCACCCACAACCACATCAAGCTGGATGCCGAGGAACCCGGGGCGAAGGTCGTCGCCGGCATACTGCTCCTGCAGCACCCACCGACGATAGACCTCCTTGAGCCGCCGCAGAACCTCGGGATCCTTCACCCCCGCCAACCCTTCGTCGAGCACCGGCAACGCGTCGGGCCCCATGGCCGCAAGCGCCTTCTGGGCCTCCTCACGAGCGGCCCATACCTCGCCTCCCAGTCCGGCAACCAGCGCGGCCACACGGGCCCGGTCCACCTGAGCGGCACTGGTGGCGTCTGCGGTCGTCGCCGTGGGCGCCGACGGCACCACGGCACCGCCTCCCGCCGGAGCCTCCGGCACCGCGGCCTCCTGCCCGGCGGCGCCGACGACCATCGCCGCCAGGATCCCCGCCGCGGCCGCCGCAACGCCCAGCGAGGCTCTGGCCCGGTCACTCGTCATCGGACGCCTCCGCCCCGTTCCCGGTCTCGGACTCCCGCATGGCTTCGTTGTAGCCGCGGGAACGGTAGGCGTCGTCGTCGCTGGTCGGGCGCGTCACCTCGGGATCCTTGGGCGTATCGTCCTCGGCGCCCTCGTGCACGCGACAGCCGACAGCCCCCACGGCCAGCCCGATCAGGGCCGCCAACAGAACTGATGCCATGATTCGCGACATCCTCGCACCTCCATCGTCCCGGCACACGGTCCACCGCGCCGCCAGCCGGGCTGACACGTCATCATACTATGCCCCGGCCCCGCCCGACAACACAGAAAACCGCTCGCGACGTCCACCGAAATCCGCTGGGTTTCCGGCCTGCGCGGTGTATAATTGAGCGGTTGCGGCCGCAGGGGCGGCCCGAACAGGGGATGGCGATGTTCGATCTGCTTCACATCAAACCTTCGGACATGCAGGTTCGGCTGTACTTGCGGCCGATCCACCCGGAGTTCTTCCAGATCTTCACGTGGCGCAGCTACGAGGGCCCCGGCTACGAGGCCGAGGTCTGGATCACCGGCCTCAGCCACGTCCTGACCGTGCGGCAGACCGGGCCGCAACTGCGATCCGCCGAGCGGTGCGTCACCGAGGTCATCGGCCCCTCGGGCATGGCCTTGCCCGACCGCGGGCAGGTCGAGTCGCTGCCCCTGCGCGGAGAGGACGAGGCCAGCATCCAGTTGCGCAACGGGTTCCAGTACCACCTGCAATTCCACTGCGAAACGCTCGACGAGCACGTCTTCGCCACCACCTGCGAAGAGCTGCGCACCCAGGGACTCAAGGAAGGCGTGGCCTGCGAGTACCGCGTGGACGGCCTCGAGCGCAGCACGTGGCCCTTCGCCCTGACCGTGCCGACGCACACCCGCGGAGGGTTCCTGCTGCACGCCTTCCACTGCTTCCCCGACCAGATGACTATCCTGAAGACGCAGACCCTGATCGAACTGCCCACGCCCTGAGACCCCAGGGTATTTCCTTGATGCCCTTCCGGACCGGGGTTATCATGCCCCGAATCCGTGGATTCCGACACTCCCGACAGGAAGGAGCCGCCGTGAGCAAGAAGAAGTTCTTCGTCCTCGATACCAATGTGCTCATCCACAACCCGGCCGCCTTGACCTCGTTTGCCGACAATGAGGTGGTCATCCCCTTTGAAGTCCTCGAAGAACTGGACGAATTCAAGAAAGACACCTCCGACATCGGCCGCAACGTCCGCACCGTCATCCGCCACCTGGACGGCCTGCGTCTCAAGGGGCGTCTGTCGGAGGGCGTGCCGCTGAATGGAACCGGCGGCTCGCTCCGCGTCGACATCGAGGACGGCCTGATCGATCATCCCGCCATGGCCGACGACACGCCCGACAACCGCATCATCAGCTCAGCCCTGCGGCTGCACCTGGACGGAAAGCCCGTCATCTTCGTCTCCAAGGACATCAATGCCCGGATCAAGAGCGACTCGCTGGGCATCAAGACGATGGACTTCGAGAAGCAGAAGGTGGACTTCGAGCGTCTTTACACCGGGTACCGCGAAGTCGCCGTGAAGCCCGACGCGCTGAAGACGCTGATCCAGAGCCGGCAGCTTGCGGTCGAGGTTCCGGCGGACGATCCGTGGAACGCCAACGAGTTCGCCATCCTGAAAGCCGGCGGCGAACAGGCCCTGGCCCGCTACGACGCCGAGGCCAAGGCCCTCGTCCCGACGCGGTTCAGCGAAATGACCGTCATGAACATCCGGCCGCGGAACATCCAGCAGCAGATGGTCTTCGAGCTGCTCCTGGACGAGAAGGTCAAAATGGTGACCCTCGTCGGCCAGGCCGGCACCGGCAAGACCCTCCTGGCGGTCGCCTGCGGGCTTCACGCTGTCGTCAACACCAAGAGCTACGAGAAACTCCTGGTCAGCCGCCCCATCATGCCGCTCGGCCGCGACATCGGCTTCCTGCCCGGCTCGAAGGACGAGAAGCTGGCCAACTGGATGCAGCCGATCTTCGATAACCTGGCGTTCATCTTCTCTCTGGACCGCAAGCAGCCCGGCGAGTCGATCGACAAGACGATCTCCGACCTCAACGCTCGCGGGCTCCTGGAACTGGAAGCCCTGACGTACATCCGCGGCCGCTCGATCCCGCAGCAGTACCTGATCGTGGACGAGGCCCAGAACCTCACGCCGCACGAGATCAAGACCATCATCACCCGCGTCGGCGAGGGAACCAAGGTGGTCCTGACCGGCGACGCCACGCAGATCGACAATCCGTACCTGGACTCGTCGAGCAACGGCCTGTCGTACGCCGTCGAACAGATGCGCAACCTGGCCCTGGTGGGCCACGTCACCCTGGTCACCAGCGAACGCAGCGACCTGGCCAGCCTGGCGTCGCAACGACTGTAGAGAAGGACGAGCCATGAGCGAAAACGTGACAATTCAGGAATTCGCCCGACTGGATCTCCGCGTCGGCGAGGTGGTCGCCGCCGAGGCCCACCCGAACGCCAACAAGCTGCTGGTGCTCAAGGTGAACCTCGGCGACCTGGGCGAGCGCCAGTTGGTGGCCGGTCTGCGGGCCCACTACCAGCCCGAGCAGCTCGTCGGCCGCAAGATCGTCGTCATCGCCAACCTGGAGCCGGCCGTGCTTCGCGGCGTGGAAAGCCAGGGTATGCTCCTGGCGGCGTCGGCGGCCGACCAGGTGGTGTTTCTGACGCCGGAGAAGGACATCGCCCCCGGCGCCAAAGTCAGTTGAGCCCCTGCGGCCACAGACGGAGCCCGTCGTGCTGCGGACCTTGTCCATTCAGAATCTGGCCGTCATCGAAGACGCGCAGATCGACCTGCTCGAAGGGCTGAACGTCTTCACGGGCGCCACCGGGGCCGGCAAAAGCCTCGTTATCGGCGCGCTCGAACTCCTGCTGGGCCTGCGAGCCTCCAGCGACATGGTCCGCGCCGGGGCCGACGAGGCCCGCGTCAGCGCCCTGTTCGAGATCGCCGACGACGACCTCCGCCGCGAACTCCAGGCCGCCATCGACCTCGCCCTCGACGACGATCAACTCCTCATCCAGCGCCGCGTCTCGGCTTCCGGCGGCAGCCGCGCCAGCCTTAACGGCCAGCCCATCACCGCCGGCATGCTCCGCCGCCTCAGCCAGACGCTCGTGGACATCCACGGCCAGTACGACCAGCAGTACCTCCTCCAGCCGTCCAACCAGCTCGACGTGCTCGACGCCTTCGGCAAGCTGCACGACCGCCGCGTCGCCTATCGCAAGGTCTTCGAGGCCCACCGCGACGCCCTCCAGCGCAAGGCCGACCTCGAGACCGGCCGCGACCTGCGCCGGCAGCAACTTGAACTCTACGAGTTCCAGGCGGCCGAGATCGACCAGGCCGACATCCGTCCCGGCGAGATCGAGGAACTGGAATCGCGGCGACGACGGTTGACCGGGGCCGAGCGGCTCACGACAAACCTGTCCCTGGCCTACGACGGCCTCTACGAGTCCGAAGGCAGCATCACCGACCGCCTCAAGGCCCTTGTCCATCTCCTCGACGAGTTGTCCGAGCTGGACGAGTCGCTCCAGGCGCCGGCCAATGCGGCTCGGGAGTCCGCCTTCGCCCTCGACGACCTGGCCTTTCAGTTGCGCCGCGCCGCCGAGCGCGTCGAGGCCGACCCGCAAGCCCTCGCCGAAACCGAGGACCGCCTCCACGCCCTGAAGCGACTGGCCGACAAGTACGGCCCCTCCGAAGCCGAAATCCTCGCGCTGCGCGAGGACCTCCGGTCGAAGATCGCCGAGCTTCGCGCCCAGGAGGACGATCGCGACCACCTGGACGCCGAGCTGGAGTCCCTGAGCCGACAGATGCTCGACCTGGGGCGTGCTCTGAGCGATGCCCGCGTCAAGGTGGCCGCGAAGCTGCAGAAGAAGATCGAGACCGAGTTGCGACAGCTTGAGATGAAGTCGGCCCGCCTGGAGGTCGCCGTGCGTCCGTCCGAGGACGACCAGGGCCGCTCCGTGCCGACGGCCACGGGCCTGGACGAGGTGGAGTTCCTCTTCGCACCCAACCCCGGCGAACCGCCCAAACCGTTGCGCAAGATCGCCTCGGGCGGCGAACTGAGCCGCGTGATGCTCGCCCTCAAGGGCGTGCTGGCCCAGTCCGACCGCATCAGCGTCCTGGTCTTCGACGAAATCGACGGCAACGTGGGAGGCCGCCTCGGCGCCGTCATCGGTCGCAAGCTGGCCGCCCTGGCCGATCACCACCAGGTGCTCTGCATCACCCACCTGCCGCAGATCGCCAGTTTCGGCCGCCGGCAGTTGACCGTCCGCAAGGAGACTCGCGACGGCCGCTCGTTCACGCGCGTCGAGCCGCTCGACGGCGACCGGCGCGTCGCCGAGCTGGCCGAGATGATCAGCGGCAGACAAGTCACCGAAACCACGCTCCGACAGGCCCGCGAGATGCTCCAGGCCGCCGGGCAATGACCCCGAAGCCGTGAATTCTTCCAGCGTCCTGGAGTCTACTACGGTGTTCAATCTATGGAGCTTTCCCGCACCCGGCCATGGCAGCGATTGACACCGCCGGGTCGAGTCGATAAGCTCTACCCGTTTGGGGTCTGCCCCATGGCCTGCAACGACGAATCTTCACTGAGGGAGGAACACATGCACGGACACGGACGCAAAGCAGTCCTGCTGGTGCTGGTGGCGGCCGTCCTTGCGACGGCTGCGTCCAGTGCCTGTGCCCAGGGCCTCAAGCTCACCTTCGTCACGACCAACAAGGACGTGGACGAGGCCATGAAACGGCTTATGGATTTCCTGTGGACCCGGCAGCTCGACGACGGCTCGTGGGCCGACATCACTGGCGAGCACTGGCAGAAACGCGTCGGCTGGACCACCGCCCTGGCCTCCCTGGCCCTGCTCGAATCCGGCGTCAAGACCAACGATCCGCGCATGGAGAAGGCACTCGACGCCCTCATGGTCGCCGACATGAAGGACTCCATCAGCCATGCCACCCGCGCCATGGCCCTGTGCCAGGCCTACCGCACCGTCCAGCGAAAGGAATGGGAAACCCAGATCGTCAAGGACCTCGACGTTCTGACCCGGGGCCTGCCCGCCCACGGCGCCTGGGACTACAAGGGGCCCGACAGGAACGGCAACAACATGGCCTCCCAGTTCGGCCTCCTGGCCCTCTGGGAAGCCGAACTCGCCCGGTTTGACGGCAATCGCAAGTTCGATGCGGCCGCCGGCGCACCCGCTGCGGCCGCCTCCCCGACGCCCAGCCCGCGCAACACGCGCGTCGCCGATCCGGCTGGGGGCTCCGACGCCTTCAACGCCGCGCGAGCCTGGCCCAATGTCATCCGAAGCCTCGACCGGTCCTGGCCCCTCATCGAAAAGCAGTGGGTCTCCAGACAACGCAACGACAAGGGATGGACCTTCTCGGCCGTCGCCGGCGACGACGTCGAGAGTACCCTCGTGATGACGGCCGCCGGCACCTCCAGCCTCTTCGTCGTTCTGGACAAGGTCTACGCTCCCAAGATGGTCCCCGGCAAGCCCGCCCCACGTACCGACGTCTTTCCGGGCATCGACTCCGGCATGAAATGGATCGCCGACCGACTGGCGCCGGGATTCACCAAGGACGGCTATGCCGCCTTCGCCGTGCAGCGCGTCGCCGCTGCCAGCGGCTACAAGTACATCGGACAGCACGACTGGTTCCGCCTCGGCGTCAAGGAGCTGATGGACATCACCACCGACTGCAAACGCAACGTCGAGGGCCCCTACGGCCCCGACATCGAAGCCGCCATGTATCTGCTCTTTCTGTCCCAGGGACGCGTCCCCATCACCTTCAACAAGCTCGAACGTCCGGGCACCGACTGGGACTGCGCCCCGCGCGACGTCGCCAACCTGACCCGCTACCTCAACCGCGAGCTCGAACAGCGCATGAATTGGCAGATCGTCAACGTCGATAAGCCCGTGGCCGAGTACCTCGACGCCCCGGTGCTCCTGATCAACGGCATCCAGCCCCTGCAACTGAAGGATGAAATCGTCCAGAAGGTCCGCGAGTACGTCAACCGCGGCGGATTCGTCGTCGGAGAGGCCACGACCTCCAGTTCGGTGTTCGCCCAGAGCTTCCGCGAGATGATGATCAAGGCATTCCCCGAGGGTACGACCCCCGGGGCGGCACACTACACCTGGCATCCCGTGCCCGCCGACCACCCCCTGCTCAACGACCTGAACGATCGCGACCGGGCTCGCCTGGGGCCGATCATGATCATGGACAGCCCCATCCGCACCGTCGCCCTCCTCCTGCCCGTCGATCAGGCCACCGCATGGCAGCAGATGGACGATACCAAGAACGAGCATTCCTTCAAGTTCGGCCTGAACATCCTCAAGTACGCCACCGCCGGCGAGCAGCTGCGGATGCGCCTGCGGCCGGTCTACGCAGGCCGGACCGTTACGGCTTCCACCGTCCGCAAGGTGGCCGCTCTCTGCACCAGCGGCGCCTGGCTCGGTGAGCCCTATGCCATCGAACGCCTCAGCGACAAGCTGGCCAAGGACGCCATGATCATGGTCGAACAGACCCCGGCCGACGATCCTGCCGCCCTCACGCCCAAGGACACGCCCGTTCTCTGGCTCTACGGCAGCGGCCCTATCCAGCTCTCCGACGACAAGGTCGAGGCCCTCGCCCAGTTTGTCCGCAACGGCGGCCTCGTGGCCTTCAGCCCCAACAAGGGCGACAAGGCCTTCGCCAAGTCCGCCGAGAGCCTCCTCAAGAGGATTCTGCCCGACGTCCAGGCCTCCACCGTCCTGCCCGACGACCCGCTGATGACCGGACTGGTCTACCGCGAGCGGGGCAAGCCACTCAATCAGCCCGATTTCCGCGGCGCTCGAATGGCCAGGGACCGCGTGGTCCGACTCACCGCCTATCGCACGGGCGCACGCATCGCCGCCCTGGTCAGCCCGTATGACATCTTCCTCGGAATGCTCGGGACCCCCATCTTCGGTAACCAGGACTACACGGGCGACACCGCACAGCAGGTCGCCGCCAACATCTATCTCTATGCCCTCGAACAGGCTGAGAAAGGCTCGGAGGGAGCACAATGACGAAACGATGGTTTGCAACGATCACTCTGGCTGCCGCCCTGTGTGCTGCAACGGCTGTTCCTGCCGCCGCACAGCGCAACACCCGACGCGACCAGCCGAACAACCCGCAGCAGAAACAGGAGGCCGAGGCCAAGAACCAGCCTCTGACCAGGGCACAGAAGGCCCAGAAGATGTTCAGCGACGCCTCCGCCCTCGGCCAGACCGGCCGCGGCCGCGAGGCCGCTGACCTCTACGAGTCCCTGGTCAAGGAGCACCCCACCAGCGAACTCGTTCCCGAGGCACTCAGCAAGGCGTCCATCTACTACGGCGGACGCGGAACGCCCAATGGCAAGAAGATGTTCGATGCCATGCGCAAGACCTTCCCCAACAGCCAGCACAATGTCGCCATGCTTTGGGCCGAGGTCGAACGTGTAGCCGGTCGCGACAGCAAGGCCCCCGTGAAGGAACGCATCGCGCTCCTGGAAGAGTATCTCGACACGTACTGGGGACAACCCCACTTCGGCGATGCCGTGCAGCGACTGGCCCAGGCCCTCATCCTGGACGGCCAGACCGAAAACGCCGATGCCCTGCTCAGCCATGCTCTGGCCGAGACGGCGCCCGAGGATCTGGGCAACCTCATCAACATGATCCAGCGCGGCTCCAGCGGGCGTAAGGACTTCGAGAACCTCGCCAAGCTCTGGGGCAGCGCCGCCGAGAGCGTGGACAAGCGTACCCCCGTCTATCCCGTCCTCGTCCTGCTGAAGGTCAGCTACCTGCGACAGGCCGAAGCCCACGAGGCCGCGCTGAAAGAGATCGATGCCCTGGAGAAACTGCGGCCGAAATCCGAATACGCTGCCTACTGCGGCCTGGAGGCGCGGCCCGGCATTCTCGCCAAACAGGAGAAATGGGCCGATGCCGCCTCCCACCTGGCCAAGGCCATCGAGAGGTACTCCATCTTCGTCCTGCCTGAGCACCAGCAACTGCTCGCCGACTATGAAGGCAAGGCCGGCAACACCCAGGCCGCCGTCGCCCTCCTTGATAGACTCCTGACGCAGCCGAACTGGCCCGCCAAGGCCCGCGAACTCCTCGACGCCAAGTACGCCCTGCTGGCCGCCGCGGGCAACACCGCCGCCGCCAACCAGGTGAACGACCAGTTGGCTGCCATGTTCCCCGACACCAGCGTGGCCCTCGGCGCCCAGTTGCGGACCGCCGCCAACCACGTCGCCGCCGGCGACGCCGCACAGGCCAAAGACGCCCTCATGAAGATCATGGCCGGCTTCGGCAACACCTCCGCCGTCGCCACCCAGGTCTATCCGCTCTTCGCCCGCTTCGACGCCAAGGCCCACGAGGCCGAGCTCACCGCCCTCAAGGACGAGTTCCTGAAGGTCTATCCGGCTGCCCTCGAAGCCGACGACATCCGAAAGCAGAAGCAGATCGACATCAAGGATTCCCCGACCGCCAAGGCCCTCGAAGTGTTCAACGAGTACAAGGCCTTCGCCGGCGAGAGCAACGTCGATGCCGCCAGGCGACGCATCGAAAAGCTCCTCCAGGAGTTCCCGTCGAGCCCGCACGGAATTGCGGCCTGCGGCGAACTGGCCAAGGCCCTCAAGGACGCCGACAAGGTGGAACTCGCCTCCGAGCTCTTCATGCTGGCGGCCCAGGCGTCGCCGCTGCACCGCAATACCGAGACCTGGCTCAAGGACGCCGGCGTCGCCTACAACGGCGTGGCCAAGCCCGACAAGGCGACCCCCGCCTACGATGTGCTCGTCAAGAGCTTCCGCTTCAGCCCCTACTGGCGCGACTATGTCCACACCGCCGCCGCCACGCTGGACAACCAGAGCAAGCTCGACGAGGCCGTGAAAGTGGTCGTCGAGGCCGCCAAATCACTCGGCAACGGCCCTCAGGCCGCCGACCTTGAAGCCTTCCAGGCCCGTAGGCTCGAACGCCAGGAGAAATGGGCCGACGCCGCCACCGAAATGCTCCGCATCCTCGGCACCAACGCCTCGAACCCCCTCTATCGTCCGCTGGCCGGCGAAGCCTATCGCTTCCTTGTCGTCGCCGACCAGAAGGACGCCGAGGTCAAGTTCCTCGAAGGCCTCGCCGCACGCTACGAAGGATGGGACGAGGGCGACCGCATTCGCATCAGCCTGTCTACCACCTACGCCCGCGACAAGAAAGCCGCCCAGGCCGTTAAGCTCCTCGAAGAAGTGGCCGGGCGCCACCAGGCCTACGAAATCGGTGCCTGCGGTCACGACATGATCCGTTATCTCAGCAAATATAGCCGCGGCCTCTTCGGAGGAACCGTCGGCGTGCATCCCGTCCAGCGCGTCGCCGACGATATGAGCGGCGGATACGGCAACTACCTCTACGCCAACACCGCCGAGGACATGATCGACTACGCCCTGCTGCTCAATGAACCCCAGGCCTACGTGGACCGCGTCAAGAAGCGGCTCAACCAGATGATCAAGGCGCCCGTCAGCCGGCCAAGGGGCTACAAGAGTGGCATCCCCTATGCCACTTCCAACGTCCCACGCCCGCGCGTGCATCCGGTGCCCGAGCATCGCGCCGTGTACGGCATGGTCGCCCTCATCGATGAAGGCATGCGGCGGATGCAGCAACGCGTCGATGCGGCCCTGTGGCTCCAGGTTTACCCGCTCTGGCCGGAGTACTATATGAACGACGAGCGGCTCACCTCCGCCGCCGTCGCCCTGATCAACGCCAACGACAAGGGCCAGACGCCCAAAGCGCTAGCCCTCCTCAACGACAAGTACAACAAGCTCATCTGGATGCCCGACGTGCTGCGCGCCCAGGCCATGTACGAGCAGAACAATGGATCCCGCTCCAAGGCGGCTCAGGTGTTCAAGCAGCTCGCGACCGGATTCCCCGATCACCGATGGGCGGCACAGGCCGAGGAGTCCGCCAAGACCCTCGGAGGGCGCGGCTGACGCCCCAACGCCCGCAGACACATGCCGCGGGCTCCACGCCACACGCACTGCCAGAAACAGCATCCCCCTGCCGGCCACATGGCCGACAGGGGGATCATGTTTTCCATGCAACCTCATTCACCGACAGGGCCGCAGCCGCTGCCGGCTGTCATTTCCACCGCCGCCGCCGCCAGATCAGCCCCACCGCGCCAAGTCCCAGCAGCCCCAGCGTCGCCGGCTCGGGAACCAGATCCCCTTTGACGGTCCTGCCATCGATCAGCGTGAAAGCCGCTCCCTCTCCCGGAGTATCGTAGCCAATCAGATCAAACGTCAGGTCAGTGAACGGCGTGCCCGAGAGCCTGTCAAAGAAGCAGAACCTCGCCACAACGTCTCCAGCCTGAATATCCCTGAAGAGCACCGCATCGTACAGAGGGTTGGGGATGAACACTCCTGGCAGCACCTCGACTTCGGCATCGGTTTCCAAGGCATTGTGGCCGAAGCTCACAAAACCCGAACCCTTGTCTGACACGACCTTGCTGCCAAAGCCATGAGCACCGGTGCTCGACTCGGGGGTGCGCATCCAGGCATACGTGGAAGGCGACACGATGGCTGCCATTTCAGCTGCGGTCTTATCCTGCACCGGCAGGCTAAACCCCTCCAAACGAGCGGCGTCTGCTCCTCGCGCCACAAGTTTGGCGCCAAAAGCAGTCACCAATTCCTCACAATCCGGAAGGCCGTATGCCCCCAGATCCACGATCCGCAAATCCACATACACGTAGTCGATGCCGGAAGCCGTACCATATTGCGGCCGGGTCAGACTCAACAGTACATCGGCTGAGGCCGGTACGGCCAGAAATGTCAACAGCACTACCCCAAGAAGCTTCCTCATTGGTGCCCTCCCCTAGTCAAGGTGTCTATCAAGATGCGGGAGTTTCGCCCTTTCACGCAACTCCGCAAGCGTCGTGCCGCCCTCTACGGCACGGGCATTCCGTTCAGAATGTTGACCAGTAGCGCCATGTCGCCCGGTTCCGCCCCCCCGTTGGTATCCAGGTCGAACGCATGCGCATGGAATCCCGTCGTGTCCATACCGTTCAGCCGGTTCACCAGGGCGCTCATGTCCGTCGGCTCCGCGCCGCCGTTGCCGTCGATATCGCCGAGCTTGCGACACGTAAACGGCACCAGCACCTCCGCGCTGCCCGCCACGTCGCCCGTGGCAACCACCGACAGCGTCAGGCCGCCGAACGCCGCCAGCGACCGGTCGCTGCCATAGATCAGCTTCTCCAACTCCGTGCTGCCGGGCAACACGTCCACCTCGCCCGGACCGCTGCCGACCACCTTCGACACCGCAACCGTCACCGAGGCGTTGCCGTTCAGGTCGCTCACCGTCACGGTCAGCTTCACCTTGTGACCGTTATTGACCAGAATGGCCGGCGTGTTCTGATACACCCAGTCCAGCCCGTCTTCCGTGGCCACAGAGATGACCGGATCCCCTGCCGCGGCAATGATGTTCGCGCCGTCGTTCAGCACCGTCGCCGGCAACGCAATCGAGGTGCCCACAAAATCGAATGCCGGCTCAGGATCATAGCCGCCGTAGCTCTCGATGTTGACGAACACTTCCGACACCGCCACGCCGTCCCACGCATAGTAGAACCGTGCCACGATCGCCCCCGGAACGACGCTCGACAGCGATACGGCATCGCTGACATAGCCGTTGTGCCCATAGGCCAGCGTAGCGGGGTCGCTGCTGATGGACGTCACCCCCAGGCCAAACTCACTCCACGCGTACACAGCCGGACTCCACCAGTCCGCCAGATCCGGTCCCGGCCATCCCTGCACCTGATACGGATCCGCGGTGAAGTGACCTGCGTCCGCGCCGCTCAGGGTGGCACGCGCCCCGAACCCGATCACGCTGCCCGTCAACCCGTTGGTATTCTCCATCAGCAGGTCGAAGTACATCAGCTCGTTCTCTGTGTCGAACTGGGCCGCGCCAATGGTCAGGAACGGCTGGTCGGCCGGCGTCTTCGAGGCCTCGGCCGTGTTGCCGTACGCCCCCTGGTTCACCACGTGCCCGTTCGGAATCGGTTCCATGGCATACGCCAACGCCGGGTTGCCCGCATCGAGGCACGGGCTCGTCGCAGCGTCACTCACCCACGCCCCGACCGACGGATCGTACCGCCCGCCGATGCTCTGAAGGTGGTAGTCGCCCGCCGACGCGAACAGCGGCAACACGTCGATGTTGCCGGCGCCCCACGTGAGCGTCACCGTCCCAGTGCCGCCCGTTTCCAAAAACACACCCGCCTGGCCGCCCTGAACGTCGCTGTAGGCCACCGACAGCGTCGCCCCGGCCTCCAGCGACATCTGATTGCCGCCGTCGGCCGCCGTGTTGGCCCAGAAAATGCAACTGTCCACCGCGACACCGCTACCCGTCTGGAAGCAGGCCAACCCGCCGCCATGGCCGACGCGCGGCACAGTGCCGCCTTCCAGGTCCACGCCGCGCGCCTCGTTGGCGGCCACGGTGTTGTTGACAACCTGGGCATCCACCGCATGACCCACAAACAACCCGCCGCCCACTTCGTCGGCGATGTTCTCGTCCACGACGTTGTTGCGGACGTCGGCCGCGACCGACTCGAACAGGCAGATGCCCCCGCCGTCCCAGGCGGCCTCGTTGCCCGACACGCGGTTGCCCGAGAGAACTATCGTCGCCAATCCGTCCTCGCCGCACACGAACACGCCGCCGCCCCAACCCTGGGCGGTATTGCTCGAAATCGTGTTGTTGCTGATCTCCACCGTCGACGCGCCGACCACGCTGATACCGCCGCCGTCGGCCGCCGTCTGGTTCAGTGCGATGACGTTGAAACGAATCACCGGCGAAGCGTTCGCCACGTGGATGCCGCCGCCGCGGGACGGAGACACAGCGGCATAGGCGCCGTTGGTCACCGTAAACCCTTCCAGCACTGCCGGATAGGCCCCCTGCCCCTCGCCGTTGGCAATGGTGACACAGGTGCCGGCGGCCGACCCATTGATGATCGTCGCCGCCACAACGGCGGCGTCGCCGGGATTGGTGCTACGGACCGTCACGCTCTTGCCGGAGAAGTCGATGCACTCGTTGTAGGTGCCGACCGCGACGACGATGGTGTCACCGTCACCGGCGGCGTTGATCGCCGCTTGAATGGTGGGATACCCACCCGGGCCGACACTGAGCGTTGCGGAGTGGGCAACGGCCGCACAGAGGGCGACGGTTGCCAGGCACAGGCCAACACGTACGATAGAAAGCCGCATCGCGACAGCTCCTAACGGATTCCCCTCGTATTGTCTGGTTTCTCGGGCTGCTCCCCGCAACAAGGAACAGTGAGAGGCTACGACAATCGAAACGACACTCCCCCAAGGTGGCAGGCGCTTCAGGCGGGCAGAAAGCCCCCTTTCAACCGTAGGAAATATAACATGTAATGCGGCAAAGTCAAAAAAAAGCAGCCCCCCTCGCCGGTTCTCCAGTGCCACCCGTCCGCCGAACGATCCGAACCGCGCGCAACCCTGCCCCAACTGACCGTAATCCCTTGCGGCCCATCGGATTTGTGCTGGGAGGCTGGCCCGCTCTGCCCTGGAGCAGCCGAAAACCCCTCCGGGGCCGATTCTCCCCCGTCCGCGACATGACACGGTGACATTACAGTGAACGCGACATCGAGCAACGGCGATGCCCGATTGCCCGCAGTCGCCTCGCAAGGAGCCGCCGCCTCAGAATGACTGGCTGTTTGAAAACCGTAGTCGGCCGCCGCGCTGCTGCCGGCCAGCCCCTCGCCCCTGCAATATGCACGAGTCTCCGCGCTCTCCCCAGACCACCGGGAACGCCATATTGATTATGTCGGTTGGTGGGTCTGTAGATGGCTGCGTGCGGCCACGCGGAGGGTCCACGCCGTTCGCCATGCCTGACGGGGCAGACATGGCGGCGGGGTCATCAGGCACCAGGCCCAGCCACCACGCCGCACCAGCCGCCACCAGGTCCAGGTACGCAGCACAGTCGCCGTCGCCGAAGCGGGCGCCTGCCGCCGGTTCCCTCCCGGGGTGACGCGATGCGGATTCCCAAAAACCGCGACGCATGCCAGCTGCGCCATAACGCCATCCCGCCCGTCCACATGCTTGACCGTCAACGAGATGAGTTGTGGTGCCCCCTGACTCTCCTGACTCTATGGTGCCTCCGGGATTCAGCCGGAATTCAGAACGCGGCCTAATCGGCTATCCGGTAGATGTGCACTTCCAGCGGCTTGAACGTGTCGCTGAACGCTCGGTCTTTGACGGGCACCCGGCGATTCTCATCCACCACCTCGCTCTCGGCGACGTTCCTGTCCAACGTGAACGTCGCCACGGTCTCCTGACGCTTCAGATTGGCGGCGAACAGATACACGCCGTCGGGGCCGGACTTGGCCAACACGTCCACGCGGCCGTCGTTGGTTGCCTGGCACGAGACCCGACCAGGATAGTCGGGCCCCAGCACTGCGGGCGTCAGACGCGTGACCTGCTCCTTGAAGCGGGCCATCTCGCGGAAGTTCTCCTCCGGCGTGGGTTTGAAGTAGTGGAACCACGAGATGCCCTTGGCTCCGTGTATGATATTGGCCCAGCAAAGCAATCGCAACTCGGCGGCGGTCGGGGCGGGCGTCGCTGCCTTGGTGATGTCGCAGGTCTCCACGCAGGCAATGATCGGCGCCAGGTCCGCGTTCCAGGCTCTCATCGTATCCATGGCCACACACATATTTTCGAACGACACCTTGTATCGGACGTCGTCCGCGTTCTCGATCGGGTAGTAGTCCTGGCTCAGCACATCGGCCATCAGCGTCTTGCGACCGTCGGCCGCCTGTCCGTACAGATACGTGTAACTCCGGACGTGCTTCCACATCCAGTTGCCCTCGGGGCGAGCAAATCCGTAGCCGGCCATGTTGCAGAAGTGCAGATGCTGTGCGTCCAACTCGTGGCACCGGTCGGTCGCCCGGCGGACTTCCGCGGCCGGGATGCAGTTGTCGGCGTTGTCCAGTTCCGGCTCGTCCGTCCACTCGTACATCAGGAAGGCCTCGTGATCTCGGGCCACCCGGATGTAATCGTCCAGTTTCTCCAGGGCAAAGCTGCGCTCCCGCTGCGACTTGCCCTCGGCCGTGTATTTGACCACCGCTCCACCGTGCGGCCACCAGTAGCCGCGCCCTGGACCGATCGCCATCAACTTGTATCTGGCGGCCAGGTCGAGCCAGCCCTTGAAGCCCTCAGGCGTGTACTGTTTGTCGATGAATGCCACGTGCTTCAGCGTGTTGACGTACGGGGCCCACTTGGCCACATCCGTTTCCGTGCCGATGCCCTTGCACAGGACCGGGAAGAACGGTTTGCCTCCGACACAGACGGCGTTGTTCTCGTCAAGGCCGACGCGCGGAATGCCATCGTACGGCTTCGTCCAGGTCCGTATCGCCCGGCGGCCGTCCGACAACTCCACCGTCAGTGTGTAGACGTCCGCCGGCAACGCCCGAAGATCCAGCACCAGCGTTTCCCGCGAGGAGAGCGTCGGAGCCATCTTGCCGCCCACGTCCTGCTTCAGCCCCTTGTCGCTCGTCAACGTCGCCTTCAGTGTGACGTTCGGGGCGACCTTTCCCGCCAGAACCTGAATCTTCATCCCCAGCCGCCCGTGGAAGTCGGCGTGTTCCAGCTCCAATTCCTGTCCCCACGTTGTGCCCGCCAAGCCACACAGGCCCGCGACCATCCCCGCGAGGGCACATGCGAGTCTTCGTTTCATGACCTGCATCCTATCGGTCCACAGACCCGACCGTCAACGAGATACGTATGGTGTCCCGGAATTCCCTATGGTGTCCTGGACTTCCCCGGAATTCCAAAATGCCGACCACGGCACCCGTAGTTGATCAGGTCAGGGCCTAGAGCGATCCCCTGCCGGAACTCAGAAACGCCAGCAATTCGCCATTCGTAGGGTGTTTCGCCATGAGCTTCAGGAGGCCTTCCATCGCGGGAATGGGTTTCATGTCAGTCAAAACCCGCCGCAGGGCGAACCGCTGCTTGAGTTGATCGGCCGGGAAGAGAAGCTCCTCCTTGCGGGTGCCGGATCGCGGCACGTCGATGGCCGGGTAGACGCGTCGGTCGGCCATGTCGCGATCCAGAATGATTTCCATGTTGCCCGTGCCTTTGAACTCCTGGAAAATGAGCTCGTCCATGCGGCTGCCCGTGTCGATCAGGCACGTCGCCAGGATTGTCAGGCTGCCGCCGCCCTCAATGTTGCGGGCGGCGCCGAACATGCGCTTCGGCTCCTGGAGCGCGTTGATGTCCACGCCGCCGGACATGACGCGGCCGCTGTTGACGGTCTTGTTGAACGCGCGGCCGAGCCGCGTGAGCGAATCCAGGAGAATCACCACGTCCTTGCCGTACTCGACCAGCCGCTTGGCCATTGCCACGCCCATCCGCGACACGCGCACGTGCTGGTCCGTGTCCTGGTCGTTCGACGACGCCAGCACCAGGGCCCGCGTGGCCATGCGGAAATGTGTGACCTCCTCGGGGCGCTCGTCCACGAGCATCACGATCAGCACGCACTCCGGATGGTTCTGCTGGATGGCCAGGGCCATCTGCTCCAGCATGATCGTCTTGCCGCTGCGGGGCGGCGCCACGATCAGGCCCCGCTGGCCCTTACCAATGGGCGTGATCAGGTCGATGACGCGCGTCAGATGGACGTCACTTGCCGTCTCAAACGTGAGAGCCTCCGACGGATCGACGACCACGCCGTCCTCGAACGGCTGGAGCTCGGAGAACGCCGCAGGATCCTGCCCGTTCACCGCCACGATATCGCGCAGTTGCGGCGCACCGCCCTTGCGGCCGCTCTCGACGGGCCCCTCGACGGTCAACCCTTCTCGCAGCCTGTATCGCTGGACGAGCTTCTCCGGAACGATGCAGTCCGTGGCGCCGGGACGAAAGCCTCGCTTGGGATCCCTCAGATGGCCGGCGTTCTTCTTGGGCGGCAATTCCAGAATGCCGCTGACGGTGCTGGTCGCCGTCGATGTCATCGCGTCCTCTCAGACTTCTGTGTGATGGAACGTACAGACGGGGTGTCGATTGACGGATTGTAACGCCAACGGCTCCAGCCGCCAATGGATTTCCGAAAAAAGCCGTGCGCCGGCGGACACGCCATTGCGGCGTCGCCTGTCGGCGGCGGCCCCGTCGCCGGCCTCAGCATGCCAGGCGGAACGAAAAGAGCCTCGGTCCGTTGAAGACCGAGGCTCGTGGAAGTCAATTCCCGGCGGTCGCCTACTTTCGCGTTTGTTGCACTATCATCGGCCGAAACGGGCTTAACGGCTGAGTTCGGAATGGGATCAGGTGTTTCCCCGTCCGTATCGCCGCCGGAAAACTTGTTACCGGGGCCGCCCCATGCGGAAGTCGAGCCCGGCGGTAGTCAGAAAGAACAGGGCGTCCAGCGGCCCTTTGACGATTCAATAGCGAAACAGCGTGGTGCGGCTTTCGCGTGATGCGTGCGAAGAGACAACAATAAATGTGGTCAAGTGATCGACCATTAGTACGGGTTAGCTAAGCACATTTCTGTGCGTACACCTCCCGCCTATCAACCTGGTAGTCTTCCAGGGGTCTCTCGTCCCCGAAGGGACATGGATACCTAGTCTTGATGAAGGCTTCACGCTTAGATGCTTTCAGCGTTTATCCGTTCCGAGCATAGCTACCCAGCGGTGCCCTTGGCAGGACAACTGGTGCACCAGAGGCTCGTACTTCCTAATCCTCTCGTACTAAGGAAGTACCATCTCAAGTATCCTACGGCCACGGCAGATAGGGACCGACCTGGCTCACGCCGGTCTGAACCCAACTCGCGTGCCACTTTAATCGGCGAACAGCCGAACCCTTGGGACCGCCTTCAGCCCCAGGATGTGACGAGTCGACATCGAGGTGCCAAACCGCTCCGCCGCTATGGACGCTCGGGAGCGATCAGCCTGTTATCCCCGGAGTACCTTTTGTCTGGTGAGCGACGACCCTTCCACACAGAATCGCCGGATCACTATGTCCTGGTTTCCCATCTGCTTGACCCACCGGTCTCGCAGTTAAGCAGGCTTATAGCATTGCCCTTACAGCACGATTGCCAACCGTGCCAAGCCTACCTTTGAGCTCCTCCGTTACGTTTTGGGAGGAGACCGCCCCAGTCAAACTGCCCGCCTGACATTGTTCCGAACCCGGATTCACGGGACCCGGTTAGACTCTTAAACAAATCAGGGTGGTATTTCAAGGATGGCTCCACCCGGACTAGCGTCCGGGTCTCAACGCCTCCCACCTATCCTACACAGACTTATCCAAGAGCCAATGCCAAGTTACAGTAAAGGTTCACGGGGTCTTTCCGTCTTGCCGCGGCAAGGTGGTATTTTCACCACCACTACGATTTCACCGAGTTCCCACTTGAGACAGAGCTCCAGTCGTTACGCTATTCATGCACGTCGGAACTTACCCGACTAGGAATTTCGCTACCTTAGGACCGTTATAGTTACGGCCGCCGTTTACTGGGGCTTCAATTTAAAGCTTCGGGTTGCCCCTAACCTCACCTTTTAACCTTCCAGCACCGGGCAGGCGTCAG
>JAAYDY010000101.1 GCA_012729015.1 Phycisphaerae bacterium | reverse complement strand
TCGAGCTCATCTCCTCGATGCTCGACGAGGTCTCCTCCAGGCTCGCCGCCTGCTCGCTCGAGCCCTCGGCCAGCGACTGGCTCGACGCCGACACCTGACCCGACGCCGCCGCCGTCTGCTCGGCACCGTCGGTCAGGTTCACGATGATGCGATGGATGGGCTTGACGATGCTGCGCGTGATGAACACGCCCAGGATCGAGCCGAGGATCACGCCGCCGACGGCCATGCCGATCATCAGGGCATTGGACCGCGCGGCAATGGTCTGCATCTCCTCCTTCAGGGCGGCATCCAGAGACTTCATGTCATCGACGACGGCCGAGGCCGCCTTGGCCATGTCGGCGCCTGCGGCGCGGCTCTTGGTAATGCCGTCATAAAACCTGTCGCCCGTGGCACGATAGGAGGCGAAGAGCCCCTTGATAGCCGTGGCCGCGTCGCTGAGCTTTTCGTCGCCGCTGACGAGCTTCGCCCAGTTCTCGGCTCCGGCAAGTGTGGAATCGAGCTGCTTCTGGTACGCCTCGTGCTGTGCGTCGGCTTGCGTCTTGGCCAGATAGACGGCGTTCACGCGCAGCAGGAAGAAGGCACTGACGATGTCGCCCTGGAGCTTCTCCTCGATCCCGGCCAGCCGGGCCAGGGCATCGTAGTCCTTGGTCTCAGCCGCCTTCTGCTTCGCCGGCGCGATGACCTCTGCTCGCACCTTGTCCACCTCGGCCGTCACCTTCCAGCCGATGTCTCCCCATTCGGCCCACGCTGCCTCCTTGGCCTTCTCGGCCGGGAGCACGTCCTGAACGAACGACTTCTCGTAGGCCAGCGCATCGGTCAGCGCTGTGTTGACCTCGCGACGGTTCTCGGCGCTCAGCGACTCCTGCTGCGACAGCGCCTCCAGCGACGACTTCAGCTGGGCGAACGACTCCAGCCAGAGGTCGGCCGCGGTCTTCTCGCCGCTGACCTTCGCGAACCCCGTGATGGTGAAGTCGCGGCGGTACTTGGCACAGGCGTCGAGCTGCTTGTTACACTGCTCGCCGTCGCTGCGCAAGGTGGCCACCGTCAGGGTGCTGTTCAGCGCATCCCAGCCGACGTAGCCCATGATAGCCGCAATGACCACCAGGATGCCAAATCCCAGCGCCATCTTGGTCGACAGCTTCAGGTTCCCAAACATGGTTTGTTCCTTTCGCAAAGGGTCCCCAGGACGACTCGTTCGGCGTCGCAGGATCACACGATCCCGATTGCCGGACCGCACAGGAATCCACTGCCTGCCTGCGCGGGGCCCACTTCCGGACAATGCTTACATGGGAGAGACACAGGATGAGAATCAGGAGGCGTGAGGCTACGGAGGAACGATCGACGAGGGCCCGACTGCTGCGCCAGGCGTCCGCGCCATGGTGCCATGCGTCTGGCACCCTCGGACGACTGTTTGCCCATTCGTTCCGCCGTCATAGCCATACATCACACCCTCAGTCCCCCCTTAGGACTTCCGGTGACAGGGGAGGATGTCGGCTGGAGATGGCGGCGGGTTGACTGGAAGAACTACCAGTTTTGTGTGCCACAGGCGACGTGCCGTGCCATACGCGGGGCGGCCCGGATGGCCTGGACGATATCAGCGATCGAGCGACGTCAACCCCTCGCGGATAGCGTACTTGGTCAGTTCCGCAACGCTGCGCAGGTTGAGCTTGTTCATGATGCTCTGACGGTGGTAATCGACCGTTTTAGTGCTGACATACAGGGTGGCGGCAATCTCCTTGGAGCTCTTGCCCTCGACGACCAGTTGCAGAACTTCCCGTTCGCGGGCGGTCAGTTGCGGCGCAAGGGTGCCGTCCGGAAGGGTTTTCTCGAGGAGCGTTTCGGGGTTGAAAAACTCGGAGAGTTCGGACGAAAAAAAACTTCCGCCGGCCACCACGGCGCGAACCCCTCGGATGACTTCGTCCATCGGGGCGCTCTTGATCAGGTACCCGCGGGCCCCGGCGCGCATCATGGCGGCCAGGAATTCCCGGTTGGCGTGCATCGAGAGAGCCAGCACCCTGACCTGAGGATGCAAGCGCGTGATCTGCTCGGTGGCCAGGACGCCATTGAGATCGGCCATCGTCACATCCATCAGAACGACGTCCGGCAGCAGTTCGCCGGCCATTTCAACCGCCTGGCGGCCGTTGGCGGCCACCCCGACCACGGTCATGTCGGACTGGTTGTCCAACAGTTCCCGAAGCCCTTCGGCCACCACGCGATGGTCATCCGCCAGTAGAATCCTGATATTCATGGGTCAGCGTCCTTCTCCGGCCGGCGACGCGTGATCGGGCATCGCCAGCATCACCAATGTTCCTCCGCCGGGGCGGCTGTCGATCTGCACCAGCCCCCCCAGGGCAACCAACCGCTCCCGAATACTGAAAAGGCCGAATCCGGCCGCGGCATCGTGAGACTCGTGCCGTGCCGACGACGGGTTCAGGCCGCAACCATCGTCGCGGACTCCAACGTACAGGGTACCGTCTCGCGAGTCAACCGTCACGTCCACGCGGCCGGCCCGCGCGTGCCGTTCCACGTTGATCAGCAACTCGCGCGCGGAATGGAACAGGGCGGCCCGGCAGTCGTCGTCAAGATGGTCGCGGACGCCTTCGCCGACGAACGCGGCAGCGATGCCCGTGCGCTTGCCGAACTGCTCGGTCAGCCACTTCAGCGCCGCCGCAAGCCCCACCTCGTACAGCAGCGGCGGACACAGCTCGACCGTCAGCGTCCGGGCGTCCTGGATGGTGTGGTCGATCTGTTCGAGCATCTGTCGCAGGAGTTCGCCCTGTCGGCCGTCCAGGCCCAGATCCTGCATCAGGGCCGCCTTGGCCTTGACCGCGAAGAGGCTCTGGCCCACGCCGTCGTGCAGGGCGGCGGCAAGCTCCCGCCGTTCGCGCCGTTCCACGAGCGACAACTCCGAAGCCAGCATCCGAAGCCGCTGCTGATACTGAGAAAGCCGCATTTCGGCCTGCCGTTGCTCGCTGATGTCCTGAAGCGTCTCGATGGCGCCGGTGACCTCGCCGTCGGCATTGCGGATCACAGCGGCAAGAAAACTGACCGTTCGCCTGCGTCCCCGCATAACCAGATCGTCCGTGGCCTCGTAGGCGCCGCGGATGTGGGTGCAGACGGTGACGCCCTTGCCATTGTACAGACGATGGAGCGCGTCGAAGTCGCCGTCCACGACAATCTCGGCGAGCAGCGGATGAGGCCGCCCCTCGTAGAAGATGCCGCCGTCGATGCGGCGGCCCATGACGTCGCGGCGCCGCACGCCGGTCAGTTCCTCGCAGGCGCGGTTCCAGTACGTGACGCGGTGGTCCACGTCGATGACGAACATGGCCACGGGCGTTCCGTCCAGGATGTCGTTGAGGACGCGTTGCGGCAACAGGGCGGCGCTGGGCGAGAGAGTGCGAGAGGCGCGCCGTCGTTCCGCGGCCAGGGCGGCCGTGGCCAGAGCGGATTCCAGCCCGATCGGCCGGAAGACGATGTCGTCGGCCGGCAGGTCCGCAAGAGAAGCCGCCAGGTCGGGCACGTCCGGCGGATCGGCCACGAGCACCACGGCGGTCTCGCCCAAATGGGACTCTTCGCTGAGCCGCCGACAGAGGTCGCGCGCCGCCTCGGCGTCGGGCACGTCGATCAGGACACACCCGGGAGGCGTCCGCCCGGACACCTCCAGAAGCTGCTTGACCGTAGCCACCCTGGGCAGCCCCGCGGGCGCAGCCGCCTCGTCCGGCAACGAGCCGCCGCCGACGATGATCACCGAAGGCTCGCCCATGGCAGCGCCCTACCCCCTACTTTTGCGCTTTGCCCTGCGTGATGCCGGCCAGTTTCTTCAGAAAAGGTTCCGGCCCGCCTTCCATGTAGCCCATCCGGCCCAACTGCGTGCCCGAGGCGTCCAGGATCACGACCGTCGGATAGCCGCGGACGGAGTACTTCGTGGCCAACGTCCGGTTCTGCGCCACCGTTGCCGGGGCGAGCGTCTTACTCTGCGGAAAGTCCAGCTTCACAAGGACCAGCTTCTCGCGCGCGTAGTCCTTGAACTGCTGCGTGGAGAAGATCTCGTTGTCCAGCTTGACGCACCACGGGCACCAGTCGCTGCCGGTGAAGTCGAGCAGCATCGGCCGGTTCAGCGCGGCGGCCAGGCTCTGGGCCTTGGCGAAATCGTCGAGCCAGGAACCGTCGTACTTCGGCACGGGCAGCACGTCCTTGACGGCCTTGACCACGTCCTCGGGCGCCGGGAGGCTGTCGGACGTGTAGAGCACCTTCTCGCCGGCCACGTCGATCACGGCCACCGTGTCAAGCTGATCGACGAGGCCGTACCGGCGCGCCAGCTCGCGGCGCCGGGTGAGGTTCTCGCCGCGAAGGCCCTCGGGGGATTTCAGATGCACCGACACCATGCGGGCATTGGCGAGGCGGACCAACTCGGCGTTCCCGGTGAGGGCGGCGGCCTTGGCGGCCGAGTCGGCGTCGCGCGAGTTACTGACGATCAGCAGCAGCGCCTTGCCCTCGCGCCGGGCCTGGCCCACGCCGGTCGCCAGAGACTCGGACAGTTCCAGCCGCGGGCGGCTTCCGACAATGGCCCGGGCCTTCTCCATCCACGCGTCGCCCTCGCCGGCGGCGTAGCCCGGAATACGGCCGACCTCATGCCCTTCGCGGTCCAGGAACACCACGGCCGGGAGAGATTCGATCTTCAGCTCGGTCTTGAGCCGCTCGTTCTGGTTCTTCACGGCCGTGGGCTGCCGGGCCTTGCGCGGGAAGTCCACTTGCAGGAGCACCAGGTTCCTGTCGGCCCATTCGGCGAAGGCGGGCATATCAAGAACCTCGCGTTTCAGCTCGGCGCAGTAGGGGCACCAGTCGCTGCCGGTGAAGTTCAGGAGGATGAGCTTGTCCTGGGCCCGGGCCTCGTCCTGGGCCTTGGCCATGAGGGTCTGCCACTTGGGGGGCGACGCTTCGACACAGGTGGCCGCAAGTCCCGCCGCCACAACAACGGCCGCCACCGCCGCCCACGCACCGCACCGGCCCGTCGTTCGCACCATGGACGTTCTCCTTCGCAGAGATGAGACCCCGACCGCCGCCCCACCGTGCCGGCGGCAGACCAGTTGACTGGAATAGGGTCGTGCCTGCATTATGTCATGTTCGCCGACACACTTCAAGACGAAGCCGCAGCGGGATTGCATTAGGGCGGACGGCTGCTGACGGGTGACTCGTCTGGGAGCGACACCAACCGTAGGGGCGGCTCGTGAGCCGCCCTCGCAGTGGTTTGCCTCCCGCGGGTCGCTCACGAGCCACCCCTACAGCGTCGCTGGCCGGTCCTTGTATCGGCACAGCGGGGGTCTCCATAGACGCGACGTCCCCCAGAAACCTGACGTCAGAGGCCAAGCTCCCGGCGGGCCTCGGTGAACGCCGTCACGGCGAAGTCAACGTCGTCGCTCGTGTGAGCTGCCGAGAGCTGCACGCGGATGCGCGCAGCCCCCTTGGGGACGACCGGGTAGAAGAAGCCGATGACATAGAGTCCCTTGTCCAGCAGCAGGGCGGCCATCCGCTGGGCCAGGACGGCGTCGCCGAGCATGATCGGCACGATGGGGTGCTCGCCCGGGCGGATATCGAAGCCGGCGTCGGCCATGGCCCGGCGGAATCGGCGCGTGTTGTCCATGAGACGGTCGCGAAGTTCCGTGGAGGCACAGAGCAGTTCCAGGGCCTTGATGGATGCCGCGGCAATGGTTGGCGCGAGGGTGTTGGAGAACAGGTACGGCCGCGACCGTTGCCGCAGCAGTTCGACGATCTCCCGCCGCGCGGCAGTGTATCCGCCGCTGGCGCCGCCGAGGGCCTTGCCGAGGGTGCCGGTGAGGATGTCCACGCGGCCCATGACGCCTCGGTGCTCGTGGGTGCCACGGCCTCGCGGCCCCAGGAAGCCGACGGCGTGGGAATCGTCCACCATGACCATGGCGTTGTGGCGGTCGGCCAGATCGCAGATGGCGGCCAGGTCGGCTATGTCGCCGTCCATGCTGAAGACGCCGTCGGTGGCAATGAGCCGCAACCGCGCGCCGGCGGCTTCCTTGAGCTTCGTTTCCAGGTCGGCCATGTCGCCGTGGCCGTAGCGCAGCCGCTGGGCCTTGCACAGGCGGACGCCGTCGATGATGCTGGCGTGGTTCAGCGCGTCGCTCAGGACGGCGTCCTCGGGACCCAGGAGGGTCTCGAACAGCCCGCCGTTGGCGTCGAAGCAGGACGAGTAGAGAATCGCGTCGTCCGTGCCCAGAAACTCCGCGATCGCGCGTTCCAGGTCCTTGTGAATCGTCTGCGTGCCGCAGATGAACCGGACGGAGGCCAGACCGTATCCCCATCGGTCCAGCGCGTCGCGCGCCGCAGCCACCACCGCCGGATGCGACGCCAGGCCGAGGTAGTTGTTGGCGCACATGTTGAGCACGTCGCGGCCGCGGACGCTGATCCTCGCGCCTTGCGGACCGGCGATCACCCGCTCGTCCTTATAGAGGCCGCTGTCACGAATGGCCGCCAACTCGTTCCGGAACACTTCGCGTGCCGCGTCGAACATGCTGCACTCCCCTGCTGCAAAGCCACTTGGCCGCCTCTCCCGTGGCACGGGCATCTTGCCCGTGCGTGGCAGGGCCATCCTGGCCCTGCAATCACTACGTGGCCCAGTTCAGGACCACTTTGCCCGACTGCCCCGACCGCATCACGTCGAACGCCTCGCGGAAGTCCGCCACGTCGTAGCGGTGCGTGATGATCGGCGAAATGTCCAGACCGCTCTGGATCATGACGGTCATCTTGTACCACGTCTCGTACATCTCGCGGCCGTAGATGCCCTTGATCGTCAGGCCGTTGAAGACCACCAGGTTCCAGTCAATCCGGGTGTCGGGCTCGGGAATGCCGAGCATGGCGATCTTGCCGCCGTGGCACATGTTCGTCAGCATGTCGCGCAGGGCCGCGGCACTGCCGGACATCTCCAGACCCACGTCGAACCCTTCCTTCATGCCGAGCTGCTTCTGCGCGTCGGCCAGGGTCTGACCGCTGGAGACGTCGATCGTCAGCGAAGCCCCCATCTTGCGGGCCAGCTCCAGGCGATACGGGTTGCGGTCGGTGACCACCACGTAACGGGCCCCGGCGTGGCGGGCGATGGCCGTGGCCATGATGCCGATGGGACCGGCGCCGGTGATCAGCACGTCCTCGCCCAGCAGATCGAACGACAGGGCCGTGTGCGTGGCGTTGCCGAGCGGGTCGAAGCACGACAGCACGTCCAGCGGAATGGCCGGGTCGCAGTGCCAGACGTTGGTCACGGGAATGCTCAGGAACTCGGCGAACGCCCCAGACCGGTTGACGCCGATGCCGCTGGTCTTGGGACAGAGGTGCCGCCGCCCGGCCAGACAGTTCCGGCACCGGCCGCAGACCACGTGCCCTTCCCCGCTGACGATCTCGCCCGGAAAGAAGTCGTGGACGTTCGAGCCGACGCGCTCGATGCGGCCGACGAACTCGTGGCCGATGATCATCGGCACGCGGATCGTCCGGGCGGCCCAGGCGTCCCAGTTGTAAATGTGCACGTCGGTGCCGCAGATGGCCGTCTTCAGCACGCGGACCAGAACGTCGTTGATGCCGATCTCGGGGACCGGGGCCTCTTCGAGCCACAGGCCCACGCCGGCCTCGCGCTTCACCAGAGCCTTCATCGTCGCCATGCGATTCCCCTTCCTGGATGGAAGTGGCAAGGTGCCGGGGGGCGCCGCCGCGACGAGCCCGTCGGCGCGGAGACCAGTGCCCTTGCGACAGGAGGCCGCCGGACACGAAATCCGTTGCTTCAGGCCGCTCCGTCGCCGTTATTCGGGCCAGACTCTATCATAATGCGCCGCTTTCGGCAATATGGGAAGATCGCGTTTCCCGTCGCCGTCGAAGTCGCCGCGACGATAGGACGGCATGTCCACGGTCGAGCCCACGTCGCGGCCGCCCTCGCCCATGCCGCGGCTCGGGCTGTCCTCGGTCGTGCGCAGGTCCCAGGCGTAGTCAGCCGCCGCCTTCCAGTTCACGACCACGTCCCAGCCGTACGGGTGCAGCGCCGCCAGCGGCGGATCGAACACGATGTGGTCCGCGGCCACGGCCGTCACGGTGCGCACGCAGCCGTCGAAGTTGACTTCAATGTGGTCGCCCTTCTCGAAGTGGTCGGTCAGGGGCTTTCCGTACAGGTAAAGCGTGCTCGGCGTACACTTGTCCACGGCCGCATCGTCGCCCCACTGGTCGATGTAGAAGATGGCCATCTTCCCCAGCGGCGGCGCGCAGCGGAATTTCGGATCGCCCACCTTCGAGTGCGGCGCATCGGCGTCGGCAATGTGGTGCGTCACGTCGCCCGGGGCCTTCCAGACAAGGTTCCAGTCCGCCTTGGCCGGAAACTTGCCGCCCTGCTGGATCACCTTGCGGTCGCCGCCGGTCAGGAGGATGTTGTTGCGGATCGTGGTCCCCTCGCCCGAGAAGACCAGCGGCTTGAACGCCGTGAACGCGAACGTGTTGCCGTCCACGTCCCAGCGGTGCGTGCTCTGGTGCCCCAGAAGCAGGCCGCTGTGGTGCGTGCCGCAGAGGATGTTGTTGCGGAACGCGCCGCCGTCGCTGGCCTCCATCATGAATCCCTGGCCGCAGTTGAACAGCAGGTTCCCCTCCACCCTCAGGTCGGTCACGGTGCGATACGTCTGAAGCCCGTCCGGGTGCGCGTCCCACCACTGGTCGTGGATGTAGTTGCGCAGCACGCGGCAACCGTCGCTCTGGTGCGAGACCGTCAGGCCGTCGGCCCCGTTACCGAAGATCTCGCATTCCTCGACGATGCACCGCTTGCTCCCGGCGATCCGCACGCCGTTGCCCGCGCATCCGGTCTGGATCGAGCGGCGAAGCGCGCAGTCGGCCTGGTCGAAGAACTGGACCCCGGCATTGATCAGGACACAGTTGACTACGTTCACATGGTGCCCGCCCTTGGCGTGGCTGCCGATGCCGCTGCCGCCCCGGGCATGGTCCACCTCCAGACCGTCGATGGTCACGTAGCCCACGTTCTCGGCCCAGCCAACCAGGAAGTCGCTCCCGCTGCCGCGAACCGGCGTCTCGATCGTGCAGGCGTTCGGGTCGGCGTCACCGTGCGGCCAGACGTAGACCCTGTACGGCTTCTGCCGCGTGTCCACCGCCCACTGGCCCGGACCGTCCAGGAGCGACACGACATTGCGCAAGTAATAGGTATCCTTGCCGGCGGTCACGGGCTTGTCGCGGTTGCGGTTCTCGGCGTGGGTCAACTCGTGCTTCTCGGGGTCGTAACCCGTCACAATCATCTTGTGGCGGCTGGAATGCGGATCGTAGCGGAACACCAGAGTCGCCCCCTCCCAGTGACCCGCTGGCTGCGTCAGGTGCTGCGGATCGGCGAGCGTCTGCGTGCCGCCGCCCTGGGCCGTCAACCAGCCCTTCTGCGGCCATCGCGGCTGCACGAGCGGTTTCTCGTCCTGAAACAGTTGCCCCGGCTCGGACCGCAAGTCCGCCTCGGCCCAGTAGATCTTCGCGAAATTGGGGTTGCCGCGGGCCTCGTCGGCGGTGCATTGCCTCCATCCCTTGATCTCGTCGGCGCCGCTGACAATGGCGCGGCCGCCGGGCGCCGCCTTCAGCGTGATCCGCTTCTCGGCCGTGCCGGACGTCTTCAGGAGCACCGATTCCCGGTAGATGCCGGGCCGAACGGTGACGGTGTCACCCGGCTGGACAAGGGCAACAGCCTTGCCGAGGGTCTTCATCGGCGCCTCGGCAGTGCCGGGGTTGGCGTCGTTGGCCTTGGCGTGGGCCTGATCCACCACATATTCGGCCGCCCGGGCCTGCCCCGCGACGACCAGAAGGACTCCGAGGCACACGGCCACGATGCTGGCCTGCCCTGCCCTCGCCACATCAAGCTTCCGTCCAGTCACCATTGTTCTCTCCCTTTTATGAATGCCATTCCGCAGACACAGCCAGCACTATGTCGCGGTCAAGCTATCGTTCACCGGCCAGTTTCAGCGTGCCCCAGAGGAACGGGATGGCCCGGTCCAGGAGCACCCGCTCGGTGTCCACGAAATGCTCCACGTCGCGGCCCGCGTCGCGCAGGGCGTAGTGGAACCCCAGCCTCGATCCGGCGGCCATTGTCACCGGTGCAAGGATCTCGACGGGAATCAGAAACTCCAGGGCGTAACCGTCGGCCATCGGAGAGCAGCGAGCCACGATGCCTTTCTTCCCCGATCCGGCGTGGCCGATCTTCACCTCGGCCGGGCCCGCGCGCCCGTCGGCCCGCGGCATCACGGCCAGCGTCAACACGCGGGACTCGCTCCGCACGCTGAGCCGCCGCTCGAAATCCATCTCGAAACACAGTTCCAAGACGTCGCCCTGGGCCGGTTTGTCGGGGTTGGCTTCAACGGCCCCGTCGCGGACAATCGCGCAGCCGAGAAGCCCTCGCTCGTCCCAGGCCAGCCGCAACGAACCGCCCCGCCCCGAAGGCGACCTCAGCGGCTCGACGGCCTGCCAGTCGTCGGTCCGGCCGTCCACGACGATTCCCTTCGTCGCTCGCGGCACGGCGACGGCGGCCGGCTCGGGAACCAGTCGCCGCAGGTTCGCCGCCTCGATCATGACGGGCACGTTGTCCTGCTCGCACGCGCGGCCGTTCTGCTCCAGGCGGATGCACAGCGACAGCGGCGGCTCGAACTGGCCCATCCACGGCGTCGCGGCCGCGCGGACACCGGCCGGCGCCGACACCGTCAGGCGCACCGGCTGCGCGCCGCCCTCGAAGGTCAGCGGGCGCACGGTCCACGCGCACTGGGACCCCTTTTCGATGGTCACGGTCCATCCCTCGGGAAACGCGCCGGGAAGAAGCATCGCCGTGGCCTCGGCGCCGGGCGCAGGCATCGAGGCGAACTCGGCCCGCTGGAGTTTGAACACCTTCGCCAGGGGCACGGCCTGCTCGGTCGTCAGGGCCGTGGCCATGATCTCCCGCTGGTACGCGCCGTCGGTCTTCACCAGAACGAAGCGGTCAAGTTCCTTGCCCTCGGGCGTCCGGGCAACCATCTCCAGGCGGTTGCCCTCGACCGAGAACAGGCAATGGTGGAGCCCCGAGTGGTTCGTGACGACGATGGGGCTGGGCGACACGGTGTAGCTGGGGCCGCCGCCCCCGCCGCTGGTGATGTGGATCAGGGGCTTGCGCCCGGCAGGGCCGATCGGCCGCGTCCGCTCGTAGACGTGGGCATGGCCGCTCAGGACCAGGTCCACGCCGTGCTTTTCGAGAACCGGCAGAACGTCCTCGCGGCCCCAGGTGCTCCCGCGGCCGGCCACGTTGTAAGTCGGCTCGTGGTAGGCCGCGACGATCCAGTCGGCCCGGGCGGCCGACAGGTCGGCGTCGAGCCAGTCGAGCATGGCCCGCATCTGGCTGCCGCGACGGTTCCGCTCGCCGTGGTCCTCGTAACAGTCGAGGACGACCACGTGAACGTTCGCCGCGTCGAAACTGTAGTACGTCTTGCGGTCGGGCGGCACGAACAGGGTGCGATAGAGCCGGCCTTCCTTCTCGTGGTTGCCGCGAACGGTCCAGAGAGTGGTGCGTCGGAGCAGGTCGCGGGCCGGGCCGAAGAACTCCTGCCGAACCTCCCGGAAGAGGGAACCGTCTTCGGCGAAGTCGCCGCCCAGGACAAGGAAATCCAACGGCAGGTCTTTCATCACCGAGGCCGCCACCTGGCTGTGCCGGTCCGGGTAGGTCTGCGGGTCGCCGTAGAAGACGAATCGCAGAGGCTGCTTCGATCCGACCGTCGGCAGCGTCCGGAACGAGCCGCTGACGGTTGTGCCGTCGGCAGTCACGGCGTAACGGTACTCGGTGGCCGGCGTCAGGCCCGTGACCTCGGCGGCGTGGAGTGTCTCGGACTGATCGGGAATGTCGGCCGTCCGAAGGCGGGCTGCCGCCGGGGCCGACGTGTCGTCGCGGCCCACGGGCGTCACGCGGCAGGCCGCCGACGCATCCGCCGGACCGGCCCACAGGATGGTCGCCTCCGAGGGCGTGACGCGTTGAACCCACGGCCCCATGACCGGCTCCGCGGCCGCCAGACGGTCGGCCATGAACATGACGGCCAGCGTGACCGCGGCAAGCCCCATGACGAGGGCCGGCATCGCACTGCCTGGAAGCATCCTGCTGATCATGGTGACGGCTCCTTGGGCGAAATCCTCTCGCGACCGCGGGCTGATCTGGACCCTGGCAGGCAACCGATGGGGAAGTCACCTCGGCCCGCAATCCCAGGGGTGAAACCATCGGCCCGGCGGCCCTGTTCCGGGGAAACCCCGCGCCGCAGAGGGGGCCGGCGCCATGGCCGCCAGCGGCCATGTCACGGTGCGGTCTTCAAAGCATGTATGCCCCCTCGCCCCCCCCCCTGGTTCCGAAGGGTGCATGAACGTCTTGGGGCTGTACGTGGCACGGCCATCTTGCCCGTGAGTGGCAGGGGCATCCTGCCCTGCTTTCCCCGAAACGTTCATGCACCTCGCCCCGAACGTCGGCTTGGCGCGGCACGGGGTCGCTGCTATGCTCTGCCGGTCAACGGTCATTCTATCAGGAGAGAGGCGATGGGTCACGGCCCGAGCATTTTCGTCATGGTGGACATGGAAGGCATCAGCGGCGTGTGCAACAGCGCGCAGGTGGACAGCACACAAAGCGGCTACGCCGCGGCGCAGCGGTTTATGACATGGGACACGAACGCGTGCGTGGCGGGCTGCTTCGACGGCGGCGCGTCGCGCGTGGTGGTCCGCGACGCCCACGGCGGCGGGCTGAACATGCTGTGGGACGAATTCGACGGCCGGGCCGAGTACATCCAGGGTCGCACCGCGCGGCAGCGGATGCCGGCCATCGAGACGTTCGACGGACTGATCCTGCTGGGATACCACGCCATGGCCGGAACGGTCGAGGCGGTTCTGGAACACACGATGACCAGCAAACACTGGCAGAACCTTCGGATCAACGGGCGTCCGAGCGGCGAGGTGGCCATCGACGCGGGCATCGCCGGCGACTCGGGCGTGCCGACCATTCTGGTTACCGGCGACGACAAGGTGTGCGCCGAGGCCCGCGCCCTGATCCCCGGCATCGAGACGGCCGAGGTCAAGAAGGGCCTGGACTGCCAGGGCGCCCAGATGCTGGCCAGGGAGGCGGCCCATGCCCTGATCCGCCAGGCTGCCGAGAAAGCCGTCCGCCGCTGCGGCCAGATCAAACCGTTCGTGGCCGATAAGCCCGTGAAGATCACCCTCGAAGTGGTCAGCCGCGGCGTCGTGCCCGTGAACCGCGATTGGGTGCGGCCCATCGACGGCCGAACCTTCGAGGTCACCGGAGACACCATGGAACAGGCGTTCCGGCGGCTGCTGTAGCCCCCCCCTTGCCCATCGGGGATGCGGGCCCAGCGATCCTCAACGGGCCATGGTGTGTGCCAAGGGTATTGCCGGAATCGAGCCGGTGCTGTAAAATGGGCGCTTTGTGGCTGTATGATCCAAAAGAACCGTGCAGAAAGGCGCTGTGATGGAATCGAAGATTGCCGCACTTGAGGCGAGGCTGGACAGTTTCGAACGGGCTGAACGGGACCAGGCACTGGACGATCTGCTGAAGCTGGTCAAGGACGGCCGGATCGCCCTGCCGGAACCCGGGCCGCGGGTCAATCTGCACGCGCACTCCTTCTATTCGTTCAATGCCGACGGCTACTCGCCCACGCACATCGTCTGGCGGGCTCGGCGCGAGGGTCTGCGGGCTGTCGGGCTGGTGGATTTCGACGTGTTCGACGGCATCGACGAGTTCTTCCGGGCCGGCGAGTTGCTGGGCATTCCGACCGTCGGCGGCATGGAGACGCGGGCCTACATCCCCGAGTTCGCCACCCGGGAGATCAACTCCCCCGGTGAGCCGGGCATCACCTATCACATGGTGACGGGCGTGACGCGGTCGGCCATTGACGATCCGGAGGCGGCCCGGTTTGCCGAAACGCTGCGAACCAGCGCCCGCAACCGCAACCTGGCCGTGGTCGAGTTGGTCAATCCGCACTTGGCCCCGGTGTGCCTGGACTATGCCGCGGACGTGTTGCCGCTGTCGCCGTCGGGGACGCCGACCGAGCGGCACCTGTGCTATGCCTACCAGAAGAAGGCCGAGGAGGTCTTCCCGAAGATGGAAGACCGGGTGCGATTCTGGGCCGGCAAGCTGGGCGGCACGCCCGACAAGATGGCTCCGGTGGTGGCCGACGGTCGGGCACTACAGGCCCTGATCCGCTCGAAGACGATGAAGAGCGGCGGCGTGGGGTACCAGGCGCCGACGGCCGAGACGTTCCCGCTGATGACCGATATGAACCGGTTCGCCCTGTCGATCGGGGGCATCCCGACGATGACGTGGCTGGACGGCACCAGCCGGGGCGAACAGGACATCGAGGAACTGCTGGATCTCCAGATGGCCGCCGCAACGGCGGCACTGAACATCATCCCGGACCGCAACTGGAACATCAAGGATCCGGCCACGCGCACGACGAAGATAGCGAACCTGCACCGGGTGGTCGAGTTGGCGAACGGGCGCGACCTGCCGCTCGTGGTGGGCACGGAGTTGAATGCCCCTGGGCTGAAGTTTGTGGACGATTTCGGGTCCGAGGCCCTGGCCCCGGTGGTGGACTCGTTCCTGTTCGGGGCCGACGTGCTGGTGGGCCACACGGCCTCGGTCCTGGCCGGCGACGGCGGCTACCTGGACAAGGCGGTCGTCGGGCGTTTCAGAACCACCGCCGACCGCAACGCCCACTTCGCCCAGTACGGCCGCTCCTGGCGACGATAGGGATACCGCACAGTTCAAACCGGCTTCCGGTCCTGACTTACGGGAATACAGTTCGGGACCCGCGTGGGACCGTCGGGGGGCGGCTTCAGCCCGGCCACGGGCATGCCTGACGGGGCAGGCTTGGCACGCGAGACTGGGGGTGAACGGCCCTGGGGCCCTTGGGGTGGGGGTGGCTTGGGCATGGGGGCACAAGTTTTTTTTCCGAATTTGGCTTGCGGACCCATTGACTTCTATTGGCCGATGGTATGATTGGAAAGCGTGGGTTGGCGGGGCGCTGAACTGCCGGCTCTGTAAGCCCTCCCTGCGGAGGACTGAGCCTCCTGACGCCCGGTACGGCAATCCACGGTGGAGCAGATTCAACTCTATGGGAGACGATCCTGATGGATCGTACGGGCTACGCGGCGTCCTGATTGAGGACAAGCCCCTATTCGATTCCTACTACGCAGCAACCCCAAGCCGCCTTTCTGATTACAGTTTTGCCGGGACGTTCATGTGGAGGCACCCGATCCATCTGCGCTGGGCGGTGCTTCACGGGCACCTGTGCGTGTTCGCCAACGGTGAAAACGGGCTGACAATGATCGCACCTCCGCTGGGCGACGGCCACTTCGAGGCCGCCCTGCGCGACTCGATCGAGGTCTGCCGCGACTTCAACCACAGGACCGGCCACCAGGGCAACATGGCCGTCGAGTACGTCAACGCGTCGATCCGCGAGCGGTTTCCCGCCGGCTTCACGGCCGAGCCGATGGGCGGCGACTATGTTTACTCGACCGAGAAGATGATTACCCTGGCCGGCGGCGAGTTGTCCAGCAAGCGGCACGACCGCAAGCGGTTCATGACGCGCTATGCGGCCCGGACGGAGCGGTTCGGTCCGCAGCACGTGCAACCGTGCCTGGACCTGCTCGCCAAGTGGCAGTGCCAGCACGCCGACGGCGAGGACAGCCTGGGCCAGACGATCCGCATCAAGCGGGCCAAGGAGAGCTTCGCGACGGCCGAGGCCATCCGCCACTGGGACGCCATCGGCCTGAAGGGCATGGTGCTCTACGCGGGCGACGAGATCGTGGGGTTCACGTTCGGCGACCTGCTCGGCCCGGACACGTGCAACATCCTGATTGAGAAGACCGACCGGACGTTCGCCGGATCGGCCCAGTACATTTTCAGCGAGTTCTGCCGCCAGGCGTGGTCGGGGACCGCGTGGTGCAATGCCGGCGACGACTGGGACATTCCGTCGCTGGCCTACACCAAGCAGAGCTACCGTCCGGCGTTGCGGATCGAGAAGTGGCGCATGATCCCTGTGCCGGCGACGGTGGTGGCGGTGGGAGCCGGCCTGACGGACGCGTCGTCGGTTGCGGCGGCGGAGGCGGCGATCGCGCATCCCCCGAGCGTCGAGACGCCGGCGGACAACGTCACGGTGGTGACGCTTCCGACGGCGGAGGCCATGGCGACGACGCCGGTCCCGGACATGGTTCCGGCAGCGGCGGCAGGCTTCGGCAGCGTGACGCAGGAGGCGCGGGAGTCCGACGTGGACGAGCTGGTGGCCCTGGAGAACCGGTGCTTCGACGCCTCGACGGCCATAGCGCGACGGCAATGGAAGTACCTGATTCGCAGCCGCACGGCCGACGTGCGTGTGGTGCGTCGCGGCGGTCGCGTGGCGGCCAGCATGGTGGTTCTGCGGTTCCGGGTTCACAAGGGCGTGCTGAGTCGCATCTACAGCCTGTCGGTGGATGCCGAGTGCCGGCACCAGGGCCTGGGCCGCGCGATGGTGAACGAGGCCATCGAGCAGTTGCGGCACGACGGGGTTCGGGTGGCGGTGCTGGAGGTGGATCAGGCGAACCTGCCGGCGATCGGGCTGTACGAGAAACTGGGATTCCGGACCGTGCGGTCGCTGACCGACTACTACGGCCCGGGACGGCACGGATGGAAGATGCGGCTGGACCTCGCCCAGGCGCGGCTGCTGGCGACCTGAGTCGGCGAGCAGTCGGCTGCCCGGCCCCTAACGAAGTGAAGAACGCACGGACGGCCTGAACGGGTCGTCCGTGCGTTGTTGTTGCGTGGTCCCTGCGCCCCGATTGGATCAACCGCGTCGCGGTCAGAGGATCATCTGGAGAAACACCCCGATCGCAACGGCGCCGGCTCCCAGCGCCAACCGGTCACGTCTCACAAGCGGGCAATCCTGAGCAGCAAACGGACCGATCAGGAATGTGGCCAGACCGAATCCGCCGATCATCAGGCCGATGAGGTTGAACACACAACCTGTCACCATGACGAAGGCAACGGCACACAACGCCGCCAGAGTCCCGGCCCCGGCCAGCAGATCGCCGCGTCGGCCACGAACAAGGCCGCGCCCCCAGAGACCGACTGCAACGGCAAAGGCCACCGCAAGTGCCGCAATAGACGGAACGTCCATGGCCCAGACCCCCAGGATTTCGCCATAGCTCGCCAGCCGGGAGCCACACACCCGCATTGCAAGTCTACTGCGTTTCAGTGCGCAAGGCAATGTCCTCGGCGAACAGGGGCGAGACCAGGGCGAGCGTGTCGCTCTGGTGGTCCAGGGCTTCTTTGCGGATGCGATGGCCGTCGGTCGTTCGCAGCCAGACGGGTTGGCACGTTCCCTTGGGGATGCCCAAGCCGAGGCGCACCAGGCGCCCTCCGCCGCTGAGGCACAGGACATAGCAGCGGCTGGGATCGGCCAGGACGCGGCGCGGGCGGAGTATTCCCTGGGAATCGCGCGTGTCGCTGCGGCGGCTGCTCAGTCGGCGATCTTCTCGACTTCGTCCAGGTGCGTCAAGACCTTGCGCCAGGCGTCGGCGACGGCCTCGGCCACGTCGGGGCCGTTCGGCGGGCGCAGCGGCATGGTCATGCCGGTGTGGCAGTCGCAGTGACGCACGGCCACGGGGAACTGGTCGAGATCGTAGCTCACCGCGGAGTCGGTGCAGGCCCACGGGCATCCTCTGCCGTAGGCGTTCTTGCCGGCGATGGCGGTCATCTGCGGCACGGGCCAGCCCTGCCAGACGCCGGTATCGACGCCTTCGGCGCGGATGGCCTTGACGAGTTTGTCGCGGAACCGGGCCGCATCGGCGGCATGGCCCATCGCGTCCATGTCGAAGCGGATCGTGTAGTTGTAGTAGTTGTGTCCGTGGCCCTGGGGCACCACGGGGAGAATCAGGTTCGGCACGTCGGCCAGCCCTTCCTGGAGGCGCAGGGCGTTGGTTCTGATCCGGGCCAGGTAACCGTCGAGTTTGGTCAGTTGCGCCCTGGCGAAGGCGGCTGTCAGATCGGTGCTGCGGTACATCCAGCCCATGCCGTAGGCGTGGTATCCCGCGCCGGACTCGGGGGGTCGGTGCTCGCCAAAGTACCAGAGGGTCTTGCCGCGTTCGAAAAGGGCGTCGTCGTTGGCCATGAAGAAGCCGCCCTCGCCCGAGGACAGGCACTTGTTGTTGTTGGTGCTGGAGGCGGCGCAGTGGCCGAAGGAGCCTGCCCGCCGTCCGCGGAGGGTGGCGCCGTGGGCCTGGCAGCAGTCTTCGATGACCTTGAGCTTGTACCGCGCGGCCACAGCCATCACCTGGTCCATGTCCACCATGAGTCCGTGCAGGTGGACGGCGATAATGGCCTTGGTCCGGGGCGTGACGGCGGCCTCGATCCGGCCAACGTCGATGTTCATCGTATCCCAGTCGATGTCCACAAAGACGGGGATGGCGTTGTGGTGGAGGCAGCAGGTGGCGGACGATGGCCAGGTGTAGGCCGGGACGATGACTTCGTCACCGCAACCGACTTCGCAGGCCACGAGGGCCATGTGGAGGGCGGCAGTGCCGCTGTTGCAGAACAAGGCATGTTTCAGGCCCGACCATTGGGCGAATTCCTGTTCGAGGGCCTTGTAATTGGGGCCGTAGGTCGGTTGCCCGCCTTCGAGGGAGGCAAGAACCATCTTGCGATCCACGTCGTCGATCGGAGGCCACGGCTTGACCAGGCCCTCGGGAACCGCCCGCTTGCCGCCATGAATCGCCAGTGAGGACGCCATCGCTTCATCTCCTTAGGATACAGGGACCGTCTCGATTACTTGTTGTCGGACCACAGGCGCTCGATCACCTGGATCGTCCGTTCGGTGAGCACTTGCCCCCCCTCGGGACCGACGGGGTTGGACGCGGGAAGGGATCCGTACCCTCCCCCGGCGACCGACCGCGGGCTCGGGCAATACGTGCCGGGACCAGCCAGTTGCACGAGGAACGTCTCGACGGCCGGGCTGCGGGCCTTGATCCGGACGCCGAAATCGAGGTAGAACTCGAACCGATTCGTCGCGACGGCCAGGTCGCCCAGACGGACGACGTGCAGTTCGGTCGGCAGGGTGGGCTGGCCCTTCTGTTGCTCGAACCGTTCGGCCACGCCCTGGTACCACCGCATCTGGCGGTACAGAGCCGTGGGCTCCTTGTACCAGCGGGGATCCTTCTTCAGCAACGGATCGGTCGCGAGTTTGCGCATCTGGTCCTCATACTTGACGCGAAGCTTCCCGGCCTCGTCCATGGCCACCTTGACATCGGCCTCGGTCAGGGCGTTCATCGGCAGGTCGAGGGTTTCGACGTGATGGGCCAGCACCGGCGAGGCGTCGGCGGTCGGCGCGATGGCCGGGAGCACGTCGGCGACGGCGTCGGCAATGCGACGTGCGATCTCCTGACGGACGGAGCGTCCCTGAAGCTCAAGCATCCGCTGCTCGCCGCGCTGCCGGAAGATCATGTGCGGCGAGAGGTCGCCGGCGGCACTGCACTGGGGCAGGATGAAGAGGTCCTCGCCGAATCGCCGCCGCAGTTCGGCCCGCGTTTCGCACCAGTAGTCGGCGCTGACCTGGAACAGGTGCTCCGACACCTGGGACGGGCACGGCACATTGACGGCCACGCCGGTCAGCCGGCCGGAGGCGTCGTAGGCGGCCAGCACGCCGAGGCTGTGGTCCTCGTAGCCTTCGATGTGGCTGAAGCCGGGCACGTTGGTCTTGCCGTACATGGTGGCCTTGCCTTGGAGGTCCACCCAGCGGCGGTTGTGGCCGACGACGGCCCAGCCATGACCGTAGGCGACGGCCCCCGGGGCGCGGGCGGTCCAGGCCTGTCGCACCGCCTCGATGATCCGCCCGGCGGCGAACTCGCGGTATCGTTCGGCGCTCATCACGTCGCGGTCGAACTCGACGCCGTCGTGGGACCAGGACGACTCGCTGGGCAACTGGAGCCCCGGAGCCGTGTGCGTGTGCGTCGCATTCAGGACGACCTTGCGCGGATCGAGGCCGGGGACGCCGGCGAGACCCGCGCGGACCTGTTCGCAGAACGAGTCGGGGAGGCCGACATTGTCGCAACCGACGAAGACGGCCTGGTCCTGGCCCGAGTCCAGCACCAGGACGGTCGCGCTGAGGGGGTCCAGGACGCCCTCGCTCAGCCGCGAGTAGAACTGGCCCCGCAGCGACACTGTTTCGGCCGGCGTCAGGTCGGCCTGCGCCCAGCCGACTCGCAACGTGCCGCTCGTTGTGCGTGCGTTCATCTCTTGATCCTCCCTGCGTGCCGATTCCATCTTGCATCCGCCAAGAGTCACCAGACAGATCGCCGCGGCGACCCCGACGACCTTCGCCCAACCTCCGAACAGCATCGCTCGCATCGGCGGTCCCTCCACGCAACGGCCTTCGCCGCAAGCGGCCCGAACGGCTGCCGGGCGGGCGTCCGGGGCGTACGGCCACTCACGGGATAGTATGACGCAACGGGCGTCGCCAACAAGAGAAGAGAATTGCGATTGCGGGGAATCCGTGGCGAATCGGCACTCTGCCGGCGGCGGTGACCCCTGTGGCGAGACGAGACGACCATGACGCCGATGGGCGGGTACTACAACGCCGCATCGTGACATGGGCAGAGAAGCCGTGAGCGAACGCCGTCTTGCAGGGCCAGGATGGCCCTGCGACGCACGGGCAAGATGCCCGTGCCACGGTACAGCACGGCGCTCAGCCGGGCCGCTTCGCGGCGGCAAACGCGCTGGGCGACCGGCCGACCTGCCGGCGGAAGACCTTGGCGAAGTAGTTGGGGTCCTGGTATCCGACGGCGTGGCTGACGTCGGCCACGGTGCAGCGGCCGTGGCGAAGCAGTTCCTTGGCCTTGGCCATGCGGACCTGCATCAGGTACGCGAACAGGGAGAAGTCGCTCTCGCGGCTGAAGACGTGCGAGAGGTGATAGGGGCTGACGTGGAGGGCGGCGGCGATATCGTTCAGGCCGACACAGTCGGCATAATGGGCATGGACGTACTCTTTGGCCCGCAGCATGAGCCGGTGCGAGGCGCTCTCGGTCTCGGGCGACGGGGTGTCGTCCTGTTGGCGCAGGATGAACAGGAGGATGGCCAGGAGGCGGACCCGGAGGAGCAAGCGGCTCGTGGGGCTTTCGCCGGGAGGGTCGGCGCGGAGTTGGTCGAACATGGCGACCAGTTGGGTTCGCCGGTCAGACGACATGGCAGCCAGCGTGTCGTTGCCGACGCAGCGGAAGTAAGCGTCGGCCAGAGGCCACGTGAAGGAGCAATAGAGAATGTCGAGGCCGCGGTCGGTGTCGAACTCGTCTCGGTGCATGGCGCCGGCGGGCACGAGGGCGGTGTCGCCGGGACCGATGGCGTAGCGGCGGTCGCCAAGGACCAGGTCCATTCGTCCGGCTACGACGTGGAGAATCTCGTGCCCGGCGCTGGCCGGGTGGGCACGCTCGGCCCAGACAGGGTCGAAGATCATGCGTCCGAAGCCGCGCACGTCGGGCAGCGGGATGGAGTCGCCGGCGAACATGGGAAGACGGTCGTTGTGCGTGTTCATGGTGAATCCCTCGGTACTCCTGAACCGTCGGCGCCTGGCGCGGATTCACCTGCCCTGCCGGGTGGCGACCAGCGGATCGGCAAAGCTGATCAGGTCGCACTGCCACCTCGGTCGCTGGTCGGCGTTGCCGTGCGGAAGCTCGATCCATGGGCAGGCGTAGCAGCGGCCGCCGGGGTGGACGGCGTGGCACTGGGACATCCGCACCTGGCGTCCGTCGTCGAGACGCAGGGCGCCGTGGTCGTCGTAGCGGCCGGTGCGCAGGTTGTAGGTGACCAGGTGCGTGGCCTGCTGGACACGGAGGCTGTCGCCGCTACCGTCGGGGCCGTAGGTGCTGGTCAGGTAGTAGAGCGTTTCGCGGTCGGGTCCGAGCTGGAGCGTGAGATAGCCGTAGCGAAACGGTTCGAACTGGCCGCTGCGTCGCAGATCGTCGGCGGCGATGCGTTCGATCAGGTCGAGCTTGCGGGCCGGGGGATCGAACCGGAAGAGCCAGCCGCTCTTGGGATGGACGCCGTAGAAGCACTGCGATTCCTCGTGCCAGAGGATGTCTCGCCAGTTGTAGCCCTGGTGGCCCGGCTTGTGGGGGTCCCACTGACCGAGGATGTCGCGGCGCAGGGTGACGCCGTCGAGCGGGGCGACGCGGTCGGCGTCGGGATCGTAGACGTGGACCTGGCCGTCGGCGTTGGTGAAGTAGACGCGTCCGTCGCGCGGGTCGATGGCGAAACTGCGGACGAGGCAGAAGTACTGGTCGCCGCGTCCGACCTCGCCGCCGCGCGACACGGGGCCCAGGTTGCGAAGGCCGCCGGTCGCGATGTCGTAGACCAGGAAGAGCCCTTTGGGCCAGGTCAGGCCGTAGAGCCGCCCGCGACGGGCGTCCATGTTGAGCGTCAGGATGCCTTCCTCGGGGGGCGCCTTGGCCAGGTCCTCCACGCGGCCGGAAGCCATGTGCAGGCGCATCAGGTGGCCGCCGGGGTACGGCTTGTAGCCGTCGGGAATCGGGGCGGGTTCCTCGCGTTCGTCGTTGGTGGCGAAGTAGCCGTAATGCGTCGAGAAGTAGAGCCAGCCGTCAAGCTCGTAGAACGGGCTGTGGCTCTTGCCCTGGGGGAGCGTCTTGGCGCCGCGTTCGCCGGTGGCCTCGCCGAGGTCGCAGACCGGCGTCAGGGCGTCGCGCGACGGGTCGTAGCGGTAGACGCGGCCGTGCGTGTCGATGTTGTGCGTGCTCAGGGTGAAGTAGAGGGAACCGTCCCCGACAATCGTCAGGGAGTAGAAGTTGGAGTCGGCCTTCTCGAAACCCGACAGGTGCAACCGACAGGGAATGACCTTTTCCTGGTCGCTGCCTCGCAACGCATTCGCCATGATACGCCGTCCTCAACGTCCGAACCGTAAGGCCCTCTTTCGGCCGCCCGACAGTCACTACGACCTCAGGCACGACCGAGTAGTTGAACCGTCCGCGGACTGCGGTGTATCGGTCCGTCCGACCGTATGGACGGTGCAATCGTGAGGCGCCATCTGAACTCCGCAGGAACCATCTGCCCGGTTCCTGCCGGCCCCGTCAGGCACGAAAGTCTGGCCCGCAGCGGGGCGGCCCTCCCCGTCAGCCGCGAAGGCAGAAGTCCACCAGGTCGCCCAGGGCCGCGGTGGCGACGCACACGGTCGTGTCGGAGGCGCCGTAGTAGATTTTCACCTGGCCGTCGTCCTCGACCACCGCGCCGCAGGGAAAGATGACATTCGGCCGGTAGGTATTCGGCAGGTAGTCCGGCGCGCACTCGTAATCGGTCTCGGGCTCGATCAGCGGGCGGAGCTGGACCTTGCGGACCCGCGTGGGATCGTCGAGGTCGAGCATCATGACGCCGCCGCGATAGGTTTTCCTCCATTCGTGCGTTCGCTCGGGGTAGACCTGGGCGCCGTGGAAGATACAGAGCCAGCCCTCGTCCGTGCGGATGGGGTTGCACGCGGGGCCGATTTTGTCGTGGCCCCAGGGGATGTCGCGAGCCCGCAGGAGCACCTTGGATCGGCCCCAGAACTCCAGGTCGGGCGAAAAGGAAATCCACAGGTCGAAGCCCTGGTGCTGCGTCGCACGGAACGGCCGGTCGAGCCGCGCGAACAGGCCGCCGATCCTCTCCGGAAAGAGGGCGCCGTTGCGGTTGTCGGGCTCGGAGAGGCTGATGCGGCGATAGTGGATGAAGTCCTCGGTCTCGGCGATGCCGAGGCGGATGCCGACCCCCGTCTTGTCGGCCGAGTAGGTGAGGTAATACCGGCCTTCGATCTCCTGGAGGCGCGAATCGGCCACGTGGGCCCCCTCGTCCTCATTCGGCGTGAAGACGAGCTTCGGGTGCATCGTCCATCGGTATCCGTCGTCGCTGGTGGCGAGGCCGAGGGCCTGGCCGTCGCCTTGGAAATCGATCCGCGGCACCATCCAGTACGTGCCGCGGGCCTTGATCACGGCGGCATTGTAAATTAGGTCGCACGGATACGGCACGTCGGCGGGGGCAAGAATGGGGTTGCCTTCGTAGCGTTTGACGAAATCGGCAGGGACAAGCACGTCGGCCATCGGTCGCGATTCCTTATACTGTCGAGCAGGTTCTCAGAGTTTGACGCGTCCAAACTGCGGCAGCCACTTGCGATGAGCGGCGAACAGGTCGCCGACCATGCTGCGAATCTGCGGCAAGGTCAGGATCGCTCCGGCCAGGGGGTCCATGGCCACGGCCTGGAGCACCTTCGCGGGATCGCCCGTCCGGGCCGCTTCAACGGCCAGCCGCTGGACCGCCACATGCTGCATGTTCATGGCGGCGCATTGCGACGGCAGCGGCCCCGGACAGGTGGGCTGGATGCCGTTGCGGTCCACGAGACAGGCCACCTCGACACAGCAGTCCTGCGGCAGATTCGGAATCAAGTGGGCTGCCGGAGCCGTGAGCGACGCGCCGGGGCCCCCGTAGTTCGGCACGTTGCCGTAGATGACCGTCTTGGCGTCGGTTTCCATGGCGTGGATGATGCGGGCGCCATACTCCTCACTGGCCTCCAGCGGCGAGTTCAGCAGTTGCTCAACATGCCGCCGCTCCTTGTCGGGAGTGTAGATGATGCGGCACAGTTCGAGGTAGTCCCATCGCTTGCGGATATAGGCCCTGACCAGCCGTGGGCTCTTGCGGAACCACGGCACATACTCGCTTCCGTGGTGCGACGACTCGGTGTGGAAGTAACCGAACGTGCGCATGATCTCGGTGCGAACGGTCTCCTGGTGGTAGTGGCCGCCGTGATCCACGGCCAGTTTGGAGGCACTCGGGGCCACGGTCACTTTTCCGGAACGGGCCGATCCCACCGGAGACGGAAACTTCGCGAACATCGCCTTGCGAATGCGGGGGTAGACGTCGCGCCCGTCGCAGCGGAACTCCGTGAACCAGGCCTGATGGTTGATGCCGTAGCACGCATAGGAGCAGCGGGCGTAGTCCATGCCGGCCATCTCGGCGAGCATGCGGCTAGTGTGTTGGACGCTGTGGCACAGGCCGACCACCTTCACGCCCGTATCGTAGACGCCCCAGCAATTCATGGCCATGGGATTGGCGTAGTTGATCATCAGGGCGTCGGGGCAGAGCCGCTTCATGGCCTCGGCCGCCTTGATGTAGGCCGGCCACGTCCGAAGGAACCGGAAGATGCCGCCGGGCCCGTGCGTGTCGCCGACGCACTGATCCATGCCGTAACGTCGGGGGATTTCCACGTCGTGCTCGTAGGCGTCAAGGCCGCCGACCTGCCATGTGACGATCACGTAGCCGGTCCCCGTGAGGGCCTCCTCCAGGCTGGTGGTGGTGGTGATGCGGGCGGGAAGCCCCTTCGCCTGGACCAGTTCGCGAGCCAGCCGCCCCGTGCGATTGACACGCGAGGCGTTGATGTCCATCAGGACGATCTCGGACGACTGAAGCTCGGGAAAGCTCAGCAGATCGACGACCATGGTGAGCGGAAAAGCAAACCCACCGGCGCCGAGAATCGCGATTCGCGCCATGGAACAGGTCTCCTCTAGAGTCCTCTGTAGTGCCGAACAAAGCGGGCGTAGTCCTCGGGCGTATCGATTCCGCGCGCGTCGTAATCGACTTCGGCGACGAGGATCGTGTGGCCGTTTTCCAGGGCGCGCAGCTGCTCGAGCGATTCCAGCCGCTCCAGGGGCGTCTGCGGCATCAGCGGAAACCGCAACAGGAAATCGCGCCGGTAGGCGTACAGGCCGATGTGTTTCAGGTAGTTTCCCGGCAGAAGGCCGCGACCCGCCAGGTGGGCCTCCCGGTCGAACGGAATCGCCGATCGGGAGAAATAGAGCGCCCGGCCGTCGCGACCGACCGCCACCTTGACGACGTTCGGATTGAGCACCTCGTCGGCGTCGGCGAACCGTGCGGCCAGCGTGGCCATGTCGGCGTCGGGCCGTCGGGACAGCAGGCCCACGAGCCCTTCGAGCAGTTCGGGGCGAATCTGCGGCTCGTCGCCCTGGAGGTTCACGACGATGTCGGCCTCGAGGCCGGCAGCCACCTCGGCGATGCGGTCGGTGCCCGACGGGTGATCGGCACGGGTCATGCACACGTCGCCGCCGAAGCCCTCGACGGCCTCGGCGATGCGGCGGTCGTCAGTGGCGACGATGACGCGGCCGAAGCAGGCCGCCTCGGCGGCACGTTCGTACACGTGCTGGATCAGGTACTTGCCCGTCTCGCGGGCGAGCGGCTTGCCCGGAAACCGCGTCGACGCGTAACGGGCGGGGATAATGCAGACGGCGTTCATGGCGTACGGCTCCTGACGATGCACAGCCGGGACAAGATAGAATTGCAGCGCGGCAAAGTCAACTCCCGTTTGGGTGCATTAACGTTTCGGGGAAAGCAGGGGCAGAATGCCCTGCCACTCATGGGCAAGATGCCCATGCCACGGTGCGGCCCCCAAAACGTTAATGCACCCCCGCCGTTTCATCCCCTTTGACGCGCGGGCCGGCGGTCGCTAGAATGTGGCCCGGTACGACGAACTCGCGTCAGACCTGCCCCGGACAAGATCAGGACGGCCCATGGACTCCACAGAACTGCTTTCCAGCCTCAGCAACGTCAGTGACGACACCGAATTCTACACACCGATCCCCGCCGGCTACACCAAGGGCCAGGTCAAGTACATCGTGGTGACCGGCACGGTGATGAGCGGCCTGGGCAAAGGGATCTTCTCGTCGAGCCTGGCGCGGCTGATGCAGAGCAAGGGTCTGCGCGTGGCGCCGATCAAGCTCGAAGGGTACCTGAACATCGACTCGGGGACGCTGAACCCGTTCCGTCACGGCGAGGTGTTCGTGCTGGACGACGGGATGGAGTGCGACATGGACCTGGGCACCTACGAACGGATGCTCAACCAGGACCTGACGCGGGACAACTTCGCCACGAGCGGCCAGATTTACACGAGCGTGCTGGAGCGCGAACGTCGCGGCGAGTACCTGGGGCGCGACGTTCAGATGATTCCGCACGTAACGGCGGAGGTGAAGCTCCGTCTGCGGCGGCTGGCGCTTCAGAGCAAGGCCGACGTGGTGTTCGTGGAGATCGGCGGGACCGTGGGCGACTTCGAGAACGGCTACTACATCGAGGCGATGCGTCAACTGGCCTACGAGGAAGGGCCGGCCAACGTGCTGTTTGTGGCACTGACGTTCATCCTCGAGCCGCCGAGCCTGGGCGAGCAGAAGTCGAAGGCGGCGCAGCTCGGCATCAAGCAACTCCTTCAGATGGGCATTCAGCCGTCGATCATCGCCTGCCGCGCGCAGCGGGAGGTCAGCGAGAAGGTCCGCGAGAAGATCAGCGTGTACACCAATGTGCCGAAGGCCCGCGTCTTCAGCATGCACGACAGCGAGAGCATTTACCTGATACCGTCGGCGATGCGCGAGGCGCAGATCGACCAGCAGGTGGTCCACCTGCTGGACCTGACGGACCGGGTGCGGCCGTCGGTCGAGCGGCGGGAATGGTCGCGGTGGCAGTCGTTCGTGGACCGCATTCTGTCGCCGCGCAGCGAGGTCACGATCGGCATCACGGGCAAGTACGTGTCGGTCCGCGACAGCTACGCGAGCCTGCTGATGGCGTTGGAGCACGCGGGGGCCCATCTCGGCGCGAAGGTCCACGCGAAGTGGATCGACACGTCGGAAGTCAGCGACGACAACGTGGCGTCGGCGCTGGCCGACGTGGACGGCATCATCGTGCCCGGCGGGTTCGGCACCCGCGGCGCCGAGGGCAAGATCGCCTGCATTCGCCATGCGCGCGAGAACGCGATGCCGTACCTGGGGCTGTGCTACGGGTTCCAGATGGCGGTGATCGAGTTCGCCCGGAACGTGTGCAAGCTGGCGGACGCCAACTCGACAGAGATCGATCCGAAGTGCAGGAATCCGGTGATCGACATTCTGCCGGAGCAGAAGAAGATCGAGGGGCTCGGGGGCAACATGCGGCTGGGCGGCCGCGACGTGGCGATCCGTCCGGATACCCTGGCGTCGCGGATTCTGGGCGGGGCGGCGACGGCGCGGCTCCGGTTCCGCCACCGCTACGAGGTGGACCCGCGGTACATCGAGCCGTTGGAGTCGGCGGGCCTGGTCTTCAGCGGCAAGGCGCCCGACCAGCCGATCATGCAGATTCTGGAGTTGCCTCAGCACCCGTACTTCGTCGGAACCCAGGCGCACCCGGAGTTGACGAGCCGGCCGTTGCATCCGAGCCCGTTCTTCGTGGGCCTGGTGGCGGCAGCCATGGGCCGCGAGGCGACCGGACTCAAGGAAAGCCCCGGCGACGCCACAAGGTAGGACCACGACGGGCCGTGCGGAATCCTCTGCCGCAGGGTATTGGTCCGGCGCAGCGGTTGCGATAGAATCCAGTGCGGCGGCGGATGATGTCCTGTCGCCCTCATGCCTGTTCGTCAGCGAAACGGATTGCGGAGAACGTCGATGGCCGAGAGGCAGGACAACAAGCAGGAACTGCACATCGATCAGGACTGGAAGGCCGAGGCGCGAGCCGAGAAGGAACGCCTCTCGCGCGAGCAGCGGCAGAAAGACGCAGCCGACAAGGCCAACGAGCGCAAGCGGGCCGAAGGCGTACTGGGCGGCGATGCAGCCGAGGGCGACGAGGAGCACGGCCCTCTGCCGCCGGCGGATTTCGCCATGCTTGCGAACAGCCTGGCGACGCAGGCCCTGATGTTCATGAGCCCGCACGCCGACCCCGAGACCGGCCGGAGCCTGAAGAACCTCGATCTGGCCAAGCACACGATCGATCTGCTCGGCGTACTGGAAGAGAAGACCCAGGGCAATCTCACGAGCGACGAGAAGTCGCTGCTGGACCGCGTGTTGTACCAGACGCGCATGGCCTATGTCTCGGCCACCAGAACCCTGTAACGGGGAGGGATTTCCATGCGACGCATGCGATGGACGTCTGTGGCGGCGGTGTTGGTTCTGTCGGCGCTGGGGGCGGGCGGGTGTTCGACGAATCCCGTCACGCAGGAACGAACGCTGATGTTCCTGTCGCCGCAGCAGGAGGTGGCCCTCGGGCAGGAGGCGGCGCCGCAGTTCGCGCAGGAGTTCGGCGGCCCGTACGCCGACCCGGTGATGCAGGAGTACGTTCGCGGCGTGGGCGCGAAGATCGCCGCCCAGGCGGCCAGCGGCGAATATCCGTACGAGTATGGTTTCACGGTGCTCGACAGCGACGTGGTGAACGCCTTTGCCCTGCCGGGCGGCCCCATCTATATTACGCGCGGTCTTCTGTTCCAGTTGAGCGACGAGTCGCAACTGGCCGGCGTGCTGGCCCACGAGGCGACACACGTGGCGGCGCGGCACAGCGCGCAGCAGATTTCGCGGCAGATGAGCGTGAGCGTGCTGATTTCGATCGCCTCGGCCGCGCTCAGCCGGGGCAAGACCGGGGCCGAGGGCTCGTCCTCGACGGCCGAGCAGGTGGCCGGGCTGGTGGCGAACCTGGCGGACCTGCGCTATAGCCGCAAGCACGAGACTCAGGCAGACACATACGGCCTGGACTACATGGTCCGGGCCGGCTATCAGCCGATGGGCATGGTGGGCGTGATGGAGATGTTCGTGAGGATGGAGCAGCAGGCCGGTTCGGGCGGACCGGAGTTTCTGAAGACACATCCGAACCCGGACAACCGCATCGAGGCGATCCGGGCAACGATCCAGGAGAAGTATCCGACGGCCCCGAACGACCCGCGACTGATCGTCGGCACCGACGCGTATCGGCAGAAAGTCTTGTCGCGTCAGAGCCTGGTCAAACAGTTTGCCAAGTCGTCGGCCAAGTGAGAGCCGCCAGGCGTCCGAGCCGCGCGGCGTCACGTCTTCGTCCCCGCATTAGGAGAAAGGCATCCATGAGAGATCGAAGGCATTGGGTCGCTCTGGTATGGGCGGCGTCGGCATTGGCCCTCGCCGGCTGCCAGCCGACGTCCGAGGTGCGAAGCGGGCTGCTTCTTCAGGGATTCGACACGCTGGCCTACCCGGACCAGGAGGTGATGCTGACGGCGCGGCTCCAGGGGGGCGACTACCTCAAGGGCATGGAGGGCTACCTCATCGGGTTCTACGAGTCAAACCTGCGGATCGGCGGGGTGCGGACCGACGACGAGGGGCTTGCCGAAATCGCCTTCAAGCCGCAGGGCGAAGGCAACCACGTGATCCTGGCCCGTCTTGAGGACCCGGACGTTCGCAAGTATGCCGTCCCGGCGGTGGAGATCGTGGTGGCGGCCTGGCCGCGCGAGAAGGCGATGGCCGTGGTGGACCTCGACCGCACGGTCGTCCAGAGCGGCTTCGCGGAGGTCATGGCCGGCCGGGCCGAGCCGATGGACCACAGCCAGCAGGTGCTCCATCGCCTGACGCGCGACCGCACGGTCATCTACCTGACGCACCGGCCCGACATGTTCACCGAGCAGTCCAAGCAGTGGCTCCGCAAGTACGACTATCCGCTCGGGCCCTTGCTCGTGAGCACGCTCTCGGAGTTCATCAAGGGCAGTCGCGAGTTCAAGAACGCCCGCGTCCACGCACTGAAGCAGTCGTTTCCCGGCATCACGCTGGGCATCGGCGACAAGGTCAGCGACGCCGAGGTGTACCTGGACAACCAGATGCGGGCGGTGCTGATCATTCACCCGGACGACATGCCGACGGCCGAAGTGGTGCGGATCTGGATTCAGCGTCTGCGGCGCCTGCCCGAGAAGGTGGACGTGGTGGACAACTGGTTGCAGGTGGAGGAGGTGCTGTTCCAGGAGAAGCGCTATCCTCCGTCGCAGGCCATTGAGCGTCTGTCGCAATTGGCGAATCAGCGGGCCCAGGAGGCAGCGGCCGCGATGACGCAGAACGGCAACGGCGGCGGCGCATCGTCGGGCAACGGCTCCGGGGAGGCCAAGCCATGAGCCACTCCTTTCGGCCTCTGGCGTCTCTGGCGGTGGCGGTCCTGACGCCGCTGGTGTTCGCCGGCTGCATGAGCAACCGGGCCCTGGAACCAGGGCGCATCGACGAGCTGTTCCAGACGCAGGACAACCTGTGGCAGAGCGCCGAGCCGCTGGCGCTCCAGGTCGGCGGCCAGACGATTCCGAGCCGCATCCTGATGATCCGCGAGCAGAGCCTGCATCGCAGCGTGCTGAGCCTGGCGGCCCTGCGAGGCCACATGTTCACGCGACAGGAGGATCTCCAGCTTCTGATCTCGGACGAGGTGGCCGGCTCGGTGGCCGACATGTTGCGCGACATCGGCGAACGGATGAAGGTCTGGAGTCGCAAGGCGGAAGCGTACCCGACGGAGGCCGGTCGCCACGAGTGGGTCCGCGACACGGCGAGCATCCTGGCGGTGCTGTACGTGCTGGATCGCGGGGAGGCGGCCATCGATCCGCGGTCGCGGCCGGGCGGCGGGACCGACGCGGCCGTGGTGGCGCCGGTCATTCGATCCATGATCACCTACCTGATGAAGCGCATGGAGGTGGAGGCCGGTCATGGGGAGCGGCTCCTGAACACACCGAGCGAACAGCGGCTGCCGGTCGAGTTCGCCCTTCAGGGTGCGTTTCGCCTGGCGAACCTGACGATGCCGCCCGGAGCCACCGACGAGGTGCTGCGCATCTTCGAGTCGGGGCCGCCGACGGTCGTGGGCGTCGAGCGGCAGTTGCAGGAAGTGCTGCTGGAGCAGCGCCGGGCGGCCGAAGGCGACCGTCGTCCGCCGGCCAACGAGAAGCTCACGACGGCCCTGAAGGCGGTGCCGCTGGCCTTGAACAACATGGCCCGCGTGCTGGAGCAGTGGAACAAGTTCTACCTCGTGGGTATGGAACTCGGGCGCCTGGACGACCAGGAGATGGTGAGTCTGGTGATCGACGTGCAGCCCGGGCAGGAGGTCCGCATCGACGCCATCCACGCGATGGCTCCGGTCGTCACGGTCCAGGGGCGGGTTCGCGTGAATCTGCTGTCGTCGGAGTCGGACGAGGCCGACACCACGCGGGTCCAGTTGGTCAACGAGCGCGGCGGCCGCATCGTCATCCGGTTCGAGAGCTGGGTGTACGGGCTGGCGTCGCTGCTGGCGTTTCCGATCGAGGACTGGGCGCTGAACGAGGTGACGATCGTGCAGACGCGGCCCGAACGGCATCGCAGGGAGGCCGACGTCGAGCTGCTGCTCCGCGCCGACGACGTCAAGGCCGGGGCCGACCCGCGCCGCGTCATGCGCATCCACACGGTGCGCCGCTTCACCGCCGAAACATCCGAAACGACCGTGGACCGGATCGTGCGCCGCGACACGCGTTTCGAGTACTATCAGCCGACGAGGATGTGGTACTATGACCGCACGTCACGCGAGAAACTGCCGAAACCATGACCGAAAGGGACCGACCGTGAGACTGTCTGGCGCATGCATCGTCGCCGTTGTGGCGGCTGTGGTGGTATCCGGCTGCAACACGTCCTCGCAAAGCTCGCGGTCCACGGCGCTCGGGCTCCACTCCGTGGTGCGGCAGCGCGTCGCGGTCCGCGAACAGACCCGCTGCGGCGAGGCTGTGACCGAGGGCGAGCGGCTGCGCGCGGAACTGCATCGGCAGCCCGCCTGGTCGGCCGAAGGCCTGGCCGCGCGCGACGAAGGCCGCACGCTGATGCCCGCGGTCGTTTTCGCGGCCGGGGACGACACAGCAGCCGGCGCGGCCCAACCGACGGATGCCGCCCCGCCCGCCGACGAGCCGGCCGGCGATGGAGGCGCCTGGTGGCAGAAGCCCCTGGCCGGACGCTCCGCCGGCGAGGTGTTCAAGGACGACGTGCGGCTGTTCCCGAAGGAGCTGTGGAAGGCCACCAAGGACAGCGTGAACGTGCCGTCGCTGGTGCTGCTGGCCGGCGCCGGCGGCTTGTCGGCCATCAGCCGCGGATCGTGGGACCATCACGTGGACGAGTCGTTCCACCGTGGGTCCAAGAGCAACATCTTCAAGGAAGAGGACGATTTCAGTTCCGTCGCCGGCAACCCGACACTGCACTTCGGTTTCGCCGCGGTGGCCTACGGCCTGAGCCTCAAGACCGGCGACGACAAGACCTACGCCTTCTCGAAATCGCTGACGCAGGCGCTGACGTTGACCGGGGCGACGACCATGGGCCTGAAGCTCGCGGCCAACGACCACAGCCCCAACGGCGAAGACTGGGCCTGGCCCAGCGGCCACACCAGCAGCACCGCGACGGTGGCGGCCGTGGCCTGGGAGTACTACGGCTGGCAGGCCGGCGTGCCGCTGTACCTGCTGACCGGCTGGGTGGCCACGGGCCGCCTGGACGACCGCGAGCACTGGCTGAGCGACGTCATCTTCGGCGCGGTGCTCGGCTCGGTGATCGGCCACAGCGTCGCCCAAGGCCGCATGATCGAAGTCGGCGGCTTCACGGTCATCCCCTATGCCGCCCCGGAGGGCGGCGCGGGACTGCTGTTCACGAAGCAGTTCTGACGACCTCAGCGTCAGTCGCCGCACAGACAACCAGAAGCCCATGGCCACCGGGCGGTCGCCGACGGTGGCCATGGTTTTTCATCCAGCAGTGCCCGGCGGATTGCCCGATGCACGACCGGCCGGTCAGCCGGCGGCAATCAGTGCGGCGCCGAGGGCGGCGGTCAGTTGCGGGTGCGGCACAACGTCCACCCGCTCGGCCATGCAGCCGCGAAGCGCCCGCACCATGGCGGGGTTCAGCGCGACGCCGCCGGAGAAGGCGGCTGGGCCGCGAGCGCCCACCAGGTCGAACATGGCTGCCACACGGCGGGCCAGCGCCAGATGGATCCCGGCCAGGATCGATTCGCGCGGGTGCCCTTCGGCCAGCAGGCCCACGACCTCCGTTTCGGCAAACACCGTGCAGGTGGCGTTGATGGCGATGGGCGCCGCGTCGCCCACGGCCAGGTCGCCGAGCTGGTCCACCGTCAGGTTGAACCGTCGGGCAATCACTTCCAGGAACCGTCCCGTGCCGGCGGCGCACTTGTCGTTCATGGTGAAGTCCTCTACGCGGCCGGCCTCGTCGAGGCGGATGACCTTGCTGTCCTGCCCGCCCATGTCGATCACGCTCCGTGCCGCCGCGACCAGGTGATGCACGCCGACGGCGTGGCAGGTGATTTCCGTGACGCGCCGCTCGGCCATGGCGATCCGCCCGCGGCCATAACCCGTGGCCACAGCAGCCCGCAAGGCGCCGCGAGAGAGCCGCGATGTCGCGCAGAGGCGATCCCACAATCGCGAGGCCGTCTCGTTACAGTCGGTCCCCGTCTCAGCCACACCGTGAGCAACCATGCGGCCGCCGCCGTCCACAACGACCAGCTTCGTACTCGTCGATCCGCTGTCGATGCCCAGGTACATAGGCGTTTTTCTCCGTGCCACCGTCATCGCAACCGAAGGGTGGCTGCAAGCAGCCACCCTACCCGGTCGCGGCAGTAGTAGGTCGGTCGGGTCAACAGACCCGACGCACAGCCATCGTGCCGAGCGCCCTTGCTCGGTCGCGGCAGACGATTGTACCCCGTCGGGGCCACACGTCCAGACGAACTGCCGCCAAAACGTCGGGCGGTCCCCCGGCCTGGGAGACCGCCCGATGAACACCGTCGCCGCCTGGAGCCTACTTCTGCGGAATCTTGTAGATGTGCTCGGCCAGCGGCTTGAACTCGTCCTCAAAGTGCCCCGCCTTCGCCGTGATCGTGCGGTCCTCGTCCACCACCTCCACAACGGTTCCGGCCTTCAGGCCGTCCACGGAGATCCTGGCCTTGCCGCCGCGAGGACTGATGGGCTGGAACTGCCCCAGTTTCTCAGCGTCGGGCCCCAGGTCGCGGTTCTGGACGAACAGGTAGATCGCTCCGTCGCACGACGTGGCCTTGAACTGCACGGGCAGCTTGTCGTCCATGGCCACGGCCACGCGGACCTTGGCCGCCGGGGCGAGAATCGCCGGGGCGAGCCGGGCCATCTGTCCGTTCAGACGCTTCAACTCGGCCTGCATCTCGGGCGTGGGGGCGAATTCCGTTTCCGACGGCCTCCAGGCATGTGTGAAGTACCCAATGCCGGTCGCCCCGTTGATCAGCGCTCCCCACACCTCGAACCGGGTGTGCATGGGCAAGACGTCGGGCTGCTTCTCGTAGGTCATCCACCGGCTTCCCTTGTGGGTCTCGATCCACGCGTAGACCGGTCGCGGGCCGGCCATCTCGCACAACTGCTTCACGGCGTCCGCCGGCTGGTTGAGCCAGCCCGGACGACCATGACCGTACACGGGATAGATATCGAATCCCACCACGTCGGCCGCCTTGATGTAGGCCGGATAGAGCTTGTCCTGCATCTCGGCGGTGTAATGCGTCTGGATGCCGCGATAGAAATGGCCCGTAAACGTCATCAAGACCGGTCGCGTCTTGTCGGCGGCCTTCACCTGCTTGTAGTAGGCCATCGTCTCGGCCGGGGGATGCCTGGGCTCGAAGCTGGCCGACTGGCCACGGCCCCCCTTGCGGCCCTCGATCTGGTCGGGCGTGGCCGCCTGTTTGCTCTTCTGGGGCATGTCGGGCTCGTCGCCGTGGATCCATGCAAGAACATAGGCGTGATTAGTCAGATCCGGCGTAAAACCGGGAATCAGATAACCGCCGGCCGCCTGTGCCGCCGCAGCCGCTTCCTTGGCCTTGCCCGTTCCGCAGAACGTGTTGAACTCCATGCCACGAAGCGTCGCGTATCGGCTCGGGGACTGGAGCCACGACATGATCGGCAGGAACGGCTTGCCGTTGACCACGAACTCGCGGTTCTCGCCAATCTTGACGCTCTTGATCGGGTCGAGCTTCTCCTGGGCCGCCGCGCCGCCGGCCAGCACCAGCACGGCCACACCGGCCGCAGCCAGCTTCACACAAGACAGGGTTCCCATGGTCGCCTCTCCTTCCGTATCCACAGGGCGACAGAGTCGATCCGCCGCCAACGTCTGGTTCAACACCGGCCGCAGCCAGCGGCGACGCCCAATCAGCGGACCATCTTGTACACGTGCTCAGCCAACGGCTTGAACTCGTCGCTGAACGAGCCGTCGTCGGCCGTGATCGTGCGGCCCTCGTCCACGACCTCGATGGTCGCTCCGGCTTTGAGCCCTTCGACGGTGATCGTGGCCTTGCCGCCGCGAGGCGTGATGTCCTGGCCCTGCTTCATCTTCGCCGCGTCGGCGCCGAGGTCGATGTTCTGGGCGAAAATGTAGAGGGCGCCGTCCAGCTCCGTGGCCTTGACATGGCAGGCCATGTCATCGGACAACGTCATCGCGACCTTCGCCTTGGCCGCCGGGGCGAGGATGGCCGGAGCCAGGCGCGTCAGTTGTGCGTTCAGGCGGGCCAGTTCCTTGAGCATCTCGCCCTTGGGCGCGAACTGCGTGTACTCGGGCTGCCAGGCGTGCGTGAAGTAGGCGATGCCCGTGGCGCCGCGGATCAGGGCCATCCAGACCTCGGCCCGGGTGTACTCGGGACGCACGTCGATCTGCTTGCTGTAGTCCTTGATCCACGGGCTGCCCCTGTTGGTCTCGATCCAGGCATAGACGGGCTTCTTCGGACCGGCCAGGGCCCGCAACTCCGTCACGCCGTCAGCCACCCAGTAGATCTTGTTCGGCATGTTGTAGCCGTACACGGGATAGATGTCGAAGCCCACGAGGTCGCAGTGGGCGATGTAACCGGGGTACATGGCCTGCTTGGCCTCATCGGCGTACTCCTGCCGCTCCTTCATGAACTTGGCCGTCAGGTTCATCATCACCGGCCGCGAGGGGTCCGTCTGCTTGATGAGCTGGTAGTCGCGCGCCACCTCCTCGACGGTCATCTTCGGCACGGTGCGCGGCTTGCTGAGCAGGAGATTCCTGCCCTCGGCGTCGAACCCCTCCACCTCGCTGATCGAGCCCCAGCCCTGGGCGCCCGGGTACTCCGAAAGCACTTTCACCGTCAGTTCCTTGAAGGTCGCCGGCTCGGGCAGTGAGAACTTCTGCTGTCCCTTCTTGTTCTCAAGCGTCACCTTCAGCAGCAACTTCCCGTCACCCAGGAATTCCATCTCCTTGGCCACAGCCAGCCCCTCGGAGATCGTCGGCCAGACAGCCAGGCTGACGACGGTCACCGGCTCCTTGGGGACGATCGTGAATTCGCCGCCGGCCAACGGTTGCAGGACCGTCCAACTGTGATTCACGCCGTCCACGATGCGGGCAAAGGGCGTGCCGGCGTTGACCTTCATCTGCTTGCCGGGGGCAACGTTGGCGTCGGTCTCCGTGCGCGGCAGGTCGGGCTCGTCGTCGTGAATCCACGCCAGCAGGCCGGGCAAAGCCTTCAGGTCGTCGGCCGATCCCAGATGGTCCACCATGTGCGACGCCACAAAGTAGAAGCCCGCCTCCCAGACCTTGGCGCCGTACTCGCTGACGCTCTTGGTGCCGCCGAGGCCGCTGTCTTCGTCCTTGCTCCAGTAGTACCCCCCAACGACGTTGATGTTGGCCTCGCGAACAGCCGGGAAGTTCTTCGGGTCCTGGAGCCAGACGGCAATCGGCAGAAACGGCTTGCCGTTGACGCGAAGCTCGCAGTTGTCGCCGATTTCCACCTTCTGGATCGGTTCAAGCTTCTCCTGGGCCGCCGCGCAGCCGGACCATACCCCCACAGACACAAGAGCCATCAGCAACGTCGTCAGAATCCTCATGGAACGGGCCTCCGGTAAGAGTGCGTGTCGCTCTGCAATACGATTCTCGTGGCGCATGGTACCCCCCTGCCCCCCGGACACAATGCGACCGGAGAAAAGAGCAACTGGGCCGTACGATTGTGCAACAACGCATGTGCCCGCGAAGTGCCTGCCGAGGAACCGTCTATGGCTTGTCGGCGGCAACGTCCATGGCGTAGAGGTGAAGCCCGAGGGGGCCGAAGTCGTCGCTGAAACTGCCGTCGCGCTCGACCGTAATCGTCCGGTGCTCATCGATCACCTCGACGCTCTGCCCCGGGCGCAGCCCCTCGGCGGCGATGGACACGCGGCCGCTACGGCGGCTCATGTCGGCGTTCAGCACGAAAAGGTACAGGCGGCCGCCGTACTCGCGGGCGGTCCAACTGGCCTCCAGTCCGCCGACGAAAGCGACGACCACCGGCCGCTCGGTCGGCCCGCTGAGCAGGACCGGCGCCTGCCGCGCGATCTGCGCGTTGATGGCCCGGATGCCCGCCTGCTTGGCCGCGTCGGGCGCAAATTCCGAAAAGGCGGGCACGAACTGGTGCGTGAAGTAGACGATCCCCGTGGCCCCGTGGGTCAGGGCCATCCAGACCTCGGCGCGAATCTCGTCGATTGACACGTCGCGCTGCTGGTCCACAGGCACGGCCTTGGACCCCTTGCCGGTCTCGATCATGGCGAAGAAGGGCTTCTGCGGACCGACGATGGTGCGCAGGTCGTCGGCCGCCTCGGCCACCCAGTCGATCCGCTCGGGCCGGTTGTGCAGCCAGATCGGGTAGACGTTATACGTCAGGATGTCGCCGCCGCGGGCATAAGCCGCATAGTCGTCGCGCTTCTGTTGCTCGGTGCGGTCCGTGGCGAATTCGGCCCTGAGCATGAACTGTGGCGAGAGGTCGAGGACGACGGACCTGGACGGGTCGGCCTTGCCAATGGCCTCAAGGGCCGCGGCCACCTCGTCGGGCGTGCTTCGCGGCTTGCCGTCGACCAGGGCGTCCGGCTCGTGAGGCTGGAGCCAGGCGACGAGGGCCTCGTGGCCAACGACCTCGGCATCGAACGGAACCATGCCGTAGAGCTTCCTGGCGGCCAGGGCGTCCAGGTACTCGCGGGACGCCGTCTTGCCGGGCATCAGGTACCCGTTCAGACCCATGGCCGCGGCATGGTCGAAGCTCTTGGGCGACTGGTAGAATCCCATCAGGGGCAGGACCGGCCGGCCGTTGACCAGGAGCCCTCCGTGCGGCCCGACGGCCGAGGTCTTGACGGGCTGCCACCCAATCGAGGCGCCGGGGTCGGCGCACCCTCCGATCAGAATGACGGCAATGCCCAGCAGCACCATCCTCGCGGCAAGCCCGGCCATGCGTCGCATCGTTTCTCCTTTCGCCCCTGGACCATCGACCCGTCGCCTCGGGCCTATGATACCCGGGGCGAGGGCGAGCGGCGGCGCGTTTTTGCTTGAAAAAACCCGGTTCTGCCCGTAGTCTGTCGGGTTCACAACACGAAGCCAACCCGAACAGAGGCCGTTCAGAACCTATGGAATCCGTCAACGTTGCAGTCATCGGTTTTGGGACCGTGGGCACAGGGGTCGCCCGCATTCTGCTGGAGGGCGGCGACGCCCTGGCGGCGCGGGCCGGAGTGCGTCTGAACCTGAAGTACATCTGCGATACGGACCTGACGCGTCCGCGCGGACTCCAGACGCCTCCAGACGTGCTGACGGATTCGCTCGACCGCGTGCTGTCCGACGGCAGCGTGCAGATCGTGTGTGAACTGGTCGGCGGCACGAGAATCGCATTCGACATCGTCGAGAAGGCTCTGCGCGCCGGCAAGAACGTGGTCACCGCCAACAAGGCGCTGCTGGCCGAGCGCGGGATGCCGCTGCTGAAGCTGGCCGCCGAGTGCGACCGGTCCATCGCCTTCGAAGCGTCCGTCGCCGGGGGCATCCCCCTGCTGCTGTCGGTCCGGGACGGCCTGGTGGCCAACCGGATTTCGTCGGTCACGGGCATCGTCAACGGCACGTGCAACTACATCCTCACCCACATGACCGACGGCGGGCTCTCCTATGAGCAGGCCCTGGCCGAGGCCCAGCAGAAGGGCTACGCCGAGGCCGATCCGACGCTGGACGTCGGCGGCGGCGACAGCGCCCACAAGCTGACGATCCTGTCGTGGCTGGCTTTCGGCTCGCCCGTCGGCTTCGAGGACGTGTACTGCGAAGGCATCGACCGAATTCAGCCGGCCGACATCCGTTTCGGACTCGAGCTGGGCTACCGGATCAAGCTCCTGGCCATCGGCCGCCGCAACGGCGGCGGATGCCTGTCGCTGCGCGTTCACCCGGCCTTCGTGCCCCGGAGCAACCCGCTGGCCCACGTGTCGGGCGCGTACAACGCCGTCATGGTCCGCGGCGACGCGGTGGGCGACACGCTGTACTACGGCCTCGGCGCCGGGCAGATGCCCACGGCCTCGGCCGTCGTGGCCGACCTGGTGGACACCGCCCTGGGGCGCATGGGCATCACGTTCAAGCGTCGGCAGCTGTTCTGCGACGCCGCGGCGACCGTGCGCGGCATCGACGAGATCAGTTCGCGCTACTATCTGCGGTTCGAGGTGCTGGACCGGCCGGGCGTCCTGGCGGCGATCACCGGCGTGCTCGGGCGGCACGACATCAGCATCGCGAGCTGTCTTCAGCACGAGCCGATCGACGCGACGCACGTGCCGTTGATCATCATGACGCACCTGGCCCGCGAGGGCAACCTCCGTCGCGCCCTGGCCGAGATCGGGTCGCTCGACACGGTCCGGCCCGATCCGGCGACCATTCGCGTCATCGACGACGAGGAGAGGCCGCAATGAAATACGCCATCGTGATTCCCGACGGGGCGGGCGACCTGCCGCAGGAGTCGCTCCAGGGCCGCACCCCCTTCGAACTGGCCGATTGCCCGACGTTCGACCGCGTCGCCACGGAAGGCCGCTTCGGCACCACGCGCAACGTGCCCGACGGGCTGCCGTGCGGCAGCGACGTGGCCATTCTGAGCGTCGTGGGCTACGACCCGCGGACAGTCTACACCGGCCGCGCGCCGCTGGAGGCCCTCGCCCAGGACATACCGCTGGGCAAGAACGACCTCGTGTTCCGCTGCAACCTCGTCACCGTGACCGACGAGACGATGATCGACAACTCGGCCGGCGGCATCTCGACCGAGGAAGGCGCCGCCCTGATCCGCGACCTCGCCGAAGCCCTCGGCGACGAGCACTGGGAGTTCCATCCCGGCGTGGGCTACCGGCATCTGCTGATTCATCGCGGCCACGGCAAGAGCGGCCTGCGGACCACCGCGCCGCACGACATCCTCGGACAGCCGATCAAGGGCCACCTGCCCGCGGGCGAAGGGGCGGACGAATTGTTGCGGCTCATGGAGGCCAGCCGCGGCATCCTGGCCGATCACGAGATCAATCGCGTCCGCCAGGACCTCGGCGAGCATCCGGCCACGCAGATCTGGCTCTGGGGCGAGGGTCTGCGGCCGAAGCTCCAGCCGTTCCACGAGCGATTCGCCGTGCATGGGGCCGCCATCACCGCCGTGGACCTGGTCCGCGGCATCGCGCGGGCCATCGGCTGGAAGGTGATCGAGGTCGAGGGCGCCAACGCCTATCTGAACACCAACTATCGCGGCAAGGGCCAGGCGGCCATCCGGGCCCTGGACGACGTGGACCTGGTGTGCGTCCACATCGAGGCGCCCGACGAGAGCGGCCACGAAGGCAATGCCGCCCACAAGATTCAGGCCATCGAAGAGATCGACCGCCACATCCTGGCGCCGCTGCTGGCACACATGGAATCGACCTACGATGCCTGGCGCCTGATGGTCCTGCCGGATCACCTGACGCCGATCAACGTCCGCACCCACACGTCCGACCCGGTTCCGGTCGGCATCATCGGCACGGGCATGGAGCCCATCCACCCGGGCCCGTTCACGGAAAAGCATGCCGCCACGAGCGGCTTCCGGATTCCCGTCGGCCACGAGCTGATGGAGTACTTCCTGAGACGATAGAGAGGCTGGATCCCATGGCAACGGTCGTACAGAAGTTTGGCGGCACGAGCGTCGCGACCGCCGACAAGATACGCAGGGCGGCGGGCCGCGCGATTGCGGCTCGGGAGGCCGGTCACCACGTGATCGTCGTGGTCTCGGCTCGCGGGCAGACCACCGACGAACTGGTGGACCTGGCCCACGAAATCACCAGCCGCCCCTCGGCCCGCGAAATGGACCAGCTCCTGTCCACGGGCGAGCAGATTTCAATCGCCCTGGTGGCCATGGCCATTCACGCCATGGGCCACGGCGCCATCAGCTTCACGGGCGGCCAGGTCGGCCTGGTGACCGACAGCGTCCACACGAAGGCCCGCATCCAGAAGGTGGACGTGGAGCGCCTGAAGGAGCAGTTCGCCCAGGGCAAGATCGTGATCGTGGCGGGATTCCAGGGCGTAGACGCCCACCAGAACATCACGACCCTGGGCCGCGGCGGCAGCGACACAACGGCGGTGGCCCTGGCCGCGGCGATGAAGATGGCCGGCGAGAAGGAAATCGTCTGCGAGATCTACACCGACGTGGACGGCGTCTACACGGCCGATCCGCGGAAGGTGCCGACGGCCCGCAAGCTCGACGTGATCAGTTACGAGGAGATGCTCGAGCTGGCGTCGCTCGGCGCGGGCGTCATGCACAGCCGGGCCGTGGAGTTCGGCAAGAAATTCGACATCCCCATTCACGTGCGATCCAGTCTGAACGACTCGAAGGGCACGATGATTACCAAGGAGGCAGCGAGCATGGAAGGCATCGTCGTACGAGGCGCCGCACTGACCCGGGAACTGGCCAAGGTGACCATCCGCGCGGTGCCCGACACCCCGGGCGTCGCCGCGAAGATCTTCCATGAGATTGCCGCGGCGAACATCGTCGTGGACGACATCATCCAGAACATCTCCAGCGACGGCCAGACCGACCTGTCGTTCACCGTGGCCGAGACCGACGCCGACGACGTGGCCGACGTGGCCCACCGCCTGGCCAAGGAAATCGGCGCCGGGGCCGTCGAGTTCGACAAGAACATCTCCAAGGTCTCGATCGTCGGCGTCGGCATGAGGAGCCACACCGGCGTCGCCGAGAAGATGTTCAAGGCCCTGGCCAACGCCCGCATCAACATTCAGATGATCACGACGTCGGAGATCAAGATTTCGTGTATCATCAGGCGTCAGGACGCCGAAGCCTCCCTGAAGGCCGTTCACGACGCCTTCCAGTTGAACGACGAGGCCTGACGGCGAGCCCGGCCTCGCGATCACCGCGTCCTTCCGTCGCCCGAGGAGCCGCGCGAATGACGACGCCGAACGAGAAAATCCGACTCGGCATCAGCACGTGCCTGCTCGGCGAACCCGTCCGCTACGACGGCGGGCAGAAGCGCGACGATTTCCTCGTGGACACGCTCGGGCAATACGTCCAGTGGGTGCCGATCTGCCCGGAGGTCGAGTGCGGCCTGCCGGTGCCGCGCGAGGCCATGCGCCTGGTCGGCGACGCCGAGTCTCCTCGCCTGTTGACGATCCGCACGAAGATCGACCACACGGACCGGATGCTCGGCTGGGCTGCGCGGCGCGTCGGCGAGTTGGAGCGCGAGGGGCTTTGCGGTTTCGTCTTCAAGAGCAAGTCGCCCAGCTCCGGCATGGAGCGCGTGAAGATCTACGACGACGCCGGCAACAGCCGCAAGGTCGGCGTCGGCCTGTTCGCCCGGACCTTCATGCAGCGGTTCCCCCTGCTGCCGGTCGAGGACGAGGGACGGCTGCACGATCCCCTGCTTCGCGAGAACTTCATCGAGCGCGTGTTCTGCCTGAAACGGTATCGCGACATGCTGGCCCAGGGCGGCGGTCGTCGCCGGCTGGTCGAGTTTCAGACCGATCACAAGATTCTGCTGATGTCGCACAGCGCCGAGCTGATGCGCCGCATGGGGCACCTCGTGGGCCGCGCCGACCAGTTCAGCCCGGCCGACCTGACGGCCGAGTACGAGCGGCTGATGCTCCAGGCCCTGAAGCTCACGGCCACGGTCCGCAAGCACGTCAACGCCCTTCAGCACATGATGGGCCACCTGCGCCATGGCCTCTCGGCCGACGAGAAACAGGAACTGCTCGATGTGATCGGCCGGTATCATGCGGGCCTCGTGCCCCTGGTGGTGCCGATCACGCTGCTTCAGCACCACGTCCGCAGGCACAAGGTCGAGTACCTGAGCCGCCAGGTCTATCTGAATCCCCATCCGCTGGAACTGAAGCTGCGCAACCACGCCTGACGGCCGCGTGTGTCACGCTTACAAGACGCGGCGCCACACGTGGGGCCGGTGCGGCAGTCGTCAATTGGACGACGGGGCGGGCGACGGGGAGGCCGGAGGGGCCTTGTCCAGCAGGCGCACGAGCAGACCACGACCGGCAGCGCGCAGGAGCCCTGCGGCGGCTTCGGCCTTCGTGGCGGCGGCCCCCAGATCGCCCGTAGCCTCGGTCGCCAGCACGTGTCCGGTGCGACCGTCCAGGAGCCGCATCTCGACGCTGCCGCGGAAGAGGGCCAGCTCCGGCGACGCCGATTCCATGACCGCGGCCCGTGCGTCGCCGATCACGCAGTAATCCACCGTGTCGCCGTCGAGAACGTCGCTCAGGGTCTTGCGTCCCGTGGCCAGGGCCTCGGCCGCCGAATCGCTCAGCACACGGACTTTCTGGCCGGCGGCCGTCAGCAGCCGCTCCATCTCACTCTTCAGCGCCGCCGACTCCGCCTCGACGCCTTCGCACCGCTGCACGGCCGCGACGCACCAGTGCCGGGCCGTTGTGCCGAACCGCCGGCGAATCGCCTCCACCGCCCCAAAGGTCGGATGCGACGCCGACCGGAGGTCCTCCAGCTTGGCCGGCAGTTGCGCGATCAGCTTGTCGCACGCCTCGGCGAGCATGCTGCCCTGGGGCGCCTCGGCGGCGAACTCAACGACCAGGCCGCGCACTTCGCCGGTCTCAACGTCGAGCAACTCGTTGGCGATCATGACTTTGCCGTCCATCCGGAATCCGCGGCCCGAAAGCACGAACCTCGCCCCCAGCCGCTTGCCCACCGCCCGGCGGTCCAGCGGCCGGCCCTCTTCCCGGACCCCCTTGATGGCCTCGACCACGCGCGGCCGTTCGACCATGACCCACTCGTCCATCGCTCCCAGACGGGTGGCCACATACGTCGGCCAGACCTCGGCCATGCGACCGGCCGCCTGGGCGTCGTCGATCCAGGCCGCCTCGTAGTCCAAGACCGCCAGCGTCCTCAGCACCGGCGGCGCCGGGGTCGGGGTCGGCTCAGACGGGGCGGCCGCGGCGTCGCGCGGAGCGGTCGCGCCGGCCTGCGATGCCGGCCCGGCGGGTGGCTCCGCCTGCTGGGCATGGCCGGCCGCGGCGGCAACGATCCACAGTCCCACGGATGCGATGGCGATGTGTCTGGCGTTCATGACAAGCCCCTCTTCCCTGCTGTCACATGGCCTGACGACCGGGGGCCATGCGTTCGGCCTGCACGAAGATTTCGTACCGGGCAGCGCCCACCTGGAGATTGCCGACCGAGACGGCTTCGGTCGCCGGCACGTCGGCCGTCAGGTGCATGTCGGACGACTCGCCGCGCACCAACTGAGCCTGGAGGCTCACCGGCACCACGGTATCCCCATTCGCAGCGACGCTGACGCGGATGCTCGCCGGCCACGCGGTCTGGTCGTTGGTCACCATTTCGATGGTTTCGCCCTGCGGCACCACGGCGTCGGCCGTCCAGTGCGTTTGCTCCTGGGCATCGGTGCGGACCACGGTGACGCGCACCACCACGGGCCGCTGGGTCTGGCCGGAGACGGGTTTGTAGGTGCCGGCATTGTCTCGCCAGATGATGGCGACGTTCTCGCCGAGCTTCTCGCGGAGTGCGGCATAATGGGCCACACGATCGGAACTGAGCGGAATCACGGACGCGCGACTGTCGAGCCCCCTGGGGCCCAGCAGTCGCGGCCCTGCCCAGATCGACAGGCCCACGGCCACGAACAGTGCCGCCGCAATCCCCCACGGAAGACGCGGAAACCGGACCGTGTGCCGGCGGCCTCGGAGAATGGCCGCCTCGTGAATCCGGCCGACGATCTCGTCCATGTGCTCCAGGCGGCGGTCGTCGTGCGGGACGCGGAGCGACGCCTCGCCCTCTCCCGGCGGCGCGGCGCCGTCGGCCCGGTGCTGGAGGTACGCCTCGCGCACCAGGGCGTCCACCTCCTGGAGTCGCTCGTACTCGGCCCGCAGATCGGCGTCCTGGAGCATCCGATTCTGGATCGCCAGCGACTCGTCGTCGGACAACTCGCCGCTGACCAGGCGGTTCAACTCCACCAGTTCCTCATTGTCATCCATCTCAAGGCCCTTATGTAACGGCGCGAGGTTCTCTCAGGCATCCAGATCACGGTATTTCCGGGCCAGGGCATTGCGTGTGCGAGCCACGCGCGAGGCGATGGTGCCTTCGCTGACGCCCTCGATCTCAGCGGCCTGACGATAACTGTAACCAAGAACCACGGTCTGTTCGAAAGCCCGTCGCATCGGCGGGCTGATCTCGTCCAGTGCCTCGCGGAGTACGCGGCACAAGTGCTTGCGGTGAACCACTTCCGGCGGGTGAGGGTCGGCGTCGGAGGTCTCGTGGGCTTCGGACAACTCGGCGTGACTGCGCACGTTCTCGCGGCGCAGGACGTCGCGGCTCAGGTTGACGGCAATCCGGTGGAGCCACGCCCCGAGCGCCCCCTGGCCGTCGAACTGGTGATGACGCTCGAAGGCCCGGACAAACGTCTCCTGGGCCACTTCCTCAGCCAGGCTGCGGCGGCGAGTCTGGCTCAGGGCCGCCCGGAGGACGCCGTCGTAGTGCTCGCGGACGATCTCCGCCCAGGACGCGGGGTCGCTGAGGTCGTACTGCACGGAGTCGTTCTCGTGGTCTTCGCTCATCAGCACGTGGTCCGGATTCATCTTCAACGGACGATCCTCGCCTCAGAGGCCCCGGCGCGACACGCCGGACACCCGGCAGACGCCGGAGGCAACCCGCGCAGCTCCAGCTCAGCGGCTCCCTGACTGTAACGACGAGGGGCGCCCGCGGCTTCCCCGAATTGTCGCGATTTCCGGGCAGACGCCGCCCGGGACGGTCAGCCCACGCCGCCGGCGCGAGGCGCCTCCCGGACGCGTCGGACGAGGTTAAACTGAATGCTGCTGCGCGAATCGGTGGGAATATCGGGCGTTTCCTCTGCGTCTTCCACTTTCAGCTTCGTGCCCCGATAGATCCCCAGGTGCGACAGGATGATACGCCCACGGGCATCCACCCCGCGCTCCTTGACGTGGCGAAGCAGCACCGGCAACGCCCGTGGCCTCATGCTGAACACCGGCGTTTCGGGATAGACCTTCGTGTCGCGCCATAGCCGCACAAACTGGATGTCGCGGTTGTAGAATTCCAGGCTCCACCTGCTATTGTGGTTCAGCACGGTCGCCCGCTCGCGTTCTTCCTTGGTCATGGCGCTCGTGAGGGGCGGCTTGTCCACGACGACCACCCGTTCCAGCTGGGGATTCTCCCGGAAATGCTTCTCCAGGACGGCCGTGGCCTGGCGGGCAAACTCGTGGAAGTCCTGGGCCCGGTTCCGGGCCATGAACACCATCGACTGGTGGTAGGCGATGGCCGAACTGGTCGTCAGCAGGAGAATCAGGCCGACGCCCGCGGCACGAGGTTGCCTCCAGGCCAGCCAACACAGAATCGCCAGCAGCGGAGTCAGGATAATGGCAATGAGTTCGGCTCCGTGCCCCGGTCTGAACATCACTTCCTTGCCATACCCCAGCATCCAATCATTGATCGCCTGGCTCAGTTGGCCGCCGATCTGGGCGGCGTAGTTGGTGCCCAGGTTGGCCGAGAAGATGATCTTGATGTTCTTCGGCAGCGTGACCACGGCAATCACCGTCACGATGAACGCCACGACGAAGAGCGTGACACAGGCCGAGGCCTCGCCGCGCTGCTCGGGGGCGCCGCGTTTGCGAGCGCGCCGCACTTCGCGGGCCGACGGCGTCCGGCCGAGCGAGAGCAACGATTCCCGCAAGATCAGCCCGTCGGCCAGATACGCCGACCCCAGGCCGACACAGATCATGACGATCACGTCCAGGTAGCGGCCGTACATCGACTCGATCGTGGCCGACTCGGACAACCCCAGCCGCAGAACAATCCCGCCAAACGTGAACAGGCATGCCAGCATCATGTACAGCACGCCCGGATCGACGGTCCGGCGGAGATCCCGACCGGCGGCCGGCCGGAACCAGCGGCGGATCAGGGCAAAACGCACGGCCAGCACCACCGGCAGGACCATGCCCGCCAACAGGATGTAGTTCAACGCCCAAAGAACGACCATGCTGAAGTTCTTCTTGGCCGTGGTATCGCTCAACAGATGGCGAATCAGATTGGTGTACTCTCGCCGGGTAGGGCTGTAGGAATAGAGCTGTTCCTTCTCCTTGGAAATGGCCGACCCGGCTGCGCGGGCAGGAGTCGCCGGGGTGGCCTCTGCCGAGGCCGCAGAACCTGCGGCAGTCGCTTCGCCGGACGGTTGCCCGCTCAGGGTCCCGGCCCCGACCTCGATGCCCACGTCGGGGGCGGATTCCAGGCGCGGACGGTTGAGCAGGGCAATGGGCCCGAGGAGAACCGCGATGCCCGCCAGCAGACAGGCCAGATGGCCCACGGCAGCCCGGTTGCGATAATGGACCAGGTGGACGATGCCGACGACGACGGCGGCCGCCACGAAGGCGAAGCCCGTCACGCGGGCCACCTGCGATGCCGCCGTGGCCAGCCCCAGGGCGAGCCACCAGGGCCAGCGGCCGGTGTCCGCAACGCGCTGGGCCGCCCAGACGGTGACCACGAACAGGAAGAAAAAGAGCGGCTCACCCAGGAAGGTGTATCCGTAGATGAAGATCGGCCCGTAGATCGCCATGGCGACCGCGCCGAGCAGCGCGGCCCAATGGTCGAACCAGCGGCGAAACGCGGCGTAGCCGACGATCACGATGCCGCACGCCAGGAGGCTGTTGACGATGTAGGTCAACTGGACGAACAGGTCGGTGTCGTCGCCCGCCAGGAGCCACGTCAGGGACATCAGGATCGGCGCCCCCGGAGCCCCGGCCGGGCGGTTCGGATGGCGCCAGGACAGGCCGTCGCCCTGGGCCAGATGGTAAGCCCGCAGAGCGTACGTGCTCTCATCGGGTTCGTACCACGGGCTACTGAACGGCCACCCGGCCACGAAGCGCAGCACGAGCAGCGCCAGGGCCACGGAGAGAACAATCCCCCACTGACGACGCCGACTGGATGATTGCGGCTCCGAAGAGGGATCCGCTTCAGGCTGATTCACCGCGAGTCTCCCGAGAACGCCGAAGAAACGACGCCCTCAATGTTAATAAGCCCGACATTATGGCATTCCGTGGCGTTCAATGCAAGGGGTAGCTTGCACGGCGACCCTAGAAGAACTACCAGTGCCCTTCCGAGAACAAACCGGGCGTGTCCCCTCACCGAGGAGAACCCACGGCTGAAGACACCACGGAGATTGCCCGGCGACAGGACCCGGCCAACCGCCGGGCAGAGCGTCACGTTTGCCCTATGCCGGCTGTGTCCCCGGGGACAGCACCAGCGTGCATCCGTGGTGCCGCACCCGTCCCCCGAACTCCATGGGCACGGGAATCAGCCACCCGGCCGGCAACGTCCGGGCGGACCGATGCTATCGGTAAGGCGAATCTGCGGCACCAGACGCAGACTGGGCGGGTGCAGGTCGCCGGCGAGGAGTTTCTCCAGGAGTTCCATGGAGCACTCGCCGACGCGGCGCATGTCCAGGTCGATGCTGGTGATCGCCGGTCGCCACGGCAGAATGGGCACGGCGTCGGTGGAATCGAAGGCGGCGACGCTCAGGTCCTGCGGCACGCGGAGTCGGCGGAGTCGTGGATCGTCGAGCAACTGCCTGGTTTGGCCGACCGACACCAGGACGCCCGTGGGGCCATCAGGGGCTTGGAGAATCGAGGTCAGGTGGCGGTAGGGATCGGCGCCCTCGGCCAGAGGACAGACCGACACGGGACAGGACGCGCCAAGGCCGAATTCGTTGATTGCCGCCTTCCAGAAGCGGACCCGGTTCTGCACGTGCGACACGGGCTGATAGTAGTGTTCGATGATAAGGCAGAGACTGCGGTGTCCCTGTTCGAAGAAGGTCTGGACGATGCGGCGAATGGCCATGGCCTCGTCACGAATGACGGCGGGCAGGCCGGGGAAGTGGCCGACCATGTTGTGCATGAGGACGGGGAACTTCAACTCTTCGAGCCGGTGCAGGACGATGGGCGACGAGTCGGTCAGTCCATGCGCCAGGGCGGCGCCGCAGGGGCCGCAGGCCAGGCGTTCGGCGAACTGTTTGAAGTCGGTGGATGGCCAGGGGACATACGTGAGCGTGATGCCGTGGGCCCGAGCGGCCTCCTGCACGGCGGCATTCACGCGGTGCCAGTAGGTGCCCGGCGGCGGATGCATGCGGCGCGGCGATTCGAGAATGGCGACGCGGCGTGAGGGCCGGCGACCGGCCAGATGGGCCAGTCGAGCCTGGGCGCGAGCGGGGGCCTCGGGCTGAACAACGGCCGGGTGGTTGGGGCGAACCTGGATCAGGCGCAGCCGGTCCAGGTGGGCGAAGGCGTCGCGGATGACCGGGGGCGAGACGCCGAGCTCCCGGGCCAGGGTCCGCGTGGAGGGCATGACGGCGCCGGGCATCCACTGGCCGCCAGCCAGGCGTCGGAGCAACCCGCAGACGATGCCATCAACGATACGAGGTCGGCCCATGACGGTCCCCAACGGCGACGACGCGGCGAAGCCGCAAGAATTGGTGCGCAAGAAACAGTATGGCGATCCGGCGGGCGGATGTCAAGGGGGGCCTCGTCGCGGCACGGGGAATCGGAGCTGCGGCGACGGCGGCGCAACGCAAGCGTCTTGTCCGTAATGGGTTGCGGCAGAAGCAGTGGCATGCGTGCAAGTCGATGAAATGAGGGGAATGCCGTTGGCCCGTCAGCCGCCGCCAGGGACAATGGTAGTGGTCACATCTCACGTGCTTTTGGAGAAGATGCTGCCAAATCCATCTCGACGAGCAGCCACGAGGCAACGCATGGCAGGTCGGACGAGTCTCGGTCGGACGGAGGTCCGCGGCGCGTCTGCGGTCGCGGACACGTCCTTGGCGATTGGTCATGTCTCACTGAAGACGTTTCGGATTCCACTTACGGAAGGAGCGAGCCATGAGAAAGCGAGTGGCGATCGGCGTGTGGTTGATCCTGTTGGCCAGTGCGTCGCCCGTGTGGGCCGCGGCGACGTTGACCGTGACCGACGATGCCGCGAACGACTGTTATGTGATCACGGCGCACGAGGCGGGCGACATGAACGACGCCTACTGGGAGGTGAAGGTTGACAAGCTGTCGGGAAGCCTGTACTCGTTCAAGGACCTGACCGACGCGGGCGACGGTCAGGGCGGGCACACCAACTACATGGGCACCAACGGCTACGGTCGGAGTTGCTCGATGGTCTACTTCGACGGTCGCGGCGGCAACGTGATGACGCGGATCAGCATGCTGAGCGGCCTGGCCGACCGGTTGACGTTCACGACGGCGCCGGACAACTCGTCGTTCACGATCACGTACACGGAGACGGCGGAGGCGGCGAGTTTCTTCCACAACGCGTACTCCAGCGGCGCCGTGAGCCTGGCGCCTGGGGAACTGCTGACCACGATCTCATTCGTCATCCGTCCGCCGACGACCGAGGGCACGGCGTGGGACTGGTCGATGTCGTTTCATAATGTATCGGCTCATGCCATCACCAGCCTCGTCTGGGCGGCAGAGTGGGTGTTCTGCTACGATGAGGACTACGTGCCCAAGACGCTGGTCAGTGAGACGTCGCGGACCGACGGGACGTGGAACGCGCAAAACCCGGTGAGCTACATGAAGTGGACCGTGGGCTCGAATGCCCTGGGTCTGACCGAGGGTCGGCAGTTCATCATGGATTACCAGGCCGGACTGTCGGGCGAAAGCGTCGGTGGCGCGGTGGCGAGCGGCGCGTGGGCCGGATTCGATTACTGCCGGTACGCCTCCGCCTTCAGCTATAGCGGCACGAATCTGGCGGCGGACGCCACGCGTGTGAACGCCGGTCAGTTCCTGATCAACATTGCCGCGACGAACGAGGCCCCGGTGGCCGACGCGGGGGCGGACGTCACGGTGCACGACACGGATTGCAGCGGCAGCGAGACGGTGGCGCTCAACGGCAGCGGGTCCACGGATGCCGACGGCACGATCGTCAGCTACGTGTGGACCGAGGGAGCTACGCAGATCGCCACCGGGGTGACGGCCCAGGTGTCCATGGCGGTGGGGTCGCATACGATCCTGCTGACGGTGACGGATGATGATGGAGCGACGGGAACCGATACGACGGTGGCCAGGGTGAATGCCCGTCCGACGGCGGCGGCCGGCGACGATCAGGTGGTGACGGACACGCTGGGCGCCGGAAGCGTGTCGGTGCTGCTCAACGGCAGCGGCTCCACGGACTCCGACGGCACGGTGGTCAGTTGGGTCTGGAGCATCGGCGAGACGCAGATCGGCTCGGGCTCGTCCGTCAACGTGAGCCTGGCCGTGGGCACGCACACCATCACGCTGACCGTCATCGACAACGACGGCTCGACGCACACGGACGACATCGTGGTGACGGTCAACCCTCTGGAGCAGGCCACGCTGTCGTACAGCTACGGAGCGACGAACGCAACGTACCACTATCGGCCGCTGATCATCACGGCGACGCACGACTCGGCCACGGTGTGGGAGATGCGGGTGTGGGTGCCCGGGGAGGGGGAATTGCAGACAGCCCACACGAACTGGCTGGCCGGCGAGATTTCGAGCTTCAAGGACGTGGCCCACGGCGGCACGGCGTTCGAATACTCGCCCGAGTCGGGCGCCTCCACCGGCCTGGGCCTGATGCGCATGAGCGCCATGCAGGGCGACTTCCTCGACGGCGCCGACGTCAACAACCACGGCGGACAGACGTCGAGCTACTACGAGTTCACCAAGACGCACACCATCACCACGGGCATCACGGGGGTGCTGACGGTGCGGATCAACGCGCCGCTGATGAGCGGAGACGACTATCGCACGACCATCGCCGGCACGTACACGATCAGCAACACCAGCGGGTCGAGTTACTCCCTGTGGGGCATGGGCACGGCCGGCACAGGCAGCCTGTGCCTGGAAGACGGCGGGTATGCCAGTTGGAGCATTGTGAACCCAACCACGGCTGCCTCCAAGCCGAACAGTCACCTGACGGACGACAGCGACGGACACCCGCTCTATGAGTTGTACGACTGGTACGGGAGCACGACGACCAGCGCGTGGCCGGGTCTCTATACCAAGGCGGTGGTGAAGAGCAACGCGCAGGCGTCGGCGCTCAACATGCGGCCGGGCCTGACGTTTGAGCTGCGCGCCGACGACATGGACTTCTACTACGTCGATGCGGCGAACACGATGAGAGGCAGCACGTCGGTGAGCACCACGCTCGGTGTGCAGATGAAGATCGCCAACCAGGGAGGCGCCTTCGGCGAGGGGGCGACGCTGCCGACGGGCGAGTCGGTGTCGCTGGCCTATGAAGGCATCATCTCCACGCTGCCGACGTTCATTCCGCCGGTGGCCCGGGCCGGCGACGACTTCGAAGCCATCGACAACGACAACACCAGCGAGGAAACCGTGACCCTGGACGGTTCCGCCTCGTTCGATCCCGACGGCTCCATCGTGAGCCACGTGTGGATGGAGGGCTCCACGCAGATCGCCACCGGCGAAACGGCCAGCGTGTCGCTGAGCGTGGATCTGCATACCATCACCCTGGTCGTGACCGACGACGACGGCGAGACCGACAGCGACACCGTGGTCATCAGCGTGCGCGGGAAGGAGGGATACACCTACTACGTGGACTTCGACGGCGGCAACGACAATTATAACGGCCGCTCGACAGCCGCGGCGTTCAAGCACTGCCCGGGCGACAGTCAGGCCACAGGCATTGCCGACACGACCGCGTTGGCCCCGGGCGACAAGGTGATCTTCAAGGGCGGCGTGATCTACCGTGGCGAAGTCCAGTGCTACTGGTCCGGCGCCTCGGGCAACCCGATCGTCTACGACGGCAATACCGAAGAGACGTTCGGCACGGGCCGGGCGGTGATCGACGGCTCCGAGGTGCTGACCGGCTGGACGCAGTGCACCAGCGCGGCCGAGTGTGGCGGCAATCCCAACTATGCCAGCATCTACTGGACGTACCTGCCGGCCGGCGTGACCACGTTCAGCGCCAACGTGTACGAAGACGACACGTTGACCTGGGTGGCGCAGCACCCGAACCAGCCGGACCCGTTCTGGTTCGACGAGATCGACAACTACCTGACGTTCGACTCGGCCACCAGCACAACCATCGTGGACGAGGACTACTTCACCATGGCCGGCTCGGACTACTGGGACGGCTACACATACATCCTGATCTGGGCCGGCGCGAACAACACCTACCCGAAGCGGGTCACCGGCTACGACCAGGCGACACACACCATCAGCTACGAGACGTTGGGCACGTCGCACTACAACCCCGGCAAGTACGCCATGTCGAACTCGCTGAAGATCCTGGACGTGCCCGGCGAGTACGTGGTGCGCGAGGACCAGACCGACGGCAGCGGCGGGGCGAAGATCTACCTCTGGCCGCTCACCGGCGGCGTGGCCGGCAAGACGTTCACCGTGTCGGTCCGCACCCAGGCGGTCGAACTCAATGACGAGAGCTACGTCACCTTCCGAGGCTTCCGCGTACAGAAGGTCTCGGGCGGGGTCGGCGGATACGGTGGAACCGGGTCAGCCATCCGCAATTCCGGATCGGCGATGAAGTACGACATCACCATCGAGGACAATGAGTTCACCATGAACAAGTCGATGGAGGGTCAGCCCGTGGTCTGCTTCGGCAAGGTCATCAATGGCCTGGTCGACAACAACCATGTCTTCCATAACGTGGCCAGCCGCGGCATCATCCTGAGCGGCTGCCAATACACGTCGATTCGCAACAACCTCCTGCAGAAGAACGGCCACACCTCGATCATCTACTACTCTTCGTCGCACTGTGACATCATCGGCAACACGGTCACCGACAGTTGTGGCGTGCATGCCAACGGCATCACCGTGTACCTGGACAGCGACGACGTGCTCGTGGCCTGCAACGTTGTTCTGGACGGCAACATTGCCTTCACCTGCCAGGAGTCCAGCAACCTGCTCGTGGCCTACAACGTGTTCGAGACTCCCTTGCCGGGCACCTACACCGTGGCCATGTGGAGCCAGTGCAACGGCGTGGAACTCTACAACAACGTCATCATGAACCCCGGCACTCCGGGCAGCGGCATCTGTGTCGGCAGCAATGGCAACGTTAACCTTGTGGCCAAGAACAACATCGTCGACGGCGGCAGCGTGGCGGTGTCGGCGGCGGGCGGTACGTCCGAGAACAACATCTACACCAGCCTGATGTGGTGCCAGGACATCAATAACCTGGGACCGGGCGAATTCGTGGCCACCAAGAGTGAGCTGTTCGTGGACGCGGCCAACGGCGACTACCACCTGAAGTCGGGCAGCCCGGCCATCAACGCGGGCGTGGATGTCGGGTTCGATCTGGACCTGGAGGGCAACGCTGTGCCGCAGGGCGGCGCGGTCGATGTCGGCGCCTACGAGTACGCACCCTGAAGGGGTACGTGGTATCGAGTCATCGGCAGCGGCGCCGCCGTCCTCACCGACGGCGGCGCTGCCCCGTGGCTCGCGGGACTGACGGTGCTACGGGTCGACCTCGGACGGCCGCTCGACCCCAGGACGGCCGTCGCCGGGGCGGTGGAGATTCGCGGACTTCATGGAGGCGACGTCTCCGGACGGATCGAGCGCCTGACCCTGGACCCGTCGGGCCGCGCGATCACCGTCCGTCTCTCCGCGCCGCTGCCGGACGCCGACGTGTACACGTTCCGCATCACCGACGTGCTGCGGACGACCTCCGGGGAGCCGCTGCCCGGGGACGCCGCCACGACCGTGGCGGCGCTGGCGGGCGACGTGGATGCGTCGGGCGCGGTGACCGCCGTCGACATCCTCGCCGTCCGGGCGCACGCGGGCAAGCCGGTGGACGCCGCCACGAGGGTCTATGACGTGAATGACTCCGGCGACGTCACCGGGGCGGACATGCTGGCCGCACGCACCCGGCTCGGCCGCCGGTTGCCGCAATAGGAGCTCGTTAAGCCCGGCGCGGCGGGTGCCACGCGAGTCTTCATGACCGACGGCACCAGATTTGCGGCCGGAATACGGACAAGGCCGTCGATCGGCCAACAAGAAGCCCCACAAACCCTTCTGAAAAAAGGGCTTGCGGGGCTTCGTTCAAGTCTGGCGGAGAGGCAGGGATTCGAACCCTGGGTACCCATAAAGAGCACACCGGTTTTCGAAACCGGCCCATTCGACCGCTCTGGCACCTCTCCGCGGATGCCGACCGCCGGACCGACCGCCTGCGAACACGTCGCACGGCCGGCCGCCTCCGACAGCAGCGAACCCCTACTCTATCAACCGGGGCCCCTCTCGTCAAGGATCGCGAAGGAAAAGGTCGCATTGGCAGTCGGCGGAGACTGGGGAATTCCAACAGGCCCGGGCCTTGCGGGCGGCAGTCGCGTCATTTCTCGCCGAGGCTGCGGCGGTGCTGGAAGAACTCCTGAAGCATGGCGCGGCACTCGTGGGGGCGGACGCCCTCGACGACCTCGACACGGTGGTTGAGCCGCTCGTCGTTGAGCAACTGGTAGAGGCTGACGACGGCTCCGGCCTTGGGGTCGCGGACGCCGAAGACCACCCGCGGGATGCGTGCCAGGAGAATGGCCCCGGCGCACATGGGGCACGGTTCCAGGGTGACGTAGAGGGTGGAATCGGTCAGTCGCCAGTCGCCCACGTCGTCGGCGGCCTGCGTGATGGCGATCATCTCGGCGTGGGCGGTGGGGTCGTGAAGGGTCTCGCGCTGGTTGTGGGCCCGGGCGATGACGCGTCCCTGGCGGACGATGCAGCAGCCGATGGGAACTTCGTCGGCCTCGCGGGCCTTGGCGGCCTCGCGAAGGGCGATGTCCATCATGGCTTCGTCGGTGGCTTCAATCACGGGCGCCGGGCGACCTCAGAAAAGAAAATGGTACGCCCAGCAGGACTCGAACCTGCAACCTTCGGTTCCGTAGACCGACGCTCTATCCAATTGAGCTATGGGCGCACCGTATCAGTTTTTCGCTTCTTCCGCAGCCGAACGAACGGGGCAGAACCGAAGCCCCCGCGACCACGCGAGAGGATAAATGTACCCCGGCACAAACCGATTGTCAAGCACGATGCCGTGTAAGATCGCCGTGAGGGGCGTTTGGGGGCCGGAATCGGCTTTCGTGGTCGAGGAGGCGGCGTTTGGCGTCGAGGCCTCCGGCGGCGCCTTCGCTCCTGGGTCTGGCACCCGGCTCGCCCGGCGTCGGGCGGCGCCATGTGGCTCCGTCGCACTGCCAGGGACCAAGGTCAACCATCAGGTCGATGATCCTGCGGAGATCGTGCGCGCCTGGGACCACCCTATGCCCGTGGAACACGGTCTTGCCGAAGTCAATCGCCTCTCGGATCAGGTTCCCGCGGCAGAACCAATCGTACCAACGGGATTCCAGTCCTCTGTCCGGACTCTGTCGCCACACGTCGAGCCTGGCTGCCCCTTCACCGAATGACAACCTCCAGAGACGCGATGTCTTGCGTCCCACGGCCACCATCCTGCGAATCCCGAGCACCACCTCAGGGAGCATCTGCGACACGGCGGCATCGGTTCCCCGTGTACAGCGAATTCGAGTCCGCCCCTGCAACCGTGGAGGCACGTTGCCTTCGACGGTGTGCCAACCTTTTTTGAGGTGACGGGCAATGGCAACCGGCAACGCCAGGAGGTCGATGATATCGTGCATCTCCCTCCTGTTGCCTATAGCCAGATGCTCGATTCGCCGCCCCGCCGTCACTGAGGCGCCAAGGGTCAGGCAAACGGCATTCAGCCGGATGGTCAGCACATGACGGCAGCAATGGACGCAGAGCCTTCGACGCCAGAAACCCTCGATGTCACAGGCCACATTGGGGATGCTCTTCTCGATGAGGAGCTTGAGCCGTTCATACTGTCGCCGGCATCGGTGGTGCAAGAGAAACGGCACCGACCCTGAGGCAACAACAAAGAGAATCACAAGACCCAGATCTGCCGTCATGGTCGACCTCGGCATTTGATTCCACGTTGGCAGCACGCAGGTCGGGCCAACAGGCCCGACAGTGGCTTCGATTCGGCCCACCGCGTGTCGGGCCTGTTGACCCAACCTACCTGCTCGGCCCTTCCGGTCAGAAAGCGAGGTGGCGCCGTTGGTTGGGGCAACGGCGCCACCCGCACCGACGTTCCGTCGCAGAGGACCTTACTGTCCCGTGCTCTCATAGGCCCCAATGTCGGGAGCCCCGCCTTGCGGCACAGCCGTGCCTTCAAGGTCGTACTCATAGCCGAGAGCGAGCCCCGCGTCAATGGCCGTGTTGGTGAACGGCGGGCTGACGCTGTTCGGCTTGAGGTGGAAGTCCCTGCTGGCCGCGTCGACAAAGAGCGAGCCCATCTGCGAAAGGTTGAAGTGGATATTGCCGTTGGCGTCCGGCGTCAGGCTACCCGGCGTGCCGAGGTAGGTCAGCATCAGGTTGTTCTTCATGACATAGGTGCTATCGGGGTTGAAAGCGAACGACGGCCTGTTGTCCGTGCGAATGAGCGTATTGTTGTAGAGGGCGATATTGTCCGAGAAGCTGGTGGGCAGCTTCCCGTTGTCGTGCATGACAAAATTGTCCGTGACGTAGCCGTAGTTGTAGGCCCAGGTGCTGTCATACAGATTGCAGAAGCTGTACGCCTCGCCACAGTCGGAGACGTGGTTCCCGCTCACGGTGACGTTGTAGCACCGGCTGGACGCGTTGGTGCCAAAGACGCTGATGCCGGCCCCGTGCGTCCCAAAGGGGCCCTGCACCGTGTTGCCGGTAATCAGAACATCGTGGGACAGGCTGTCCATGTACCAGATGCCATGGCGACCGATGCGAATCAGACTGTTGTTCGCGATGACCAGGTACGAGCCGCCGACCAGAAGGCCCTCGCTGTTCATGATCTCTTCGAAGACGTTGTTCTGGATGACGTTCCAGGTTCCGTCGCCCCAGATGGCGCCGTAGCCCGTGCCGTAGCCGCTGGTCATGATGTGCCGAAGCCTGCGAAAAGTGCAGTCCTGGACCACCACATGATCGCTGTCCCTCATCTGGATCCCCTGGCACTGCCAACTGGACGAGTCGCTGGCGTACTTCTGGATGATCAGGCCCTGGAGGGTGATGTAGCTGCTTTCGTTCGCGTCTATGGCTTGGGGACGGGTCGAGACGGTCACGGACTGGCTGTTGGGGTTGCCGGCCACCGGCGGCCAGAGCCAGACCTTGTGCGTGCCGTTGACCTCGGGCGTATCGTTGAAGTAGTACTCGCCCGGCTGGTCGATCAGGTGGATGCTGTTGAAGATCGCGTAGGCCCCGTTGATGTCGGCATAGGGCGAGCCGGTGGTGGCATAGGTCAGGGTGTTTGTCTCGGGATTGAAGCTGCTGATCGTCCGATAGTTGATCACGTTGGGGATGACATGGAGCATGATCGAGGCCCCATCCCAGTAGCCCGGATCGGCCTGGTTGAGATGGGTCGCGTCTTTGACCGACGTCGTGGTCATGTCGGCGGGCGGAATGGAGTGGAAGCAGCTCAGTTTGTCCATGAGCCACAGGTCCGGCTGGTTGGGGTCCTGGGCCATGGTGCAGACCGAGTCGTTCTCGTAGAGGTTCGAGCTCCACGCCGTGACCCCGGCCGGAGCGTAGGCGTACCAGATGTTGGCGTAGTTGGGGTTGCCCCCGGCCTCGGCCGCCGACGTGCACTGCATCCAGCCGGTCAACGGCTCCGAGCCATCGAGAATCGCCGGGCCCGTGCCAAACGTGCCGGCGGTGTTGCCATCAAGAACGATCCGGTTGCCGTCAGAGCCCGACATGTTCAAGGTGAGGCTCCCGCGATAATGGACGCCGCCCTTGAAGATGATCGTGGTCCCTGGGGCCACGCCGAGCTCGGCCACCTCCGCAGGCCGCATCGTGGCGTTCGGGTCGCCGGGACAGTGCTGCCAGGCACGGGCCGGGCTGCCGCCTCCGTGGCTGTCGCTGCCGTTGTCAAAGTCAACGTAGTAGGTGCTGTAGATCGGCCAGGTCACCGTGACGTCCACCGTGTCGGTGCCTATCGCCCCAAAGGCGTCGGTCACGGTCAGCGTCAAGGTGTGCGTCCCCAGGGCCAAGGCCACCGTGGGTGTTGCCCCGGTGGCGATGGGCGTCCCGTCCTCGGTCCAGACGTAGCTGATGATGCTGTCCCCGGCGTCCTGATCATAGGATCCCGTGCCGTCGAGAGTCACGTTCTCCACGCCGTTGTCGTCGCTGTCCACGACCTCCTGGTCCTGCCCGGCGTCCGCCGTCGGCGGCCAGTTGCCGCCCACATACGTGATCTCCAGTTCGGCCCCATTGCCAGCGCCGCTGTTGCACTGATAGGCGATCCGCAACCCGCCCGACACGTAGCCGAAACGCAGGCCCATGTAGCCGCCCGAAGAGTAGCCCGGCCGGTCAACGAACTCCTGGACCAGTTCCTTCAGGTCCGGCGACGTGTACCAGTTGCCGGATGTCCAGTCCCCCACCGACCAGTCGACCCCGGTCGCCGTCACGGCCCAGGTGAATGGGTTGGTGGTGAAGTCGGGGCAGTTGTCGGAGTCGACCAGCTGGAACCGCCCGATGCAGGCGCCGCTGTTGGTGCTGGAGGCCTTGACCGACAGGTAGGCCGACTGGATCGTCGCTCCCGCCGGAACCCCCAGAGCAAACCGCACGAACGGGTAACGCGTCGCGGCGTAAAACGGAAAGTACATCGTCGAGGAGTTGTAGTTGTTGCTTCCGCTGGCACAGGCCGTGTCATCCGCCGCCATGGTCAGATGGTGCGTCACCGTCTGGGGCTGAATCACGGAGACAACCACCGTGTCCGAATCCGTCGCCCCGAGATCGTCGGTCACGGTCAGCGTGATGGTATGGGCTCCCGTGGCCAGGGTCACCATGGGCGTGGCCCCGGTGGCGATCTGTGTCGCGTCCTCGGTCCAGACATGGCTGACGAGGGTCCCATCCGAATCCGACGAGGCCGACCCGTCGAGGGCCACCGCCTGAGAACCGTTGCAGTCGGAATCGATAACACACTGATCCGGACCGGCGTCGGCCGTCGGTACCACGTTCGTCGCGTAGGTCACTTCCAGCTCGGCCCCATTGCCAGCGCCGCTGTTGCACTGGTAGGCGGAGCGCAACCCGCCCGACACGTAGCCGAAACGCAGGCCCATGTAGCCGCCAGAAGAGTAGCCCGGCCGGTCAACGAACTCCTGGACCAGTTCCTTCAGGTCCGGCGATGTGTACCAGTTGCCGGATGTCCAGTCCCCCACCGACCAGTCGACCCCGGTCGCCGTCACGGCCCAGGTGAATGGGTTGGTGGCGAAGTCGGGGCAATTGTCGGAGTCAACCAGTTGGAACCGCCCGACGCAGGCGCCGCTATTGGTGCCGGAGGCCTTGACCGACAGGTAGGCCGACTGGATCGTCGCTCCCGCCGGAATCCCCGCCAGAGAGAACCGAACGAACGGGTAACGCGTCGCGGCGTAAAACGGGAAGTACATCGTCGAGGTGTTGTAATTGCTGCCCGCGCTGGTGCAGAGCGTGTCATCCGCCGCCAGATCCAGATGATATGTTACCGTGTCGCCCCATACCACCTGCGCACTCAGCAAGACACAACACAATCCAACCCCACTGCTGATCCACATGTTCCTCATGCCACGTTCCTCCACCGATAATAGAAATGTAGTCGGACGCAGTACCTGCCCGAGAAGTGGACAACGTGGGCCCTGTTTGTCTGCGTCCGAGTCTGAAAGCTTCTGCTCTGATCCCATTCCTTCCGCACCCGCTCGTGGCCGGCACAGAGAGGAAGGACAACCATCGTCGTTCTGGTCGCGTTTCGCCTCTTCTCTCGAGCGTCCCCCTCAGGGCGATGCAGCCTTCCCGCCGAGCGACCGCCGGCGGCACAGGCCGAGAGGGAGCTTGTGGGTGCCGGTGGCTGTCGGTCGCCGGACCCACGCGTTCCGGGCTTCACTGAGCGCCTGCATCGCGGCACGCCGACAAGGCTCGTCGCAGTGGCACGCACCGCACGTTCGACGACCGCACGCAGATCGCCACCAGCCATGATCTCGCATTCGACTCGTGCCCGCGCTGGAAGCCGTGAGCGTCAACGAAAGCTTACACCATGCTCTAGGTGATGGCGACGAGAAAGCACCTTGACGCCTCCCCCTCTCGGTGGACGCCGAGGGTCAACACAACACATTGTCCCACAGCACGTTACGAATCCACATCGGCTCACCTCGTTGACCGAGGGGCCACTTCGGAAATGTCGTTGACCGGCCGCCGGACGGCACGTAGAATCTTCCCTGAAGCAGCGGACTATATCACGGTATGTGTACACTTTGTGCCCTGGTGGCGGCCCGATGGGGGGGGCATGGCATGAAACGTCGCAAACTGGCCGAGACGGTGTTCACGGACCTTCTCGCGAGCCTGTCCGGCGGACGTTGGCGTCCGGGAATGACCATGGCTCCGACGCGGCAGTTGGCGCAGGAGTTGGCGGTGTCCCCCCTGACGGTCATGGCAGCGCTCCGCCTGGCAGCGCGCCATCGGTTGCTGGAGGTTCGCCAGAGACAGCCAACGATCGTCCTGCCTGGGGCCCAGCAACGGGCAGCCAGGTTGCTCCGGACGAGAACCACCACCAAGAGGCTGGCCCTTCTTGTTCCCGAACGGTTCATCCCGCTGAAGAGACACGTGGAATTGGCGGAGTTGATCAGACTCGTGGCTACAGAGTCTGCTGCTCGGGGCATTCGGACAACGGTCGTCAAGTGGCCATTGCTCAACCAGGCTGGCTTCGTCCGGACCTTCGTCACCCGCGGATTCGGAGTGGCGTTTGCCCTCGGGGTCAATTCGGAGCATCTGGTGTCGCTCGATATGCTCCGGCGGCATGGCGTCCCGGTTCTCGTGTTCAACCGCAAATCGCCTCTGGTTGACCTGCCGACGGTCAGGATCGACGAACACGCCGCAGCCTGGCGTATCGGGGAGACCTTGGCAAGCCTGGGACACCGTAACCTGTGCCTGGTGTCCAGCGCGGTCTCCTACCACATGGGCTACCTGTCGGGCGAGCACCGCCGTGTCACGGGCTGGGTCGAGTTTCTGAGGCATTCCGGTCTACAGAGAAGTTGCTCCCTGCCGGTCTACTATGCGGCGAACGAGATGCTGCCGGACGTGCTTGATGTGCCGTTTCGTCTCAGGTCGCGACCGACGGCCATCGTCTTCGGCGGCGTCGGCTTGGCCGCTTTGTTCCTGCGGGATCCACGGTTCGCCGACCTGAGAGTGCCGGACGAGATCAGCCTGGCGACGTTCGACTCTTTCAAGGGCCGACAGGTGGCGACCTGGTGCCCGCCGTTGACGGAGATAGTCGGCGACATGAAGCGCGTCGCTCAATGCGCGGTCGAGCTGATCGATTCCATGTTCGGGGCCGGTTCCACGCCGCTCAGCATTCGCATACCAATGGACATTCACTTGACGGGCAGTATCGGCCCACCCCGCCGAGTGTCCGCGGAGAACACGAGCACGTAAGTCGGGTCAACAGGCCGACAGTGGCTTCGATTCGGCCCACGGCGTGTCGGGTCTGTTGTTGACCCGACCTACCCCTGCCCCTCATGCAGGATGCCACGCGGCACGGGACCGCCCTCCAGCTCCTTGGATCCCCAGAACCGCCGTTCGTGGTCAAGGAGGCGGCGCTTGGCGTCGAGGCCGCCGGCGGCGCTGAAGCCGCAGAGGGATCCGTCGGCGGCGACGACGCGGTGACACGGGACGACGAGCGGCACGGGGTTGGCGGCCATGGTCTGCCCCACGGCCCGCGCGGCGCGGGGGCGGCCGACCTGGGCGGCCAGTTGGCCATAGGTGACGACCTCGCCCGGCGGGATGCGGCGGCAGGCTTCCAGAACGTCTCGCTGAAACGGCGTGCGGCGGTCGAGATCGATATCGACGTCGAACCGAGCTGCGCGGCCGGCGAAATAGTCGGCCAGGGCGGCAGCCAGGGACGGCATGAGGCGGCGATCGAGCGTCGCCTCGGGCCATCGGGCCGCCAGGGTGGCCGCCAGGCGTTGCCGGTCGGCGTCGGGCAGCAGCGTGGCGGCGAGGCGGTCGCTGCGGGCGACAAGGGCCATCGGTCCCCAGGGCGTCGGGACGAAGCGGTAGGACCACCGCCCGGGGGATCGGCACAAGCGAGTTCGGGTTGGCTGAAGGCGTTGCGACACAGTGATTTCTCCCGGTGGCCGCCTGACGGCGGCCGACTCAGTGATGCGGCTCAGCGGCAGGCCCTCTCGGTCATGCGTTCCGCGGAGTTCTCGCCCCGTGGAGAGACTTCAGAAGCCAGGGGCAGGATGCCCTTGGGACACACGGGGAGGATTCCCGTGCCACGGCGAAGCGGCCGAGGGCGGCCGGGCCACACGTTCTGAGACAACTCCTAACGTTTCATGCGTTGGAGCTCTTCCCTCTGGCGCCGGGCGACGTAGCGCGTCAGACGGTCCCTGGCGACCCTGCCCTGCGGCAACTCGTCGAGCCCCTCGAAATGGACTCCGAGGCGTGCCTGATGGGCCGCGGACCGGTCCACGCGTTCGATGTGGGCTCGGATCACGAGCGGCGAGCGGCCGTCGGCCAGGTCGATGTGAACCAGCACCGTGCGTCCCTCCTTGAACCGTCCGCGAAGGGGCCCCTCGACGACGGCCCGGAGGCCGCCGCCGCTCAGATCGAGCACCTCGGCCGCCGGCGGCTCGATGTCCTCGGCCCCGCCCTGGTCGTCGGCAGGCCAAAGACAGGCCACCAACTGTTCGCGGGCGTCCACCGGCACGCGGACAAACTGCCGCCGCTGGAGCGGATGCAGGGCCTTCGGCGGCGACAGGGCCAGAATCGCCATGTTCAACCGGTCGGTCAGGGCCACCTGGGTACGCCGGGCCACGGTGGATCGGAAATGGTACGGCTGGTCGCGAAGGTGAAAACGAATCTCGACGGTCTCGCCGGGCCGCACGGGAACCGGGTGGCCCATGCGGCTGGGCACCTCGACGGCCAGGGCCATGCCGGGGGCCTCGATGAACCGCGAGCGGCAGGCGTCGTGGCCGGTCGGCAGAAGGCGGATGAAGTCCACCGAGAGGTTGCGGGCGACCGCGTCGGCGACGAGCGCCGCCATGGCTTTCCCGACAATGGCGCCGGCTTGGGTCATGGACAAGGATCCTCGCGTGCAGCACGCGCGGCGTGGGGTCACGCGTCGCGCAGGTAGATCGGATTCGTGAACACCCAGGGCCGCCGCCCGCGTCGCCCCTGGATACGATACACGCCCGGGCCCTCGGCGGGAAGCTCCAGCCGACGGCAGTCGCGTTGCCGCTCGATGGGCTCACCGTTTCGCAATACCGTCAGTTCGGCCTCGCGCGGCGACTCGACCACCAGCCGCAGGCCCGGTTGCCAGGGGGCCTCCTGCCCGAGGCCGAGCGAGCCGGCGGCGCCTTCGACGCGGAACCTGAAGCCGGCGGCGGATGCCCAGGTGTCCATGGCGATGAAGCTTCGGCCGTCGAGGAGGGCGTCGGTCAGTGCGGCCGCGGCGGCCGCGGCATCGTCCGGCAGCGGCGGGCAGACGACGTGCGTGTGAATCGTCTGGAACAGGTCGCGGTGCGGGTACATCTCACGGATGACCATCTTGCGGGTGGCGTGGTTGTCGAGCGACCCGAAGGCGGCCACGCGGCGCGTCAGGCAGAGGCGGTCCCAGAGGGCGAGCGTCTCGGGCCGCGGGCCGGTGACCAGGAGGCGGTGCCACGTGAACACCAGCGGCAGGCGCCAGGGCACGGCGTTGTGGCAGACGTCGTGCATGTAGGACCAGATTTCCATGCCGCGGAAGGCGTGGGTGTCCCAGTGTTCCCAGTCGACGGGCTTTCGCGGCAACAGGGCGATGTGGGCGGCATGGGGATGCGCGATGACATTGGCGGCGCCCTGGGCGGCGGCGGCTTCGAGGGCGTCGGCCGACGGCATGCCGACGAGGGCGTCGAGGTCCCTCAGGCCGAAGGCCAGAAAGTGGGGATTGCCGCGGCCGCCGACCTCGGGGGCCGAGAGCACCAGGAGCCCCCCGTGGCGACCGGTGAGCCCGATGCGGGCAGTGCCGTCGCTGTTGTGGTCGCTGACGACAATGTAGTCGAGCCCGGCGCGCTGGGCTTCGGCAACGATCTCCTCGACCGGCTGGCGGCCATCGCTGAAGGTGCTGTGCAGGTGGATCGCTCCGACGTACTCGCGTTCGGTCATTCGTGTCCTTCCACGGCGGCCATGGCGTTGCGGGCCTGACGGATGGTAACCTCGCCGTGCAGAATGTGCAACACGGCTCCGGGCAGGACGGCCACGAACATCGCCACACGGAAGACCAGGATCATGGCGACCGCGACGGACAGGGCCTCCTGCGGATCGGCCAAACCAAGCACGGCGGCGGTGAAGAACTCCTGGCTCAGCGTTTCCATGGGCCCGAGGCCGCCGACGCTGGGGATGAACGAGGCGAGGATCCAGACGACGGGCATGAAGATGAAGAAGTAGACCGGTGACGGGTCGAGGCCGAGGGCCCGGGCCGAGCAGTAGACGCTCGCGATGCTGACGGCGTGAGCGCACCACGATTGGAGGATGGCGAGGAGGACCGCGCGGCGATGGTGGCGATAGACGAAAACGGCCTGGTCCACGCGGTGAACAAGCGGCTGAAACGGCAGCCTGGCGATGAGCCGCTCGATCCGCGTCCACCGGCGCACGCGGCGGCTGTAGACGAGCATCGCGCCGAGGACGGCGAACCCGAGAAACGCGAGGATCACTTCGCGGATCGACAGCCCAAGACCGCCCGGGAGCGTCCAGCGCGTGTCGGCGATGGTCGGGCGACTCCATTGCAGCGCCAGCACGCAGACGCACATCATCGCCATGCCGAGCATGCCGAGGACGCGGTCCAGGAAGACCGTGGCGACGGCCTCGGCCTTGCGATCGGTGTACTTGGCGGCGTAGTAGGCCTTGATGATGTCGCCGCCGGTGACGCCGGGCATGAACGTGTTGAAGAAGAACCCGATGTAGGTCAGCCGCCACGCCTCGCGCAGCGTCAGTCGAATGCCCTGGATGCGAAGCAGCATCCGCCACCGCCACGCGCCGAACAGCGGCGAAAGCATGTAGGCGGCCACGGCGGCCACGAGGAAGTGCCATTGGCCCCGCTGGAATGCGGCGGCGAAGATGCCCAGAAAGCCGCGCGTCACGACGTTGCCGGCGTCGTCCACCTGGGCGAACCACGGAATCTTGCGGGCGACGTAGACAATACAGGCGGCGCTGACAAGCACCCGGACGGCGAGCCAGAGATATTTGCGAGCGGTCGCGTTCATGCCTGATCGGTCGTCTGCTGCGCTCGACGCAGGTCGAGCATTTCGAGAAAGGCCTCCAGCCGGGTGCGGCTCCGTCCGTCGAGCGGGCCGGGACGGTCGTACTCCAGCGTCAGCACCGGCACGCCCGCCGCCTGGCGGATCAGGCGGTCCTGAATGTGACGGAAACAGAAGCTCTGCACGTAGTGAATCAGCCCGTCGATGCGCCGCCGCGACACCTCCTGCCGTATATCGGCGATTCGCGGCGCCACACCGTACGGATAGGTGTACTGGAGGTATTGCTCGGACAGGGAATGGCTCTCGGGGAGCATGGCGAACTGCCGCTGGAACTCGTTGAAGACAACCGGCGCTCGGGCGGCTTCGAGCAATTCGTAGAGCCCCTGGCAGATGGGCGGAATGCCGAGGAACCCCAGGCGGAGGCGGCTGTCGCGCGGGGGGCGTCGTGCGGCCTCGGCCGCAAAGTCCCGGGCCCGGCGTCCGTAGGCCGGCGGATCGCCGCCGAAGTCGCTCGCGCCGATCAGCCAGAGGTGGTTCTCCTGGCCCGAGACCTGCCCGGTCTGCCACGTCAGGTCGTCGATGCGGCGGAGCACGGCGCGGACCTCGTCGAGTTCCCGTTTGACCTCCTCGGCCCGGCGTCGCGACGTGCCCCAGGCTACGCAGAACCGCTGGAGCTCGGCGTCCAGGTCCGAGGGCGACGGCGGGTACGGGTACTCGAAATCGTAGATGCGGAGCCTCTCGTCGGCCCAGATTTCCATCAGGGCGTGCGTGTTGCTGCAATCGCCCTGGGCGACACCGACGACCTCGCGGATGCCAAGCCGGCGCGCGGCCCCGTAGAGGCCCTTGATCCACGCGCAGCAGTTGACGGGGAAGCCCGCGCTTTCGGCGACATGGATGTCGTCGCCCGAGGGCCCCTCGATGAAGACGTTGTTCAGATCGAGCGGCCGCCGGCCGGCGGCATAGAGCACTTCGATTGGCACCGTGGCCGTGATTCCGACTCGATCCGTCGTGGCGGCGTTCTCTGTCATGGGCTCCTCGCGACGCCGATCCCGGGGTCTGCGACGCGCTGCACTATAGCAGCGGCCGCCGGGAACGACAAGATTCCGCCAGCACGCTCTTGATGCACGCGGTGCAGAGCCCCATAATGAGTTCGCGTATTCAGAGCAACCCCGAAGACAGGAGGACTCCGAGATGCGTATCGGAATCTGCGGCCTGGACCGGGCCGCCATCGCCCGCGACGCCGGCTACGCATTCGTAGAGCCGGCCGCGGCCTACAACCTGAAGCCCGATGCCGGCGACGGCGAGTGGGCGGCCTTGCGGGAAAGGCTTCTGACGTGCCCGCTGCCGACGCCCGCCTGCAACCTTCTGTTGGGCGGCGACCTGAAGCTCTTCGGGCCCGAGCGGGACATGGGCCGACTCGAGGCGTACTGCGGGCGGCTGTTCGAACGACTCGAAGCGATTGGCTGCACGATCCAGGTGTTCGGCAGCGGCAAGGCGCGTACGCCGCCGGCGGGCTATGCGGCGGACCGCGCCCTGGACGAGTTGATCGAGTTCACGCGGCGCATCGCGCCGATGGCTGCGGCCCACGGCGTAGTCCTGGCGATGGAGCACCTGCGTCGGGCCGAGTGCGGCCTGTTGACCACCGTCGCCGAGACGACCCGGTTCGTCCGCGAGGTGAACCATCCGGCGGTGCGGCTGCTGATCGACACGTATCACCTGGCCCAGGAGGGCGAGCCGCTGGAGGTCATCGACGAGGCGGCCGGGCTGATCGTTCACGTTCATGTGGCCGACGGCGTGACGCGGCACGAGCCGTCGCGGGCCGGGAGCGACCTGCGTCCGGTGTTCCGCCGGCTCAAGGCGGTCGGGTACGACGCCGGCATCAGCGTGGAATGCGCCTGGCAGGACATCGACCGCGAGTTGAAGCCGACGCGCGACCTGGTGGCCGCCCAGTGGGCCGAGGCCTAGCATGTGAATCTCGATGACACGCCCGGCCGATTCGCTATAATGCCGGGCTTGTGCAACGCGCCGCCGTTCGGCGCGTCGCTGTGTGGTCTTTCCGGATTCAAGGAGACGAGCCTTCGCTAAGCAACGCAAGATTCTCGTGACCAGTGCCCTGCCCTACGCCAACGGGCACATCCACATCGGGCACCTGGTCGAGTACATCCAGACGGACATCTGGGTGCGGTTCCAGAAGCTGCGCGGCCAGACGTGCACGTACGTCTGTGCCGACGACACGCACGGGACGCCGATCATGATCCGCGCCCGGCGCGAGGGCATTGCGCCCGAGGAACTGATCGCCCGCATGCACGCCGAGCACGTGCGCGATTTCGCCGCGTTCGAGATCGCGTTCGACAACTACTACACGACGCACTCGCCGGAGAACCGCGAGCTGGCCGAGGGCATCTACAAGGCCTTGGAGGCCGGCGGCCACATCACGGTCCGCGAGGTGGAGCAGGCCTACTGCGAGCACGACCGTATGTGGTTGCCCGACCGATTCCTGAAGGGGACGTGCCCTAAGTGCCGCGCGGCCGACCAGTACGGCGACAGTTGCGACGCCTGCGGCGCGACGTACCGGCCGACGGACCTGATCGACGCGCGGTGCGCCGTGTGCGGCACGGCGCCGGTGCGGAAGCTCTCGGACCACTACTTCTTCAAGCTCGGCGACTTCGCCCGCGAGCTCCAGGAGTGGGTCGGCGGCGGGCACGTGCATCCGTCCATCGCGAACAAGCTCCAGGAATGGTTCTCCGAGGGATTGCGCGACTGGGACATCAGCCGCGACGGGCCGTACTTCGGCTTTCTCATCCCCGGCGCCCAGGACAAGTACTTCTACGTCTGGCTCGACGCGCCGATCGGCTACATGGCGAGTTTCCGCAACCTCTGCGCGCGGACCGGGCAGGATTTCGACGCCTACTGGCAGGCCGACCGCGCCGATGAGACCGAGCTGCACCATTTCCTCGGCAAGGACATCACGTACTTCCATGCCCTGTTCTGGCCGGCGATGCTGATGGGCTCGGGATACCGCACGCCGACGCAGCTGGCCATCCACGGCTTCCTGACCGTGGACGGGCAGAAGATGAGCAAGTCGCGCGGCACGTTCATCCAGGCGCGAACGTTCGCCAGGCACCTGCCGCCGCAGGCCCTGCGGTACTACTACGCCTCGAAGCTCGGCCCGGATCCCGAGGATCTGGACCTGAGCCTGGAGGACTTCGTCAACCGGATCAACGCCGAGCTGGTCGGCAAGTTGGCGAACCTCGTGAGCCGCGCGGCCCGGATGGTGCTCTCGAAGCTCGACGGTCGCACGTGCGAGCCGGACCCGGCCGCCGCGGGGATGATCGACGCGATTCGCGCCGCCGCGGACGAGATCGCCGGGCATTACGAGTCGCGGAACTTCGCCCTGGCCGTACGCCGCATCTGCGCCCTGGCCGACGAGGCCAACCGTTACCTGGAGCAGACGCAACCGTGGCAGACGGTCAAGACGGACGCCGAACTGGCTCGGCAGCAACTGTCGGCGGCGCTGGAGGCATCGCGCCTGCTGGCGGTGTACCTGAAGCCGGTCGTTCCGGGCTTCGTGGAGCGCACGGAGGCCTGCCTGGCCATCGAGCCGCTGACGTGGGCGAGCCTGTCCGAGTCGCCGTCGCCGCGGACGCTGGGCGAGTTCCAGCGGCTGGCCGACCGTCTCGACGCCAAGGCCGTCCAGGCCCTGATCGACGAAACGCGCGAGGACCAAGCCGCGGACAAGTAGTGCACGCCACCTGCGAAGAAAGCCGCCCGCAGCCGATGCCGGCCCGCGGGCGGCTTCTGTTTTCCTGGGACGCACACAGGTCGGGTCAACAGTCGCGAACCAGCGCGTAGGTCGGGTCAACAGCGCGCAGGTCGGGTCAACAGACCCGACAGCTTCTGATTCTGGCCGCCTCTCGGGAGACGAGACATGAGGCCGCCCTGACGGCATCACCTCATCGGCTCACGGCTCGCGCCGGCGGCTACGCGGGCCGCTCGTCGTCGCGAGCCAGGAGCACAGCGCGGCTGAATCGGATTCGCGGATGCGCGACCACCCTCAGCCCTGCCCTCTCGGCCGCCCGGAGCGTGGCCTCGAACGCGGCGCGCGGCACGTGGAAGATCGGCTCGACGAGCAGCAGCCTCCCCTGCGGGCGCAGGCACTCGGCCACCTGTCGCAGCAGCGCTTCGCCGTCCGGCACTTCGTGAACCATGTAGAACGCCAGGGCGAAATCCACGGGGCTGCGAACGCCAAGCTCGCGCCGCCTCGAACGCACAGTGCGGAGGCGACCGTCCAGCCCCGCCGCCCGGGCCCGGCTGCGCACCACGTCGAGGTTCGCCTGCTGAAGGTCAGCGCAGACCACGCATCCGGCCGGTCCGACCATGGCGGCCATGGGCAGGCTGAAATAGCCGGGACCACAGCCGATGTCCAGGACCGTTGCCCCGGGCGCGATGCACGGGCCGACGATGGGCTCCGGCCGCTGAATCAGCCGCCGCAGGCCCACGTTGAACAGCGACATGATCCACCATGGAGCGACAAATCGCATCGACATCCTCTCGCGTGAGCGAACGGACAGACTACTCGGGCCGGCCGTTCGCCGGCGGCGCGTCGACGGGGGGCGCCTTGCCCGTGTCGGCCTTGTCGTCCTGGAGCGTCGGGCGGTCGGCCTTGGCAGGCGCGGGCTTCGCGGCACAGGCCAGGGCCTCGATGCCTTTGGCGTAGTACGTCTCCTCATCCTCCAGGCCGGCGTCGCGGCAGAAGTCCCGCAACGCTTCGTACCGCTTCACCGGATCGCTCCGGGTGGCCCAGCAGACCTTGGCCATGCACTCCGGGCAGAGCCACACGGGACGGCGGTCGGCTTCCTCGCGATGGTTGCTGCCGCACATGCAGCACTCGTAGGCCGTGCAGTGCCGCATGGAGAACATGTGGCCGGTCTCGTGGACGGCGGTCTTGATGGTTCTCAGCAGGCAGAGCCGCCGCTCGTCGGGGCCGGCATCGAGCCGCCCGTTGCGGTAGATGGACCAGATGCCGACGCGCTGCTTGAGCGATGCCTGGCCGAAGACAAAGTTCCAGCCCTCGCCGGGCCAAAGGTCGCTGGTGGTGAAGGCGATGTATGCGGCCGCATCGTCGGGCAGCCGCGGCTTGAGCACCCGGTCGAGCACGTGCGTCGTGAGCACCTGCTCCACGCCCCACTCGGGATGCTTGCGGCGGGCCTTGGCCGGGATGATGTCCAGCGACAGGGCCGTGCGCGTCACGACCTTGAGGCCGAAGTAGCGGCCCATGAAGTCGGCCGTCTGGCGGACGACGGCGTCCTGGGCCGCGGTGAAGCGGCCGAGCGGCTGAATGTAGATGACGGACCGTTTGCCCTGGGGCAGCGTGGGATTGCACGCAAGATACTGGTCGAAGGTCTGGCCGGGTTCATGGTACTGATCGAGCCAGTCGCCGGGCCGGGGTTTCCCCAGGGGTGTGTGCAGCGGCCGCAGGACCTCCATGACCGCCTTCAGGTCGGCGACGCGGCGGGCCTCGGCGGCTGCACCGGCATCGGGCGGGCTTTCGTTCACGCAGGCCACGCAGACGAGCGCAACGACGATCGCAGCGGACAACCCACACCAGACCACTGCCGCACGGCGATGAGCACTCATGGTCGCGGCCTCTCGTTCAGGACGCAGGGCGGGACCTCCTCGCGGCGCAACGTGGGACGCGGGGCCGCGCTGTTCGCATTCCCCCTGACCACTATACGCTAAGACGACGCACACGACAGAGGGATTTCCGAACAGCCTTCGGCTTTCGCCTGCGCGGCCGTCATGCTACCATGGGCCGCGAGGCGTACTGAGACCAATGTCACACAGGGAGGCGGTTCATGGCTGAAACGCTGACGGTGGGCCTGATCGGGCTGGGCCGCATGGGACTGGGCATCGCCGGGCGTCTGATCCAGGGGGGGCACAGCGTCGTCGCGTACGACCGCGACGGCAACGCGCGCTGCGCCGCGGCAACGGCCGCAGCGCGGACCGTAGACCGTGTGGCCGACCTGGCGCCGTCGTTGCCCGCGCCGCGGGTGGTCTGGCTGATGATTCCCGCGGGGCCGGCCGTCGATGCGGTGCTGTTCGACGGGCCGGACGCGCTGGCAGCGTCGCTCGGCGCCGGCGACGTGGTCATCGACGGCGGCAACTCGCACCACGGCGACAGCCGGCGGCGGGCCGAACGCCTGGCGTCGTCGTGCGGCGCGGCGTACCTGGATTGCGGCACCTCCGGCGGCGTCGAGGGCGCCAGGATCGGCTACTGCCTGATGGTGGGCGGCCCGGCGGAGGCGTATCGCCGGGTGGAACCGGCCCTGCGTTCCGTCGCGACGCCCGGCGGCTGCGCGTACGTGGGCCCGTCGGGCGCGGGGCACTTTGTGAAGATGGTCCACAATGCCATCGAGTACGGACTGCTCCAGGTGATCGGCGAAGGAATGTCGATGCTCGACCGGTCGCCGTACGGCACCAGCCCGGCCCAGGCGGCAGCCCTGTGGACACACGGGAGCGTGATCCGCTCATGGTTGATGGAACTGGCGGCGACGGCGCTGTCGCGGCCGAACCATTTCGATCGCATCGCCCCGCAAGCCGGCGGCGGCCAGACCGGCGCGTGGGCGGTCGAGGCGGCGGCACAGTTGGGCGTCAAGACGCCGGCAATTGCTCTGTCACTGGCCGAGCGGGGCGAGACACCCGCCAACGCGTACGCCGCCCGCATGGTGGCGGCGCTGCGCTACGAGTTCGGGCGACATGCGTTCGAGACCGTTCGGGAACCCTCCGCACAGGAAGACCTTGCATGAGCCGCTACATGGACGTGAGCATGCCGATCCGCAATGGGATGCTGATCTGGCCGACGGATCCACCCGTGGAGGTCAGGGTGTTCAAGTCGCCGGACAAGGGGGACCGTTCGACGGTGTCGGCCGTCGCGATGGGCACGCACACGGGCACGCACATCGACGCGCCGAGGCATTTTCTGCCCGAGGCCGAAGGCATCGAGTCCCTGACGCCCGAGGTACTGATCGGGCGATGCACGGTGCTGGACGTCCGCGGCCGGGGCAACGTCGGGCCGGAGCATCTGCGGCCGGCGCTGGAGGCCGGCGCCACACGGATTCTGCTTCGCACCGGCACGATCGAGAAGCAGATGGAGGAAGGCTTCTCGAAGGAGTTCCCGGGCGTGACGGCCGAAGGCGCCCGGGCGATGATCGAGGCCGGCGTGCGTCTGGTGGGCATCGACACGATGAGCGTGGAGACGTATCACGCGCCCGGCGCGCCGACGCACCACGCACTGCTGGGCGCGCGGATCGTGGTCATCGAGAATCTGCTGCTGGCGAGTGTCCCCGCCGGAGACTACGACCTGATCGCCCTGCCCCTGCTGATCGCCGGGGCCGACGGGGCGCCGGCCCGCGTACTGCTACGGACGTTGGACGGCTGACGGTAACGAACTGATCGCACCGGCGGAGCGGGTGAACATTGTCGATGTGTCCAGCTCAGCCCTGTCGGTTAGACTCCGGAGCCGGTCCGGGCGTCTGCGCATCCACCGACCGCCAGGTCACCATCGCCACGCCGGCAATGATACCCGCGGCGCAGAGGCATTTCCAGAGCGACAGCGGCTCCTTCAGATCGCCGGGCAGCCAGAGGGCGGAGACCATCGCAGCCGGGACGAGAAGGTACGTGAACACGGCGGCGCGGCTGGCCTCGACGGTGCGGAGGCCGGCATTGTAGAGGATATAGCAGAGCAGCCCCGCACCGAACGCCAGGTAGAGGATCACGGCCCAGTGGACGGCGCCGAGTTCGGCCAGGATGGACCAGCGGACGGCCAGCCCGAGCGGTCGCAGGGCGGCGGCCAGGAGCATGAGCAGGACAATGCCGAGGCCATTGCCGGCGACGGAGACGTCGATGGGCGACCACCTGGCCAGGAGACGTTTGGCGATGAGCATGTAGACAGTCCAGTCCAGCGCCGTCAGGAAAATCAGCAGGACGGCCAGGGGGATGTTGTCGCCCTGGAAATCGGCGCCGGCCTCGATGAGGCTGTAGGCTACGGCGGCGGCCAGCGCGAGGACGGTGCCGATGAGTTTGGCGGCGGTGAGGCGTTCGCGGAGGACCACGAGTCCGCCGACAAAGGCGACCAGGGGCGTCATCTGGTGGAGCACGGCGTTCATGGAGGCCGAGGCGTAGACCTGGGCGGTGTTGGCCAGGAGGTAATAGCCGACGACACCGAAGAGGCCGAGGCCGCACAGGCCGAACAGGTCCCGTCGCAGGTGCCGGCGGCGTCGCCAGAGGATGACGGCCGTCCAGGGCACAATCAGCGGCACCAGGAGCGCGAAGCGGAGGACCGTGAGGCTGAGGCCGGACCAGGGCTCGGCGGCCACGGGCGTGTGGCGAAGCAGGAAGCGGTTGAGGCAGAACGTGACGCCCCAGCCGACCATCGAAAGGACCAGGGCCGCGATGCCGAACGCTCTGTGACGCTGGAAGGACATCCGAAATAGCCCCCGGATTCCGGCAGAAAAGCCAAGCGGAGCGACCCGATCCGGCTTGACCGGCCCCCGCAGATTCGGATAATACGGCCCAGACGTGGAAGAAGCAAGGCGGCGATCCGCCCGGACCGGTCTATTTCAGGAGGAGCACGCAGTGAGTCGCAGGACGATTTCGCTCGACGGAACCTGGGATGTCATCTTCGACGAGAACGAGACACTGAAGGCCGACTGCTTCAAGAAGGCCCGCAAGACCCACGCGGTCGAGGTGCCGGGCGTCTGGGAGCAGGCGAGGCCGTTCTACGACGGCCAGGGGTTCTACCGCCGCCGGTTCACGCTGCCGGCCAACCTGGGCGGCAAGCTGCTCCGCCTGAAGTTCGGCGCAGTCAACTACTACGCCGAGGCGTTCCTCAACGGCAGGCGAATCGGCGAGCACGAGGGCGGCTACACGCCGTTTGTGTTCGACATTACCAAGGTGGCCAAGCCGGGTGAAGAGAACGAGCTGGTGGTGCGCGTGATCGACCCGCCGCGACGTCGCGAAGTGCAGGGTTTCCGCAGCGGCGCGCCGCTCAGCCAGTCGGACATCCCGACGTGGAAGGCCGGCTGGTATTTCAACTTCGGCGGCATCTGGCAGCCGGTCGAGATCATCGTCACCGAGCCGCTCTACGTGGACGACGTGTTCGTCCAGCCGCAGGCCGACCTCGAAACGGTGAAGTTTGACGTGACGCTGGTCAACGGCTGCAAGGCCGGCCGCTACAAGGTCGTCATTGACATGGCGCCGAAGTCGGGCGACGAGAAGACGGGCGTGCGGATCGAGAAGACCGTGACGCTCGCCAAGGGCGTCAACACGGTCCGGTGCCAGGCCAAGGTCGCCAAGCCGCACCTGTGGTCGCCCGACGACCCCTTCCTGTACACGACGACGGTCAGCGTGGGCGACGCGACGTGCCAGTGCGACGCGCTGAGCGTGACGTGCGGCATCCGGTTCTTCACGGCCGAAGACGGCGTGTTCAAGCTCAATGGGAAGCGAATCGCCGTGCGCGGCTTCCTGCAACAGGGCGTGTATCCGCGCACCCTCGTCTTCCCAGCGTCGAAGGCCGATGCCCGCAAGGAAATGATGCTGCTGAAGAACAACGGGATGAACTTCATCCGGGCGCACCTCAAGCCGCCGCCAATCCACCTGGACCTGGCCGACGAGCTGGGCATCCTGCTGATGGAAGAGCCGCCCATCGGCTGGATCCAGAACACAAAGAACACGGTCGCCCGGTGCACCCGGGAGGTGCGCGAGCTGGTCCGTCGCGACCGGAACCGCCCGAGCGTCGTGATGTGGTGCCTGCTGAACGAGGCGACGCACTACCGCACGTTCACACCGAGCCAACTCGACGAGTTCGAGCGTTCGGTGGCCGACGCCTGCCGCGACAACGACATGACGCGCCTGTGCGTGACGAACTCCGGCGGCAGCCTCGGCGCGGTGCATGCCGAGAGCACGGTCATGTGCTTCCTGCCGTTCGAGAAGAAGCCGACACGGCTGATGGACCTCCACGCCTACTGCGCCATTCCGTTGCCCTCGACCAGCCTGGAGCGCTATCGTGCCCACGGCGGCGGCGACGCGTTCAAGCCCGACGGCGAGCATTTCGTCTCGTCGGTCGCCAAGCGCAAGAGCGGCCGCAACCCGAAGGACGTTCCCGCCCTGCTGATCAGCGAGTTCGGCGCGTTCGAGAACCCGCCCGACTACGAGAAGGTGCTCTCGACCTACACGCCGGCCGAGCGGAAGCTGGGGCTGGAAGACTACGCTCAGCACAAGAGCTACTACGAATCGCTCAAGGAGCAGTTCAAGACGAGTCGCCTCGGCGAGATCTTCGGTTCGGTGGACAAGCTGATCCGCGCGAGCCAGGACCTTCACTGCGAGGACGTTCGGGCGATCATCTCGGCCATGCGCGCCAACCCGCGGAACTCCGGCTGGGTGTTCACGCAGCTGGCCGACGCCTCGGGCGAAATCTTCGGCGCCACCGACATCTGGCGGAATCCGCGGCGGTGGTTCAAGGACATGGCCGTCGCCAGCCAGACGCCGCTCATCGTGCCGCACGTCTCCGCGCGCGTGGCCGGCCCGGGCGACACCGTGGGCATCAACCTGCGCATCGTGAACGAGAACACCACGGGCGTCCACTATACGTGGAAGCTTCGCGTGGTCGGCGCCGGCGGCCGCGCGGTATTCAGCAAGAGCGGCGACGTGCGCGCCAAGGGCTGGGTCCAGGAGGTGCTGGACGAGGCGATCCAGGCGCCGGCAAAGGCCGGACGCTACGCCGTGGAGGCCGAGCTGCGGTCCGGATCGAAGTTGCTGTCGAGCAACAGCATCCGGTTCACGGTCATCGAGCCGGCCGAGGCCCCGTGCGACCGCATCGGCATGTTCGACATGGACGATTCGCTGCGTCCGGTGCTTCAGGGCCTGGGCATCGCGCAGGTGGACAAGGCGAACAACAACTACCGGCACAAGAACGTGCCGTGCATCTACCTGCCACGGCCGCATCAGCACATGGGCCTCATCAACGAGTACAGCCAGCAGTTGCGACGCATCGTGACCCTGGGCGGCGCGGGACTGGTGATCGAAGCCCAGACGCCCATGCTCTACGACAAGCTGACGCCGTCGCTGATCCGGCTTGACATACCGATGCGCAACATGCTCTACATGCGGTCCTCGCCCATCTGGGACGGCCTGCCGACCAGCAACGGCCTGATGGACTACGAGTTCGCCGACGTGTTCTCCGGCCGGGCCAACCCCAGCGCCAACGCCGATGACGTGGCGGCCGCCGGCGGCACGAGCATGTGCGGCACCGTCTGCGCCCACATGTGGACCGGCCCCGAGGTCTACCAGCACGGGTCGTTCATCAACGTGGTCCCGGTCGGCCGCGGGCACCTGGTCTTCTGCCAGCTGACCCTGGCCCAGGAGGCCGCGACCCATCCGGTGGCACGGCGACTGCTGGCCAACCTGATCCGTTACACCGCGTCGCTCGTCAAGAAGGGCGGCGAGGCGAAGATGCTCAGCCGTTGCATCGACAAGCTCTAAGGGCGCATGCTCGACATCACGCGGGGGCGGGCATTCGTCCCGCCCCCGCCGCTTTTTCCAGGAAGCTTCCATGGACCATCGCACCCAACGCCGCAGGAGGCGCATCGTGAGGCTCACGGTCTGGGCCGTCGTGCTCGTGACGCTCGGCATCGGCGGCTGCGGTTCGGGCAATGCCCTGCTCTACTGGCCCAACGCCCTCGTCTACAACGAGCCCTCGCGCGAGGGCTTTTCACACGAGGAAGTCTTCTTCCCCAGCAGCGACGGCACGAAGCTCTGCGGATGGTTCATCCCGGCCCAGCCCGGACCGGCCCGCGGCACCGTCTTCTACTGTCACGGCAACGCCCAGAACCTCACGGCCCACTACGGATTCGTCTCGTGGCTGCCTCGACGCGGGTACAACCTGTTCCTGTTCGACTATCGCGGCTACGGCAAGAGCGAGGGCACGCCCACACGTGAGGGAACCGTGCTCGACACGGCCGCCGCCCTGGCGTATCTGCGGAGCCGGCCCGACGTGGAGCCCGACCGCGTGGTGGGGTTCGGCCAGAGCCTCGGCGGCGCGTGCCTCCTGGCCGCCCTGGGCGAGAACGATCCGCGGCAGGTCCGCGGCATCGCCGTCGAGAGCACCTTCTACTCGTACCAGGAAGTAGCCCAGGCCAAACTCGCCGAGAGCTGGCTGCTATGGGTTCTGCAATGGCCGCTGTCGCGATGGCTCGTCACCGACGACCACAGCCCGTCGAAGTCGCTGGACGGCATCGCGCCCGTGCCGCTGCTGGTCATGCACGGCACCGACGACGAGATCGTGGCCTTCAGCCAGGGCAAACGCCTCTACGAGCAGGCCGGACAGCCGAAGCGTTTCATCGAGGTCCCCGGCGGCCGCCACGTCGAGGCCATCGGCGGCTCGCGCTTCGGCGACACGTACGAGAAAGAGTTACTGGAGTTCTTCGAGGGATGCCTGGCGGGGCCCGCCGTGCCGTAGCCACCCGACTGATCCGGACACGCGCTGAGCAACCAGTCGATAGCGACACGCCTTCTGTGCATTCATGATGCCAGACAGATCAGGCACTCTGCTGCGCGATCATCGCCGTGTCGCGGGCGATGACGAGCTCCTCGTTCGTCGGCACCACGAGGACGCGAATCGGGCTGTCGTCGGTCGTCAGGGCGACTTCCTTGCCTCGCGACCCAGCGTTCTTCGAGGCGTCGTAGCGGATGCCGATGCCGTCCAGGTCGCGCAGGATGCGGTCGCGGACTGCCTCGCTGTTCTCGCCGATGCCGCCCGTCAGGATTACCGCATCGGTGCGTCCCAGGACCGCCATGTACGAGCCGATGTACTTGCGGATCCGGTAAGCGAACACGTCGATGGCCAGGTCCGCCTGCTTGTTGCCCGCCGCAGCGGCCTCGACCAGGCTTCGCATGTCGTTGGACACGCCCGAAATGCCGATCAGGCCGCTGGCCTTGTTCAGCATCGCGTTGATCTCTTTGAAGCTCATGCCCTTGACGTCGGCCAGATGGAAGATGATCGCCGGGTCCAGGTCGCCCGACCGCGTGCCCATGACCAGACCCTCCAGCGGTGTCAGGCCCATGGACGTGTCCACGCACTTGCCGCCGCGAATGGCCGCCATTGAGCACCCGTTGCCCAGGTGGCAGGTGATGGCGTTGAACCGCTCCGCCGGCAAGCCCATGATCTCGGCCGCCCGCTCCGCCACATACCGATGGCTCGTCCCGTGGAATCCGTAGCGGCGGATGTGATCCTGGGCGTACAGGGCGTAAGGAATCGCGTAGACGTAGGCCACCTGCGGCATCGTCTGGTGAAACGCGGTGTCGAACACCGCCACGTGCGGCACGGAGGGCAGAAGCTTCTGCGCGGCCTCGATGCCCGTGAGGTTCGGCGGGTTGTGCAGCGGCGCCAGCGGAATGCAGGCCCGAATCGCCTCAAGCACGCTCCCGGTGATGAGGACGCTGCCGGTGAAGCTTTCGCCCCCGTGGACCACGCGGTGGCCCACCGCCTGAATCTCCGCGGCCGAACGGATCGCGCCGCCGTTGCCCAGCAGCGTGTCCACGATCAGCTTGAACGCCGCACCATGGTCGGCGATCGGGGCGGCCACTTCCTTCTTGCCGCCGTTGGCGCTCTGAACCAGACGGCTCCCGGACTCGCCGATCCGCTCGACGAGCCCCTTGGCGATGACGGTTTCGGTCGTCATGCTGAACAACTGGTACTTGATGCTGCTGCTGCCGGCATTGATGACCAGAACCTTCATGAACGGCCTGCCTTCCTCACCTGAATCGACCATGGCCCCCTGCCCGCATCGGCGTGCGGCCCGAAGACGCGCATTGTAGGACCGTCGGCCATGGGTGGCAATGATCAATTCTACCAGTTGCGCCGCCGCCGATCCGCGGCCACGAACCGCTTGGATTTCACGCCCGCCGACGATAGAATGCCCTCAACGAGTCGGAGAGTCGGATGAACGCGCACACCCTCGCACTTCTGGAATTCCACAAGATACGGCAGCAGATCGCCTCGCGCTGCGTCCTGGAGGCCACCCGTGCCGCCCTGGAGCGCGACCTGACGCCCACCGACGACCGCTGGACCTTCGAGCGGCGACGCGATGCCACCACCGAGCTTGTCGCACTGATGGACCGCGACAAGGACTTCAACCTCCTGCCGATGAACGACCCGACCGAGTGCCTCCAGCGGGCCCGCATCGAGGACAGCCACCTGACCGGCATCGAGTTGCTCCAGGTGCTCATGCTGCTGGATTGCTCGGAAGCCGTACGACGGTTCATGCGAGCGCATCGCGACGAGGCGCCGCTGTCGGCCGAAATCGCCGAGCCGCTCATCGAGCTGGCCGACATCCGCCGCCTGCTTGCCCGCGCCATCACCGACGACGGCTCAATCAACGACGACGCATCGCCCGAGCTGCGCGATATCCGCCGCCGCATACGCACCACCAGCAACCGCATCGAGAGCCGCCTGGAATCCCTGGTCCGCCAACCCGGCATCCGCGATGCCCTGGCCAGCGACCACCCGAGCCGCCGCGGCGGCCGCCTCGTCCTGCAACTGAAGGCCAACCAGTGGACCACCGTCGGCGGCCTCGTTCACGACCGATCCCACACCGGCCAGACGTTCTACGTCGAACCCTCGGCCACCATCGAACTGGGCAACGAGTTGCAGAACCTCGCCGCCGAGGAAGAAACCGAGGTGCGGCGCATCCTCGTGGACCTCACCCGCTCGCTGCGGCCATGGCTCGACGATCTGCGGAACTCCTTCACCATTCTGTCGCGGCTCGACCTGCTGCGCGCAGCGGCGATGTTCGCCCGGTCGCGGCACATGACGCCCGCCGACGTGGCCGCCGAGGGCGAACCGCTGGAGATCATCGAGGCCCGCCACCCGGTCCTCGAACCCGCCCTGGCCGCCGAGGGCCGCCAGGCCGATCTCGTGCCCCTGACGCTGCGCATGCCCGGCGACATCCGCGTGCTGGCCGTCACCGGCAGCAACACCGGCGGCAAAACCGTGGCCCTGAAGACCGTCGGACTGCTGGCCTTGATGGCCCAGGCAGGGCTGCACGTGCCGGCCCGGCGGGCGAGGCTGCCCGTCTTCGACCGCGTCCTCGTGGACATCGGCGACGAGCAGTCCATCGAGCAGTCGCTCTCGACCTTCTCCAGCCACATGTCGCAGATCATCGGCGTCCTGCGGCAGGCAACCGACCGGTCGCTCGTCCTGCTGGACGAGCTGGGCAGCGGCACCGATCCGGCCGAGGGCGGCGCACTGGCCTGCGCCGTGCTCCAGGAACTGGCCGAGCGCCGGGCCACCACCCTCGTCACCACCCACCTGCGCGAGGTCAAGATCTTCTGCCACGATCACGACCGCATGCAGAACGCCGCCATGGAATTCGACACCGAGAGCCTGCGGCCGACCTATCGGCTCGTTCAAGGCGAACCCGGGGCGAGCCACGCACTGACCATTGCCGAGCGCCTCGGCCTGCCCCGGACCGTTCTCGGCCGCGCCCGCGCGATGCTCTCGGACGAGCACGTGAACCTCGAACAACTCCTGACGCGCATCAGCGAAGACCGGCGCCGATTGCACGACGAACTGGCCACCGCCCAGCGCGAACGCCAGACGGCCCAGGCCGACCGGGAGAAGCTTCAGAGCGAGTTGGCCGAGGCCCGCAAGGAACGCAAGTCCCTGCTCCGCGAAGCCTATCGCCAGGCGTCCGGCATCGTGGACAACACAAAGCGCGAAATGCAGGACGTGGTCCGCCAGGCGCGGCAGCAGGCCGACGCGCCGCCCCGGGAGGTCGAGCAACTTCGCGAGAAACTCCGCCGCAAGAAGGCCGGACTGGCTCAGGGAGCCCAGGCCTCGCACGAGCGACAGCGCCCGAGGCTCGACGCCGCCCAACTGGCCAAGGGATCGAAAGTCTATGTCGAAACGCTGCGGGCCGAGGGCGTGGTCGAGTCGGTCAACCGTCGCGGCAACCGCGTCACCGTGAACGTGCGCGGCCTGGCGGTCGAGGTCGGCGCCGGCGACTTGTCGCAACCCGACGCCGCAGCCGATGAGAGCGAGGGCCGGCGGACGGTGGCCCAGGCCAAGGTGCGGGCAACCGCCGAGACCGCGATCGAGCTGAACATCATCGGTCACCGCGTGGCCGAGGCCCTGGGCGAAGTGGATCGCTTCCTGGACCATGCGGCCGTGGCCGACTACGGTCGTGTCACGATCATCCACGGCCGCGGCACCGGGGCACTCATGAAAGGCGTTCACGAGCACCTGCGCGGCCATCCGCTGGTGGCGTCGTTCCGCGCGGGCAACGAGACCGAGGGCGGCATCGCCGTTACCGTGGTCGCGATCAAGGAGTAACGCGGTGACGGACACAGCCATGACCGCTGCGGATCGCGACGTGCTGATCGAGGCGCCGGACGACGTGCTCGTGCGGCACGTCGAAACGCAGAACTATCGCGCCAGCGGCCCCGGCGGACAACACCGCAACAAGGTCGAAACGGGCGTCCGCCTGCGCCATGCCGCCTCGGGCGTCGCCGTCACCGCCTCCGAGCGACGCAGCCAACACGAGAACCGTCACCGGGCCCTCCAGCGCATGCGCGAGGCCCTGGCTCTGCACGTGCGATGCACGGCCGCCGACGGGCCGGACGGCCTGCCGGCCGACCTCGCGGCCCTGCTCGCTTCCCCGCGATGGCCCTCGCTGTCGCCGAAGTCGCAGGGCTTCTGGCGCTTGGCCGCACGGGTGCTCGACCGCCTCGCGGCCGACGGCGCGAGACTGTCGGACACGGCGGCCGCCCTGGCCGTCTCGACCGGGTCGCTGGCGAGGTTTCTAGGCCGCAACGACGGACTCTGGCAAGCCGCCTGCCGACTCCGCCAGCAGGCCGGCCTCCCGCCGCTGCACAAATAGGCCACCGCCCGTCCGTCACACCTGCATCGCCCGACTGCCGGCGAGTCCTAACTTTACTTGGCTCGGTTTCTGTGGTACGGTCATTTTCCGGGCCTTCGCCGGCTGGATCGAGTCATGCGGTCGATGAGCAATGCGCCAGACACAAGCTATCGGCATCTGGCCGCCGCCTACGCGGCGCGGCAACTCGCCGCGCTGCCCAAACACCTGAGAGCTGTCCGCAACGGGTCGCGCGGCGAGTGCGTACACCAGGCTCGCGTGGCCGGACGACGGCTGCGCGTGGCGATCAGGGTGTTCGCACCGTGCTTCCCCGCCAAACCGGCCCGTCGCTGGCGACGCCAGTTGCGACGGCTCCTGCGGACCCTCGGCGAGGCCCGGGACCGTGACGTTCAGATCGCACAACTCGACGACCTCCTCGCCGCCACCGACGACCGACGCCTGCGCCCCGGCATCGAGCGGCTCGGCCTGCGCCTCCGGCAGCAGCGCGACCGTCGGCAGGACGACCTCCTGGCCGCCGTCAAGCGATTCGAGCGCAGCGGCACGATGGACCAGATGCGGCAGTCGCTGGCCGACCTCGGACCCGCCCGGATTCGCCGCGGCGCCGACGTCCGCAGCCGCACGGTGTTCGCCGAAGGATCCCGGCAGATGCTCGCCGCCTTGCAGACGTTGCTCGGCTACAGGGACTGCCTGTGGAACCCACGCGACGTGGCCCGCCACCACGCCATGCGCATCGCCGCCAAGAGGCTCCGGTATGCCATGGAGGCGTTCGCCGCAGCATACCCCTCGGGCCTGAAGCCGCAGATCGACGCCGCCAGGCAGTTGCAGACCGCCCTTGGCGACCTGCACGATTGCGACGTCTGGATGGAGCAGCTCGACACGTTCATCCGTGAGGAGCAGGAACACACCGAGGAGTACTTCGGCCACACGCGGCCGTTCGCAAGGCTGCGGCCGGGCCTGGATCACCTGGTCGAGCGGCAGCGCCGCCGGCGCGACGAACTCTTCGCCGAAGCAGGCCGCACCTGGAGCCGACTCGGCGACCAGGCCGTCTGGGAGAAACTGGTCCAGACGCTGGACCGGCGCCTGCGACAGGCCGAGGCGACCGAGCCAACCGCCGAACGGCCCGACGTTCCAGACGCGCCACCGCCGCAGGCGACCGATCCTCGCGACGACGCCCGAGCCGCAAACAAGGACAGTCCCTGAGGTCACCCATGCCCCCACAAGACGCAACGCAGAAACCGCCGAACCTGGTCGGCGCGATCGACATCGGCAGCAACTCCATCCGCATGCTCATCGCCCAGGTGCTGCCCGACGGACAGATCGAGACGCTCGAAAGCCTCCAGCGGCCGGTGCGCCTGGGGCAGGATACCTTCCGCCGCGAACGCCTCTCCGGCCAGACCATGCGGGCCGCCGTCGCCATCCTGCGCGATTTCCGCCGGCTGCTGGATTCCTACGGCGTGCGACAGATTCGCACGGTCGCCACCAGCGCCGTCCGCGAAGCGCGCAACAGCGACACCTTCCTTGATCGCATCCTCATGGCCACCGGCCTCGACGTGGCCGTCATCGACACGTCCGAGGAGAGCCGCCTGATGGTTGCGGCCGTGCGACAGGCGGCCGGCAAGGCGATCAGTTCGCGCATGCGACGGACCCTGGTCGCCGAGGTCGGCGGCGGCAGCACCCTGCTGACCCTCCTGCATCGCGGCGAGATCGAGTCGAGCCTCAGCCTGCGCCTCGGGGCCGTCCGCCTCCAGGAATCCCTGGGCACCAGCTATGAAACCCCCGCCCGCTCCGCCGGGATGCTGCGCGAGAGAATCGCCAGCGACATCGCCTCGCTCCAGACCACCGTGCCCCTGAAGGGCATCTCGACGCTCGTGGCCGTCGGCGACGACGCCCGCTTCATGGCCGAGCGGGTCGGATCCCCTCTGGGCGAGGGCCTGTACGCGATTCCCGCCGACGAGTTCGGCAGGCAGACGGCCCGCTGCGCCTCGCAGTCGGCCGACGACCTGGTCAGGCAGTACGGCCTGCCCTACCCCGAGGCCGAGACGCTGGTCCCGGCGCTGCTGGTCTACGAGGCCCTGCTTCGCGTCACCCGGGCCAGGCGGGTCATTGTCACCGACGTCTCCATGCGCGACGGTCTCCTCCTCGACGTCGTCCGCAGCGCCACCGGCCAGGAGGACCTGTCGCTGACCGAAGGCGTCCTGCATTCCGCCGCCGCCGTCGCCGAAAAGTACCGCGTGGACACGCGCCACGCCCGCCACGTCGGCGACACGGCCCTGCGACTGTTCGACGACATGGCCGCCGACCACGGCCTTTCGCGACGGCATCGGCTGCTCCTGGAGACCGCCGCCATGCTTCACGAGGCCGGCAGCTATGTCAGCAACCGGGCCCATCACAAGCACAGCTACTACCTCATCGCCAACAGCGAAATCTTCGGCCTCACGCGGAACGAGCTGGAGATTGTCGCCCAGGTCGCCCGGTACCATCGCCAGGCCATGCCCAAGCCGACGCACCTGCCGTATATGGCCCTGCCACGCGACCAGCGCATGGTCATCAGCAAGCTGGCCGCCCTGCTCCGCGTCGCCGACGCCCTCGACCAGGGCCACCAGCAACGCATCCGCGAGGTCCGGTGCAAACGAGGCGACGAGGAACTCACGCTTCAGGTCGCGGCCTCCGGCGACCTGATCCTCGAGGCCAGGAGCCTTGAGGCCAAGGGCGACCTGTTCGAGGAAATCTACGGGCTCAAGGTGCACCTGGAAGACATGTAACGCTCATGCGCCGTTAACCGTCGGCAGCCAGACTGCCGGCCGCACGAATCAGGAATCGTCATGGCCAAGAACCGAACGTTCGGACCCGAGTGCTTCATCAACCGCGAGCTCAGTTGGCTCGAGTTTGACCATCGCGTGCTCGAAGAAGGATTGAGCCAGGACGTGCCGCTCTTGGAACGTCTCAAGTTCCTTGCCATCGTCAGCTCCAATCTTGACGAGTTCTTCATGATCCGCGTCGCCGGCCTGATGCGGCAACGCTCGGCCGGCATGCGGCGCCGCGGGCCCGCCGGCATGACCGCCGCACAGCAACTCTCGGCCATCAGCCAGAGGGCCCATCGCCTCGTCGCGGACCAGGCCGTGGGCATTCGCCGCGCGCTGACCCGGCTCCGCGAGCACGGCGTCGCCATTCTGGAGCCCGAGGAGTGGTCGCCCGAGCAGCGGCGGTTCCTCCAGACCTATTTCGCAGAAGAAATCCAGCCGGTCCTGACGCCCCTGGCCATGCAGGAGCTCGACCCCAGGCCCGTGCTGCCCGGCCTCGAATTGAACGTCGCCCTGTCCCTGGTGGCCGACGGCGCACAGAATCCCAACGAGGGCCTCATCGTCGTTTCCGCGCCGCGGCAGTTGCGGCGACTGATCACCGTGCCGGCCGGCGCCGGCCTCCAGTTCGCCCGTCTGGAAGACGTGATTGTCGCCTTCGCCGAATCGATGTTCCCCGGCGCCCGGATCCGCGCCGCAGTCGTCTTCCGCCTCACGCGCGACGCCGACGTCGACATCCAGGACGACGACGCCGGCGACCTGCTGCACGCCGTCGAGGAGGCCCTCGTCGCACGCCGCCGCCGCGCCGCCGTCCGACTCGAAATCTCCGCACGGCCCGACACCTGGCTCCTCAAGTGGATCGTCCAGTGGCTCAAGCTCCGCACCGAGGACGTGTACGAGATCAACGGGCTCCTCGACGCCACCGCCCTCTGGGAAATCGTCAACCGCGAGGGTTTCGATCCGCTGCGAAACCCCGACTGGCCGCCCCAGCCGCCGCGAGACCTCATCGGTGAAGACGACCTCTTCGCCGCCCTGCGCGACCGCGACGCCCTGCTCTTTCATCCCTACGAGAGCTTCGACCCGGTCGTCCGACTCGTCGAGCAGGCCGCCGACGACCCCGGCGTCATGGCCGTCAAGGTCACCCTCTACCGAACCAGCGGCGATTCGCCCATCGTCAAGGCCCTTCAGCGTGCCGCCGAGAACGGCAAACAGGTCGTCGCCCTGGTCGAGCTCAAGGCCCGTTTCGACGAGGCCCGCAACGTCCAATGGGCACGACGACTGGAGGATGCCGGCTGCCACGTCATCTACGGCATCGCCGGATTCAAGACCCACAGCAAGGCACTGCTTATCGTCCGACGCGAAAGCGGACGCATCCGACGCTATGTCCACCTGGCCACCGGCAACTACAACGACCGGACCGCACGGCTCTACAGCGACATCGGCCTGTTGACCGCCGACCGAGACATGGCCGCCGACGTCGCCGCCTTCTTCAATCTCCTCACCGGCTACAGCGAAACCGTCGGATGGTCCAAGCTCACCATCGCCCCCACCGGCCTGCGGCGGCGGTTCATCGAACTGATCGAACGCGAGATACACTCGTCCTCGCCCGAGCGGCCAGGCCTTATCATGGCCAAGGTCAACTCCCTCCAGGACCACCAGATCATCGCGGCCCTCTACCGCGCCGCCGCCGCCGGCGTGCGCGTGCGACTCAACGTGCGAGGCATCTGTTGCCTGCGCCCAGGCGTCAAGGGACTCTCCGAGACCATCGAGGTCACCTCGATCGTCGATCGGTTCCTCGAACATGCACGCATCTTCTACTTCAATAACGGCGGACGCGACGAAGTGTACCTCAGCAGCGCCGACTGGATGGAGCGAAACCTCGACCGACGCCTGGAACTGCTCTTCCCCGTGACCGACCCGCGATTGCAGCGACGCCTCATCGACTGGCTGCACGTCTTCCTGGCCGACAACGTCAAGGCACGACGCCTGAACGCCGACGGCGTCTACCAGCGTCTCGCCGCCGCGGACGACGAACCTCTCCGAGCCCAGGAGAAACTCTACGCCGACGCCGTCGCCGCCGCCGAGGCCGCCAGGCAATCGACCGTCCGCTTCCGTCCCTTGCAGCGACCCGACCCGTGACCCCGCATCAACCCAGCTGCGGCGAGTGCGGCCGCCACAGACGCACCCGCCCGCAGGTGCCATGGCCACTCGCGGCCATGCCCCTCGATAAGAACCGAAAACCGTTCTGGGGAGGTTCCTGCTCCAGCATCAGCCCAAGTGCAGCAGCGCCGCCTTGTGGCCCAGGTGTCCGTTGTAGGCCTTGATCGCCTTGGGCGTCGGCAGCGCTTCCCAGCCGATGCCCCGGCATGAAAGGTACGCCTGCGACGCCTCGCTCAGAGCCAGGCCCCCGTCGCGCCCCGTCCCCACGAAGAGCACATGCGGACCGCCCTTGCACACACGCGCCACGTCCTCAGGGCCGATCGTGGCCGCCTTGCCGCCGCCACCGGCCGCCGGCTCCCACTGCCACTTCTTCACGTCCCCGTTGACGCGAATCATCGCGCCGCGGCGGCACGTCGCGTCCCCCACGGTCATCTCGCCGTCGCCCGACTCGCGAACCGGATCGTACACCGGCAGCACCACAAAATCGGGGTCAAACGGGTCGCAGCCCGCCAGTTGCCGCGCCAGGGCCACCGCGCCGACGATCACCGCATCGTCGCCCAGCGGCGACAACACCACCTCCCCGCCCTCGCGGGCCCCCGGCAGACGATGCTCCCGCACCGCCTTGCGGACGATCGGCAGCAGAAAATCGCCGCACGCCTCCATCACGCCCCCGCCCAGGACGATCATCTCCGGGTCCACCATGTGGAACACCGTGATGCACGCCTGTCCCAGCACCTCGCCGACGCGCGTCAGCACCTCGGTCACCAGGGCGTCGCCCGCGGCCAGGGCCTGCCCCAGCGCCCCGCCACGAATCTGCCGCAGATTGCCCTTCAACAGCTCCGTCAGCACCGTGGTACGCCCAGCCTTCACCGCGTCGCGGATGTCACGCTCGATGGCCCATCGCCCGGCCAGCGCCTCCAGGCACCCGAAGTTGCCGCACGCGCACTTCGGACCGCCACACTGGATCACCGTGTGGCCGATCTCGCCGGCCGACTCGCGGTGGCCTCGCCACAGTTTGTCCTTGCGCACCAGGCCGCCGCCGATGCCCGTGCCGACGAAGATGCCGAACAGGCTCGACGCCTTCCGCCCCGCCCCCAGCCACCGCTCGCCCAGCGTGCCCAGGTTCGTGTCGTTACCCAGGGCCACGGGCACGCCCAGCCGCTTCGCGAGCGGCTTGACGAGCTCCACCCCCGTCAGGTTCAGGTTCGGCGTGACGATCACCCGACCTGCCGTCGGATCCGTCACCCCCGGCACCGCCAGCCCCACCGCCTCGATGTCCCCGGCCTTCAGACCGTGCTCCGACAGCACCGCCTTGATCGCCGTCTCGATGGCCGCCACCGTGTCGGCGCCGCTGCCCGACCGCGGGGTGCTCAGCTTCTCGCGAGCCACGATCCGACCGCACTCCGGCACCAGCGCCGCCTGAATGTTCGTCCCGCCCACGTCCACGCCGATATACAACTCGGCCCGGGTCTCCTTGACGTCTCCCATCGTTCCTCCCGTGCTCTTCCTGCCCCCACACGCCACGCCCGCCGCACCGCCGCCCGGTCCGCCTCCCCTTCTTGTACCCGAATCCCTGCCCCCCGCAAGCGGAAACCGACCGTTTCGATCCGCTTGACGGTTGCCCAGTGTTTCGGCTTGCTCAACCGACTATACTCCGGTTATATTCACATCCCGTTAATTCCCAGCGGGAGCCCATCATGCTTGCCAAGATTCCCAGCGCCTCGGTCGTCGGCATCGAAGGCTACATGGCCACCGTCGAGGTCGATATCCGACACGGCATGCCCTCGATCATCACCGTCGGACTGCCCGATGCCGCCGTCAAGGAAGCCAAAGACCGCGTCGAGTCCGCCCTGCGCAACAGCGGCTACCAGTGGCCCAGCGACCGAATCACCATCAACTACGCCCCCGGCGACATCCGCAAGGAAGGCCCCGCCTTCGATCTGCCCACCGCACTGGGCATGCTCGCCGCCAGCGGCCAGCTCGACAGCGAACGCCTCGCCGACTTTGCCGCCACGGGCGAACTGGCCCTCGACGGCACCCTCCGGCCCGTCCGCGGGTGCCTCGCCGCCGCCATGGCCGTCCGGGCCGACGGCCGCCGCGGCTTCATCGTCCCGGCCGCCAACGGCAACGAGGCCGGCGTCGTCGCAGGCCTCGATGTCATCCCCGTCGGCTCCCTCACCGAAGCCGTCGGATTCCTCTCCGGCCAGCTTCCCATCGAGCCGACCGCCATCGACCTGGACACGATCTTCGACGAATCGTCCCGCTACGATCTGGACTTCGCCGACGTCCGCGGCCAGGAGTCGGCCAAACGCGCCCTCACCGTCGCCGCAGCAGGCGGCCACAACGTCATCATGGTCGGCCCCCCCGGCTCCGGAAAGACCATGCTCGCCCGCCGTCTACCGACCATTCTGCCCAAGCTCTCCCTCGAAGAGTCCCTCGAGACCACGCGCATCTACAGTTCCGTCGGACTCATGAGACCCGGCCAGAGCATCCTCGGCACACGGCCGTTCCGATCACCGCACCACACGATTTCCCACGCCGGCCTGGTCGGCGGCGGCAGCGTCCCCACGCCTGGCGAGGTCTCCCTCGCCCACAACGGCGTCCTGTTCCTCGACGAGTTGCCCGAGTTCGACAAGAAGACCCTCGAAGTCCTCCGCCAGCCGCTCGAAGACGGACTCGTCAGCATCGCCCGCGTCCACAGTTCCATGACTTTTCCCGCACGCATCTCGCTCGTGGCCGCTCTGAATCCGTGCCCGTGCGGCTACCTGACCGACCCGCGGCACGAGTGCCGATGCACGCCGCGGCAGATTCAGGCCTACATGGGCCGCATCTCCGGCCCCCTGCTCGACCGCATCGACATTCACATCGAGGTGCCCGCCGTCGCCTACCGCGACCTGCGCAGCACGCGCGACGGCGCCTCCAGCGCCGAACTGCGCGACCAGGTGGTCCGCGCCCGGACCCTGCAACACGAACGCCTCAGCGGCCGCGGAGGCAACGGTCAGGCCGCTCGAACCAACGCCACGATGAGCCACCGCGAGGTCAAGCAGCTCTGCAAGCTCGACGACCGCTCGGAGACGCTGTTGAAACAGGCAACGCAGGAACTCGGCCTCTCGGCCCGCGCCCACGACAAAGTGCTGCGCCTGGCCCGCACCATCGCCGACCTCGACAACGCCCCCGACATCGCCATGCACCACCTGAGCGAAGCTATCCAGTACCGCCGCCTCGACCGCAACCTGTTTGCGTAGACGGTAGACTGGCTGAATGCAGCCAACGTAGGGTGGGTCCCCCGGACCCACGCGGACACAAGCCGCCATGGCCGCCGCAGCGGCCACACCCGATCCTCCTTGCATCGCCGACAGCCCATGTTTATCATCCCACAATTGACAGTCAGCCCAGGGCCGGGCCGTTGCCCCGCCCGAGACGGTGCAAGGAGAGACTCCGTGAGTGTGCCACGGCGGGTCTTGCCCGCCGTGCCGACGCGGGGGAATCGTTCAGAATTCATCGCATCCACGGACCGACATGGAGTTGGCCGATCGCCACTCCGGACCTGAGGCCCATGGACTCGTGACAGCGACGTGACGTATCGCACGGCGGGCAAGACCCGCCGTGGCACAGAAGACCTACCCGGCCATCGGCCGACCATGGGCAACCTATGGGCGACATCAGGAATCACAGAGTGCTGTACCTCAAGGCGGGCCTGCTCCTGTTGCTGGGGGCTCTCGCCTCGGCCCTGATCGTGCTGGACCGTCCCGCCTGGAAGACCGTGCTGCTCCTGGCGGTTGCCGTCTGGGCCTTCGCCCGGGCGTACTACTTCGCGTTCTACGTCATCCAGCACTATGTCGATGATCGTTTCAGATTCGCCGGCATTCTGTCCTTCCTGCGGTATCTCTTCAGGAAGGACAGATAACACTGGACGGAGCCAGCGGATAGGGTGGGGCTGCCGGCCCGCGCGGGGTGTGCTGTCGGAGTGCTCTGTGCATCCAAGTCATCTGTTTCAGGGTTGGGGGCAATGTCTGCGATGGTACAGGTAACACGAAGGATCTGTAGGTATGCCACGGGCATGGGGGTCTTCGTTTGTGTTGGGTTCGCGTTCTTCTTCGAGACTATTCTGCTGGCGAAGCCCATCGGCCGTCTCCTGAGCGAAATGGTGGGGGCAGGGACAGGTGAAGTGGTGTGGGCCGCCACATACACACTACTAATGTACGCGAGTAAGTGCCTCCTCCTTGCCTGGCTCGCGAGGCGAGGTGGTTGGCGAGGCGAGCAGGCGGCAGTGGGTAGGGTGGATCCCCCGGACCCACGCGGCCGCTGAGCCCCGCCGCCGCAGATGCCCTTGCACGCCTTGCGGCAGCATCTACTCGAACCTTGCCCCGCACTTGTCACAGAATCTCACACCGAAGAACCGCTTGCCCAGATACCTGTTGCATGCGGGGCATCGCCAGTTGATGAACGAAAGAACCAGCACCGCAATGATCGCCGCGAAGCAGAGGATCATCACCGGCACCGTGACGTTGGCAGAGATTCCTTTAGCTTCGGCAAGACCACCCATCCCGATCATGAGGGCCAGCGGTACCAGGGCCGACAGCGAGATGAATATCTGGCGCGTACGTCTCTTCTGAAACTCGGCCACAACGCGTCGATCCGGAGATGGCACAGTCACTCGATGTCCTCCTATAAATCACCTGTTCGATCTGCTTCTGTCTGTCACTGCACATGAGCTCGTCACGCGCGAATATGCCTTATTTTTGTCTGGCATGCAAGCCCATTTTCCCAGCCGTATTTTCCCAGCGGTTGTCCGGTTTTCCGGACCCGCGCGGCCGCTGATCCCCGCTGCGGCGAACGCGCCTGCCCCCGATCGCCCCTTGCATCACCGCTTGCCCACGCCTATCATCACGCCACGGGCGGGCCGTGCGGGGCAAGACTCCACGTGGGTCCAGCGGACCCACCCTGCCCATGTGCGTCGTTGCGGCGCGATCTCGGGGAACACCATGCGGTCCATACGAGCGATCATCTTCGACGTGGGCAACACCCTGCTGGAGGGGGCGTTGCCGTGGTACGAGTTCTACAGCCTCGCCATGAAACGCACCGGGCGGCCCATGGCCCTCGTGGCCGTCGTCCGGGCCTACGAGCAGGCCGTCCGCCGCATGGCCGCCGACCGTGTGGCCGTGGCCGAGAACCGCGAGGCCCGCACCGGCGGCCTGGCCGCCTACCTCGCCCAGGAATTTGGCCTCTCCGAGCGACAACTGGAGCTGGCCCTCGACGAAGTCCTCTTCGACCACCCCGAAGCCCGCCACCTGGTGCCCGCCGTCGGCGCCGCCGAGACGCTCGCCGATCTGCGAGAGCGAGGCTACCGCCTGGCCGTCATCAGCAACTGGTCGGCCGACCTGCCCCGAACCCTCTCGCTCATGGGCCTCAAGGACCACTTCGACGGCGTCTTCGCCAGCGAGACCCTCGGCTACGCCAAACCCCACGCCGCGGCGTTCCTCGTGCCGCTCGACCGGCTCGGCCTGACGCCCGGCGAAACCCTCTACGTCGGCGACCTCTACGACATCGACGTCCGCGGCGCTCGCGAGGTCGGCATGCAGACCGTCCTGGTAGACCCGCTCGGACTCGGCCTCCACCCTGACGTTCCCACCATCGCCTGCCTCAGCGAACTGACCGGCCTCCTGCCCGGCCCGCACGGCGCCGAGGCCTGAGCCCATCTTCGACACGCCGGCTCACAGGGCCGCCGCCGCAGCGACGATCAGCACCACGTGCAGCACAATCACGATCGCATGGACGTATTCGCGCCGTCGGACGAATTGCGGCAGCACGGCGGCCAGACTCGTCGCCGTCAGGCTCGCCAGCAGAATTGCCGGAAGCACCGTCAACACGTCGCCCTCGCCCAACCGCCCGAGCCACTGCCATCCCACGGGAGCGCCGGTCCGCTCGACATACTCGGCGGCGCCGAGGCCCCAGTACGCCGGCAGCTCGTCCGGCGACACCCCCGGCCGCAGCACGCCCAGGCCGTACACGCTGCCCACCGCCACGAGCAGCACCATTGCCCCGCGGACGCCCCACCGCAACACGGCGGCATAGCGGGCCTCCTCCGGCGACATCGACGGGCGCGGCACCTGCGTGCTTCCAGCGGGATGATCGCTCATACCCACACCCCCAGCCCTCGCAACAGAGAACGGACCCCCGCAAACACCATCACCGCGATAATCACGTACCGGACGCGTCGCGGACGCGAACGCCCCAGCAGCCGCACGCCCAGCGACGTGCCCAGCATCAACCCGAGAATCGACGGCACCGCCATCACCGGCAGCCAGCAGCCGTTGTTCAGGTAGACCCACGCTGCCGCGGAGCTGTTGATCGAGATCATGAAGACGCTGCTGCCGGCCGCCAGCTTCAGCGGCACGCCCATCACCAGGTTCAGCACCGGCACGCTCGCCCACCCGGCCCCGAGGCCGAACATGCCCGCGATGAACCCCACGACCACGAACAGCGCCAGCCCCAGCGGCGTGCGACGGACCCGCCACACAATGTCCCGACTCAGCGACTCCTCGAAGTACACGCCGCCCAGGCCCAGCCCCATCGCCAGGCGGTCCGAACGGGACACCTCCGGGAACTCCACGTTCCTGGCCAATGCCATCACCAGCACCACCGCCAGGACGCACGCCCCCAGGGCCACCTGCAACGCCGCCGGGTCCATCCGCAGCCCCACCACCGCTCCCGCCACGCCGCCCAGCGACGCCATCAGGGCGCACGGCAGCGCCAACCGCAGATGCGCCAGCCGCGCCTTGAGCAACCCCGGCCCGGCGGCCAGCGCGCCGCCCAGCGCGATGAGCAGTCCCGTGGCACGCACGAAATCAATGTGAAATGGAAAGAAGCCCGCCACCAGCGGCACGTAGAGCACGCCGCCGCCAACGCCCGCCACCACGGCCAGGATGCCAACCACGAAACAGAACCCGAACAGGATCAGCGACCATGCCCACCACGGCCACGCCCCCTCGTCGCTGCCGGGCACACCGGCGGAGACCGGCTCGGCCACCGCCGTCTCGGCATGGCCACCGGGCGGCGCGCCGTCGGGCGCCTGGGCCAGAACGGGCACCGCCGCCAACGCCAGCGCCGCGGCGAGCATGCACAGCCACACCGTGGGGCCATGGACTGTGGCGAACTTCATCCCACCCTCCGAGAACCGATCAGACGACAGCCAGCACGCCCCCAGCGTAGCGACAAGCCGCTGTCACGGTCAAGACACAAGTCGTGGCATGTCGCAACATTGACACCGCGTTTCCGGCATGGTAAAGTGGGGGATTCCCAGGCGGTCTGGAAGGACGACATGAAGCCCGACAAGGCCAAGCGTGCCCCATCAGCAGCCCCGGAAGCCCCCTGCTCCGCCCCCTCGGGCAGCATTGCCGCCCGGAGCCCGGAGGCCGTCGCGACCGCCCGCGCCGTGGCGGCCAGCGGTCGTACCATCGACATCGTCGGTGCCAGGACCCACAACCTCAAGAACATCTCCACACGCATTCCGCACCGGCAGCTCACCGTGGTCACGGGCGTCAGCGGCTCCGGCAAGTCGAGCCTGGCCTTCGACACCCTCTACGCCGAAGGCCAGATGCGATACGTCGAGAGCATGAGCGCCTACAGCCGCCAGTTCCTCGAACGCATGGCCCGCCCCGACGTGGACCGCATCACCGGCATCCTCCCGGCCATCGCCCTGGAACAGAGAAACAGCGTCAAGAACGCTCGCAGCACCATCGGCACCGCCACCGAGATCAACGACTATCTGCGGCTCCTGTTCGCCAACGTCGGCACGACGATCTGCCCCGCCTGCAACAAGCCCGTCGAGCGGTTCACCGTCGAACGCGCCGTTGAGCAGGTGTTCCAGCAGGCCACCGGCCGCCGCGTGCTCGTCACCGCCGAGGTCGGCATGGAGGGCATGAGCAGTTTCGCCAGCCTGAAGGCCGAGCTCCAGCGCGGCGGGTTCACGCGCATCCGCCTCGGCGACGACGTCCGCCGCCTCGAAGACGTGCACATGGACGACCTGGGCATTCAGAACGAAGGCGACGAGGCCTCCGTTCGCCGCCTGCGGCTCGAGGTGGTCGTAGACCGCTTCGAGTGCCGCCCGGAGGACCATGCCCGCGCCGCCGAAGCCCTCGAAACTGCCTTCAAGCTCGGCCGCGGGCGAGCCGCCGCCCGGCCCGAAGACGCCGAGCCGCTGCTCTTCGACACACGGTTCAACTGCGAGTCCTGCGGCCGCGAGTTCATCGACCCGCACCCCGACCTGTTCAGCTTCAACTCCGCCCTGGGCGCCTGCCCGACCTGCGAAGGGTTCGGCCGCGTCAGCGGGCTGGACGAGTCGAAAATCGTGCCCGACACCATGCTCTCGATCAACCAGGGGGCCGTCGCCCCGTGGAACACCCCGGCCTACCACGACATGCGACGCGAGCTGAAGCGGGCCTGCCGCCGCCACGCCATCAATCCCGACGCCCCCTACAAGGATCTCTCCGCCGCCGCACGCAAGCTCATCTGGGACGGCGACGACGAGTATCCCGGCGTCAAGGGCTTCTTCGAGTGGCTCGAAACCAAACGCTACAAGGTCCACGTCCGCGTGATGATTGCCCGCTATCGCGGCTACACGACGTGCCCGACCTGCCACGGACAGCGCCTCAGGCCCGAGGCCCTCTGCATCCGCGTCGGCGGCAAGACCATCGCCGACGTCTGCACCTTGTGCGTCAAGGACCTTCGCGCCTTCTTCGACGGCGTCCAGCTCTCCGGCGAGGCCGGCGAGAAGGCTCGCATCCTCCTCGGCGAGGTCCGCAACCGGCTCCGCTACCTGGACGAAGTCGGCCTCGGGTACCTGACGCTCGACCGCCAGACGCGAACCCTCTCCGGCGGCGAGTCCCAACGCATCAACCTCGCCGGGGCCCTCGGCTCCAGCCTCACCAGCACCCTCTACGTCCTCGACGAGCCCACCGTCGGACTCCACCCGCGCGACAGCCGCCGCCTGCTGGAGATCCTGCGGCAACTGATCGACAAGGGCAACACCGTCGTCGTCGTGGAACACGACCCCGAGATCATTGGCGGCGCGCAGCACGTGATCGACCTCGGGCCCGGTGCCGGCGAGGCCGGCGGCGAAATCGTCTTCCGGGGCACCTTCGACGAACTCGTGCGACAGGATCGCAGCCCTACCGGCCGCGCCCTGCGCCACCACGCACACCGCGCCATCAGCCCCTACGACCGACGCCCAGGAACCTTCCTCACCATTCGCGGCGCCGCCGAGCACAACCTCAAGAGCATCGACGTCGAGATTCCCCTCGGCGTCTTCACCTGCATCACCGGCGTCAGCGGCAGCGGCAAGAGCACCCTCGTCAACGACATCCTCTACCCCGCCTGGCAGCGACACATCGACCGTGCCGCCGCCCAGGACGTCGGCCGCCACACCGACATCGAGGGTTGGGACCAGATCGACGACGTCGTCCTCGTGGATCAGAGCCCCATCGGGCGCAGCACCCGAAGCAACGCCGTCACCTACGTCAAGGCCTACGACGAGATCCGCCGCCTCCTGGCCGCCACCGCCCGAGCCCGCGTCGCCGGAGTCAAGGCCGGCGATTTCTCCTTCAACGTCGCCGGCGGACGCTGCGAAACCTGCAAGGGCGTCGGCACCCTCACCTACGACATGTACTTCATGGCCGACGTCACCGTCGTGTGCAGCGAATGCAACGGCAGGAAGTTCCAGCGCAAAGTCCTCGACATCCGATACCGCAACAAGAACATCAACGACATCCTCGACATGACCGTCACCGAGGCCATCGCCTTCTTCGCCACCGACGAGCGCATCGCCACGCGGCTCCAGCCGCTCGTGGACGTGGGCCTCGGGTACCTGCGCCTCGGGCAGAACACCGCCACCCTCTCCGGCGGCGAGGCCCAGCGGCTCAAACTCGCCTCGTTCCTCGCAGCCCAGAAGAAGGACAAGACCTGCCTGCTCCTGTTCGACGAGCCGACCACGGGCCTCCACATGGCCGACGTCCGCGTCCTGCTCCAGGTGTTCCAGCGGCTCGTCAACGCCGGGCACACCCTGCTCGTCATTGAGCACAACCTCGACCTGATCACCCAGAGCGACTGGATCATCGACATGGGCCCCGAGGGCGGCGACGAGGGCGGCCGCGTCGTCGCCGCCGGCCCCGTGCGCGACGTCGCCCGATGCCAGGCCAGCCACACCGCCCGCTTCCTCCGCGACCGCATCCGCGCCGCCGAGGAAGAAGGCGAAGAGAACTGACTCTACCACATCATTCAAGCAGAACGGACCGGCCATCCCGCGATGACCGGTCCGTCGATGAATCCCCGAATGATCTGCGCGACGCGCCACGCTACGTCGTCTGATCGTCCTCGCCGCCCGCGGACGCCTCCGTCGCCGGCTCGGGCTCCACCTGCGTCTCGTCGATCCGCTCCAGCCGATCCAGGCCGTTCACGTCGTGCTCCTCGGGCACGTACACCTCGTCGATGTCCTTCTCGTCCACCATCCGCCGCAACAGGAAGTAGATGATCGTCTGGCTCGTGATGACGAAGCTCGGCAGGAACGAGACCATCAGGCCCAGCAGCACGCAGACGGCGACGCCGATCAGCACCGCCCCGACGTACTCCGTGCCACCGGTCCCCTCGGGCATCGCAAACAGCCGGTACAGGGTCGGCTCCGTCCAGAGGCGGCCGAGCTTGGCCTCCTGGCCGTCGGCGAAACAGAACGCCTTGATCGCCGTGTACGGAATCCTGAGCACCAGGTACGCAAAGGCCCGCACCAGCACGAACGACAGGCACAGGTACACGAGGCTGAAGAGCGTGTAGAAGATGTACCGCCACGGCCTTGCGAAGACGTAGTTCACGCCGCGCGAAATGGCGTCGAAGGCGTCGCGCCCCTCCACGGCGATGGCCGGCGCCTGAAGCCCCAGACTCGACACGGCGAACAGCGCCAGCAGCGACAGGATGAAGCCCAGAATCAGGGCCAGGACGAAAAACAGCCCGACGAGCAGTTCCCCAGCCCAGGGAATCCACATCACCAGCGCCGCTGGCAGGAACACCACCAGGGCGATGATCGCAATGACAATCACCAGCGCCAGCGGACTGGCCACCAGCGACACGTACCGCTTGCACGTGAAGGCCAGTGCCTCGCGGATCGACGGCTGCACGCCCGTGGCGAACTGGACCGCCGACAGCCTCGCCGCCGCGCCGCCAAAAAACGCCCAGGCCAGCAGCGCCACCGCCCAGTTGATCACCGCGAACCACGGCGCCTCCGCCCAGTACCGGCACGTCAGACGACAGACATGACGCATCGCCTCCAGCGGGCCGAACCAGAAACCCCGGCCGCCGCCGAATAACTCGTTCAGGATGTTCGTCGATTCCTCGGGGCCAACGTGAAACAGATACGCGTTCTGGCCGTATCTCTCCTTGAACTGACGGGTCATGTTCTCCGTGCTTACCCCCATCAGCCCGAGCTTGTAGTATTCCGTGCTGAGCATCTGATCCGAGCGTCCCTTGGCCGGCCGCTCAGTGATCGTGGTCCCCGTCGCCGCACGGTACACGTCCACCATGTTCTCGCGGAACGATTGCTCGTAGACGTTGGTCTTGAAGACCTGGTCCAGCAGGATGCCGAGACCGACCGTGACCACCAGCGCAGCCAGACAGAGCACCAGCTTCGACGGCGGCCACAGAGCGATCCGGAACGTCCGCATCAGGTGCCCCACGGACAACACCCGGTCCCACTGGATGCCGCGGACGACCGTCTCGTGATCCGCCATGGTCGATCTCCTGTCGATTGAGAAATCCGGCCGGCACTCCCGACATGCTCGCCGCGCAGCCCGCGCGACCGCCTGCGCGACATTATAGAGGGACCACCATCGCCTTCAAGGAAAATGGAACGCCGAGGGAACGCCCGGCGCCACGCTCTGGAGCTAAGCCTGGTCACGAACCCCTGTCCAGAGGCGCAACCAGTCAGTTCTCCGACGGATCCCCGCGCAGCGGCGCGGCCGGTGGCGGCGGTTCCTGCTCAGCCGCAGAGGCGTCGCCGAAGTCCCCTTCCTCCATCGGTCGCGAGATCACATACCGGCCGCTCAGCCAGCCGTGAAGGTCCGCCATCTTGCACCGTTCGCAACAAAACGGCAGGAACGGCAGATCCTCCAGCCGCTGGACCTCCACTTCCTGCCGGCAATAGGGACATCGCCATTTCATCGTCGTCAGTCCGATTTCGTCGCCTTCGGCTTCTTCGCGGCGTCGCCCGACGGTTTGCTCTCGGACTTCGATTCGCCGCCCGAGGACGACGACTTCTCCGCGCTGGCCTGCTTCTTGTACTCGCCCGACCGGTAGTCCGTGATGTAGAACCCCGACCCGCGAAAGATCAGCCCCGCCCCGGTACCGATGAGCCGCTTGAGCTTCCGCTTCTTGCACTCCGGGCACGTCGTCAACGGCTTGGCCGTCATCGACTGGAACTCCTCCAGCCGGTGACCGCACGCCTGGCACTCGTACTCGTACGTCGGCATAGCACACCTCGTCCTGACCTCAGTCCGACAACTCCTGCTCCGTCGCCGCCTGGCCGCCCTGACCGTTGCCGGCCTTCGGCCCCGAATGCCGCGACACGATCACGCGGCTCGGACGGATCACGCGGTCGTGCAACTGGTACCCTTCCTCGTGCACGTCGATCACCGTTCTGTCCGGGTGCTCGGCCGAGTCCATCTGGCCGACCGCCTCGTGGTGGTTCGGGTCGAACGATTTGCCCAGGGCATCGATCCGCGTCACGTGGTGCTTCCGCAGCGCGGCGATCAACTGGTCATGCACGAGCTTCAACCCGTCGTGCAGCCCGTCGAAGTCGCGCGCCTCTTCGGCCGCGCTCAGCGCCCGCTCGAAGTTATCAATCACCGGCAGAATATCCAGCGCGATGCCCTGCATCGCATACCGGTCCGTCTGCTCCATCTGCCGCTCGATGCGCTTGCGACGGTTGTCCATGTCGGCCAGCGCACGACGCAACAGGTCCACCTGCTCCCGCTGCTCGTCGAGCGCCTTGCGCAAGGCCTCCGCCTCGTCGCCGGCGCCGCCGGGCGCAGCCCCCTCGGCCGCTGGCGACTCGCACCCCGACGGTTCATCCGCCTGTGGGTCCCGCTTCATCTCGCTCTCGTCCTGGCTCACTGCTTACCCCCGTTGGCGAAGTACTTCGCCAGCCGTTCCAGAAAACCTTTTCGTTCGGGCAACACCGATTTGCCCTCGCTCTCGGCATACTCGCGCAGCAACTCCTTCTGACGGGACGTCAGCTTGCGCGGCACCTCCACGATCACCTGCACCAGGATATCCCCGCTGCGATGCCCGTGCAGGTCGGGCAACCCCTTGCCCGACAGGCGGATCACCTCGCCCGACTGCGTCCCCGCCGAGAGCGTCAGCGTGTAAGGCCCCGTCAGCGTCGGCACCTCGACGTCCCCGCCCAGGGCCGCCTGCGCGAACCCGATCGGCACGCGGCAGAACAGGTTGTTCCCGTCGCGCTCGAACATCGGGTCATCGGCCACGTCGATCACCACGAACAGGTCGCCCCGCGGACCGCCCGGCTCTCCGGCGTCGCCCTGGCCCGACAGGCGAATCTGCTGACCGCTGTGAATCCCCGGCGGAATGCTCACTTCAATGGTCTTGCGCTGCGGCCGCCGTCCGTGACCGCGGCAGTCCGGGCACGGATCCGCGATCACCGTGCCGCGCCCCCCACACTGCGGACACTCCGTGATCATGCGGAAGAACCCGCCCCCACGCTGCACCTTGCCCTGCCCGCCGCACATCTTGCACTGCACCGGCTTCGTGCCGGCCTTCGCGCCGCTGCCGCCGCACGTGCTGCACAGTTCCAGCCGCTTGACCTCCAGCGTCCGCGTCGCCCCCGTGGCCACCTCGCGAAGCCGGATTTGCACCATCGCCCGCAGGCTCTGCCCCCGGGCCGGGCCGCGGCTGTGCTGACCCTCGCCGAATCCAAACAGATCCCCCATGCCGAACACGTCGCGGAACATGTCGAAGATGTCCCCGGCGTCGGCGTGCGAGAAATCGTGCATCGGCGACCCGCGAAGCCCCGCGCGGCCGTACTGGTCGTACCGCGACTTCTTCTCCGCGTCGCCCAGCACCTCATACGCCTCGGCGCACTGCTTGAACCTCTTCTCCGCCTCGGCATTGCCCGGATTCCGGTCTGGATGGTACTGCATCGCCCGCTTGCGATAGGCGCGCTTGATGTCGTCAACCGACGCATTGCGGTCAACGCCCAGCACCTCGTAATAGTCAAACTCGTCGCTCATCGCACGGCGCCCTTCACACGAACGGACCCCCAGGCCCGCCCGAACACTTCATCCACTGAGAAGTCTGCGGGCCAGACGAGTCTTGCGCCGCCTGGCCCGCCTCTTGTCGCGTCAATGTGCCGTGGCACGGGCATCTTGCCCGTGCGTGGCAGGGCCATCCTGGCCCTGCCCCTTTGCGGACCAGACGACTGCGGGACACACCGCCTCCGGTGTCACAGACGGCAAGGAAGTGTGCGGTTCATGCCTCCGAAGGCACACTCCGGCCCGGCGCGCGGACCTCAGTCCTCGCCGCCCTCGTCGTCGTCCTCGTCGCTCTCGGGCAGATCGGTCACCACGACGTTCGTCGTCAGCACCAGCCCCGCGATGCTCGCGGCATTCTGAAGCGCCGTCCGCGTCACCTTGGCCGGATCGATGATGCCCATCTCCAGCATGTCGCCGTACACGCCCGTCAGCGCGTTGTACCCTTCGGCCGCCTTCATGCCGCGGACCTTCTCGACCACCACGCCGCCGTCCAGGCCCCCGTTGGCCGCAATCGTCCGAAGCGGCACCTCGAGCGACCGGGCCACAATGTCGTACCCGATCCGCTCGTCGCCTTCGGCCTTCTCGCGGGCCGCCTTCACGGCGTCAATCGCCCGCAGGCAGACCACGCCGCCGCCCGGCACCACGCCCTCTTCCACCGCCGCGCGGGTCGCGTGCAACGCGTCTTCCACACGCGCTTTCTTCTCCTTCACCTCCGCCTCGGTCGCGCCGCCGACCTGAATCACCGCCACGCCGCCGGTCAACTTCGCCAGACGTTCCTGAAGCTTCTCGCGGTCGTAGTCACTCGTCGTCGTCTCGATCTGCTGACGAATCTGCTCGATCCGGGCCTTCAGGTCGCTCTTCTTGCCCGCGCCCTCGACAATCGTCGTCGCGTCTTTGCTCACGGTGATCCGCTTCGCCCGGCCCAGCATGTTCAGGTCCACGCTGTCCAGCTTCAGGCCCAGGTCCTCGCTGATCACCTTCCCGCCCGTCAGGATCGCAATGTCCTGGAGCATCGCCTTGCGGCGGTCGCCGAAGCCCGGCGCCTTGACGGCGCACACCTTCAACGCCCCGCGCAGCTTGTTGATCACCAGCGCCGCCAGGGCCTCGCCCTCGACGTCCTCCGACACGATCAGCAGCGGCTTGCCCACCGACAGCACACGCTCCAGCAGCGGCACGAACTCCTTCAGGTTCGACACCTTCTTCTCGTGCAGCAGCACCAGGCAGTCTTCCAGCTCTGCCTTCAGCGTCTGCGGATTCGTCATGAAGTACGGGCTGATGTACCCGCGGTCGAACTCCATGCCTTCGGTGAACTCGAGCGTCGTCTCCAGGCTCTTGCCTTCCTCGACCTCGATCACGCCGTCCTGCCCGACACGCTCCATCGCGTCGGCCATCAGCTTGCCGATCTCCGGATCGTTGTTCGCGCTGACCGTCGCCACCTTGGCGATGTCCTCGCGGCCCTTGATCTTGCGGCTCTGCTTGGCGATCTGCGCCACAGCCGCCGCCACCGCCGCGTCGATCCCGCGCTGAAGCGACATCGGATTCGCCCCGGCCGTCACGTTCTTCAAACCTTCCATGAAGATCGCCTCGGCCAGAATCGTCGCCGTCGTGGTCCCGTCCCCGGCGATGTCGCTCGTCTTCGACGCCACCTGGTTGACCATCTTCGCGCCCATGTTCTCGAACTTGTCCGGCAGCTCGATCTCCTTGCTCACCGAGACGCCGTCCTTGGTCACCTTCGGCCCGCCGTAGCTGCGGTGAAGGATCACGTTGTTGCCCGTCGGACCGAGCGTGGCCTTCACGGCCGCCGCCAGCGTCGAGATGCCCTTGGCGATCTTCTGTCGCGCTTCGTCCGCGTAGAGTATTTGCTTAGCCATCGTTATAGTCTCCGCCCTCTCGTGGGTCTACTTCTCGAGTTTCGCCAGAATGTCCGACTCACGAAGGATCACCAGATCCTTGCCGTCAACGCTGATCTCCGTGCCGCCGTACTTCGCGTACAGCACCTGATCGCCCTTGGCCACGCACATCGACGCACGCTCGCCATTGTCCAGAAGCTTCCCCGGACCCACGGAAATGACCTTCCCACGCTGCGGACGCTCCTTCGCCGTGTCCGGAAGCACAATCCCGCCCGCCGTCTTCTCTTCCGCCTCGGCCGGTTCCACCACCACGCGATCTTCCAACGGTTTCAGTGCCATGGTTCTCTTCCTTTATTACTCTGACCCTTGAAGGTTCCTCGTATCCTCAGTCGTTCGCCGCACACGCGACGATCACATCATGCCGCCCATGCCGCCCATACCACCCATACCCATGCCGCCCATGCCGCCCATGCCACCCATGCCGCCGCCCATGCCGCCCATCCCGCCGCCCGGAGGCATCGGAGGCTGCTTCGGCTGCGGCTTCTCGGCGATGCAGGCGTCCGTCGTCAGCAGCAGACCCGCCACGCTCGCCGCATTCTGAAGCGCCGACCGCGTCACCTTCGCCGGGTCCACGATCCCCATCTTCAGCATGTCGCCGTACTGGCCCGTGTCGGCGTTGAACCCGAACGCGCCCTTGCCCTCCAGCACCTTCTGGGCCACCACCGCGCCCTCGTAGCCGGCGTTCTCGACGATCTGCCGAATCGGCTCTTCCAGCGCCCGACGCACGATCGCCACGCCCGTGGCCTCGTCGCCCTTGAGCTTCAGGCCGTCCAGCGCCGGCAGGCACCGCAACAACGCCACGCCGCCGCCCGGGACGATGCCCTCGGCCACGGCTGCGCGGGTCGCGTGCAGCGCATCTTCGATCAGGGCCTTGCGAGCCTTCATCTCGCTCTCGGTCATCGCGCCGACGTTGATCTCCGCCACGCCGCCGGCCAGCTTCGCCAGACGCTCCTGGAGCTTCTCGCGGTCGTAGTCGCTCGTCGTCGCGTCGATTTCCCGGCGAATCTGCTCGATGCGCCCCTGGATCGCCTTCGTGTCGCCGGCGCCTTCCAGGATCGTCGTGTTGTCGGCGTCGATCACCACTTTCTTCGCCACGCCCAGCGCCGACATCTTCAGGTTCTCCAGCTTCGTGCCGAGGTCCTTGAAGACCGGCTCGGCGCCCGTCAGAATCGCGACGTCCTGGAGCATGGCCTTGCGGCGGTCGCCGTAGCCCGGCGCCTTCACCGCACACACCTGGATCGTCCCGCGAAGCTTGTTCACCACCAGCGTCGCCAGGGCCTCGCCGTCCACGTCTTCGGCCACGATCACCAGCGGCTTGCCCGCCTTCGACGTCTGCTCCAGCAGCGGCACCAGGTTCTTGGCGTTGGAAATCTTCTCTTCGTGGATCAGGATCAGGCAGTTCTCGAACACGCATTCCATGCGGTCCTGGTCCGTGACGAAGTGCGGCGACAGGTACCCGCGGTCGAACTGCATGCCCTCGACGACCTCGACGGTCGTTTCGGTGCCCTTGCCCTCTTCGATCGTGATGACGCCGTCTTTGCCCACCTTCTTCAGGGCGTCAGCCAACTGCTTGCCGACCTCCTTGTCGCCGTTGGCGCTGACCGTACCGATCTGAACGATCTCCTGGTCGGAGTTCATGTTGATCGGCTTGGCCAGCTTGGCCAACTCGTCAACCACCGTGTCCACGGCCTTCTGAATGCCGCGATTCAGCGCCATGGCGCTGGCGCCGGCCGTGATGTTCTTCAGCGCCTCGCGGAAGATCGCCTCCGTCAGGACCGTCGCCGTCGTGGTGCCGTCGCCGGCCACGTCGCTGGTCTTCGAGGCGGCCTGCTTCACGAGCTGCGCGCCCATGTTCTCGTACTTGTCCTTCAGCTCGATTTCTTCGGCCACCGAGACGCCGTCCTTGGTCACGGTCGGGGCTCCCCATCCTTTGTCGAGGATGGCGTTGCGCCCCCGCGGCCCCAGCGTGCTCTTGACCGCGTCGGCAAGCTTCGTGACCCCGCGCATCAGGGCCGCACGGGCCTCGCTGTCGAACGCCAACATCTTAGGTGCCATGGCTGCTGCATCCTCCCTTTCTCTGGAACACTCGGTTGATGCCCACGTTTCCGGCCCCACGGCCCCTGGCGGAGCCCTCACTCACGGCCGGAAACCATCCTTGTACCACGGCCGCCCCTCGCCCGCAAGGCGCAAACGGTGAGCGGTCTGAATGCCAGGTCCTTTGCAAAGTGCGTGCCACACCGAACCACGACCCGCCCCCAAAGCAGCAAATCCCCCTTTTCAATGCTCTTGCGCCCGTCCTCGCGGCCGCCAGACAGATCGGCGCCCCGGATTCCCCCTGCCATTTTGGCAGAAGCCCGACCCCGCCCGCCGCCCTCTTTGGCAGGACGACTGCCCGGAACCCGCGACGGTCCGCGAGACATGCCCCCCTCTCTTCCCCAGCCTTTCACCCCCTGGGCCCTGCCTTAAACAGGTGCGGCAGCCGAAGCCGAGGAAGAAGTCACTTGACAACCCCTCTTTTCGGTGTATAGTCTAAACGGACGATGATCAACCGCTTGATCCCTTCGGGGCTGGGGCCGGCATTTCGCCTCATCCGGAGCCCGGGCGGTCTGTGCTGATGCGCGAGGGCGGGCCGTTGGATGCCTGCGCCCTTCGGATGGAACCGATCGCGCCGATCTGCCCCCAGGCGTCACTTCTTCTGCGTCTGTCCACCCGCGGTCGGTTCTGTGTGAGGACCACGGGGGTCTCACAGCAACGCCGACGATCATGGGCTGTCTTTGGGCGAGTGTGTCGTCACGCAGCAGCGTGTCCCACGTCACTTGAACAATTCGGAAAGGAACCCATCAATGAGACAGTACAGGTTGAGTTTCATGGTTCTGGCGGCCCTGGCCGTCATCCTGGCGCCCGCCGCAAACGCCGTGGCGGACATTGTCTATGACCGGACTATCGACACCACTGGACAGACTCTGGGAGGCGACATCACCGACAATGTCCTCATTACGCCTGCCGGCAGCGCCACCGATGGAGGCGTCGTGGTCAAGATCTACGGTGGCGGCCTGGTGACGGTCCAAGGCACATGGGACTTCCGCGGCCAGAACAACTTCCTGGGCGGCGCAGGCACCCTCGGCACCCTCCATGTGGACGGAGGCACCGCCACCACCGACAACACGCTGATCTTCAACGGTTGCGTATCCGGGGGCGTCGAGGGCGAAAGCCGCCTGAACGTCAGTGGCGGCACCCTCAACCTGGTGAGAGCCTATGCCAACCAGAACGACTCGCGGCTCTACGTCAACCAGACCGGCGGCTTCATGAATGCTTCCAACACGTTCACTGTCGGCCACGGCGGCACTCAGAAAACCAACGTACAAGCCCAGTATGTGATCTCCGGCGGTCACGCGACGTTCTCCGGCCTGCTGGTCGGCAATGCAGGCGCCACGCTGACCAGCGCCAACTGCGGCAGCGGCCGGTTCGAGGTCAACGGTCTCTGGACCGTCCAAGGCATCACCAGGACGATCGAGGTCGTCAACAGCCTGCAACTCTATCATACGCTCACCTTCAACTTCGGCGCGACCGGCGTCACGCCGATTGATGCCGACACGTTCGTCCTGGGGACCACCGACGGCGCGAACCCGACCATCGAGCTGGGCGTGCTCGACGGGCTGACGGCCGGCGACGTGGCCGCCGGAACGTACGACCTGGTGCGGCTCACGAGTGCCTGGACCGGCAGCCTCGACGACATCGTCCTGGTGGTCCCTGCCGGCTCCGGCTGGACGGTCCAGGTCAGTAACGACGGCAAGGCGCTTCAGGTGGTCATTCCCGTCAGCAACATTCCGGAAGCCGATGCCGGGGAGGATCAGACAGTCCATGACGATGACGGCGATGATGAGGAAACGGTGACGCTTGACGGCTCCGGCTCGCACGACGAGGGCGGCACGATTGTCAGCTATGCCTGGAGCATCGCCAGCACGCAGATCGCGACCGGTGTTGCGCCGCAGGTGGTGCTGCCGACAGGCACTCATGTGATTGCCCTGGTGGTGGCCAACGACCAGTCCGGAACCGATGACGACACGGTGACCATCGTCGTCAACAAGCCGCCCGTGGCCAATGCCGGCCAGGACCAGAGTGTGGAGGATGCCGACGACGACGGCCTGGCGAGCGTCACCCTCAATGGCGCCGCCTCATCCGACAGCGACGGAACCGTCGTGGAGTACCACTGGTTCGACTACGACGGCGAACCGATCGGCAGCGGATCGTCGGTGAACGCCTCGCTGCCCGTCGGGTTGCACGACATCGGCCTGTGCGTGGTGGACAACAGCGGCGGCACAGGCTGGACGGTCGTGCGCTACTGGGTGACGCCGAAGATCGACTTCTACGTCGACACAAACAATCCCGGCGCGAGCGACACGAATCCAGGCACCGCCGCGCTGCCGTTCAAGACGATCGGCAAGTCGGTGACGGCGGCTGCCTCCGGCAGCGGCCAGGCGATCATGGTCAAGGGCGGCGTCTACCGCGAGGGTCTGAACATCAACCGTCCCGGACAGGACGACGCCGGTCGCATCACCCTCATGGGCGCCCCTTTCGAGAAGGTCGTGCTGACCGGCGCGGACGTGTTGACGGGCTGGACGCAGTGCACGCAGCAGACCGCCCGCAACAATCCGAACTGGGCCAGCATCTACTGCAAGGACATTGACTGGCAGCCGTCCATGCTCATCCAGGATGACGTGGCGTTGACCATCGCCAGTTCGCCTGAGAATGAGCTCTGGTCTCCGACGGCCACCGGCACGACAACCACGTTCCAGGACACGGTGCATCTGACTCAGCAGGCGGCCGGGTACTGGCTGGGCGCCAATCTGGTGTACCGGGGCGGGGTGGGCATGAGTTACTCGCGCACGGTCACAGGGTTTGACCCCGCCACCGGCACAATCACCTTCACGCCGGCCAAGAGCACCTCCTGCGTCACGAGTGACCTCTACTTCTTCCAGCACAAGGTCGAGTTCATCAGCGGCGCCGGACAGTGGGCCGTGGAGAAGGTCGACGAGACAACGTACCGCGTGTTCTGCTGGCCGGCCGGCGGCGGCACACCCGACAGCTACGTGGTGGAGGCCGACCATCGCACCTACGGCATCAAGTTCAACACGGCCAACAACCACTGGACGTTTGACAACCTGGAGGTGCGGCACGTCCAGGGCGCCGGGATCGGCTACAGCCCGACAGGCGCAGGCTACGTGGTGCGCAACTGCGTGGTCAGGGACAATGCCCAGACCGGGCTTGCCTTCACCGGCAGCGACACGCACATCAGCAAGTGCCTTGTGACGGGCAACAGGATGGGGATTACGCTGAGCGGCGACAACAGCTCGGTCCGGTATTGCGAGGTGTCTCACAACTGGGAGGACGGGATTCGATGCCAGGGCAAAGGAACAGACAAGCCGGCGGTGCTGAATCACGTGGTGGCCCACAGCTATGTCCACCACCAGTTGGGGACCAACCATCCGGACAGCATCCAGACGTTCGGAAACCTCGATCAACTGACAATTGACAGTTGCTATCTGGTGGGCGCTTCGCAGAACCTGATGAGCGAGCAGTGCCGCAAGGTCGTCCTGCTGAACAACATCGCCTTTGGCTCGTGCGACAGCAGTCTGATCCTGGGCAGCCTGGAGGTCGAGGCGCACCACAACACGGTCATTGGCGTCGGCTACCAGCCGATGAGCTGGAATCACAAGGCCGGATTGCCGCAGACGGGCGCGTTCTTCGACAACGTCGCAGACACACTTCATACGGGGCGCTGCCTGAACGTCAATGACGCCAACAAGCCATACTACACGGCCGACTACAACGCCTACTACAGGCGCGAGACCACAGCCTCGCCGGTGCTCTGGGGCCAGGCGTACTCGTGGACCTGGGACGATTACCTGAACGCCAGCGGCCAGGATGCCCACAGCTACAATAGCGAGCTTCTGCTGACCAACACTCCCGTGCTGTTCCGAAGGTTGTCCCGCGACGTGAAGCCCACGGCGACCCGCATCTTCATGACCACCACAGGCTTCTCGGTCGGCGACAACGTGGAGATCAACTTCGACGGGAACCTGCATGCCATTGTGGGCGTAGGGGCCGATTACATCGACATCTCGCCCGGCGACAGCACGTTCGTCCGCAATTCCAAGGCCCAGCCGAATGCCTGGTTCGTGGCCAACTGGGGCAGCGCGACGACCGTCACGCGCGACTTCACGCCGGGTGCCGCCAGCCCCGCCCTGGGCAGCGGCAGCAGTGGCGGCAACATGGGTTCAACCGTCAACCCGCTTGCCTACGAACTCGGCGATTTCAACGGCGACGGTCGTCGCGACGTGCCGGATGCACCGCCGGATGAGTGAAGAGCACGCTTCGTGGTCAGTGAGGGAACCCGTTGCACCGTCCTGCGGGACGGTGCAACGGTGTTCCAGGTCGGTGGGCTGACAAGGTTTGCCGTGGTGCTGCCGACGACGGTCGCCCCAGCCTCGGTGGACACGGACTGCGTCTCGATCACGGGCCGGGTCAACGGTGATATGTCGGACCTGGTGGCCGAAGTCTCCTGGGACGCCGCGGGACGGCAACTGGTGGTTCGACTGAGTTCCTCGCCGCCCGACGGCGACGCGTACACGCTGTCGCTGACGGACAGCCTGAAGTCGGCCACCGGCAGGCCCCTCGGTGGCGATGCGGGAGTGCGCATCGTCCTGCTGGAGGGCGACGTCAACGCCTCGGGAGAGGTCACGGCCGCGGATATCCTGACGGTACGCCGAGCGGTGGTCGAAGGATGGAGAGAGCCCTGGCTGGACGTGGACCGGTCGGGAGCGGTGACCGCCGCGGACCTGCGAGCGGTTCGTGAGCGGCTGGGACGCCGGATTCCATGAATCTGGCCCGGCGGCACGTCTGCTCGGCCGCTCCGGGCGATTCGGCCGCAACCGCCTGTGGACCCGACCCGCGTGCTCCAGCCAGGAAGCCGCCACATGTGCCGGAATCTCCCCCACCCCGCCTGTGTCGCCGCCGTGCCAGAAACTGCTTGCCGTTCACACCGCGCCAACTATAATGCGGGTTGCGGTGGATGACCTGTCCGCAGGAGACCCCCTGGAGATCGGGAGAGAGCCATGAGCAGGCGATCGGCGTGGTTGACGGTGTGGGCAATTGCATTGGCGGCCCTGGCGGCCGCGGGCATCGGCGGGTGCAAGTCCTCGCCGCCCGAGGAAGACCCCAACGCCGAGCCGACCGGCCCCTACGCCGAAATCGACCGGCTGCTGCCGCGGCTGCTGGCCATGCCGCCATGGAAATTCGACGGCCGCGCCCAGCACTACGCCGACGTCACCCGCGTTGCCGCCGATCCGACCGGCCTCGTCGATGTCGCCGCCAGCGATGTCGGCGCCGCCGATGCCGCCCTGTTCCAGGAGTGCGGCTACAAGATGTCGGTCGCCCGCAAGTACAAGCAGCCCGATTCGCCGCAGACGCTCGTCGTGGCCATTCACGAGATGAACGACGGCGATGCCGCCTTTGCGGCCTACTCGGTGGTCGCCCAGGGCAAGCCCCTGTCGGGCAACTGGCTGGCCGGCAAACAGTTCGACACCGTCGGCGTCGCCGGAGCCGCCGGCGCGCCGGCCGTCGCGAACGCCTCGAAGATCGTGTTCGTCAAGGGCCGCTACATCGTCACGGTGGACCACCGCGGCGCGACCGTGCCGGGAGTCAAGCCCGTGGCCGACCTGGTGGCCCAGAACATCTTCAGCGGCGCGCTGAAGCCGGCCCTGGTCCGCGACCTGCCGACGGGTCACATGGTGCCCGGAAGCGAACTGTTCGTGACGGGTCGCCTGGCGATGGACCGCATCAAGGGACAACTGGGCCCGGCGGGCGAGTTGCTGACGCCGGCCGTGCTCGGCAGCGGCCAGATGGCCGTGGCCACCTACGAGGCCGACGGACGGATGAACACGATCTTCGCGATCCGCTACGCGTCGGCAGGCGCCGAGGCAGCCGAGGCCACCCTCAAGGGCGCCCTGGCCACAGCCGCCGCCCCGCTGGCCAACAGCATCGCCTTCCAGGCCGTCGGCAACACGCATCTGGTCGGCACCCTGACCCCCGAAGAGGAGAGCGTCCAACAGGTCCTCGGCGACCTGATCGCGAACCTCGGCGGCTGAGTGACCAGGGCGGCTCACTAGCCGCCCCGACGGCCGGCCCGGCGCGCCGCGTCCAGCACCGGGCGCCGCAACAATCCGCTGCATGCAAAAACACACGGGGGCGAGCCGCCACAAGACGGTTCGCCCCAAGGATTAGCGGCCAGGCCCGTTGGCCAACGGATGTGATGGTTCGTGTCATCGACCGCAAAGCGACCGGTCTCGCAGTTGTCTGGGATTGAACTCCACCTGTTTGCTCCGGAGGCGGACCTCGACCACCCCTCCCAAGTAGAATCGCTTCCGGCCGGCAGGCAATTGGTCAAAAAGCCCGGGACCGTAGAGTCGCAGAACCTCATCCTTGTCATACCCCATCAGGGTGAGCAATGTCGGAAAGATCTCGAAGTGGCTGGCATTGTCCACAAGGGACGTGTTCGCCTGAATGCGTCGGACGACGTCTTGTCCTCGACCACTGCCCCATAGCAACAACGGCACTTCGGCGGAGTCCGGCGGCAGGGACGGATTGCAGTGCGTCTGCCGGCTTCCCGGAACCGTGCCCGGCAGAGCCTGGCCATGGTCCGAGGTGTAGACCACCACCACATCGGTGCCGAGTCGCTCCAGGGCCGGCAGCAACGCTCCCAGGAATCCATCACACGCCCAGGTCACTGCATTGTCGTAACTGTTTCGGTTGGCGGCCTCGTCGTCGGACCAGGCGTAGCCATTGACCGTCGGGGCAAATGGTTTGCGATCCTGTGGATAGGTCATTTCGTAGGGGAAATGAGCCCCCTGCTTGGCCACATAGGTCACAGTGCATTCGTTGTCGGCAACCCACCCGGCAATGCGATCCGCGAGCCATGCATCCCACATTTCGCGGGGCTGCATCGCCTCCTTGCCAGCGGATACATAGAGAAAGTCTTCCACAGGCAGGGCGTGTCGCGCGCTGGCGATCAATCGCTGGTAGCTCTGCCCATCGAAGAAGCCAAAGCGGAACTTGGCCGAAACGGCGTATGCCGCAATTGACGGCTTCCGGAAGAGCACGACGGTGCCGTCAACCAAGTTGGCCAGAGTGCCCCCGTTGAAGAGCACTGCCTGACTGGTGTAGCTGGAGTTCCCTGCGGCGCTGGCGATGCCCAGGGTACAAAGGCGGTCCATTCTCGTGACCAGAAAAGGTGTGGTTGGCCGTTCGTATCCATTAACCGACAGGTGTGTCGCTTTGACGCTTTCGTCGATGACAAGCACAATGTGCGACACCATGGGCCGCCCTGTCGCAGGAATATACGGAGCATCGGGAGGTCCGTGGCTGCCGACCGTCATACAATAGATGAGAAGCCCCGGAACGCGAAACGGCGTCGGAAATGCCTCGATTCGACCCGCCGTGTGCCACATGATGAAGCCCATGCACGCCACCATGGGCACCACAAGCAGCGACCATCTCGCACGGAATGCGATGAGACGCCGGGCCACCAGTTCAAAAGCACCGAAGACCGCCGGCACGATCACCAGCAACGGGAGAAACACCAACCAGTATGTCGCAGTCGCCTGGCTGGCAGTCTCGATGTTGTTCAGTACAAGCATGGCCCCATTGAATGAAAACCGCTCGTGGGTGACCCGGTAGTAGCCGACATGCCAGATGAGCGTTGCGCTCAGGATCAGACAGGCAGTCCAACGGACCCATCGGTTCCGCGAAAGACAGGCCAACAGAACCCCCAGCAGCAATCCGGCATAAGTAGCGACTACCGCTATGTCACGGAGAAGCCCTCGCGACCAGTAGCCCTGCCATGGCTGGTCGATGGCAACCAGAATGGCCGCCAGAACTGCCGCCACGCCATACCCCAGAGGGCTTCTGTGCCATGGCGTCACAACGTTGCCCGACGAAGCAACCATCTCATCGCCCCCACAAGATTGCAGGCCCATCAGCCGGACATTCCGGTCCCTCCTAACGACGCGTCACAAGAGGAAAACGCGTACCATGGCTATGCCTCGACAACGTTCGGCAACAGCGTCAAACAGCAACGTGGATTTCGCCTGCCTGAGCATGAACAGGGGCAGCTCGCAAGCCGCCCCTGTGGCAGCCCTCTGTGCCGCAATCCGTCAGTACTACGACAGGTTCATCGACAGCAGGAACTCGGCGTTGGTCTTGGTGCGCTCCAGGCGGTTGCGGAGCAGTTCCATCGCCTCGACGACGTTCATGTCGGCCAGCACCTTGCGCAGCAGGTAGATGTACTTCAGCTCGTCGGCGTTGACGATCAGCTCTTCCTTGCGGGTGCCCGAACGGTTGATGTCGATGGCCGGGAAGACGCGCTTGTCCACGAGGCGGCGGTCCAGGTGCAGTTCCATGTTGCCGGTGCCCTTGAACTCCTCGAAAATGACTTCGTCCATGCGGCTGCCGGTGTCGATCAGGGCCGTGGCCAGGATGGTCAGGCTGCCGCCCTCTTCGATGTTGCGGGCCGCGCCGAAAAACCGCTTCGGCTTCTGAAGGGCGTTGGCGTCCACGCCGCCCGACAGGATCTTGCCCGAGTGCGGCACTTCGCTGTTGTAGGCCCGGGCCAGGCGGGTGATCGAGTCCAGCAGAATCACCACGTCCTTGCCGTACTCGACCATGCGCTTGGCCTTGTCGATGACCATTTCGGCCACCTGGACGTGCCGCGCGGCCGGCTCGTCGAACGTCGAGCTGACCACCTCGGCCTTGACGTTCCGCTGCATGTCGGTCACTTCTTCCGGGCGCTCGTCGATGAGCAGAACGATCATGTACGTGTTGGGCGAGTTCTGGGCGATGGAGTTGGCCATCTTCTGAAGCAGCACGGTCTTGCCCGTGCGCGGCGGCGCGACGATCAGGCCGCGCTGCCCTTTGCCGATGGGCGTCACGAGGTCCACGACGCGCATCTCGAGGATGTCCGGGGCCGTCTCCAGGAAGAACCGCTCCGTGGGGAACAGCGGCGTCAGGTCGTCGAACACGACCTTCTCGGTGACCACTTCGGGGCTCTCGTAGTTGACGGCCTCGACCTTCAGCAGGGCAAAGTACCGCTCGTTCTCCTTGGGCGGGCGAATCTGGCCGGCGACGATGTGGCCGTTGCGCAGGCCGAAGCGGCGAATCTGCGACGGCGACACGTAGATGTCGTCCGGACCGGGCAGGTAGTTGTAGTCCGGGCTCCGCAGGAAGCCGAAGCCGTCGGGCAGCACTTCCAGCACGCCTTCGCCGAACATCAGCCCGGTGGACTGCACGCGGTTGCGGAGGATGTAGAAGATCAGGTCCTGCTTCTTCAGACCGGCGTACTCTTCGAGGTTCTCCTTGCGGGCGACCTCGTGCAGCTCGGCCACGGTGAGTTTCTGAAGCTCCGTGATGTGCAGTTCGCCGTGCTTGGCTTCCTCGTAGCGGCCGTGGGTCTCCTCGTCGAAGACCTCGACGGCCGTCTGCGTCTCCTTGCGCCTGCGCGGCTTGCCGTTCTGTGCCTTCGGACTCTTCGCCTCGCCGTTCTTCTCGTCTGCCATGACTGACTACCCCATTCTAAGGTTGACCTGATCCGTGAACCGGCTCGCCACAGGCACGACAGCCCGTCACAACAGGGCCGGTCACATGTCATCGGGAAGAGTGCCGCTCGCGACAGAGGGTCAGCAGCCGACGGGCCTGGGCGACAAGATGGTCGAGTCCGGCTGCATTCTCGCAGACCTCATCGGCCATCGCGCGCTTGCGGCTTAACGGAATCTGCCTTGCCTCGCGACGAAGGACCTCGTCCCAGTCCCAGCCCCTGGTGCGTTTCACACGCTCCTGCCGCACGTCGTCCGGGGCTTCCACGAAGACGACGGCGTCGCACAACTCGTTCATGCCGCTCTCGAACAGCAGCGCGGCGTCCAGCACCACCGCCGGCACGCGACCGTCCGAACGGTCGGCCCGCGCCGCGGCCTCCAGCACCCGCCGGCGAAATTCGCCCCACAGGGCGGCGCCGACGATCGCGTTGAGCCGCGACGTCGCCGCCTCGTCGGCAAACGCCCGCGCCGCCAGGCGGGACCGATCCACGGCCCCGTCGTCGCCGAGGACGCCCTCGCCGAACGCCTCGACCAGCCCCCGGCGAACGTCCTCGCGCCCGAGCATCTCGTGCCCGATCCGGTCGGCGTCGATCCGCACGCAGCCCAGGTCCGCCATCGCCGCCGCCAGGGCCGATTTGCCGCTGCCGATGCCGCCGACAATGCCGAGGATGGGCGTCTTGCATTCGGTCACAGACATTTCGTCCTGCACATCGTCACAAGGTCCGTCCGCCGCACGCGCCCGTCGCCTCGCGGACGACGGCCCGCGCCAGCACGTCGAGCGTGTCCATGAGCGGCATGGCCACGTCGCCGGCGGCCAGCGCCAGGGGCACTTCCGTGCATCCGGCCACAATGGCCTCGGCGCCGCGCCGCACGAGGTCGGCCGCCACGGCGGCCATCCGCCGCGACGCCTCGGCGTTGGGTCCGACGGTCTTGACGCCGCGGGGCCCGTAAATCGCCGCCATCACCTCAGCCTGCTGGGCGGCCTCGGGCACGATCAGTTGCCGCCGCTCGCCCAGGCAACCGAACACGCCGGACCGGACCGTGCCGTCGGTGGCCAGCAGCCCGACGCACCGGGCGTGCCCGCACTGCTCGTTCACGGCGCGGGCCGTCTCCTCCACCAGGCTCACCAGCGGCACGCCCACGGCGCGGCGCACGGGCTCGACAAAGGCGTGGGCCGTCACGCACGGCATGGCCAGCAGATGGGCCCCTGCCCGCTCCAGGAGCTGCGCCGACGCCACGAGACTGGCCACCGGCGACTCGCCGCCGGCCACCAGGGCCGCCGTGCGGTCGGGCACGCTCGGGTCGCAGTTGATGATCACGTGCAGATGGTCCTGGTCCCGCCGCGCGGGCGTGGCCCGGATGATTCTCTGGAAGAGCAGGCACGTGGCCTCGGGCCCCATGCCGCCGATAATGCCGACCGTCCGTGTGGCCCTGGCGGTCATTTGGCCTCCCGCCAGTTGGGCCCCGTCGCCACGTCCACCTTCATCGGGACGTTGAGCTTCAGCGCCGAGGTCATCTCCTCGACGATCATCGCCTGTTCCTCGTCAACGGCGGCCCTGGGCACCTCGAAAACCAGCTCGTCGTGAACCTGGAGGATCATCCGCGAGGGCCGACCCTCGTCGTCGATGCGTCGGTCGATGGCGACCATGGCCACCTTGATGAGGTCGGCGGCCGATCCCTGGAGCACCGTGTTGAACGCCGCACGCTCGTTGTTGGTCCACCGCTTGGCGTCGGTGAACTTGACGCCCGGCGTGGGCCGGCGGCGGCCGAGGATCGTCACGACGTGGCCCTCGGCCATGGCCCGTTCGAGGACGGCGTCCATGAACTCGCGGACACGCGTGTAGCGGGCGAAGTAGGCGTCGATGAAGGCCTGGGCCTCGCCCACCGGGATGCCCAGGTCGCGCGACAGCCCGTAGGCCGTCTTGCCGTAGATGAGGCCGAAGTTGACGGCCTTGGCCCGGCTGCGCTGCTCGCCGGTCACCTGGTCCTGCGGCACGCCAAAGATCTCCGACGCCACGAACGCGTGGATGTCCAGGTCGCGGGCGAAGGCGTCGAGCAGGAACGGATCCTGGCTGAAGTGGGCCAGCAGCCGCAACTCCACCTGGCTGTAATCGGCCGACAGCAGCACGTCGCGTGCCGGGTCGCCCGGAACGAAAGCAGCGCGGATGCGGCGGCCCTCGTCGCTGCGGACCGGTATGTTCTGAAGGTTCGGATCGCTCGAACTCAGCCGCCCGGTCGCCACCGCCGCCTGGTTGAACGAGGCATGAATGCGGCCGGTCGTCGGATGAATCAATTGCGGCAGGGCGTCCACGTAGGTGCCCTTGAGCTTCGCCAGCGTGCGGTACTGGAGCACCTTGGCCGGCAGCGGATGCTCGGACGCCAGCGACTCCAGCGTGAACGAGTCGGTGCTGACGCCGGTCTTGGTCTTCTTGACGGGCTTCAGGCCCAGCTCGTCGAACAGCACCTCGCCGAGCTGCTTCGGCGAGTCGACGTTGAACTCGCGGCCGGCCAGCCCGTGAATCTCGTCGCGCAGGGCGTCCATGCGGCGGCCGAATGTCTCGCTCAACTCCGCCAGCAACTTCAGATCCAGCGCGACGCCGCGACGCTCCATCTTCTCCAGCACGCGGACCAGCGGCATCTCGACCTGGTCGAACAGCCGCCGCAGGTCTGTCTCCTCGGCGAACCGGGCGGCGAAACGCTCGTACAGCCGCCACGTCATCTCGGCGTCTTCGGCCGCATAGAACGTGATCTGCGCCAGCGGCGCCTGGTCCATGGTTTTCTGCTCGCTGCCGCGCTTCTTCTCGCCGATCAGGTCCGTGATCGGCATGGCGCGATAGCCCAGATGCTCGGCGGCCAGGGCGTCGAGGCCGTGACTTCGGCTGCCGGGATCGAGCAGATACGAGGCAATCATCGTGTCAAAGAGCGGCCCCTCGACCGTCAGGCCCGCCGTGCCCAGGACGGCCAGGTCGAACTTGGCGTTATGGGCCACCTTCAGCGACTCCTGCGACCGCAGCACCGGCCCCAGCACCGCCCGGACCGTGTCGAGGTCCAGCGCCGCTTCGCCCTCGGGAGCCATCACCGGCACGTACCAGCCGATCCCCTGCCCCGTCGAGAAACTCAAACCCACCAGCCGGTCGCGCAGCGGGTCCAGACCCGTCAACTCGGTGTCGAAGGCAAAGGCCTCCGCCTTGGCGAGCGTGGCCGCCAGACGCTTCAGGGCCGCCTCGTCGGCGACGCACTCGAACCGCTGCTCGTGCCGCGGCGCCTCGGCAGGCGTTTCGAACTGCTCGGCCAGTTTCTTGAACGCCAACCGCTGCATCAGGGCCGCCACCTGCGGACGATCCGCCTCGGCCACAGCCAGGTCCGTGTAGACCAAATCCGTGGGCAGGTCGCTCTTGAGGGTGGCCAGGTCGCGGCTCATGCGGGCCTGGTCGGCGTGCTCGCGGAGGCTCTCGCCCATCTTGCCCTTGATCTCGCCGGCGTGGGCAAGAATCTCGTCCATCGACCCGTATTGCTGGAGCAGGGCCACAGCCCGCTTCTCGCCGATGCCGGGCACCCCGGGGATGTTGTCGGACGTGTCGCCCATGAGGCCGAGCCAGTCGGGCACCTGCTCGGGCCGCAGCCCCTTCTCGGCCATCAGCCACGCCGCATCGAGCGTCAGGTCCTTGCGGTTGTCGAACAGGACCACGCCCGGGCCCAGCAGTTGCATCAGATCCTTGTCGCGCGAGACAATCACCACCTGGCATCCGTCGCGGCGGGCCTGCTCGGTGAACAGCGCCACCAGGTCGTCGGCCTCGTAACCGGGCATCTCGACCACCCGTACCCCGAGGGCCCGCAGAATCTCTTTGCTGCGGCCGATCTGCGGCACAAGATCGTCGGGCATCGGCTTGCGCGTGAGCTTGTAATCGGCGAAGGCCTTCTTGCGGAAGGTCTCCTCGGGGCCGTCGTAGACGGCGACCAGGTAGTCGGGCTGCTTGTCGCGGAGAATCTTCAGAACGGCCTGAACGAAACCGAAGACGGCTCCGGTGGGTTCGCCGTCGGGCGCAGCCAGGTTGGGAATCGCGAAGTACGAAGCGTACAGGTGCGAATGCGAGTCGAGAATATAGAGCGTTTTGGGCATGCCGCGCTTATATGTGGTGGTTGGGGTTGGTGGTCGGAACCCGGAACCGCTGGGCCCAAGAGGGGCTGCCGGTCCGGATTGGGAGTTGTCGTAATGGAACCGGTTATCTCTCCCCGGCCGGCCCTCGTGCCGACCGTCGAATCCTGGTTATCTGCCCGGAAGCGTCATCCTCACGAATCAACCGCATCAGGAAAAACGGGACCGCACCCGTTCATGGCACCAACACAGAGAGGAATCACGGCAAGCCAACCGGTGTCTCGTGTGGGGTAAAACGCCTGGGAGACTCATGCAGGAGCGGCGAACGCCTGATTGCCCATGCCGGGGCGCCCGGAGGCGGCCCCTGTAAACGTTTGTAAGTCTAGCCCGATTCCATGCATCGGTCAAGCGGTATTTTTTGGTTGACAATAAATGACGCCGGACCTACAGTTAACGCCCGCTGAGACCGTTGTTTGCGTCGGCCGTTCCGCCTGTGCGGGGGCGGCCGGCGTCGGTTCCGTTCAGCACCGACGCGGTCTGTTCCCGGCGCGGAGGCCGGGTGGCATCATACGATTCAATACCGACCGCCAGTACTTGCCGACGTCCTTACGTATCAAGCATTCAGGAGGCTTCCCAGATGGCCAAGCGAGTTGCCGGAAAACGGCAGGGTCTGCTCTATGGGCTGATCGCCACGATCTTTGTGGCAATCTTCTTCGCGGTGCTGTTCTTCATGGAACGAAGCAACCGGCTGGAGATGCTCCAGACGTTCGCTCCCGGCGCCGTGGAACCGGAGAAGATCCAGGCCCAGATGAGCAGGATGCGGGACGATTTGAGAAACGCGGGCATCACCGCCGCCGACGGTGCGGCCCTGACCGATCAGTTCAAGGCACTCCTTGCCATGAACACCGACTACAGGCAGGCTATCAAGGATCTGGCGTTCTACATCAACAAGGACACGAAAGAGTCGGACGTACAGGGTGAAGCCCTGATGGCTTTCGTGCATAAGCGCAAGGACGCGGCCAAGGCGGCGACAGATGAAGCCGCCAGCGCCCTGGGAATCGCCCCCCAGCTCCTGAACATCGCCGAGGTCAAGGCAGTCACCCCGGAAGACCTGAGCTCGGCCATCACGAACCTGAAGATTCACATCAAGGCCCTCGACGACGCCTACAAGGCCCGCCAGTTGGACATCCAGAAGGCCGCCCAGAACAACGAGGCCCTCCAGGGCACCATCGACACCAACGCCAAGAACGCCGAAGAGAAGTTCAACGAGATGACACAGACCAAGGACACCGAGATCGCCGGTCTGCGGGCCAAGGTCGAAGAGGTTCAGAAGCTCAGCGACGAAATCGAGCGCACGCGCGAGGCCCTCAAGACCGAGTACACCAATTACAAGGTGGCCGCCGCCGAGCAGTTGCAGCAGAAAGTCAATCGCCAGATCGAGCTCGAGTCCCAGATCAAGGAACTTCTCGACAAGATCAACCGCGAGACCAGCGGCGTGGCCCAGCCCGACGGCAAGATCGTCAGCCTGATGCCCGGCGAGAAGACCGGCTACATCGACCTGGCCGCCGGCGACGGCGTCTTCACGGAACTGACCTTCAACGTGTACGATCCGGCTGAGGTGGAAGTCGGCAAGGAGAAGGGATACGTCAAGATCGTCAACGTGATGGACAACGCCAGCGAAGTCGTCATCGTGTCGCAACTAAAGACCAATCCGATCGTCAAGGGCGACATCATCACCAACATCGTCTACGACCGGACCCGCCGGTTCCACTTCGCCGTGGTCGGCCACTTCGATATCGACGGCGACGGCAAGAACGACATCGAGACCATCAAGCACATGATCGAGAAGTTCGGCGGCAAGATCGACGACAAGCTCAACGTCCGCACGGACTACCTGGTTGTGGGCGAGGATCCGATGTCCGGCTTCAAGGCCCCGACCATGGGTGGCATGACCGGCCAGGACAAGGCCGACCATGATGCCAGAAGCGCCGAGCAGAAGATCTACGGCGAGGCCACCGACCTGGCCCAGCGGTTCTGGATTCCCGTGCTGAACCAGAACCGGCTCCTCACGCTGATCGGGACTCGTCCGACGGACGAGAAGACCGCGGCCAAGTGATCCGACTCATCGCCGCACAGTAGGCCGTCAACCATCCAGGGGCGGTTCCGTGATGACGGAGCCGCCCCTTGTTCGCGCAGGCCAGCCTCGCGAAATGCTCTTCACATGCAGAGGAACGCCCTTCATGGGCAAGCCCGCAGGGGCGGCTCGCCGCAAGCCGCCCTGCTCGGATAGCCGTTCATGGCTGGCCATCGGGAAACGGCGTCACTCGGCGTGCCGCCCGCCGCATGTCCGATCGCGCCGCCTCACCTCGGCAGGATTCAACTATAGAGCCGCAAGGAGAGTTGTTCCAGGTCCCGGCGACGGGGCGAGTCGGCCGCCGTGTCGCGCAGGGCCTGTTGGAGGATATGCGGTTCAACGAAGATCAGGGACTCGGGGTCAAGATGCGCCTTCTCGGCCGCCTTCCTCAGGCAACGGGCCTGCCGGCGCGTCAGGCCGTGGGCCTCCCGCAGTTCGTCCCACAGATGATCGCTCGTCCGATGGTGCTGGCCGTCGAGTTTGCGACTGAGCACCACGGCCGTGACCATGAAGCCGATGATGACCAGAAACGCCACGGTCGTCCAGACGCCGTACAGAGAGCCCATGGTCACGATTCCTAAGCAGAAGCCAGCAACTGCGCCGCCTTCAGACGCACGCGATCGCTCGGGTCACGCCGGGTCAGCAGTTCAGCCGTTTTGGCGAAGCCTTGCGGCCTGGCTCGCGAGAAAACCCACAGGGCGCTGAGGCGGTCGGCCTCGCCCGCGGCGAACATGTCTCGCAGCAACTGCCGCCCCTCGGGCCGGTCGCGCTCCAGCAGGGCCATGGCGGCGTTGGCCCGGACGCGGCAATTCTGATCCCGCACCAGCGGCAGGAACACGTCGGCGTCGGCGTGTCGGCGGTCCAGGGCCTCCACGGCGTTCGCCCGGACGCGCGCGTCGCGCGCCGCCAGGGCCGACCGCAACGTCTCGCCGGCGCCCGGCGATGCCGTCGCGCCGACCAGCGCCACCGCCGCACTCTGCACCCGAACGTCACACCCGTCCGCCGCCAATCGCCTCAAAGGCTCGGCGAATACGTCCGCCGCCGAGGCCAGGCGAATCACGTCCAGCGCCGCCGAAAGGGTTCCCCCGGCCGCCTCCAGATGCATGTCCAGCAGACTCGGGCGGTCGGTCACCACCGGCTTCAGGGCTCGGCCCACCTCGCGCCGTTCCGCCGGGTCCAGTCGCCACCAGTGCGAGAGCAGCCGGTCCACGGCCCCTTGCGATGGAGCCGCAAACTGCCCGCGGCGGATCATGTGAACCACGGCCGTCACGGCGGCCAGGTCGCTGCCCTGCTCGGCCACGACGCGGAGTTCGGCCGCGCCCGCCTCGCCGCAATGGGCCAGGGCATCCACCGCCATGCGGCGGGCGTCGTCCTGGGCATGGCCGATGGCCACGGTGCGGCACAGCACCGCCAGGCGGGCCGGCGGCATACCGCTTCGCGCCGCCAACGACAGAAGGTTCGCCAGCAGCGTCGCCGGCAACTGCTCGATGCCCTCCTGCCCCGCCGTCAGCCACGGCGCCTGCCGCAGGTGCGCCACCGCCCGCTCAGACACGCGCGGACGCCGACTGAATTCCCGCAGCAACAGCCGCAACTCGTTCGCCCTGAGCGGCCGGGCGACGAGCGCCGCCGCATCAGCCGCCAGGTCATCGTGTTCCATCGCCCGAACCACAAAGCCGAACAACTCGGGCTCGATCTGCTGCGACAACTCGCTCATCAGCCGCTGCCGTCTCAGGTCGCGGCGCAGCGTGACGGCGCTCCAGAACCAGTGGGCTCCGTCGTCGGCCAGCATGGCGGCCGCCTTCAGGACGCGCGGCGTATCGACGGCCTGCCGAAGGGCGAAGGCACGACGCAGGGCGTCCTGCACGAAATGCTTTCTCCGCGCGGCCGGCTCGCTGAGCGTCGCTTCGATCGGACCGGCCAGGTCCATTTCGGTGCGCCGCAGATTGCGCGACCACCGGCACAGCAGGTCCGCCGCCTCGCCGCGAACCCCCGCGTCGCCGGCGCCACAGGCTTCCGCCACCAGGTACGCCAGGCTCAGGTCACCGGTCTGCTCAATGAGCCGCACCACCGCCTGCTGCAACTGCGGCTTGCGCGAAGCCATGGCCCAGCGCATACCCGGCCCCATGCGTCCCATCGAATCCAGAACACACTGGGCCAGGCGGTCGCTCAGCACGCTGAAATGCTCCACCAGGAGTGACTGGCGGCCGCCGCGCGTCGTGCCGAGCAGCCGTTCCGCCACCACCGCCGCCATCTCGGGCGACCCATGGACCAGCGCATGCCCGAGCACGTGCCGGGCGGCACGGTTCTCCGAGCGTATCAGACAATCGACGGTAGTTTCGAATCCGCTCATGGTTTCAGATCGGACAGAGTCCCTGGGCGCAGCGGAACGGTTGCGTCAACACGCTTGACGATACTGCTATCGGCCCGCGCGGGTCCGATAATTTAATTGAAATCGACGCAAAACCTGTTATCAGTAGGCCCTCTCGGGCACCCTGAGTTCAACCCATTCCATGGCGTCATAGAAGGAGTCGCACGAATGCGCATCAGCAAGCGGACCGCGGGCCTCACGGCAAGCATCACCCTGGCCGTCAGCGCCAAGGCCAAGGCCATGAAGGCCGCCGGCGTGGACGTCGTCGGATTCGGCGCCGGCGAACCGGATTTCGATACTCCGGAGAACATCAAGGTGGCTGCCGTCAAAGCCATCAACAGCGGTTTCACCAAGTACACCCCCGCCACGGGCATGCCCGAGCTCAAGGCCGCCGTCGCCGAGAAGTTCAAGAAGCAGAACGGCCTGACCTACGATCCGGCGCAGGTCGTGATCGCCTGCGGCGGCAAGCACGCCCTGTTCGGGGCCATGATGGCCCTGCTCGACACAGGCGACGAGGTCATCATCCCCACGCCCTACTGGGTCAGCTACCCGGATATGGCCACCGTGTGCGAGGCCCGGAGCGTCTTCGTCGAAGGCCGCGAGACCAACGGGTTCAAGATCACCCCCGCCGATCTCAAGGCCGCCCTTACGCCGCGAACCAAGATCGTCATCCTGAACTACCCGTCGAACCCGACCGGCGCCGCCTACACCGTGGCCGAGCTCGAAGCCCTGGCCGACGTGATCGTCAAGCATCCCCGGGCCATCGTCTTCAGCGACGAAATCTACGAGCAGTTGCTCTACGACGACGCCGAGTTCAAGAGCTTCGCCGCCCTGCGGCCCGAGCTGATGGACCGGACCCTCACCTTCAACGCCGTCAGCAAGACCTACTCCATGACCGGCTGGCGCATCGGCTATGTCGCCGGACCAGCCGACATCATGAAGGCCATCGGCAACCTTCAGAGCCATTCCACGAGCAACCCGTCCTCGATGTGCCAGAAGGCCGCCCTCGAGGCGATCATCGGCGACCAGTCGTCGGTCGAGATGATGCGGCAGGAATTCGACAAGCGGCGACTCCGCATGGTCGAGCTGCTTAACGCCATGCCTGGCGTCACGTGCATGAAACCCGCCGGGGCATTCTACTGCTTCCCGAACGTCGCCGGGGCCATTGCCAAGGTCTGCCCCGACGCCGAAGGCAACACCCGAAGCGCCGCCTTCTGCGACAAGATCCTCGAAGACATCCACGTGGCCATCGTGCCGGGTTGCGGCTTCGGCAACGACGATTGCGTGCGGCTCAGCTTCGCCACGAGCATGGCCAACATCGAGAAGGGCCTGGCCCGGCTCGACGAGTACCTGCGAAGCAAGTGACGGCCTTCGGGCGCCTCTTGCCACATGACTGAGACGGCGCCTCGAACCTTCGGAGTGGACGATGGACATCGCCAAACGGTATGACGTACTGATCCTGGGCGGGGGCGTGGGCGGCGTGGCTGCGGCGCTCCAGTGTACGCGCCTGGGCCTGAAGACGGCCCTCATCGAAAAGACGATCCTCTGGGGCGGCCTGGCCACCAGCGGCCTCGTGCCCATCTACATGCCCCTGTGCGACGGCAAGGGCCGTCAGGTCACCGGCGGCATCGCCGAAGAGCTTCTGTGGGCGTCCATCAAGTACGGCCCCGGGCGCCTGCCGCGCGAGTGGGCCGACGGCAGCCGCGGCTCGCGACCGAGCGGCGCTCAGGGAATCTCGGCCGCCGCCGAGGCCGCCACGGCCGACGAAGAACTGTACGACCCGGGCAGCTTCGCCAAACGGTTCCAGACGTTCTTCGCGCCGCACGCCTTCGCACTGGGCCTGGACGAGTTGCTGGAAACCTGCGGCGCAGACCTCTGGCTCGACACGCTGGCGTGCCTGCCGATCATCGAGAGCAACGCCGTCACGGGCGTCGAGGTGGAGAACAAGAGCGGCCGCATCGCCCTCCAGGGCCGGTGCGTCATCGACGCCACGGGCGAAGCCGACATCGCCTTCCGCAGCGGCGCCCCCTGCCAGGAGCGAGGCAGCTACCCGTCGATGCTCTACCAGGCGACAAGCCTGGAGCTGGCCCGCAAGGCCGCCGACGCAGGCAACGCCCGCAAGGTCGTCACGTGGCGAGGCGGCGGCAGCTCGAACGAGATGGACAAGGGCTACGACGGCTCGAGCCCGAAGACCATGGGCACCGACGGCAAGGCCCTGAGCGCCTGGATCATGGAGAGCCGCAGAATCGCACGCAAGCACCTCCAGGCCGACCAGGCCAAGGCCGCCACCGACGCCGCGCTCGGCCGCGAGAACCTGTACCCGGCCGTCCTGCCCACGATGCACCAGATCCGCATGTCGCGGATGATCGACGGGCAGGAGACCGTCCTGACGGACCGCATGAACCAGCGGTGCGACACGTCGATCGGCCTGATCGCCGATTGCCGCAAGTCCGGCGCCGTCTGGGAGGTGCCCTACGGCGCCCTGTTGCCCAGGAACGTCGAGAACCTCCTCGTCGTCGGACGCTGTGCATCGGCCGAGGGCTACGCCTGGCAGGTGACGCGGCTCATTCAGTCGTGCGCCCTGATGGGTCAGGTGGCCGGGCTGGCGGCCCAGTTGGCCCTTGCGGGCCGCACGTCGCCCTCGCAGCTCGACGCCAAAGACGTGCAACGCGCCGCCGAAGGATGCGGCATCGCCCTGCATTTGTAGCACCTCAGCGGAGGGGGGGACTCGCTGGAAGTCCCGAGCTTCATCGAGGGGCAAGCCACCCTTGATGGCCGCGCTCGCAAACTGCGTCAAGCGGCCACGGCACGAGGTCAGAGTCACTGCCGGGGTGCCACACTTTGGAGGCCCCGACGAAGTCGGGGACCAAAGTGTGTGTCGTTTCCCACGAGGCACACTTTGGCGCCGGCTGCGCCGTCGCTCCAAAGTGTGGCACCCCAGAACCTGAGTTGATTCTGACGCACTGCCCTAGCGCCCCGCCGGCACCGGCTCGCAGGCAAATGCCTCGACGCCCCGCTCGCGATGAATCCCCTGCTCGGTCTGAACCGTGACGACGCCCGCGCTGAGGCCGGCGATGAGACACGGACGGCCGTAGACCGGCTCGCACCCGTCAGGCAGGCACACCAGCACCGGCTTGCCGTCCACCTGGGCCCGGGCAAGGCTGATGCGTTTGCCGCCCTTGGTGAAGGTGGTGAGCAGCGTGCCGTAGAACACGGCCGCCTGACCAATCGCCGGCGTTGTCCCGTCGGCCGACGGCGACGGCAACTGCCCCTTCGTCCGCAGTTCCGCGGGCGACCCCGCCGCCACCTTCGCCAGCACGTCCCGAGCCGCATCCAGCGTCCGCTTCAGGCTGTCGCCGCTCAGCGACTGCGTGTTGAGTTGCCCGAGGCTGTCCACCATGCGAACCAGCCGAACGTACGTCAGATCGGTGATCAACTGCCCCGAGCCGCCGCAGTCCGGACAGGGAACGTCCTTGGACACGTGGCGCTTGACGCCCGAGAACGCCGGATTGCCACCTCCCTCGCGGAGGACCTCGATGGTGACCGTGCCCGTGCCCGTACATCTGCGGCACCGCGTGCTGCTGAGAACCATGCCGATTTCCTGGGCCACTTTGCCCTGAGGAAGCTTGCCCGCGGGTTTCCAGTCGGATCCGAACTTCAAGGCCGTCCGTGACGCCTGACGGGTCGCCACGGCGTCCTTGGCGGGCGCCTCGCCGAACTGCTCCGCCGTCAGGGCCTCCAGCGGCTTGGGTGTCAGCTCGGCCCGGCCCACGAGGTCCATGATCTTCCGCGCCGAGGCAGCGAATCCCACCCGCGGACTCAGATCGTCGGCCTGCCAGCTCCAGGCGCCAAGACCCACCACCTTGCCGTCCTCGCCGACAAGCGGACCGCCGCTGTTGCCGACCGAGATCGTCGCATCGGTAATCACCCACTCGACCTCACCGGCCGCGACCATGTCGGAGGCCAGCGCCGTGTACTTCTCCCCCACCTTGTCGCCCGCGCACACGTCCGTCACGCGGCCGTCGGCCACCGTCCCGAAGAATCCCTCGGGATTGCCCAGCGCGAGCACCTTCGACCCGACCGTCGGCGGATCCAGCGCCAGGGCCAGCGGCTGAAGCGCCATGTCCCCCACATCGACCTTGATCAGGGCCAGGTCCTGCTTCACGTCGCAGGCCAGAACGCCATCCACCAGAAGGTTGATACCGTCGTGGAACGTCACCACACCGCGCGAGGCCCCCTCGATGAGGTGAAAACTGGTGACAATGACGCCCTTGCCGCCAAGGATGAACCCCGACCCGTAGACCACCTCGTCGCCACGCTTGACGACGATCCGCACGATGCCCGGCGCCGACTTGCGATAGAGTTCCACGACCGGATCGCCGGCCGGCGGTGGCACAGGCTCGGGCGCAGGCGTATCGACCGGCCTCGGCCGCACCGGCGACGTGGACGGCGTCGGACACACAGGAGTCGGCGTATAACGCTCAGGCGACGGAGTGGGCCGGACCGGATCGGTGCTCCGGGTGCCCGGGGCCACGTTGCGGAACAAGTCAAACTCGGGCCGCTCGTCGCTGCCGTCGGGCGCAGGGGCGGCTTCGGCGTCCTTCCTGGTTTCGGTGCCCCCGTTCCCGGGCTTCGCCGCATCCGCCTGCGCATAGCAGGCCGAGGCCGCGGCCACAATCATCGCGGCCGCCATGGTAGAGACAAGGTATCTCCGCACGTCGCAAGACATTCGCTGGTTCCCTATCGGCATGGTGTCAGACCCGCACTGAGAGAGAAGAATACCTGAATCCCATGCCCGAGGCAAGCCGCAATTCCACCGGCCGCGATCCCGTCGGTCGTCGCGCCGCTGCCAGGATTAGACGCACGCCGCCCCTCAAGGCTTCGCGGAATCCATGGATTTGTGCAGAATTCGACGCCTGCGGCCACGAGAAAGGGCACACCGCACAGTGCGGTGTGCCCATAGAGGCGCGTTTTGACTTGTCCGATGGGTGTGCCGTACCGTGGCACGGGCGTCTCGCACGTGCGTGCCAGGGGCATCCTGCCCCTGGCGGGCCGTTGTCGGAAAACGCCGGGCCCTGCGACAACGCCACCTTGGCCGTCCAGCATATGCCGTCAGCGGGAGATCTCAGGCGAGGCGCCCATACGGCCGGAGACCGACAGCGCCACAGGCGCCGCGGCCGGGCGGTCACTTGCTCGGGCGAGGCCCGAAGACCGTCTTCTCGGCGGCGCCCGACTCGCTCGGCCCGATGTCCGGCCCCGCGCCGGCGTAGTCGAGGTTCACCGCCGCCCCCGTCGCCCACGACCGCTTCTCCTTCAGGGTGATCGTGTTCGCGTCGTAATCCACGGCCGCAATGCCCACCGGCGCCGCGTCCCCGATGCGGATCGTGTCCGGCTCGATCAGGCCGTTGCCGTCGCAGAAGTACAGCGCATCGGCCACCTGGAGCCGCGTACCTTCTCCGGCCTCGACCGCCGTCGTCAGCGCCATGGCGGCGTCGATGCATGGCGACCCTTCCCGCAGCCCGTAGTCCCCGGCCGCAGGATCGGCCAGCAACGGGTCCGTCTCGACATTGCGCTGGTAGAGGTCGGGGTACTTCGCCGCCGCCTCGGCCAGGGTCATCGACTCCCCGTACAGCGTGACCGTCTTGGCAGCGTCGGGAGCCGCAAAGAACACGTTCCTCACGAAGTAGTTCGCGTTCTTGTCGCCCGGATCGGGCGCCGGCAGGAAGACCGTGACGCCGTTGCGGCTGAAGATGTTGTTCTTGAACAGGTTGTCGACGAACGGCTCCTTCCACGCGTAGACCGACATGACTTGCTCGTTGTCGTAGAACAGGTTGTTGAACAGCCGGTTCTTCCGGCAGAAGAACTCGCAACTGCGGTAGTCGATCTTCGAGGCCATGACGATGACCCCGTTGATGTTCTTGTGGTTGACCTTCGCCTCCGGGCTCAGCCGGTATCCCGCGAACACGTTGCGACGGAAGATGTTCCTGGAGGCCTCCATCTGGACGAAGTTGCCCGCCGTCCCCGTGAACAGGTTGTTCTCGACCAGCGTGAACTCCGCCCCGCCAATGCCCAGCGACTTCCACCGCGGATCGCGGAACCGGCAGTGCCGGACGATGTTCCGCTGCGGCCGGTCCAGGCCCCGGAACGGCGAGAAGCTCAGCGCCACGTGCTGAATCGCGCCGAACTCGCAGTCCTCCACCAGGTTGTTGCTCGACTTGAAGTAAACCTCGATGTAGTCGGCCCCCGGCCGCGGATACGCCTGGCACCACTCGCTCATCTTCTCCCAGGTCCACGTGTCAATCGCCCGGACGAACTTGCACCCGAGAAACCGGTTGTACGTGGCGTTCTTGAGCTGAACGCCGTTGTACGAGCGGCTGCCGTCAAACGTGCAGTCGCGGACGATGCAGTGGTGCGTGTCGAACATGATGAGCCACATGGCGCAGTTGCGGAACACGATGCGTTCCAATGTGATGTAGCTCATCCCGCTCAGCGAGCAGGCGAACTGGTTGTCCCACCCCTCAGGGTCGGGGGGCGTCATGGTCCAGACGGCCTCGCCGTCGGCAGGCCCGCGGAACACGATCGGGCGATCGGCCGTGCCCGAGGTCTTCATCACCGCGCGACCATCGTACACGCCCGCCGCCAGATGCACCGTGTCGCCGGGCTGGACCACGTCCGCGGCCTTCTGAATGGTGCGAAACGGCGCTGCGGCCGCGCCCGAGCCGCCGTCGTCGCCCTTCGGCGAAACATAGTAGTCCGCCCCCTGGGCCGCAACGGCGGCCGCCAGAACCGCCGCCGTACAGACCACCCACCTGCCCTTGCCTGCTCCATGCGTTTTCATGTGAGCTCTCCCTGTCGCCATGCCCGGATGCCGGAACACCTTCTCCAGAATGCGTCCATTGGGGACAATGCTATGCAACGCCGTCTGCTACAAGGCCCCGAATGGTGAAACCGCAAGCGCCGGCGGCGGATTCGCAAATTCTACACTCGCTGCGCGATTTTTTTACAGCCCCCAGCGCGACAAGGCCCGTCATGGGCCCTGTCGTGCTGAGCAGTGGATTGCGGATTACCAGCCCTTCAGCCGTCCGGCCTCGGGCAATTTGCCGACCAGCGGTTCGGCGTAGGTGCGGAAGGCTTCGGTGATGTTGTTGCCTTCCTTGTTGATGAACTTGCGCGGCAGGCCGGTGGTGTGCTTGGCGACGTTCACCAGGCTGGTGACGAAGGTCTCGACCTTGTACGGTTTGTTGCTGACGCGCTTGATGGCGACCGACCCATCCATATCGCCCTTGGTGGCGTAGCGGACGGCGTCGCGGCCGACGAGTCGCGCCTCGCGGGCATCCACCTCGCTGTAGAACCCCGGGAAGCTGCGCTGGAGGTACCCGAACGTGTCGGCGCGGACGCGGACCTTCTTGCCCTCGAAGCCCTTCTTGACCATGGCGGCCAGGTAGTCGCCCAGGGCGCCCGACCCCGAGAGCTGCACGTTCCCGTGCGAGTCCACCTCGGCGTTGGCGGCCATGCGCTCGGCCACCGTCACGCCGTCGCTGTAGTGGATGCCTTCGCTCACGGCGACGATGCAGCGGCCGTACTTGGCGTTGACCGCCTTGACGTCCGCAACGAACTTCGCGTCGTCGAAGTCGGCCTCCGGCACGTAGATCAGGTGCGGCCCGTCGTCCTTGAACTTGCGCCCCAGCATCGAGGCCGCCGTCAGGAACCCGGCATGGCGGCCCATGACCACGTTAATCTTGATGCCCGGAATCGACCGGTTGTCCAGGTTGTCGCCCATGAAGGCCGACGCCACGAACTTCGCCGCGCTGCCGAACCCGGGGCAATGATCCGTCACCTTCAGGTCGTTGTCGATCGTTTTCGGAATGTGGAACACACGCATCTCGTAGTTCGCGTCGCTCGCCATCTCGTTGACGATGTTCGCTGTCTCGGCCGAGTCGTTGCCGCCGATGTAGAAGAAGTACCGCACGTCGCGCTTCTTCAGAATCTCGAACATCTTCAGGCAGTCGTCGCGCGTCGGCTTCATGCGCACCGACCCCAGCGCCGCCGAGGGCGTCTGGGCCACCACGCCGAGGTTCGCCGTGGGCTCCTTCGACAGGTCGATGAAGTCCTCGGCCAGGATCCCCTTGACGCCGTGACGGGCGCCCAGGAGCTTCTTGATCTCCTTGCACTTGGCCGCCGCCTCGATCACGCCCACCAGGCTCTGGTTGATGACACACGTCGGCCCGCCGCTCTGGCCGACCACCGCGTTGCCTACTAACTTGGCCACGATTGACACTCCTTTCCCAAGGTTCGATCCGCCTTCAGACACTGGTCGCCGACACCCGAAGCCGACTCCGAAAACCGGATCAGAGCCAACCCCGGCCGGGCGCGGTATTCTCATCACAGCGCCACATCCGGTCAAGCCTTTTTCGCGTCTCACTCCGCCCGGCGGACGCTCTTGATCACGACCGGCGTCAGGGGCACGTCCTCCATCCCGCGGACGTAGCCCGTGCGGACCGTCTTGATCCGGTCCACCACGTCCATCCCCTCGGTCACCGTGCCGAAAACGCAGTAACCGAAGGCATCCGGCGTCGGTGCACGGTAGTTCAGGAAATCGTTATTCGTCACGTTGATGAAGAACTGGGTTGTGGCGCTATCGACCACCCGCGTCCGGGCCATGGCGATCGTGCCGCGGTCGTTCTTCAGGCCGTTGGCCGCCTCGTTCTTGATCTGGGCCAGCGTCGCCTTCTGCTGCATGTCGGGCGTGAAGCCGCCGCCCTGGACCATGAACGTCGGAATCACTCGATGAAAGATCGTCCCATCGTAGAACTTCGCGTCCACGTACTGAAGGAAATTGGCCACTGTGATCGGGGCCTTGTCGGGGTACAGCTCGATGCGGATCGTCCCTTCGCTGGTCTCCATGACCACGACCGGGTTCCCGGCCGGCTTCGGTTGCTCCTGGGGTGCCTGCGCCACCTGTGTCTCCTGACTGGTCTGCTGTGTCTGCCCGGCCTGCGGCGACTCCGGCGTCGGAGCCCGCTCGGCCTGCGTCGTTTCCTGCTGCGTCGCCGGCTGCCCGTTGCCGCCGACCGACTCGCGCCGCTCCTGGCACCCGCCCATCGCCAACACCAGGGCCGCCGCCACCGCCGCCGCCCACATGCTGCATCTGGCCTGCCTCATGGCTACCGTCCTTCCGAAAAACATGCCCCTGTGACGTCGTTTCGTGCCGCCCAGTATCCACGAACCGGCATTCTACTCACTCACCGCCTCCTCGTCTACGGTCCGGCTGCGCCTTTCGACAACGACGGCACGCGAAACACGATGTCCCCGCCGGATTTGTACTCGTCCGCCTTAAAACCGAGCTCGCCCGGCGTCCGGCCGCCGTCGTCCTTGGCGTCGGGCCCGACCGACCAGAGCACGAACCCGTCGTCCGTCCGACGATACCCGAACGGCTTGCCGCCGAAGGGATCCGCCGACAGGCCTTCGGACAGACGCATCTCGTCCAGGGCCTCGGGATACCGGCCGTGAGCCGCCTTGTGCCGGGACAGGTCCACGGCCAGCATCGCGAGGCGATCCTCCGCGCCGCCGATGTCAAGGCGCCCCGCGCTCGGGCACAGCCCGCTCAGGATGAGGCTCGTCATGGGGAAGTCCTTCACGTCGGCCAGTTCAACGGCCTCGAACTTCGCAAACTCGGCGGCCATGTCGCCCGGGGGCAGCGACGAGATCTCGATCTGCCGGTCCATGAGCCGCAGATACGCGGCCCGGTCGTTCAGCACGCGCCACCTGAACAGCCAGCCGGCGGCCCTATCCGCCGGCGAGGGCTCACCGCCGAGAACGGTCGCGGAGACGCGCCCTGCGACGCAGTCGCGCAATACCACGTCCATGGCCATCGTCTCCAGTTGGGCCGCCCGCGGCAACATCCTGGCCCGCTCTGTCGCGGCAAGAGTCCGGAACTCGCGCCGGAAATCCTCGTCCGGCGGGCCGGCCGCCAGCAGATCGGGAAGCCGGCGGCAGGCCTCGTCGCGAGCCACCCGGCCCACAAGCACGTGGATCTGTGTCGGCTCCTGCTCCATGTGGCCTGCCATGCGCAGGAGCGTCATCACCTTGCGATAGGCCGCCGCCTGGTCTCCCGCCTGAGTGTCCACAGCGATCTCCATCGCCGTCAGTCGCGAGAGAATGATCACGTGGCTCAGGCACGGCAACACAGCCTCAAACGGATCGGCCCAGTTCTGCCGAGTTCGGCATGACGGTCGCTCGACCGCCTGGTCGCGCAATGCCTGGATATCCTTGAAACGTTCGAGGAATCTGCGGGCCTCGGCCACGTCGCGCGGCGGCAACTCGGCCTCCTCGTCATCGGCCTTCTGGATGCCCCAGGCGGCGAGCAACTCATCCAACCGTTCGCTCACGGTGCGCGGCTCGCCGGGCTCAATCTCCTCGGCCAGCAGCATCTCCATCTTCCCGGAAATCTCGGCATACAGCGCCGCGGCGTTCTGGTCCTCCTCGGGCATCGGGCCGATCCAGTCGTTGATCGCCTCGGGCGGGAGGAGCTTGAAAGACAGCCCCGCCTCAACCTCGGCCATGTGGTTCTCGGCCCTGCGGATCAGCACGTGACGAACCACCAGCGGCGACGCCACGACCAGGATCGCCAGCAGGAAGTTCACCTGGCACCCGCGTCTGGCCCACAGCGGCGCGGCCCGAGGAGCGGATTCACCCGGCTTGGTCGGTCGCCCCTGGTCCAGGGCTGGATCCCCCATGGTCGGTCTCCTTTCGATGTGCCGTCACCCAGTCGTCGGCGTCCAGTATACCGCCCGCCTTCCGACACGCCCTCCACAAAACGCCCGCGCCCGATCTGTGGGGTGCGGTCTCGGCACCGATTCGTGGTTGACGCCGCGGCCCTCCGTCGCAAGAATGGGCGGGCTTTGTGGCCGCAGAACGGGAAGGATGGCTGGACGATGAACACCGATGCGCTGAAGGACGTCAAGGCGTTCCTGCTGGATCTGGACGGAACGCTCTACCTGGGCAACCGGCTGTTCGACTGGACGCCGCCGTTCCTGGCCACGCTGCGCGAGTTGGGCCTGCGGCGGCTCTTCATGACCAACAACTCCAGCCGCAACGCCGTCAGCTACACCGAGAAGCTGCGTCGCCTGGGTGTCGATGCCGAGCCCGAGGAGATTATCACCAGCGGCCAGAGTGCCGCCCTGTACCTGAGCGAGCAGCCGGACATTCGCACAGTCTACGTGCTGGGCACCGAGTCCCTGGCCGACGACGTTCGCGCCGCGGGTAAGACGGTCGTGGCGGAAGGGGCCGACGCCGTGCTCGTCGGGTACGCGACGAACCTGGAGTTCGAGGGCCTGAGCCGCGCGGCCATTGAGTTGCAGCACGGGGCCCGGTTCCTGGCGACGCACCCGGACCGGGTGTGTCCGGACCCGCGCGGGATGCTGCCCGACTGCGGCGCGATGTGCGCCTGCCTGGCCAGCGCCGTGGGCCGCGGACCCGACCACGTCTTCGGCAAACCGTCGCCGTGGATGCTGCGTCTGGCGACGGAGCGGGCCGGACTGCCTGCGGCGGCGATGGCCCTGGTGGGCGACCGGCTCTACACCGACATTCAGATGGCCCTCGACAGCGGCATGCCGGCCGTTCTGGTTCTCAGCGGCGAAACCACACGCGAGGCTCTGGCGACCTCCGGCGTGCAGCCCGACCTGGTGTTCGAGAACGTGGGCGAACTGGCCCTGGCGCTGAGGCGGCTGCACCAGTAACCGCTGCCCCGCCCCATACCGAGCCCCCCTGAACCTCCGGAATCAAGCCGTGGGAGAGGCGGCGGTTGACTTGCGAGAAATTGTTGCCCAGAAACCACATTGTTGGCCTTTTTCGACATGCCGCATAAGTTGTTGTAAGGGATTGCCTTGCACGGCCAACCACCAAGAGGGGGCCCCTTTCGGCAGAAAATCGCCTCGAATCCATTCGATGAACTTGCCGCAGCCCAATTCTTGCGTTATATTTCCCTCAGAGTGTGAAGAGGGGGTCAAACCCCATTTCTATGGTCAGGCCTTTCACTTCAGGTGCTTGCCGTTCGGAACGGCTATGCATCGGGTAACTTGTGTCCTCCCGGCATGGGGGTGCCGCGGCACAGGGAAAGGTCGGCGAATCAGCGCCATATTCCGGCGCAACGTGGGTTTGCGATTCTCGCATCCGTGGGGAGGGTATCTCGATGAAGCGTACGATCAGTGCGTTGGTATGCGCGCTGGCCATGGTGGCCCTGTCGGCCGGTGTGGCTCAGGCCGCGAAGATCACGTGGGACGGCTACGATACGACGACCGGCGTGGACTGGATCACCAGCGGCGGCGCCAACCCGTTCCTGGCGGGCCAGTACTGGGACATCTCCTCGGGCAGCCCCGACTACACCAAGGATGCGACCTGGTCGCCTGCGAAGCCGGACTACCTCAAGAGCTTCCAGTATGAGAATCAGGGTGGTGGCGGCGGTGGCGGATCGAACAACGGCAGCGGTGGCGGCGGCGGCACGACGGGCATGGACTACAACCTCGTCCTGAACGCCGACAAGACGTTCGATTTCCTGGTGCTCTTCTACGACAGCAACTACTCGACCCGCAACGCCGGCCTGGTCGGCACGGACGTGGCCCTCCAGGTTCGCCTGCTTGACCCGTCGGCGGCGCCGGGCACGGAAGACGCCTGGCACGACATTACGGTTGCCGAGCTCGAAGCGGGCATCTACCTGAAGTGGCGGGTTGAAGCCTCCGCCGACGAGATCGTCACCACCGAGGTCGTGTGGGCCAAAGGCGACGGCGTCGGTGCGGCCGGCTTCTTCCTGGACAACGTGGTCGACGGCGTCAGTGGCAGCGTTCCCGAGCCCGCTTCGGTCGGCCTCCTGCTGATGGGTCTGGGCGGACTGTTCATGCGTCGCAGGAAGTAGTTCGCCGACGCACGGCATCCGAGCCTCTTGAAACACCCGACCGGCCGCAGCATATCCCTGCGGCCGGTTTTCTATGCGCTACACAGAACTCCTCGCAACAAGGCGCCCCGTGGCCGTTGCCGCCGTGCGGACAAGCCGTTACAATCCGCGGTGAGAGGAGTTCCATGAGAACCCCATTTGCGAACGGACGGCCATGCCCATAGTCCTAGGGATCGACGAGGCGGGTTACGGACCGGTGCTCGGACCGCTGGCGGTGGCGGCGACGGTGCTGGAGGTTCCGGCGGCATGTGCCGGCGCGGACCTCTGGACGGTCCTGGCCGAGGGCGTGTCGGCCCGCCCCGGGCGCGACGGCCGCGTCTGCATCGTCGATTCCAAGCTCCTGTACCAGGGCGGCCACCGCCTTGCAAGACTGGAGCAGCACGTGCTGGCCACGAGCGAAGCTCCCCTGCCCTCGGCGTTCGAGTCGTTCGCCTTGGGCCTCGGCATCGAGGCGGCCCACCTGAGCTGCGGGGAGCCGTGGCATCGGGACGCGTTTGCGGCATTGCCCCTGGCGTCGGACCCCGCGGCGGTCGGCCGGTCGCGGGATCGCTTCCGCCGCACACTCGACGCGACGGGCGTCCGGCTGCACGCGGTGCGCGTCAACCTCGCGCAGCCATGGCGGTTCAACGCCCTGGTGGCGGCTACGAACAACAAGGCGGCGGCCCTGTGGCAGTTGGCCATGGAACTCGTGGAGTCGCTGGTGGAGCGATTCCCCGGGCAGCCGCTGTCGGTCACGATGGACAAGCACGGCGGCAGAACGTACTATGCCGATGTGCTGCGCGAGACGTTTCCGCTGCGGCCGGTGGAGACGTTGCACGAAGCGCCGCAGACGAGCCGCTACCGGATCGGCGGCGAGGCCGTCATGGAGCTGGAGTTTCGCGAGAAGGCCGACAGGACGTCGCTTCCGGTGGCGCTGGCCAGCATGTACGCCAAGTACGTGCGCGAGGTGCTGATGGCACAGTTCAACCGGTACTGGTCGCGCCTGGCTGCCGACGTGGCGCCCACCGCCGGATACTACGAGGACTACCAGCGGTGGCAGGCCCAGATGCAGCCGCACCTGGCATCGCTTGATCTGCCGCGGGAGTGCTATATCCGTTGTCGTTGAGTCGCCGGAACACTGTGAATCGGGAGGAGCCATGGCCGTTCAACGCTGGAGCGACACCATCCTGGTAGCCACGCCGCCGCAGGATCCCGGGTTCACCGAGGACCTCAACGAAGTAATGGACCTGGTGGAAGCCGACGGCCGCCTGGCCGTCGTCATCGACATGAAGGACGTGCAGTACGTCGGCAGCTCCAATCTGTCGCTGCTCCTGCGCCTGCGCAAGCGGCTGCTCAACCACACGCAGCACCTGGTGCTGTGCAGCGTTAACACGAAGATATGGAGCACGTTCCTGGTCACCGGGCTGGAGGCTCTGTTCGCGTTTGCCGACGACGTGACCACGGCGCTGGCCGGCCTGGAATCGAATCGCCACCACCATAAAGGTTGACGTATCCCGTCAGCACGGTGCCCCGATGCGTCTGTACAACTTCATTCCCGCAATCCGCCACAAGACGAAAGGACCGACCCATGGCCGCCAAGTCGCCGCGATTGGACTTGCTTCCCGTTCCACAGGAGATTCGACCTCGTTCGGGCGCGTGGAAGCTGCCCGATGATCTGCTCGTGAGCCTTCCGCCGGGCAGCGGGCGCATGGAACTGACCGCGGCGCGGCAACTCGTCGCCGACCTGGCGTCGTTGGGCGTGGCGGCTCGCCTGGCGCGGCGTTCGGGCAACGACGACGCGCCTGCGGCCTCGGGGATCACGCTGCGCCGCGCCCGCGTGTCGGGCGGCGAGGAGGCCTACGCGCTGGCCGTCGGCGCCGCGGGCGTCTGCGTATCGGCCAACGGCCCGCGCGGCCTGTTCTACGGCGCCCAGACGTTGCGGCAACTGCTGCGCCAGTGCGGGCGGAAGCTCCCGGCCGTGGCGATCCGCGACTGGCCCGAGATGGCCCTGCGCGGCGTGTATCACGACATCTCGCGCGGCCGCGTGCCCACGCTCGACACGTTGAAGTACCTGGTCGAGCTGCTGGCGTCCATGAAGGTCAACGCCCTGTCGCTCTACGTCGAGTATCCGTACCGCTACGAGCGTCACCCGCAGGTCTGGGAGGACACCGATCCGCTGACGGCCGAGGACGTTCTGGAACTCCAGGAGCACTGCAAGGACCACGGCATCGACCTGATCCCGAGCCAGGCGAGCTTCGGGCACCTGGAGCGGCTGCTGACGAAGCCGCCGTACCGCGACCTGGCGAACACGCCGTCGAGCGGCACGGTGGCCGGTTCGCGGAAGTTCTCGCGACACGGCACGAGCCTGGATCCGACGAACCCGCGGAGCGAGAAGCTGATTGCGGAGCTGTACGACGAGTTCCTGCCGCAATTCGATTCGCCGTACTTCAACGCCTGCTGCGACGAGGTGTGGGACCTGGGCCAGGGCAAGAGCGAGCCGCGGGCTCGGCGCGTCGGCAAGGGCCGCGTGTTCGCCGAGTTCATCTGCAAGATCAACCGGCTGACAAAGCGGCACGGCAAGCGGCTGATGATCTGGGCCGACATTCTGAAGCACCACGCGGACGCGATCGGTCCGATTCCGAAGGACGTGATCTTCCTGAACTGGTGGTACAACGCCGAGTCGAAGGAATGGATGATCGACCACAGCCGCCACATCCGCAAGGCTGGCCACGAGTTGGTGGTCTGCCCTGGGGTGAACAACTGGGGGGCGTTCATGCCGCGCCTGGCGAGGATGCGCGACAACATCGCGAACTTCGCGGCGGCCGGGCGGCAGTTCAAGGCCCTGGGCCTGCTGAATACGGAGTGGGGCGACGGCGGACACTTCAACCTGCTGGGCACCGCCCTGCCCGGGTTCGCCAGCGGCGCCGAGCACGCCTGGGCCCACAGCAAGGCCGACCGGGCGACCATCGGCCGCCGCTGGTCGCTGCACGTCCTGGGCGACGCCGCCGGCACGGCCGAGCGTGTGGTGGCCGCGGCCGACCTCCGGGACGCCGACTACGCGCTGGTGCGGACGGGTCTGGGTGACGAGAACCGGCTGGACTTCGCTGCCATGAAGACCACGCCCGAGAAGCTCCTGGCCGGCCAGGAGCGGTTCCACGCGCGGCTGACCGAGGCGATCGGGCTGGCAACGCGGCTGTCGGACAGTCTGTCGCGGAACGACGGGACTCCGGCGGCCTTCCAGCGGCTGCTGACGCCGGTGGAGTACGCGGTGCTGTCGGCGCTGACGCTGGCCAAGGGCGACGCCGTGTGCGGCCACCTGAACCGCCTGACGGGCAACGCCGCAGCCGCGAGGAAGCTTTTCCGCAAGGCGGCCGACATCACCGAGAGTCTCGTGCCGACCTACAAGGAACTGTGGCTCGCCCGCAATCGCCGGAGCGAACTCGACTGGTCGGTGGGCCGCTTCCGCGAGGCGATGCGCCGCTGGCGCCGGGCGGCACGGGCGTAGAGGTTCCCGTTGAAGAAGTGTGGCACAGCCGCCCTCGGCTGTGCGGGGTGCCACACCTTGGAGGCCCAGACGAAGTCGGGGACCAAGGTGTGCTGAGCGCGGGGGACGTGTGGCGAGGCGAGTGAGTGGGTTCTCGGGGGCGGCGCGGGCGAACGGGCGCGGCGCGGGGATTGACCGCGGGGCACGCCTTGACCGGAGGGGCGAGGTGTGTGGTCTGGGGCAAAAAGCACACTTTGGCGCCGGCTTCGCCGTCGCTCCAAAGTGTGGCACCCCCCACCGTCGAGGCGCAGTTGTGCTGCGAACCATCAGGAATGTGTGAACGCATGGCCGACGTAAAGGAGAAGGTTCAGCAGTTGCCGCACAAGCCGGGGTGCTACCTGATGAAGGACGCCCGCGGCACGGTGCTCTACGTCGGCAAGGCCAAGGACCTGCGCAGCCGCGTGAGCAGCTACTTCGCCGACTCGGCCGACCTGACGCCCGACAAGCGGCGCATGGTGGCCCAGGTGGCCGACATCGACTACCTGGAGACGGCTGACGAGGTGGACGCGGTGCTGACCGAGGCGCGGCTCATCAAGGACATTCAGCCGCCGTTCAACGTCCGCCTGACCGACGACAAGACGTTTCCGTACCTGGAGATCACGACGCGCGTGGACTTTCCGGGGGTGTACCTGACGCGCACTCCGCGGCCGCGGTCGAAACTCTACGGCCCGTTCACCGACGTCAAGGGCCTGCGCGCCGCGCTGCCGATTCTCCAGCAGGTGTTCCGGTTCCGCACGTGCGAGTTGGAGATCCGGGCCGACGACGCGAAGCTGCGCTACAACCGACCGTGCCTGCTCTGCCCGATCAAGCGGTGCTGGGGCCCGTGCGCGGGCCGGATCTCGCGCGACGAGTACCGCCGCACGATCCAACGGTTTCAGCGATTCCTGGAGGGCAAGCGGCAACCGCTGCTGGTCGCGATGCGGCGGGAGATGAAGGCGCTGTCGGACGCGCAACGGTACGAGGAGGCGGCCCACATCCGCGACCAGTTGCAGGCCATCGAAAGCCTGGCCGACCGCGGACTGGTGGACGTGCACGTGCAGCCGGAGGTGTTTCAGCGGGACACCGAGCAGGGACTAACTGCGCTGGCCCGGGTGGTGGGCCGCGAGCGGGTCCGCACGATTGAGGGCGTGGACATCGCGAACCTGAGCGGCCGCGAGGTGGTCGGCTCGCTGGTGACGTTCATCGACGGGCGGCCGCTGAAGTCGGGCTACCGCCGGTTCCGCATCCGGACGGTCGAGGGACAGAACGACTTCGCCTCGGTGGCCGAAGTGGTGTCGCGGCGGTTCCGGCGGCTCCAGGACGAGGGCCTGCCGCCGCCGGACGTGCTGCTGATCGACGGCGGGCCGGGGCAACTCCATGCCGCCCTGGCGAGCCTCGGGAGCCTGGGCATCGACGGCGTGACGGTCATCAGCCTGGCCAAGCGGGCCGAGGAAGTCTACCTGCCCGGGCAAAGCGACCCCGTGCGGCTGCCGCGAACGCACGCCGGCCTTCAGATTCTTCAGTATGTGCGGGACGAAGCCCACCGGTTCGCCCAGCACTACCACCACATCCTTCGCCGCCGCAGCGTCCTGGGCGACCGGGCCGACAGCCAGCCACGCGGGCGGGGCAAACGCCGCGCCGACTGACGCCATCCCGGTAGAAATCCCGAAAATCGGTCCTGCCGTGAATATCCGCCCAGGTGTCACGTCCGATAATGCGACGGACACTGTGCAGAATCTGATGAAAATGATGCTGAAAACGAGGCGGATTTGCTTGTGGCCGGAGGCCATGCTATACTGGGGGTGAAGGTGGGGACGTTCTTCTGTTGAGGGGTCAACCGATGAACCACAAACCTGCTGAAACTGTTCGCCCGCTCTGGAAACATTGGGATTTCACTATTGATAACGCAGCCGACGCGCCGTCCCGCGTGCTGCGGCGGTTCGACAAGTCGCAACTCGAATTCGAGATCGCGTTCCTGGAAGACATCCTCGCCCACGACCCGACACACCTGGACACGATGAAGCTCCTGGCCGAGCTCTACACGCGGAACCGGCAGTTCCGCCAAGGACTGAAGCTGGACCGGCAGATCGTGGCCGCCTTGCCGCGCGATGCCACCGCTCACTACAACCTGGCGTGCAGCCTGTCGCTGACAAATCGGCTGGACGAGTGCTTCAAGCGGCTGAACCAGGCCATCCGCCTCGGGTACCGGGAGTACGAGCACATGGCCCTGGACCCCGACCTGGAGACCGCCCGCAAGGACCCGCGGTGGGCCGCCCTGTTCGGCATCCCGACTCAGGTCTGAGTCCATCGCATGCCACATAGGATGACGGGCCCCGCTGCCGGATGACCGGCGCGGGGCCTTCTGTTTGCCGCAATGCCCCCTGCGGAAGCCTCTGCCCTGCAATTTGGTTGAACCGCCCGGCCGGCTGCGATATTCTCGGCGGCTGGTACAGGGTATCAGTATCAACGCCGATTCTGGGGTGCCACACTTTGGAGCGACGGCGCAGCCGGCGCCAAAGTGTGCCGGGCGGGACAAGGCACACACTTTGGTCCCCGACTTCGTCGGGGCCTCCAAAGTGTGGCACCCCGCCCTGCGACTGACGGACAAGATGCCCGTGCCACCGTGAGAAGGCCTCGTAGCGTTGTAGTACTGGAGAGCCGACGGGAATCGGAGAATCGCGCCGCCATGAGAATCATTGCAGGCCTTCGACGGGGCATGAAGCTGGAGCCGCCGCGCGGCAAAGACGTCACGCGGCCGATCACCGACCGCGTGAAGGAGAACCTCTTCAACATCCTCCAGGCCGACGTGCCTGGGGCGACCGTGCTGGACCTGTTCGCGGGGACCGGAGGCCTGGGCCTCGAGGCCCTGAGTCGCGGGGCCCGTTGGGCGACATTCGTCGAGCAGGACGCCGCGGCCGCCGCCCTGCTCCGCCAGAACGTCGAGCACGTCCGCTTCACGGAATCGTCGCGGGTGGTTCGAGGCGACGCCCTGCACCTGCGGCCGGCGATTGTCGAGACGGGCATGCGCGATCCGGCCGGGCCGCTCGTGTTCGACCTGGTCTTCCTGGACCCGCCGTACCGTATGATGGACAACGAGGCCGACCGGCAACGGATCGGCGAGAGCCTCGGGCAACTGGCCGCGTTCGGCGCCCTGTCGCCCGAGGCGATCCTCATCGTGCGGCACGAGTCGCGAACGGCCGTGGAGTACCGCTGGACCGGGTTGTGCGTGACGGACTCGCGGCGGTACGGGTCGATGACCCTCGACTTTCTGCGACCGGTTCCGCCGTCCGATGCCCCGGCATCACCATGACGAACCGCCAACTCGCCATCTTCATCATTCGACGCTTGCGAGCCCACGGCCACGAGGCGCTGCTGGCGGGCGGGTGCGTCCGCGACCGGCTGCTCGGCCGACGGCCGAAGGATTACGACGTGGCCACCAGCGCCACGCCGGACGAGGTGCGGCCGCTGTTTCGCAAGACGCTGGCCATCGGCGCCCAGTTCGGCGTTGTCGTCGTGCTGAGCGGCAAGGCGCGGGTCGAGGTGGCCACGTTCCGCAGCGACGAGCCGTACACGGACGGCCGCCACCCGACGGCCGTGCGTTTCACGTCGGCCGACCAGGACGCCCGGCGTCGGGACTTCACGATCAATGCCCTGTTCTACGATCCGCTGCGACGGCGGACCCTGGACTACGTGGGCGGCCTGAAGGACTTGCGGCGCGGCCTCGTCCGGGCCGTGGGCAACGCCGAGGAGCGGTTCCGCGAGGACCATCTGCGGATGCTCCGGGCGGTGCGGTTCTCGTCGCGGCTCGGGTTTCCGCTGCACCGCGACACGGCGTCGGCGATACGTCGCCTGGCGCCGCTCATCCGGCGCGTCAGTGGCGAACGCCTCCGCGACGAATTGGCCCTGATGCTCACGGACGCCTCGCGGGCCAAGGCCATGGAGATGGCCCGGCGACTGGGGCTCCTGGAGCGGATTCTGCCGGAAGTGACGGCCATGAAGGGCTGCAAGCAGGGCCGCGTGCACCCCGAGGGCGACGCCTGGCGGCACACGATGCTGTGCCTGGAGTCGCTCGGGCGGACCGATGTCCTGACGGCCCTGGCCACGCTGCTGCACGACATCGGCAAACCGCCCACGGCCGACTACTCGGACGGCGGCGTGCACTTCTACGGGCACCCGCAGGTCGGCGCCGAGATGGCCCGCGACATTGCGGCCCGGTTGCGGCTCTCGGCGGCCCAGACCGACGAACTGGTCTGGGTGGTGCGACACCACCTGGACTTTCTCCACGTGCGGCAGATGCGGCAGGCCACGCTCAAGCGTATCTTCCAGAACCCGTACTTCCCGACGCTGGCCCGCGTGCAGCGCGCCGACGCCCTGGGCAGCCGATGCACCCTGGCCGACCATCGCTACATCATGCGGGCGTACCGGCGGACGCTGGCCGAGGGCCTGAAACCGAAGCCCCTGGTGACCGGGCACGACCTGCTGGCCCTGGGGATGCGTCCCGGGCCCGCGGTGGGTCGGATTCTCGGCGAGTTGTACGACCGCCAGCTCGAGGGGGCCCTGCCCTCGCGCCGGGCGGCCCTGGCGGCGGCGCGGCGGCTGGTCGCGGCGGCGGATTCCGCCGACGGTCCGGGCGAACAGTCGGGCGCATCCACGTTTCGGCGAAAGCAGCGGCAGGACGCCCCTGCCACTGATGGGCAAGATGCCCCTGCCAGGGTACGGCCCAAAAAACGGTAATGCCCCCCAAACAGGCTTGACCGGGTCGGCAGTCCGGGTATAGTGCGCGCCATACAGCATGGCAACACGTCCAGCTAACGGTACTTCCAGGCACGATCCGACCGAGGCGGCTTCCGCAGGCCGCCGATGTCGTTTGTGGTGGGTCTGATGAGCGACACGAAGCTGACAAGCACCGGACTGATGCCCGACGGCAGCCAGCCGCTGGACATCAACGGGCGTCCGATCACGCCGCGAATGCGACGCCGCGGCATGAACATCAACATTCTCTGTTGCGGCCTGGGCACGCTGTTCGCCGTGGCGTTCTGGCCGAGCAACGCCCTGTTCTCGATGTACATGACCGAGCGGCTCGGGGCGACCGACCTTCAGGTCGGCTTCTTCGCCGCCATCATCGGCATCGGGCAACTGTTCCAGTTGATCGGCGTCTACATCTTCGACCGGACGAAGACGCGCAAGGTGCTCTGGGTGGCCCTGGTGCTGGCCTACCGCGTGCTGAGCTTCTCGGTCGTCGGATTCGCCGTCTACGCGAACACCCAGGGAACCAGCTCGACGCTCGTCTGGGCCATGCTGGCGGTGCTGGCTCTGGGCTTCTCGATGGCCCAGATGACCGCCAACGCCTGGTGGTCGTGGATGGCCGACCTGGCTCCGGAATCCACCCGCGGCCAGTTCTTCGCCAACCGCCAGCTCGCCGCGACGGTGGCCTCCCTCGTCGGCACCCTGCCGGTCATTCTCATCGACAAGATCGGCACCGACGCCCAAGGCAACTACACCGACGCGGCCGACTACGTCTTCATCGGCATCTTCGCCGTCTGCACCCTGAGCGGCATCGTGGACATCATCATCCATGCCTTCATCCCCGAGCCGGCGCGGCTCGACCGGCCGGACAGTCTGACCCTCGGCGACACGGCCCAGAACCTCCTGGAGCCGATGCTCGACAAACATTTCCGCCAGTTCACCATTGCCATGACCTTCGGCGCCTTCTCGGTCATGTTCTGGGCCCCCTTCGTCTGGCCGTACCTGAAGGACAAGACGACCATCGACATCGCCTACTCGGCGAACCTGATCACCACGGCCCTGGCCGGGCTCGGGATGATGATCGGATCGCGGTACTGGGGCGTCCTGATCGACCGCTTCAGGGCCAAGCCGATCATGGCCATCACCTACAGTGCGGGTCTGCTCTCGGTGTACCTGCTCTTCATCACCCCCGGCAACGCCACCTGGCTGGTCTACACCATTGGCGGCCTGCTGGCGGGGTTCATGTGGTCGGGGATGAACCTGGCCGTGCCCCAGTTGATGCTCACGCTCTCGCCACAGAAGACGCGCAACAGCTACGTCGCCACCTACGGCGTCGTCACGGGCCTGGCCACGCTGGCCGGTCCGCTGCTGGCCGGCGTGCTGGGCGGCATGGCACGCGACTACTTCGACGGGCTGTCCTTCCAGTGGCGCTGGCCCTGGGGCACGGTCGTCACGCACATGCAGGTGCTGGTAATCGTGGGAATCGTGTCGCGGTTGCTGGTCTATCCGATGATCCTGCGCATCCGCGAAGGCAACGAGAAACCGATGGGCATGGTGCTCTCGACGGTGTTGGGGCCCACACAGTTCCGGACGCTGTACGCGATGCGCATCTTTGCCGGCCGCAATACCGGCAAGAAGGTCGAGGCCATGCGCCGCATGGGCGCCGAGAGCGACCAGTTGGCCGTCAGCGACCTGATCGAACACCTCGACGACGCGGAGCCCGGCGTGCGGCAGGAGGCGGCGCTGGCCTTGGGACGCGTCGGAGGGCCGGAGGCCATCGCGGCCCTGGTCCGCGAACTGACCAGCGCCGAGAGCGACGTGCGGCCCGAGGCCGTGCGCGCCCTGGGCATGACCGGCGACCCGGCGGCCATCGCCAGCCTGAAACAGAACCTCGCCCACCCGGACGAGAGCCTCCGCCAGCAGGTGGCCCGCACCCTGGAGGACATGCCGGACGCCCAGGCCCAGCAACCCCTGCTGGAGATGATCCGCCGCGACGAGTTCGACGTGACCGAGCTGGTGGCCATGCTCAGCCACGCCGAACTGGAGATTCGCCAGGAGGCCGCACTGTCCCTGGGCCGCAAGGGCGGCCCGCAGGCGGTCGAGGCCCTGGCCGCGCGGCTGACGGACCCGCAATCGGACATCCGCGCCGAGGCCGCAAAGGCCCTGGGCATGACGGGCAACCGCGACACGGTGCCGCTGCTGGTGAGGTTCCTGTCGGATCCCGACGAGACGGTCCGCGAGCGCGTGACCGAGGCCCTCGGCGAGCTTCAGACCGCCGAGGCCGCCGAGCCGCTCATGAGCCTGCTGCGCCAGGACGTGTCGCCCACGGTCTTCGGCCATGGAGCCTCGGCCCTGGCCAGGCTGGGTGTCATGGACGCCATCTGGGAAGTCCTGCCCATGATGCACCAGACCACGAACGTGGCCCTGCGGCGGCAACTGGCCACCGCCGTGGGCAACCTCATCGGTCGCCCGGCCGAGTTCTACCACCTGATGAACAACGAGTTCCGCAGCCCGGGCGAACAGGTCTTCAAGCTCGCCCGCCGCACACGCAAGAGCATCGAGCGCATGGCCCGGCGCATGGCCGCCGGCCCCCGGGCGCCCCAGGCCGATCCGCTCAGGGTCAGCGCGCGGCACGTCGAAGTGGCCGCCGAGCAGTTCGAGCTACAGGACTACAAGACAGCCATCGAGCAACTGCACACCGCCGCCATGGAGATTCTCCGGTCCCTGTACGGGTTCGCCGCCGCCGAGGATGTCTCCGTCGAGTATGCCCTGAGCAGGGACGGCCGCTTCGGCGTAGGGCTCTGGTTCCTGCGTGTCGCCCGCGACTACGCCCTGACGGCCGAGAGCAAGGACGAGCTGTTGCGGCTCGATGCCATGCTCGGGTTCCATTTCCTCAGCAGCTTCACCGAAGGGCTCACACGGTGAGGTGGCCGCAAAACGCTGCGACCCGGGTCGCCCTTCGGGGCGGCACGGGTCGGTTCCTGTGGGGCGGCTCTGGCTGCGGCTCAAGCGCCCAGAGAACGAATCTTCTGCTGCACCGACAGAATCTCCTCGATCCGCAGGCCGAATTTCTCGCCGACCTTCACGGCCACGCCGCGACCGATCGTCTTGTTGTTGACCAGCAGTTCCAAGGGCTGCTCGGCGTTGCGGGCGAACTCCACGATGCTCCCGGGCGTCAGGTCCACGATCTCGCCCAGGGGCAGCATCTTGTCGGCCAGTTTCACGATGACCGGCACCTGAATCTTGAGGATGCGGCGAGCCTCGTCGGACAGGTCCACCAGCGGATCAAAGGCCACACGAGCGCCGCCCCCGCCGTCAATGCCGGCTCCGGCCAGAAGCGACTCGATGCTCGGTCCTTCGTCGGGGCCGCCCTCCGCTTCCGCAAGGGCCGCCTCGCCGCCATCCGCGCCTCCCGCGGCAATGCCCGCATTCAGCGACGCCGCCAGCGCCTCGGCCTCGGCCATGGCATCGGACGATGGCGCCCCCTTGGCCTGCGGCGCAGCATCGGCCGCCGGTTCCGGCGCTGCCGCCGCCTCGGGCTCCGGGGACTGACTCTCCTGAACTTCCTCGTCCGCCATGACACGTCTTCCACTGTCGAACATGCCACCGCCGCAGGCGCAACGCCGCAGCCTCGCGGGGCCTTGTCACGAGTATCCATCTTATCGGCCACCCGACGGACGAAACATGAAAAAACGGGGTGCCCCCCAGTCCGCGGCCTTGGCGAAATCAGGTGCGGCCATGCGCCGGCGTGCTATAATGCCGCCCGGTTATTGACCCTGTCGCAGGAGTCCAGTCATGCGTTTCACCAAGATGCACGGTGCAGGCAACGATTACGTCTACGTCAACGGGTTCGAGGAGACGGTGGCCGATCCGGCCGGCCTGGCCCGCCGCATGAGCGACCGCCATGTCGGCATCGGCGGCGACGGGCTCGTGCTGATCCTGCCGAGCCCGACGGCCGATCTGCGGATGCGCATGTTCAACGCCGACGGGTCCGAGGCCGAGATGTGCGGCAACGCCGTCCGCTGCGTGGCCAAGTACGCCTGGGACCACGGCCTGGCCCGGCGGAACCCAATGCGGATCGAGACCGGCGCGGGCGTGCGGACGCTTGACCTGTTCGAAGGACCGGACGGCCGCATCCAGCGCGCCCGCGTGGACATGGGCGAGCCGCGGCTGCGAGCCGCCGAGATTCCCGTCGCTCTTGACGCCGACCGCGTCGTCGAGGCGCCGATCCGCGTGGACGGACGCGAGTTTCGCATGACCTGCGTCAGCATGGGCAACCCGCACGCCGTCTTCTACACCGATGACGTGGCCGCCGTGGACCTGACGCACCTCGGCCCGATGATCGAGACGCACCGGCTCTTTCCCGCGAAGATCAACGTCCATTTCGTCCAGGTGCGGTCGCCGGAGGAAGTAACGATGCGCACGTGGGAGCGCGGCAGCGGGATCACCCTGGCCTGCGGGACCGGGGCCAGCGCCGTGTGCGTGGCGGGCGTGCTCACGGGCCGCGGCGCGCGGCAGATTCTGGCCCACCTGCCCGGCGGCGACCTGGAGCTCCAGTGGGCCGACGACAACCACGTCCTGATGACCGGCCCGGCCGTGGAAGTGTTCTCCGGCGACTGGCCCGGGGAAGAATCCTGACCCGTCAGACGTTATCGCCTGTAGCCTTCAGGCTCCGCTCCAGCAGGGCCGCGTCGCGGGCCAGTTGATCGGTCATGGGCTCGTCGTAGATGCCGACGCAGACCGCGTCGTCGGCGCGCATCGCGCGGGCCGCCACGGCGAAGGCGTCGGCCGGATCGTTCCGCCCGGCGGCCAGCACCTTGTAGTGAATCACCGGCCGCGACAGGCCCCGGATCACCTCCAGCATGCGGCGGCGATCCTCCTCGGCGAACTTCTCCTTGGCCCCGTGAACGTGCTCGGGGTTCTTGTCGCGGACCGTCGGGTTGTAGTAGCAGCACATGTAGTAATCCACGTCGAGGTGCTTGTCGGCGAACTCGAAGACGCGCGGATTGTGGCCCGCCATGCCGGCCACCAGCCCCTTGGCACGCAGGGCGTCGATGTCGGCCTGAAGCTCGCCGAGCTTGCCCTCGGCCAGCAGGTGGTCGGTCACGCCGCCGTGAATGTGGCACCCGCGTGCCCCGCCCTGTACCGCGTTCCGCGATCCGTTGACCGTCGGGCCCAGTTCCGGGCACGTCTGAGCGAACCACTGAAGCGTGCCGCCCTCGTCCCAGTACTCCGTCAGGACGCGAGCGATGTGGTGGTCGGCCCGCGCGATCACCGTGTTGATCCCCAGCGACTCGGCCTGCCCCAACAACGCCTTGATCCGCGCCGCCGTGAACCAGTGACGCATCCGATCGTCAACCTCCGGCGTCTGGTGACTGAACCCGCTGAAAGGGTTGCCGCCCAGGATAAGCTTCGACACCTTCACGCCGCCAATCGTCGACATCTCCATGGCACATTTCGCTCCGAAAAACGCCCCCGTCCCGCAAATACGCCTGCCAGCGCATGCGCCGACCCAGGAAATCCTACGGTGAATGAACCCCCCTGTCCACCCGTCGGGCCGGGAATTCCGGACTGGGCAGCCCGGTCAGACACAAGCCGTCGCCTCAAAACCACCGTCCGGCCCCCTCACGGTCGCCCCGAACCGTCGGGCGTGCGGACCTGACGACTGTCGGCGTACCATCGCCGCCAGGCGTCCAGAGCCCGGGCTCGCACGTCGGCCGGGGCCTGCGGCCGATAGCCGAAATCCTGGCCTGTGATCTTGCGCAGGGCCTCGGTCGCCGCGGCAGTCAGACGCGGATTGGCGTCGTTGAGCCGCTGAATCAGCGTGGGCACGTAGTCGGCGTGGGGCGCGTCGGCCATGGCCTCGACGGCCTGGACCTGGACGGCGGTGGCGGTCTCGTCCATGATGCGAATCAGTTCGTCGCGTCCGATCTGCTGATTGAGCCGCGCCAGGGAGGCGCCGAACGCGAGCCGCCCCTGCATGTCGGGGGTCCTCAGCGCCAGCCGCAGCGGCTCGACGGCCGCCGGATCGCCGATCTGTCCCAGGGCCCATGCGGCGGCGTGCTGCACGTTCGTCCGCTCGTCCTTCAGGGCTTCGATCAGGTGCGGCACGGCCTTGAGGCTCTTCAGCCGCCCGAGAAACAGGGCGGCGCTCTGCCGCGACCGCGCATCGGCGAGCTTCAGTCCATGGACCAGCGTGTCGTCGAGCCCCGCGCAACCGGCCTCGTAGAGGCGTTCGGTGAGCATCCGCCGGACCTGGCCATCGGTCTCGCCGGCCAGTGCCTCGCGAGCCCGCAACCACGCGGCCTGCGGCAACCGGCGCCCCTTGGCGGCAATCGAGAACCGTATGGCCGCCTGCCGCCGCACGGACTCGTCCGCCGCACGAAGCTCCTTCAGGGCCGCATAGAGCGGATCGATGGCCGGCAACACGTCGTCCAGAATCGCGGTGGCGATCTCCGGGCTTCGCGCATCCACGGCGGCCTCCAGGGGCGCCACAGCCGCCCCCTTCATCCGCACCAGCGACGTCACGGCCAATTGCCGATGCTCTCCCGGCGGCAAGGCGAGCGCCTCGATCAGCCGCGCCACCTGCGGATCCGTCGCGCCGCCCGTGCCGACCGAGCCGCTGGAGACATCGACTCCGCGGGCCGGGTCGCCCGAAGACGGCGCAGCCGTCTTGCCGTGCTCGTCGGCCCAGGCGCGGGCCCGGGCAATGGCACCGGCGTTCTTCCACGGCTGCTGAAGCGGATCGTAGTCGTGAAGCTCGACACCCGAAATCTGCGTGAACGCCGCCGCCGCCTCGCGACGCACCGAGGCAGCCGAGTCTTCCATTAACGTCACCAGCGTCGGCGCCGCCGCCGGAACGCCCATCTCGCCAAGGGCCGCCGCCACAGCCAGCCGCACGTTGTAGCTGTCGTCGCCGGTCAGGCTGGCCAGCGCCCCGAGCGACCGCACGGACTTCATGCGGCCCAGAGCCTCGACGGCCGCCTTGCGGACGCGCCACCTCGGCACGGCCAGGGCCTGCTCCAGGACGCCCGCCTCGCCGAGCTTCTCGGCCGCGGCCACCACCTCGCGCTGCACGGTAATCGACGGGTCCTTGAGCAGCCCCGCCAGGAGCGTCGCGGCGTCCTTGCTCGGCGCCTGGGCCATCTGCCTGACGGCGGCCAGGCGCACCGACTCGTCGCCGCTGGCGACCAGCTCGGCGTAGCGGCGGGCCATCTCGTCGCCGCCCCAGCGGCTCAGCGTGTTCATCGCCGCCAGGACGATCCGCGGGTTCCGGTCGTTGAGGGCTGCGACCACCGCCGGCGGGGTCTCGGTCATCTGGACTTCGCCCAGAGACTCCAACGCAGCGTGGCGCAAGGCCGGATCGTCGCTGCCCAGCATCGCTACCAGGACGTTGCGTCCCTGCGGATCGTCGGTCAGGGCGGCCGCGTGGAGGATCGCGCGACGGATGTGCCGCGACCCGTCGGTGGCGCGCTTGCGCTCGTGGAAGACAGCCATCAGCCGCTGAAAGTCGATCACCTTCGACGGGGGGTCCGTGTGCCGCGCGAGGTCCACGAGCCGCTCGATGGCCTTGCCGCGAATGAGCGGCTTGAGGTCCTGCTGCTCGGCGGCCTCGTAGAGCACGTCGGCGGCCGAAGCGTCGCCAAGCTGGGCGAGCACCATGGCGGCATTGCGTCGAACGACGGGATTGCCGTCGCGAGCGGCACGGCGAAGGTCGCCGGCCGCCTTCGGGCCGAGCGCCGCCAACTGGTCGGCCGCCTCGCAGACGTGGCGGTCGAACTCACCCTGAAAGAGCGGCGCCGTGCCCGCCGGATTGCCCCCGACGACGGTCTCGTCGCCCAGTCCACGGAGGAGGTCGGCGATGCGGCGCGGGTCGGCCTCGCTGCCGGCGTCTGTCGCCCCTGTTCCCGCAGACGCCGCCGGGCCCGACTCGTGCTTCACCGCCGGGGGCTGCGCCACAGGGCCGGGCGACGCGCCGCCGCCGAACCACCGGCATCCGCCGCACACCACCAGCACCGCCACCGCGAAAAAGAGGTTTCGTCGCCTCCGCATGTCCGCCTATAATACCTCGACGCGGCGACGTTGACCAGATTCCAGGAGCGGATCTATGAGACACGGAGATCGGAAGCCTGCGGCGGGGAGGGTCGTGCGAGCGATCCTGGCGGTTGCCGCGTGGTCCATTGCGACGGCCGGCCTGTCGCAGCGTGCCGCAGGGGAGATCGAGCCCGGCATCGCGCCGGAGCACGTCGTGATCCTGGTCAACGAGCAGTCGCCCCAGAGCGTCGAGCTGGGCACGTACTACGCCCAGAAGCGCGGCATCCCGCCGGAGAACATCTGCCGACTGCGAACCACCGACGCCGAGGTCGTATCGCGTGACGATTACCAGGAGCAGATTGCCGGCCCCGTCGCCGACTTCCTCGACAAGCGCCTCGGCCAGGTCCGCGTCAAGCTGCCCGAGGGCGAACTGGTCCTCATGATGGACCGCAAGCAGATCCGCTGCCTCGTGCCCATGTACGGCATGCCGCTGAAGATCGACGGATTCGTCAGCGTGAACGAAATGTACAAGTCCATGGCCGCCGGCGTGGACAGCGAGCTGGCCCTGCTCCCCAAACGAGGACACCTGCTTGGCGGGGCCATCGGCAACCCGTATTTCGGCGCCGACGCCCCCTTCAACCAGTACCTGGCGCGGCACATGCTGCTGGTGTGCCGCCTGGACGGTCCTTCGCCCGAGGTCGTCCGCCGCATGATCGACGACGCCCTCTGGGCCGAGGAGCACGGCCTGTCGGGCCGGGCCTACTTCGACGTGCGCAACATCACCAAGACCGGCTACGCCGAGGGCGACCGATGGATTCGCGAGGCCGCGCGACTCGCGACGGCCGCCGGCCTCCCCACGACCCTCGACGAGAAGGCCGAGGTCATGAGCATCGGCCAGACCATGCCGCAGGCCTGCTACTACATGGGCTGGTACATGGAGCACGTCGGCGGCGCGATCGCACGCCCGGGGTTTCGCTTCGAACGGGGTGCGGTGGCCTACCACCTGCACAGCTTCTCGGCCTGGACGCTTCGCAGCACCAAGGAGCGATGGGTGGGCCCCCTGCTGGCCCGCGGCGCAGCCGTCAGCATGGGCGCGGTCTACGAACCGTATCTGCGCGGCACCCCGCACCTGGACGTCTTCACCGACCGGCTTCTGAAGGGATACACCTTTGCCGAGGCGGCGTACATGTCGCAGGAGATGCTGTCGTGGACGATCACCTTCGTCGGCGACCCACTCTACCGCCCCTTCGCCAAACCATTCCGCCAGCCCGCCGCAGAACCGGCTCGGCAAGACACGGCGCCGGCCGCCCCGCCGCAGGGGCCCGTGCCGGCACCTCAGAGGCCGTGACCCGAGCCTCTCGCCGCCGCTACCCTGTGACGAGGTCGTCCTGGCGATGCACCGTGGCGACGGCCTCGGCCAGGGCGTCGAGCTGGGCGAACGTCTCGGCCGTGGGGACGCCCTTCTGAAGCACTGTGCCGAGCACCTTCACGTCGAGTCGCGGGATCAGGCCAGTGATCTGTTCGATGGCCTTGCTGCTCCATCCGTAGGACCCGAAAATGCCCGCGTACTTGAGCTTTGGCCGCAGGAGATTCGCCAGGTGTGCCGCGTAGAACACGGCCGGGTGCGGGCCCACATGGACCGTCGGCGTGCCGACGATCAGCGTGGCCGCGTCCACCAGCGACATCGCCAGCTTGCCGATGTCGGTCGCCGTCAGGTCGAAGGCGTGGACCGTGACGCCGCGACGGGCCAGCGCGTCGACCAGCCGCCGGGCCATCGCCTCCGTGCTACCGTGCATGCTCACGTACGGCAGGACGACCTCGTTCTTCATCGTCGGCGAGACCCATTCCTTGTAGGCGTCCACGATGAAGACCGGCTTGTCGTACACCGGGCCGTGGCTCGGGGCGATCAGGTCGAAGCCGAGCGCCGACACCTTCTCCAGGTTCCTCGTGATCACCCCGCGAAACGGCATCATGATCTCGGCGTAGTACCGCTTGGCGGCCTCGTACACGCGGGCCCGGTCCATGACATACAGGTCGGTGGTCGCCAGGTGCGATCCGAAGAAGTCGCACGAGAACAGGCACCGGTCCTCCGGAACGTACGTGCACATCGTCTCCGGCCAGTGGACCCACGGCGTGTAGACGAATTGCAGCGTCTTGCCGCCCAAGGGAATCGTCTGACCGTCTTCCACCGGCACGATGCGAGCCTCGGGCACGCCGAGGTGCGTCGCCAGGAGGTCTCTGGCCTTGGTGCTGCACACGAGCTTGGCCTCGGGAAACCGCTGGAGCACCAGCGGAATCGCCCCCGAGTGGTCCTGTTCGCTGTGCTGCGATACGACATAATCGAGGCGGTCCACGTCGCGCAGGTGCCCCATGAACTCGCCCTGAAGGGCGGGATCGGCCGCATCGATCAGGGCCGTCGCCTGATCGCCTCGGACAAGGTACGCGTTGTAGCTCGTGCCGTCGGGCAGCGGAATCAGCGAGTCGAACAGCCGCCGCTCCCAGTGCACCGTCGCAATGGCCTGAATGCCGGGTCGAATCTCTCGTGGATGCATCTCGGATAACCTCCTCGTTCTCGGCTGACAGTCGCCAGCGCCGCCACCTCCGGAAGAGCGGGACTGCCATGGGCGGGCCCCGACGACAGACCTTCCCCGTGGACAGAAACGGGGCGTCCCGGCGGCCTCGCGACTCGTTCTCGCCGCAACCGGAACTCCCCGCTGCTACAATCCATTCTATGCTCGCGTCTCCTCACTGGCAAGACGCGAGCCGCTCAGACATGAACCGCCCAGTGTCACTTCCGCCACACGACCGGCTCGGCCTCTGCGTCCGCGGCGACGAGGTGGACAGAGACCTTCTCGGTCCGACCGTCGGCCCAGACGATGTCCAGCGACACGGCGTCGGCGGCCGCCTCGGCACCGACGGCCTGAACGGTCGGCGGCTTCTCGCCGGACGCCAGCGGAACCAGCATCGTCACGAGCCGCGCGCGCTGCGCCGGCTCCTTCATCGTGTACGTGATTTCGTAGCCGCGGTGTGCGGGGGCGCCCTTGCCGGGCCCGGTGCCGCCCACGACGGTCGTCTTGTCCATTTTGGCCTCGATGTCAACCTTCGCCAGCGGCAGGACGTGCAGGGCCGCACCGCCCACCTTGGCCGTGGCGCCCGCGCCGTCGGCCTCGAACGGGCCGTCGCTGTGGCAGATCCACGTCAACCGCCGCGCTGCGCCGGCCTCCAGGTCGTCTACCAGCAGCACCCAGTCCTTCGTCGCCACGAACGTTCGCCGCAAGGACAGCGGATCGAGCTTCGCCGCGTAGGCCGGCCCCATCTCGCCCGAGGCGAAGGCATAGCGGTCGGTCAGACGCGCGCGGTCGATGCGGACCTTGCCGAAACGGTCCCACGGGAATCCGCGATCGTTCCAGTAGGACCCGTCGGCACCCTGGCCCGTGCCGTCCACCAGGAGCGTGTTGTGGTCGCGCGTCCACTTCTCGGCGGTGTAGCCGGTGTTGAAGGCCAGAGGCACACCCTTGGCATAGAGCCAGAAGCCCCCGATGTCCGGATGCACGTGACCGGCGTTGGGCACCCAGTCGCTCATCTCTTTCAGCTTAGCCACGGCGGCGTGCCCCTCGGGCGGGCCGCAGCGGAACAGGACACACGTCGCATCGTCGTTCCACCCCGATCGCCACGACACGAAGCCGTGGTCCTGGAAGTAGTGGTACGGCGGAATCGCATCGAGCGACGCCGCGGGCGTCCCCGGGTCGAACCACAGGAAGGCCGCCGAGGGGTAATCCGTTTCGGGCCACCGGCGGCTCATCAGGTTGCCCGCCAGTTGCGACTCGGGCGACTTCAGCGCGGCGGCGATGCCCCAGAACATGCCGCAATTCGTCAGTGACATGCCGCTGCGCCGACCCTCCGGCCACCGGTCCACGTCGCCCACGTCGAACACGTTCGGCACGCCCGGCACCGTCAGGTAGAGCGGGAACCGCCAGTTCTCGCGAAGGATCGGCAGATCCAGCGCCCTCTCGCCCGTGGCCCGCGAGATCAGGTCGGCGTACCGCACGTGCCAGTGCAGCGCGTACGCCCAGTAGCCCGTCCCCTCGTAGTAGTAGCCGTCCGGACCCAGCGCGTGGCGGCACCGACGCAGCACGGAGTAACCCAGCTTCAGCCAGTCTTTCGCCGCGGGCGTCTCGTCCGCAAGCACCAGCGCCGCCGTGGTCATGCCGATCATCGGAATGTACGTGTGGTTCTGGTCGAAGCGGATGTCGTTGGCCTTCGGGTCGAAGTCGTCGTAGATGGCCTTGGCATGAGCGGCCAACCCGTCGCGGATCACCTTGCGGTCCGCCTCGCCGAGCTGGTCGTGCAGGATGTCGTAGGCGATGCCGAGGTGATAGAGGTACCACGACGCCTGAAGGTCCACATTGGGCCGCCACTCGCCGTCGCCCCAGACGTCTTCCTTGCAGTACGCGACCATCCATCGCGCGGCCCGGTCGAGGTGGACCTTGTCGCCCGTGACGAACCACGCCAGGGCCCCCGACTGCACACGCTCGATGCGCCAGTAGTGAGCCCCACTGCGGATTTCCTTGCGATCCGGCGCCTGGTCGCCCAGCTGGCGCGCCGCCGCCAGCACCTGTTTCCACAGGGCCGGCGCGGCCTCGGCCTTCCGTGCCAGCGACTCGCGATCCCCGGCATCAAACAGCAGCCGCGGATGGCGGCCGAGGTATCCTTCGACGAGCTTCACGTCCGTCCGGGCCATGTCTTCGGCCAAGGTCGGTTGCGGTCGCCAGGCGTTGGCTTCCTCACCTACGCACGAGACGCCCGCGGCCGCAGCCACCACCGCCGCCACAGTAGCCGCCAGAAACCGCCCCACGGCGCCACGCCGAGTCCGATTGCCGCTCATCACCGCTCCTCCTTCTGCCTGCGGCGAAGCGGACGAACGCCTCGCCCCGTGTCAGGTCCGCCGCCGCGCGGCAAACGCCTCCGCCACCTTACGAATCGCCCCGGCCGTCTCCACCATGTCCTGTCGCGAGTAGAACTCGCTCATCTGGACGATCACGCCCGTCTTCAGCACCAGTTCCGCGTTCGGGCAGTCGTCCACGCGGTACGCGATCCGCCCGCCCCCGTAGGCCGGGCAATCGTACGGACAGACGAATCCCTTCTTCCGCGACGTGCGGATCGTCATCTTCTGAAACATCTCGTACTGGTCCACGCGTCGCAGATAAAACCCGGCAGGTACCCCCTCGGCCTTCAACGCCTCGGCGAACCGGTCGCGCGACACGCCCAGCACCTTCGGATCCATGCGAAACAGATAGTACCAGTTCGACGACTCGCACCCCGGCGTAATCGCCGGCGGCAGAATCCCCGGTGCGTCGGCGATCAGCTTCGTCAGCAACGTGCCGTGCGCGTTCCTCGTGCGGCAAATGCCGTCCACCTTGCGCAATTGCGCCAGCCCCACCGCCCCCGACAACTCGCTCATCCGGTAGTTCGGCGCCAGAAACTGGCACAGACGCCCCGTCCGCTGGCCCCACATGTTCCGCGAGTAGCACTTGTCGGCGAACAGTGCCGCCCGCTTCGCCAGACGCGCGTTGTCGGTCAGCACTACGCCGCCGTCGCCAACGCTCAGGTGCTTGTAGTCGTTCAGCGAATAGCAGCCGATGTGCCCCAGCGTCCCCACCGGCCGGCCCTTGTAGAAGCAGTTCCAGCTCTGGGCGCAATCCTCCACGACCATCAGCTTGCGGCGGCGGGCCAGCTTCAGAATCCCGTCCATGTCGGCCGCGTTGCCCGCCAGGTGCACCACGAGGATGGCCTTCGTCCGCGGCGTCAGCTTCGCCTCGATCGTCTCGGGCGTCATCATGTAGGTCCGCGGATCAATGTCCGCGAACACCGGCACGGCGTTCTGATACAGAATCGGAATGAAGCTCCCGGCGTCGGTCAGGACGCTCGTCACCACCTCGTCGCCCACGCCCACGCCGACCGCCCCCAGCGCCACGTGAATCGCCGCCGTGCCGCTCGTGGTCGCTACGGCGTACTTGCGCCCGTACTTCGACGCCAGAGTCTCGCAGAATTGTCGCACCTTCTGGCCGTGCGCGTAGAACAGCGTGTTCTGCGCCAGCGCCTCCTTCAGTTCCTTCAGTTCGTCGCGCCCGAACCGCATCCCCTTGCGGTACGGCGTGGCCTTGGCCTTCGGACCGCCGTCGATCGCCAGCTTCCCCGCCGCACAACGCGTCTTCGTCTGTCTCACGGAAACACTCCTCCTCGTGCCACGCCATGCCGCCTTGCCGCCACAGGGCCGCCCCGCGGCATCTGCGGGCGGCTGCCGACTTCCGCCGCGCCGTCACGCGACGCCGGCCAACCGTTTCCACTCGTCGATCATCGCCGTCGTGCTTTTCCACGGCATGATGCTGTGCGCCGACACCCCCGGCGACAACACGAACCCCGGCCGGTCGCCGAACACCTCGAACACGCGGCGAACCGCCTCGCGCGTCGCCTCTGGCCCCGACCACAAATGGTACGTGCTGCTGGGGCCGATCCAGAGGCTCTTGCCCGCGCTCAGCCGATCCCGCACACGCTCCAGATCCACCCCGTGAAATGCCGTGTCGATGCCGAACAGCGTGTCCATCGTCAGCCCGGCCAGGTAGTCCAGGATCGGCATCAGCCCCGTGTGGATCGTGTAGCTGCTCAACACGCCTGCCGCACGCGCCGCCGCAGCCTCCCGCCGCAGCCTCCCGCCCACGAACCGTTCCAGCATCGCCGGCCCGTAAAAGTCCGCGGTCTCGTAGAACCCGTTGCGGCCCACAATCTCTACGCCCCACTCTCCGAGCACCTCGATGGTCCGCACGTTGATCGCGTGCTCGTACTCCAGGTAGGCGTCCACCAGGCCGGGATTCTCCACCACCATCGCGCAGAGCGGTTCGGCGCCCATCATCTTCATCGCGCCGGTGAGCCCCTCGCCCGCGCGGCCCCTGACGGCCAGGCCGTACCGGTCCGCCAGCCGCCGCAGGCGATCATAGTACTCCTTCATCTCGCCCTGCTTCCGCCCCGTCCAGTCCCATTGCATCACGTGCCGCAGGCACTCCAGATCCTGCTCGCTGGCGATCCACGGTTTCTCGAAATGCCCCACGTTGAAGTCCGACATCAGCGGAATGTCGTCGCCGTGTGCCCACAACTCGTTGTGCCGCACCGAAGCGTGCAACGGACCCGCCGGCGTCTCGTACACCTTGTGCAGCAGACCGCCCTCCTTCCACGTGCGGCTCGTGACGCCCTCGGACGCACAGGTGAAGTCCGTTCCGATCTCCAGCACCTGGTCCAGGCCCAGCACGTCCACCTGGTACGCCGTCCGTTCCTCGACGGTTGCCGTCTGAGGCCACGGGAAGTTCCAGCACGTCCGCTGCGACGGATAGAGCGGATTGAACGATACCACACACGGCACCCGATCCACCGGCTGCCGCCGCATCGCCGCCAACACTCGTTCCCGTCGCGTCATCGTCTCGCCCATGTCCGTCCTCCTCAGGCCGCCCCTGGCCTGCCACGAAATCAACGTCCTGCCCTCGCCCCCTGCCCTCAAGGAAGAGCAGTCAACAACCCCTCCCCCTTCCAGGGGGAGGTGCCCCGAGCATAGTCGAGGGGCGGTGAGGGGCGAGCGGGGCAAACCCTCCGAATCCGCCGCCTCATCTGCCGCAAGCATAGCACAGCCCCTGGCGTGCGCCTTTGGACGATGTTACAATGAGTTGCACGAAATCACATTCTACACACTGACGCGCGACGGCCCGCCGGCCGCCGCCCGGAGGCCCGAACATGCCCTATTCCAACGACATCCTGTGGACCGACGAGTTTTACCAGGCTATCGACCCCAAGGTCCTGGTTGTAGGATATATGACCGCCGAGCCCGGCCACGCCTACACGACCAGCCGCTCCCTCCTGACGGATTTCGACCTCTGGTACATCACCGCCGGTCGCGGCAGCGTCCGCCTGGACGATACGTGGATCGACTTCGCCCAGGGCGACCTGCTCCTGCTCAAGCCGGGGCAGCACTACCACGAAGACCGCGCCGACCCCGACCGCCCCTTCAGCCAGTACTGGACGCACCTGCTGCCGTTCAGCGGCCGCCGCCCCGCCCTCAGCCGCTGCCTGGCCGAGTGTTGGCCCACGCGGATGAACGTCGATCACGTGCCCGCCCTGGCGCCGCTGTTCGCCGACCTGTTCGAGACCTTCACCACGCGAACCGAAGGCCACCCCCTGCGGATGAAGGCCCTCGTCCACCAGGTCTTCGACCTGCTCTTTCCCCTGATCCGCCGCGCGGCCGGAAGCCCGCCGCCCCCGCGCTACCCCAAGTTCCTCGCCGCACGCAACTTCATCGAGGCCCGTTTCCGCGAACCGCTGACCCTGGACCAGGTAGCCGAACACGCCGACCTCAGCGCCAGCTACCTCCTGGCCCTCTCGAAGCGGTTCCTCGGCTGCTCGCCCATGCACTACCAGACCCTCGTCCGCATCCGCGCCGCCAAGGTCCACCTCGGCCGCGGCGACTCCGTCACCCGTACCGCCGAGGCCGTCGGCTTCAACTCCCTTCACTACTTCAGCCGCACCTTCACACGGATCGTCGGCCAGACCCCCAGCCAGTTCGCCCGCCAGTCACGATGGCGGTAGACGCCCCGTCCCGCGGCCACGGGCGGCCCCCACGAAGGAATGACATTGCCGAGAAGAAAGTGGGATGTACAGCGCCTACACACAAGATATACTGTGCCCTGCCGGCGGCGAGTTTGCCGCTCCCGGCCGGAAACGAACCGTTAACCGGAGGTCGCCACCGATGAAAACGCCCAGGTGTCTCGTGTCTCGCTGTCTACGCCTCGCAAGAACGTCTCGGGCCGCCGGGCGGTCGAAACGACGGGTCGTTGCACACTGCATCGTGGCGGCCGTCGCGTCGGCCGCATGGTGCGCCGGTGCCGCCGCGGCCACGCTCGTAGTGTCGCTGGAACCTGTCTCGACCGGCTCCGAGGCCCGGCAGTTCCGAACGATTCAACAGGCGGTTGACGCCGCACAACCAGGCGACACGGTGCAGATCCTCGCCGGCCTCTACCGCGAATGCGTGACGGTCCGCCGCGGCGGTACGGCCGAGGCCCCGGTCCGAATCGAGGCGGCCGATGGAGCGACCGTCGTCCTGACCGGAGCCGACCGATTGCAGGCGTGGAAGAGCGAGGAACGCGGCGTCTTCAGCCACGAGTGGCGGCACGTCTTCATCAACCACTCCAGACAGAACACCCACCCGGACGACCCAGAGCATAGACTCGTCGGCAGGGCCGAGCAGGTGATCGACCGGGGATATCTGCTGCGACAGGTGCTGGACCGGTCGCACGTGGCTCCGGGAACGTTCTTCGCGGACCTGAGCGGCAAGCGGCTCTACGCGATGCCGATAGACGGGGCCGACTATCTTGACGCAAACGTGTCGGTCGAAGCCTCCACACGGGCCGAGGTGTTGATCATCGAGGCGGACCATGTGTGCGTGCGCGGCCTGACGATCCGCCATGCGGCCAATGCCGCCCAGCAGGGAGCCGCACAACTCAGGGGCAAGGCCATCGAAGTTGAAGCGTGCGTGGTGGAGCGGACCAACGGCGTGGCGGCAACGGTCACCGGCGAGGCCGTCAGGCTGCGCGGCTGCACGTTCCGCGACAACGGCCAGATGGGCCTGGGCGGAGCGCGGTGCCACGGACTGAAGCTGCTGGACTGCCTCATCAGCGGCAATAACACCAAGGGCTTCGAACGCGGATGGGAAGCCGGCGGAATGAAGCTGGTGCTCTGCCGCGGCGTGGAGGTGGCAGGATGCAAGGTCGTGGACAACCGGGGTGTGGGCCTGTGGTTCGACATCGGGGCCGAAGACGTCACGGTGCGGAACTGCCTGTTGGCCGACAACGAGGCCGCCGGCCTCTTCTACGAAATCAGTTACGGCCTCCACGCCCACGACAACCTGGCCGTGGGCAACGGTCTGGCACACAATCCCTCGTCATGGGGGTCGCAGGCGGGCATCGCCATCTCGTCGTCCCAGGGATGCAAAGTCGAACGCAACATCCTCATCGGCAACCGCGAGGGCCTGGCCTTCCGGGAGCAGCAGCGCACCACGCCGCGCATCGACCAGGAGAAGGAAGCGCCGATCCGGGTCAAGGACGTGGCGGTGACGGCGAACCTGATCGCCTGCAACGTGGACGGTCAGGTGCGCGGGTGGTTCGACGTGGACGACAAGCGGCACCTGCCGCCGCTGCTGGCGCAAATGGGCCTGACGTTCCGCGACAACCGATACGTGGTGCAGGGGTCTCAGGCGTTCTGGGCGTGGGGCGCCTCGTGGCGAAATCCGAAGACCTACGCAACGCCGGAGCAGGTGCTCGCCGACCTGGGACTCGATGCCGGAGCGGCCATCGTCGCAGCCGCCCCCTTTCAGGTCTGCGGTCCGCAGCGATACCGCCTGACGCGGCTGCCCCCGTTCGGCGACGTGCTGCCGCGCGGCGACGTGCCGGGGCTGACCGTCGCGTCACCCGACGCCAAGTGAGGCCGTGCCGCCGGGGCTCATCCCGGTGCATGCACGTCATGGTGGCGGGTCGCAGGGTCTCACAAGGCAGAAAGGGAGGTACCACACGGTGGAGGCCGGACGAAGTCCGGGCCAGAGTGTGCATTCTGTGACGGAGCCGACGCCGCAGGCACGGGCCGGAAACTCAGGCTTGCCGCGCAGCCGCTTTGTAGCGGCTCATTCGCACAAGGGTCACGATGATGATGGCCAGGGCCGCCAGGAATGACCCTATGCAAAGGGCCGCCGAGCCGAAGAGCATACCGAGAATCGGGCCGACCATGTCGCGTCCCACAGCCACAACGGTCGGCTCATCGGCATCCACGGTGATGGTGTACTGCCCCTGGCTTTCGGCATCGAACACAGACTCAGCAACGCCCTGGACCTGGTTGAGACTGTAGTTGGCGTCGCCCGGATAGGGGCGAACGGGCACCTCGCAGCCGTCTCTCCGCACAGCCACTCGGAGGCCGACCCCGTGCGGCATCTGGCTATAGGATTTCCCCCCGAAAACGCTCCGATACTCGTGGTACACCACAACCCTGCCGGGCTTCTCGACGTTCATGGTCCATGTGTCGGGCGTCACGTGCCGATCATAGCCGCCGACCATCCCTGTGATCTGTCGGTACAGGTTCAGGCCAAAGAAGACGAGGCCGGCAAGAAGCACAAACACGGCACCGAGGAACCACAGCCAAGAAGGTTTCTTGCGCGCAGCGGTCATCCTTGTCTCCAGATGAAGTCGATCGCCCACAGAAAGCCGGCCATGCCGCAGCCAATGCTCGACATGCCCGCAGAAATCACCGCATGGTCATGGACTGTACCGCATGGATCAGGTGGGGTCAAGGCCGGGCAATCGCCCTTGCCAAAGCCCTCGCCGTGGGCTATCCTGCCCTGCTGTTGTGCGGTGTCGGCAGCAAGGTGCCCGTGACCAGGTGAAAGGATCGCCCATGTCGTTGATCGTCGTCGGAAGCGTCGCCTTTGATACTGTGGAGACTCCCGCCGCCAAGGCCGACCGCGTGCTCGGCGGATCGGCCACGTACTTCTCCTATGCCGCCAGCTTCTTCGGCCCGGTGCGGCTGGTCGGCGTCGTCGGCACGGACTTCCCGCCGGCCTACCGCGAACTGCTCCAGAGCCGCAATATCGACACCGCCGGCCTGGAAACCGTCGAGGGCAAGACGTTCTTCTGGCGCGGCGCGTACGAAAAGGACATGAACAAGCGGACCACGCTCGAAGTGGACCTGAACGTCTTCGGCGAATTCGATCCGACGCTGCCCGAGCATTTCCGCGACTCCAGGTTCGTCTTCCTGGCCAACGGCAGCCCGCGCGTCCAGATGCGCGTCCTGGAACAGGTGGCCCGCCCGCAGCTCGTCGTCGCCGACACGATGAACTTCTACATCGAGAGCCAGCGCGACGACCTGCTGAAGCTCATGCGCCGCATCGACGGCATGGTCCTCAACGACGAGGAGGCGTTCATGCTCACCGGAGCCTCGCACCTGGTGGACGCCGGGCGCAAGGTGCTGGCCATGGGACCGAAGTTCGTCGTCATCAAGAAAGGCGAGCACGGGGCCATGCTCGTCACGCCCACGGGCGTGATCGTCCTGCCGGCCTACCCGACCGACCGCGTCGTCGATCCGACCGGCGCGGGCGACTCGTTCGCCGGCGGCATGATGGGCTACCTGGCCACGCAGGAGGTCTTCGACGAACCGCGGCTGCGCCGGGCCATGGCCTACGGCACGGTCGTCGCCTCGTTCGGCGTCGAGGACTTCAGCCTCGACCGCTTCCGCCAGATCGGCATGGACAACATCCGCAGCCGCTACGAGCAGTACCGGGCCATGCTGGCTCTGTGACACGACGAGGCCCCTGCGAGGACGCCGCACGAGGAGACCGCCCCGGGTGACTTGCCGCAACACGGCGTGGCCGTTTCACCGTGGCACGGGCATCCTGCCCGTGAGTCCCAGGGGCATCTTGCCCCTGGCGTCGTGAGCCGCGATCCGGCATTACCGCGTTGGAGGGACTGCTCCGCCATGGCCGACCTGCGACTGTTCATCGCCGTCGAGTTGCCCGAGGAGGTGCGCCGCCTGCTGGCCGCCGTCGAGCGTGACCTGCGGCAGGCCGACGCCGACGTCTCGTGGTCGCGGCCCGAGAACATGCACCTGACGCTGAAGTTTCTGGGCGACACGCCCGAGGACTTCGTCGGCGAGATTGCCGCTGCGCTCGATGCCGCCGCGGCCGCCTGCCCCAGACACGCCGCCACGCTCGGCGGCGTCGGCGCGTTTCCCACCGTGCGACGGCCGCGCGTCGTCTGGGTCGGACTCGACGAACCCACCGGCCGTCTCGCCGAACTCCAGAAAGCCGTGGACGACGTCACCGCCGACCTCGTCCCGCCGGACCCTCGCGGCTTCACGCCGCACCTCACCCTCGGCCGCGTCCGGTCGCAACGCAACGCCGAACGCCTCGCGGGCCTCGTGGACGGCTACCGCCTGACCTCGGCGGCCGCCGTGCCCGTCAACGAAATCGTCCTCATCCGCTCCGAACTCGCCCGCAGCGGCCCCACCTACACCCCCCTGCACCGCTCGCCGCTCAGGGAATAGACACGGGTCGACACGCCGCAGCCCGGCGTTGCCGCTGCAACTCGCGCCAGTGCGGACTTCGGGCCAGCAACTCTGACAACTCGCTCAGCCGGTCTGGGTCGGGAGTCACATCGGCTCTCCACGCCCAGCCAATGAACTGCCACCCCAACTCTTCGTGGCCGCCGTACATCAGGTCAAGAGCCGTCCTGAACAATAGCGGGGGCGGGTTGTCGCCGACCCAGCCCTCCAGGCGAATCCTCTCCGCTTCGGCCCGCACCTGCGACAAGGGTGGCGCCGCGGTCGCCGTCAGTGCCGCATCGGCAACGTACCGACCGTCTCGCCAACACAACACCACCTGAGGAGCCGGACAATCCGCGAAGCACCCGGGCCAGTACTCGAAGGTCCAATCGTAAACACACACTTCCATGATCCCATCGCCGTCGCGATCCTCGAACTGGGGCACACCATGACGGCCGTGGATCTCCGCAAGAACACGGCATTTCTGGCCCAGCGAGACCACTCGCGCGACGAAACAGCAATGGGCGCCGCCCGTCCATTCGTACAGCACCACCTCCGGCACGCCGTCGCCGTTGATGTCGCGGCCGATCAGCCTCTCTGGATGCTCATCGACCGGTTCCTCCCACATCCTGCCTATGCCAAAACGCCAACCTTCGCCGGCAAGCACCCTGCAGCCGTCCGCCAGAATCTCCCATGAGCCACCATCGTGTTCCGTGTCCAGGTACGTTCTCACGATGTACCGGCCGATAGCCACTTCACCTGTCACGTCCTCCTGCATCTGAATCGTGTCCCATGCACTTCGCTCATTGCATGAACAACACAGAATGCCGACGATTGCAGGGAACAACAGGAGCGCGCTACGGATGCACCATCGCTGCCATCTTCCAGTGCCGTTGTTTCGCATGGCACTATGGTAGCGGTCTTGTCGCGAGTTACAAGCCCCCTGAGACAGGGCCTCCTCACGATGCGTGGAATCCACCGATCGGAGGAACCCCGGACAAAGACGTGCCCCGTCGGGGCGCGAGCGTCCGACGGGGCACAGGCAGTCTGCGGCTCGGCCGTGCGGATCCGGCCTTGGCCGCGCGTTCATTCAACTCGGCTGCAACGTCTTGCGTGCTGCTTACTTGCGACGCCGGCGGGCCGCCAATCCGGCAAGGCCCAGACCCAGCAGCGCCATCGTCGCCGGTTCCGGAACCACGGTCACCAGCGCGTCGGTGTACGCGTTGTCGCCATTCTGCACGGTCACGATCGCCATGTCGCCGATGGCCGGGAACAGGCCTTCGTAGCTCTCCGGCGCCAGCCGCTCCAGCAGCGACACGTTCAGCAGTAGCTCCCAGCTCGACACGTAGCCCAGATCCTCATCGTAGATCCAGATCATGCGAGCCACCTGCTTCGGAGTGCCCGACATGCCGTCCCACAAGATGTGGTCATCCTTGTCAAGCACCAGCAGTTGCCCGGAGTTACCGTCCCACGTCCAAGGCTCGGTCTGACGCGGATCGGGCGTTCCGACCCGAAAGTACCCTGAGGTGCGTACCTGCACGCGGCCGCCGCCGGAACTGGAGCTGCTGTTACCGTTGCCCGGGATCGGAGCCGTGGTGCTCGTATACCACGTGGCCGCACTGGTGCCGAACTTGGCCTGAAGCTTCGGTCCGGTTGATGCCGACAACAGCGAGTTGACCGCGCCGCCCGCAATGGCTCCCCAGCCGGCCTCCTCGGCCGTGATCGAGGCGAACCGCCCGCCGACGCCGACCACCGTGTCACCGGCCAGCCACGACAACGTCCCGTCGCTGATTTCCAGGTTCGACCCGGCGGCCACGGTGAGGCCCGCCCCGTACGCCTCGTAACCGTAGTTGGCTTCGCCCTTGACGTACACGCCGTTGGCCAGGCTGTGGCCCGTCAGCACCCACCCGTCGTCGGTCGCCGGGTTGCCCGTCACCGCGGCCGCCTGCGCGGCCGAACCGGCAAACGCCACCGCCGCCACGCACGCCGCCGTCACCAGAAGCCGCCCCATCCGATTCGTGCCCATCGTGAAACATCCCATGCCAGATCTCCCTATTCTCCCGGCCGCAGCGCGATCGGCCCGACAGAGATAATCCAGAGTGCTGCCCCACGCGAGCCTTCCCAGTCCCCTCGGGAGTCGTCGGACTCCCCGCCCCACGGAGGCAACACAGTCCACTCCAACAAAAAAAGCGGACTTCGACCCCGCAACAGGGTCTAAGTCCGCTTGGTATCAAGCGTTAACCGAACCGTCAGAATGCCTGGAACGTCGGGTCTGGAGCCTCAGAGACCCTTCCGGCCCATCCCTGGCCGGACCATCCCAGCACCGCTGCCAATCGGCTCCCTCCGGATAAGACTATACACCACAACGGCTTAAAAAGCAAATCGGGCTTCCCGATGTCACAGCTGTCGCACATCTCGGGCCCCGCCCTGACACAGTCAGACCGCGTCAGTTCGTGACCGCGGCCTACTCGCCCACAATCATCGGTCCCTGGCCGACGACGTTGACGAATACCGCCCCCTTGAGCTTCTTGCCGATGGCTTTCAGGGTCTCCAGGTCGGTCACCTTCTGCGACGCCACCTGGTTGATGACCATGCCGGCCCGCAGGCCACTCTCGTGGGCCTTGCTCTTCTCGTCCACGCGGGTCACGTAGACGCCCTGGACGCTGTCGTCCAGCCCCGCCTCCTGCCGCAGGGCCCGCGTCAGATCCTGAAGCGTCAGGCCGCGCCACTCGAACGAGCCCGCCGGCGCCGGCCCGTCGTCGTCACCGCCGCCACCGCCCATGGCGATCTTCGCCGGGTCGCGCCGGACGACCGTCGCCTTCACGGTCTTCTTCTCGCCGCTGCGATAGAGCACCATCTCGATGGTGCCGCCGACCGGCGTCATGCCGACCCGCGCCACCAGATCGTCGGCGTCGGGCACCGGCTTGCCGTCCATCTCCACGATCAGGTCGGCCGGCAGGATGCCCGCCTTGTCGGCCGGGCTGCCCGGCACCACCGAACTGACGAAAGCTCCCTTGCCCACGGGCGCTCCGGCCGTCTCGCTCTCGGCCGGCTGCGGATCGCGAATCTCGACGCCCAGGTAACCGTACTCGATTTCCTTGCCCTTCTTCAGCCGCTGGACAATGTCCAGGGTCGCCTCGTCGATGGGAATGGCGAAGCCCACGCCCTGGCTCCCGCCGCCGCGCGACGCGATGGCCACGTTGATGCCGATGACCTTGCCGTCCAGAGTACACAAGGGCCCGCCGCTGTTGCCCGGATTGATCGCCGCGTCCGTCTGAATCAGCTTGCCGTAGAACCGGTCCTCGTCCTCCATGCCCAGGGCCAGCCGCCGGCGCGTGCCGCTGACAATGCCGAAACTGACGCTCGCCTGCCCGTCGGCGCCGAATCCGAACGGCGACCCCACCGCCAGAACAAACAACCCGCGCCGCACATCGGCCGCGCCGTTCAACGTCGCCGCCGGAAGCTCCGTCGCCTCCACCTTCAGCACCGCCAGGTCGCTCCGCGGGTCCTGCCCCACGACGGTCGCCTTGAACCGCCGTTTGTCGGACAACACCACCTCCACCTCCGCCGCCTCACGAACCACGTGCTGGTTCGTCAGAATGTACCCGTCGGCCGAGATGATCACCCCCGAGCCGATGCCCTGCGGCACCAGTTCCCCGTCGTCCTGCCGAGGCGCCTGGCGGCGAGGCTGGGGCAGCCGCCGACGCCACTGGTCCGGCAACATGTCCCACAGGTCCGAATCCCAGTCCAGCGGCTGCTGCGACACCTTCGATTTGGTCTGAATGCTGACCACGCTCCGGCCCAGGTCGTCGGCCACCTTCTCGATGCGGTCCTGAAGGGCCTGATACGCCTCCGCCCCGTCGGCCGCAAGCGCCGCCGAGGACCATAGCATCATCGCCATCGCCGCCGCCGACACCACCACTGCCACACGCCTCACGCTCCAGTTCGTCCGTTTCATGTATCTCGCTCCTCCCAACCCACAACCTCGTATGCCACAACGCCTTAACCACGCGATCCGATCCGGCCATGACAACACGAAAGCGGCGATCGGCGACTTCTCTCGCCGGTCGCCGCTCTCAGTCATCATACGATCAAGCCCGCTCAATCAACAGCGACGATCCGCTACTTTTTGGCCGAAGCCGCCGCCTTCTCGGCGTCCTTGGCATCCTTCGGGGCGGCGTCGGCCGGAACTGCATCGCCGACAGGAACCAAGCCCTTCTTCGCCCGGACCGCCTGCTCGATCTCCGCCGTCAGGTCGGCGTTCTCCTTCAGGAACTGCCGCGTGTTCTCGCGACCCTGACCCAGCCGCACGTCGCCGTAGCTGAACCACGCACCGCTCTTCTGGATCACGTTCAGTGCGATGCCCAGGTCCAGCAGGTCGCCTTCGTAGCTGATGCCGCTGTCGTACATGATGTCGAACTCCGCCTGCGTGAACGGCGGCGCCACCTTGTTCTTGACCACCTTCACGCGCGTGCGGCTGCCGGTCACCTGCTCGCCTTCCTTGATGGCGGCGATGCGACGCACGTCGAGCCGCACCGACGAGTAGAACTTCAGGGCCTTGCCGCCGGGGGTCGTCTCGGGATTGCCGAACATGACGCCGATCTTCATCCGGATCTGGTTGATGAAGACGACCGTGGTCCGCGACCTGGCGATGCCGGCCGTCAGCTTCCGCAGGGCCTGGCTCATCAGCCGCGCCTGGAGACCCACGAACTGGTCCCCGATGTTGCCTTCGATCTCGGCCCGCGGGGTCAGGGCCGCCACGCTGTCGATTACGATGATGTCCACGGCGTTCGAGTTGACCAGCATCTCGCAGATTTCCAGGGCCTGCTCGCCGCTGTCTGGCTGGCTGATCAGGAGGTTCTCCACGTTGACGCCCAGCCGCCGGCACCACGACGGGTCCAGCGCATGTTCGGCGTCGATGAACGCGGCGATTCCGCCCCGTTTCTGCGCCTGGGCCACCATGTGCAACGCCAGCGTGGTCTTGCCGCTGGACTCGGGGCCGAACAGCTCGACCACGCGGCCGCGAGGCACGCCGTTGCCGCCCAGCGCGATGTCCAGGCTCAGGCTTCCCGTCGGAATGCCCGCAATCGGGGCCGTCTGGAACTCGCCCATGTGCATGATCGAACCCTTGCCGAACTGCTTCTCGATCTGCATCAGAACACGGTCCAACGCCTTGGGGTCGCCGGCTGCTTCCACAGACTTCGCCATCCGCATCTCCTTAGCCCGTGCATGTTGTGATGAGTGATTCACTGCCATCGAGTGGGCGCCGCCGAACGCGCCCGTTCCGGTCGACGCGCGTCGGCAGCGCGACCGGCCCACAGCGGCGACAACGCCGACCGATCGCACGTGGGAGTGTAGCCTGCCGGAGACCCCAACGCCAGAGGAAACCCGCCCGATTTTTCGCCCGCCGTCAGCCCGGTGTGTGACCCGTTTTCATGCCATGGAGTGGTTTGGGGCCCGGGGTAGATTTGAGAGCCGACGGGAACAGGGGACAGGTGATCAGGAGACCGCAGGAGAGCAGGCACAGGGCTAAGCTTGAGTTGTGCGCTGTTTCACCTGTTCACCTGATCTCCTGCTCTGTGTGCGACTTGATTTCCCGCCAGGAAATCAAGTCACACACTCAGCCCACCGGGATGCCGTTGAGAATGTTGACCAGCATGGCCATGTCGCCGGGTTCGGCGCCGCCGTTGGCGTCCAAATCGAACGCCCGGCGATGGACCCCGGCCGGCGCCATGCCGTTCAGGCACATGACCAGCATGGCCATGTCGGTCGGTTCGGCCCCGCCGTTGCCGTCGATGTCGCCCAGACGCCGCACGGCGAAGGGCACCGACACGACGGCCTCGCCCCAGACGTTGCCAGTGGCCGTCACAGTCAGAACAAGCGAGCCAGCCGTCCCATCGCTCCGCGGGCTCCCGAGAATCAGCCGCACCAGCGGCCGCCCCGACGGATCGTCCGCCACCGTCACCTCGCCGGGGCCGCTGCCCGGCGCCTTGGTCACGGCCAGGCTGATCGCATCGTTGCCCGCGGCCTCCAGCACCACGGCCTCAAGGGCCACGCCGTGCCCGCCGTGAACCATGCAGCCGGGGGTGTTCTGGTAGACCCAGTCCAGGTTGTCCTCCGTCACCACGGCAATCGTCAGCCGCGCCGTCGCCGAGGCCGTAACCGTTAGGTGATCGTTCACCGTCACCGTCGTCGTGCGGCTCAACACATCGGCCACCGTCGCCACGTCGCCCGTCCAGCCCGCAAAGAACTCCGCCGGACAGTCGGCCACGATCTCGACCTCGGCCCCTTCGTCGTAGACGCCGTCCCCGGCCCCGTCCACCACCGTCAGGACGCATTGACGGGCGAACAGCGCCTCCACCGTCGTGTCGGCCTCCACCGTCAGCGTCAGGTCGGCGTCCTCGCCGGCCAACTGATCGTCAACCCACCACGCGACAAAACGGTGCTCCGGGTCGGCCTGGGCGTGAAACGCGAGCACGCGACCGACCTCGTACACGCCGGACACGTCGCCGGTCACCATGCCACCGGGCGACGCCACGAGCTGCACGTCGCAGAAACGTTGCACGAAATCGGCCGCGACGCGACCGTCGCACAGGACATTGAACGAGATGAGCCCCTGCGGCGCCGTGCCGCCCCCTGCGGCCGCGCCCGACGGCAGTTCGCTCCAGCCGCTGAGCTCCCAGCCCGCCTCGGGCGACGCCTCCACCGTCACCAGGTCGCCGTAGTCGTACACCTCTTTCTGCGGCCCCCAGACGAGCGTGCCGCCCTGCGGCGGCTGGGACGCCACCTGAAGCGTCGCGGTGCAGTTGATCAGGGCCTGACTGTGGTATCCGCCGCAGGCCACCGCCACCACGTTCGGCAGATACCCCTGCCCCGCGACGCCGGCCACGCGCACCGGCGCGGGGCGGTTCACGGTCGAGCCGTCACCCAGTTGACCGTTCTCGTTGTAGCCGCACGCCCACAGGCGGCCGTCGCGGCCGAGGATCAGCGTGTGGTTGCTGCCGGCCGCCGCCGCGCCGGCGTCCGTCACGGTTCCCATGGCGACCGGGCGCAGACGGTTCACGACGTAGCCGTCGCCGAGTTGGCCTTCGAGGTTGCGGCCCCAGGCGGCCACCGTACCGTCGCCACGCACGGCCAGCGTGTGGTAGTACCCGGCCGCCACCCGATCGACGCCTTCGACCGACGCCACGCGAACCGGCGACAGCCGATCCACCGTGGACCCATCGCCGAGTTGGCCGTAGTTGTTGCGGCCCCAGGTCCAGACCGATCCATCCTCGGCGGCAGCCACCGTGTGGCTGTAGCCCGCCGCCACCCACGCGGCCGCGGGAACGCCGCTCACTCGAACCGGTGTCACGCGGTCGATCGTGGTGCCGTCGCCGAGCTGGCCGTTGAGGTTTCTGCCCCAGGTCCAGACCGCCCCGTCGCCGGTCAGTGCCACGCTGTGGAACCGGCCGGCCGAGACCAGCACCACGTCCTCCAACCCGGCCACGCGGACCGGCGTCGCCCGGTCCTGCGTCGTGCCGTCACCGAGTTCTCCGTAGGCGTTGCGGCCCCAGGCCCACAGCGTGCCGTCGTCGGCAATCGCCAGGCTGTGATAGTTCCCTGCCCCGAGGCCCTTGCACCGGCCGAGCCCGGTCACGAGGACCGGTTCATCGCGGTCAAGGGTCGTGCCGTCGCCAAGCTGGCCGACCCAGTTGTATCCCCAGGCCCAGACCGCCCCCTGGTCGTCCAGGGCCAGGCTGTGGTATCGCCCTGCCGCCAGGGCGATCGCCGCCGAAAGACCCGACGTCCGCACCGGCGTGAGGCTGCCGCTCGTGCCGCCGACGCCGAGTTGTCCGTAGTTGTTGTGACCGACCGACCAGACGGGGCCGGGCGCCGGCTGCGCGGACGCCCCCGCAGCGCATAGCGCCGCCGACATCCCAACCGCCAGCATTCCGAGCCATCGAAACCACAGGGGGTGCCGCGCGACCGGGTCGCGCCGGCTGACGCCATGTGCCCACTTCATGAGGCATGTCCTCGCAACGGTGCAGTGCGCCGCGTGGTCGCGACACCGTGCCCACTGCCCGGAGCCGCGTATCGGGTCTATCGGCCAACACGCGGACCGGCGTCTACCAAATCCTCGGCGGGGGTGCATGTCACGGTTGTGGTCAGGGGGACCACACTTTGGAGCGACGTCCTGGCCCGAGCACAGTCGAGGGCCGCAGGCGGCGCCAAAGTGTGCCCCCCTTTTCTGCGGCGCCAGAGCCTGTGTACCTGCAAACACGACATGCACCCCTCGGCGGCCGGAATGAAAACAAGGCTTGCCTCCGATCGCCGGAGACAAGCCTTGCGATGCTCCCCATGGTGCCGAAGACCGGCGATTAGAGCATGCCGTTGAGGATGTTCGTCAGCATCGACAGGTCGGTCGGTTCGGCGCCGCCGTTTCGGTCGAGGTCAAACGCATAGCGGTGCATGCCCGAGGAGTCCATACCGTTGAGCTTGTTGATCAGCAGCGACGTGTCGGTCGGTTCGGCGCCGCCGTTGCCGTCAATGTCGCCCAACGGGCGCACCGTCACCGGCACCAGCACCACGTCCTCGCCCTGCACGTTGCCCGTCGCCGTCACCCTCAGCACGAGCGGCCCGACGCCGGTCGTCTTGTCCACGCGCGTCGGCCCGACGATCCACTTCACCATCGGATCCACGTCGTCGTCCTCGACGATCACCTCGCCCGAGCCGCTGCCCGCCTCCTTCGCCACCGTCACCGTCACGCTCTCGTTGCCGCCCCAGGCGACCACCGTGACTTCCAGCCACAGGCAATGCCCGCCGTTGTTGATCGACGCCGGAATGTTCTGGTAGACCCAGTCCAGACCCTCCTCCATCGCCACGGTCACTTCCAGCGGCTCCGTCTGCTTCGCCGTGGCCGTCACCGTGTAGTCGCCCGTCATCGTTATCGTCGTCGTCGCGCTCAGCACATTGGCCACCGTCGCCACGTCGCCCGTCCACTGGTCAAACTCCGCCGGCGGATAGTCGGCCACGATCTCCACCACCGCCCCGTCATCGTACACCCCGCTGCCCGACCCGTGGACCACCGTCAACGTGTACTGGTACGCAAACACCGCCGCCACCGTCTTGTCGCCGTCAAGCACGAGTTCCAGGTCCGGGTTCGACCCGGCATCGCCGCCATTGACGAGCCACCGCACAAATCGGTAGTTCGCATGCGCCGACGCGTGCAGGTTCACCGTCGTGTTCAGCGGATACGTTCCCTCGGGATCGCCCGTAATCTCGCCGCCGGCGTGGTCGCCGTAGGTCAGGGACGCCATCTTGCGCGTCGCCGTCACCGTGTAGTTGCCCGTCATCGTGATGGTCGTCGTGGCGCTCAGCACATTGGCCACCGTCGCCACGTCGCCCGTCCACTGATCGAACTCCGCCGGCGGGTAATCCGCGACGATCTCCACCACGGCGCCGCTGTCGTACACACCGCTGCCCGACCCGTGGGCCACCGTCAGCGTGTACTGGTACGCGAACACCGCCGCCACCGTCTTGTTGCCGTTCAGCACCAGTGCCAGGTCGTCGTCCATTCCGGCGTCCGCCCCGTTCACCGTCCATTTGACGAACCGGTAGTTCGCGTGCGGCGAGGCGTGGAGATTGACCGTGGCGCCGAACGGGTACGTCCCCGGCGGATCGCCGGTGATGTCGCCGCCGGTGTGGTCGCCATAGGCCAGCGTCACCGTGGACGACGCGAAGTTGGCCGTGATACGGTGGTTTTCACAGACCGTAAACGAGATGAGCGATCCGTCGCCCACATCAAGCCCCGAGATCGGGGCATCCGGCAGGCCCGTCCAGTGCGAGAAGGCGTATCCGGATGCCGGGTTGGCCTTCAGGGTCACCGTCTCGCCCTCAACGTAGAAGACCTTGTTCGGAGTCTTGGTCACCGTGCCCGTCGCGGTGGGAAGGACGCTGACGATCACCGTGCGTCTGGGCGCGAACACGCCCACGACATGGCTGTCCTTGACCAGGTCGAAGACCAGGGTTGTGTTCGTGCCCGCCGGTTCGCCGTTGATCAACCACTTCAGAAACCCGTAGCCGGAATCGGCCGACGCCATCAGGAACGGCTGCGACGGCGGATCGGTCACATCGTAGCGCCCGGGCGTCATGTTCAGGCACGAGACCGAGCCGCCGGCCGTGGCCTCGTAGCTGAACCACACCATCGGCCCCTCGAAGTTGGCTGTGATGTCCAGATTCTCGATGATGTTGAACTGGATCACCGACCCGCCCGAACTGGTCGTCCCGCTGACGATCTCCGACGGCAACCCGTCCCAGCCGGTGAAGAACTCGCCGGGGTTGGCGTGCGCCTCGATCGTCACCAGCTCGCCTTCGTCATACGTCGCCAGGTTCGGCGTCACGGCTACAGTGCCCTTCGAAGCCGGGTCCGCCGTCAACGCCAGCGTGTACTGGATCGGATCCTCGATCACCAACACGGTGTGCCAGCTGCCACAGGCCACCGTCACGTCCTTGCGCAGCTCCTGGACGCGAACCGGCGTGGTGCGGGTGTCATAGGTGCCATCGCCCAACTGCCCCGACCCGTTGGCGCCGCAGGCGTAGACCCAGCGGTTGGCGCCCTTGATGAGCGTGTGTTCCTGGCCGCCGGCCACGGCTTCGGCGCCCGTCGCCAATGCCATCTGCACGGCCGTGTGACGCTCCGTCGTGGTGCCATCGCCCAACTGCCCCGATCCGTTGGCGCCCCAGGCCCAGACGGTGTCGTCGTTCTTGACGGCCAGCGAATGGTACGCCCCCGCCCCCACCGCATCCACCCCGCTCAGGCCGCTGACCTGCACCGGCACGTTGCTGCTCGTGATCGAGTTGTTGCCGAGTTGCCCGTTGTCGTTGCGACCCCAGGCCCAGACCGTGCCGTCGGTCTTCACGGCCACGCAGTGGTCCCACCCGGCCGCAATCGCCTTGACGTTGGCCAGCGTCGTGACCTGAACCGGCGTGAGCGAGTACCCCGCCGAACTGCCGTTGCCGAGTTGCCCGTACTGGTTCGAGCCCCAGGTCCAGACGGTGCCGTCCTGCTTCAGGGCCACCATGTGCGTGTATCCGGAGGCGATGGCCTGGACGGTGCTGAGATAGCCGGAGCCGCCCTGCCCGACCACCGGCGCCGGCACCAGCGACCAGTACTCGTCGGGGTCGCCGTGGCCGAGTTGGCCGATCCAGTTGTCGCCCCAGGTCCAGACATAGCCGTCCGAGTCCAATGCCGCCGATGAATAGCCTCCGGCCGCCACGGCCTGGACGGACGTCAGCGACGTCAGATACGCCGGCGTGGAGCTGCTGTCCCAGGTGCCGTTGCCCAACTGGCCCCAGTCGTTGCTGCCCCAGGTCCAGACGTAGCCGGACGCGTCGCACGCCAGCGAGTGCTCTTCCCCGGCGGCTGCCCGCACCGCGAGCGTCTGAAGCATGACCGGCACGTTGCTGCCGACCTCCGTACCGTCGCCCAACTGCCCGCGGCCGTTGGCGCCCCAGCTCCACACGCGGCTCGGCTCGGCCGCCGACGCCTGCGCAGCGGCAAGCGCCAGCACCAGAAGCCATGCCAGGGCGATGGCCAGTCGCCCCCGGTCCAGGCCACCGTCCAGAATCCGCGCGACCGTACGCGCCTCGACGCACTTGACATGACGAACGCTCATCAGTAACGACCCCTTCGCGAAATGGACGGATGGACGTCGGGCAAGCGAGAGGTTGCCGGTCGCCGATCCGCATGGATCCGGCAACCGCGCCGAGGAGGCGTCATGGTGTGGAATCAGTCCCGACCGTATACCGTAAATAATAGCCCGAAACACGGGCTAAGTCAAGCCGACTATGGGCCTTACAACGTGGATGAGACTGCGTCAGCCGCGTTTCCTGGTCCGATAACCCGCGACCTCCGCGAAAAAGCATGTTCGTCCCCTGTCAATCCCCCCGATGCCGCGCTTGACAGGTCGTCAGAAACAAGGTACCATGTGTGTTCGTTTGTCGGCAGAACCGGTTTCCTAACCGTCTGCTGGTCGGCTGGACACCCTGCTCGCCGTGTGGCGAGCCACGACCCAAAAGGGATCCACTATGGCCGGTCACGCAGGCCCTGTAGCGAATGGAGAACTCACTTGAGCGAAATCATTGTGCGCGAACTGATCGACGCGGGCATCCACTTCGGCCATCGTGTCTCGCGGTGGAACCCGAAGATGAAGCCGTACATCTACGGCAAGCGGAACCTGATCCACATCATCGACGTGAAGGAAACGATCAAGGGATTGGTCCGCGCCAGGAAGTTCCTGACGCAGGTCGTGGCCGATGGCAAGGACGTGTTGTTCGTGGCGACCAAGCGCCAGGCCAAGGCGACGGTCGTGGCCGAGGCCGAGCGGGCCAAGATGCCGTTCGTTTCCGAGCGGTGGCTCGGCGGCACGCTGACCAACTTCCGCACGATCCGCGAGCGGCTGAAGTACCTGGAGCAGCTCGAGGCCCTTCAGAAGAGCGGCGAGATCGAGTCGTACTCGAAGAAGATGATCGCCAAGATCAAGCGCGAAATCGGCAAGATCACGCGCAACCTGAGCGGCATCCGCACGATGAACCGGCTGCCCGGGGCGGTGTTCGTGGTCGATCCGCGGCGCGAGCGCAACGCGATTCTGGAAGCCCGCAAGCTGGGCATTCCGACGCTGGCGCTGATGGACACCGACAGCGACCCGGACGAGGTGGACCTGGTGATTCCGGGCAACGACGACGCGATGCGCAGCATCGAGCTGGTGATCAAGCACCTGGCCGACGCGGTGGTCGAAGGCATGGCCAACCGGGCCGCACGTCCGATGACGCCGGAACGGATGAAGGAAGTCGCGGGCGAAACGGAAGAGAAGTCGCAGGACCGTCGTCCTCGCGGTCGTCGCAGCGGCGGCCGTGGCACCGGCGGACAGCGTGGCGGACCGGGCGGCGGGCCGGGCGGCGGACGTGGCGGCCGCGGAGGCCGTGGCGGTCGCGACGAAGGTCGCCGCGAGCCGGACCCGATGCAGTTGGCCGAGCGCGGCGCGCCGCGGCCGGTCGTTCAGCCGCAGGCCCCGGCACAGCCCGAGGCTGCTGCCGAGCCCGCCGAGGCCCCCGAGGCCGAGGGCCCTGCCGCCGGCGAGACCCAGGCCGAGGCCTGAGCCGCACAGCCCACGGAGCCGTTTGTGCCCGGCGGCGACGCCGGAGAACCGCGATAACCCAGAGTCTGACGATACAAGGGAGATGTTGACCGATGGCCATTTCACCCGCAGATGTCAAGAAGATGCGTGAAGCGACCGGACTGGGCATGATGGAATGCAAGAAGGCTCTTGAGGAAGCCGGCGGCGATCAGGAAAAAGCCGTTGAGCTGCTCCGCAAGAAAGGGCTTCAGACGGCCGAGAAGCGCACCGGCCGCGCCACCGCCAACGGCCTGGTCCGCAGCTACATTCACCACAACCACCGCGTCGGCGTGCTCGTCCAGGTCAACTGCGAGACCGACTTCGTCGCACGCAACGAGGACTTCGGCAAGTTCGTCGCCGACCTGTGCATGCACATCGCCGCGTTCAGTCCGCTCTCGGTCTCGCGCGACCAGGTCGATCCGAAGGTCGTCGCGACCGAACGCGACATCGCCCGCGAGCAGGTCAAGGACAAGCCGGCCGCCATTCAGGACAAGATCGTCGAAGGCAAGCTCGACAAGTTCTTCGCCGAGCGCGTGCTCCTGGAGCAGCCGTGGGTCCACGACGACAAGCAGTCGGTTGAGCAGATCCTCAAGGGCCTGATCGGCAAGATCGGCGAGAATATGCGAATCGTGCGCTTCGCCCGGTTCGACATCAGCGAAACGCCGGAAGCGTAATTCGAGCGTTGCGGCCGTCTGATGACAGCCGTTGCTCATGACGCAGTCCCCCGCGCGGCCCGGCCCCTGCCGGGCCGCGTTCGTTTGGCCGAGACCACGGCCTGCGGCTCTCGGAACCCATAGGAAGGAACTGACCATGGATTTGGGCATGGATTTGTGGAAGTACTACGGCATCACCCACACCGACCACACGGTCATGAACCCCTTGAGCCTGGAGAAGACCCGGGAACTCGTCGGCGTCCTGCGGCTGCCGGAGGGAGGCCGGGTCCTGGACGTGGCCTGCGGCAAAGCGGAGTTCCTCTGCCTTGTCGCCGAGGCGTACGGCGTGAGGGCCACGGGCATCGACCTGTCGCCCTACGCCATCGAGGCGGCCCGCAAGAACGTGCAGGCGCGCGGCCTGGCCGACCGCATTGAGCTGCTCCACGCCGACGGCGGCCAGTACCAGCCCGAGGCGCCCGAGAGTCTGGACCTGGCGTCCTGTATCGGCGCCTCGTGGGTGTTCCAGAATCACAGAGGCACGCTGGAGGCCCTGATGAAAATGACGCGGCCCGGCGGTCTGGTGCTCGTGGGCGAGCCGTTCTGGGCAACCGATCCGGACCCGGAGTACCTGAAGCTCGCGGGCTGCGATGCCAACCTGTGCGGTTCCCACGCCGCGAACGTGGCCACCGGTGAGGACGTGGGCCTCGCGCTTCTCTATACGCTGGTGTCCAACCCGGACGATTGGGACCGTTACGAGGGGCTGCAATGGCAGGCTGCCGAGCGGTATGCAGCCGACCATCCGGACGATCCGGACGTGGAGGCCCTGCTCCGCAACGCCCGCAGGAGCCGCGACGCCCATCTCCGCTGGGGCCGCAACTGCCTGGGCTGGGCGATGTACCTCTTCCGCAAGCCGTGAAGCCCCAGCCTTTCGCTTGACGGGAGGGCCCCGTCAAGTGTAATGTATGGCCACTCCGGACGCACGGGCGAGCCACGCGCGACCTTCGGGTTGCGCCGGCGCTGCCGTTGCTCCGGTTTCCGATAAGGCACTCCCACCGAGGAACGCAGCATGGGCCAACCCAAGTATCGTCGAGTGATCCTGAAGATCAGCGGCGAAGGACTCTGCAAGCCGGGCGGCATGGGCCTGGACCAGGAGGAGATCAGCCGCATCGCCCTGGCGGCCAAGGCCGTGGTCGCCGGCGGCACGCAGTTGGGCATTGTCGTCGGCGGCGGCAACTTCATCCGCGGCCAGGTGCTGAGCCAGGCCGGGCACGTCAGGCGGGCCACGGGCGACTACATGGGCATGCTGGCCACGTGCATCAACGCGCTGGCCCTCCAGGACACCCTGGAAGACCTCGGCGCGCCGACGCGCGTCCTGACCGCCATCGAAATGCGACAGATCGCCGAACCGTTCATCCGTCGCCGGGCTGTGCGACACCTGGAAAAGGGCCGCATCGTCATCCTGGCCGGCGGCACGGGCAACCCCTACTTCACCACCGACACGTGCGCCGCCCTGCGGGCCAGCGAGCTCGAGGCCGAGGTGCTGATGAAAGCGACCAAGGTGGACGGCGTGTTCACGGCCGATCCGGTCAAGGATCCCACGGCCCGCAAGTTCGACCGCCTGACGTACCAGGAGGTGCTCGAGAAGCAGCTGGGCGTGATGGACCTGACGGCGATTTCGATGTGCATGGCCAGCCGCATCCCCATCGTGGTGTTCAACCTGAAGAAAGAAGGCAACATCGCGCGGGTCATTGCCGGCGAAACCATCGGAACGACCATCACCAGTTAGACGGAGGGCAGTCCCATGGCCGTTGACGATCATCTGCTGGAAGCGGAAGAGCGCATGGAAAAGAGCCTCGAACGGCTCAAGAGCGAGTATCGCACGGTCCGCACCGGGCGGGCCAGCGCGGGTCTGGTCGAGCACATGAAGATCGACTACTACGGCACGCAGACCGAGCTGCGCCAGATGGCCACGATCACCTGCCCCGATCCGCTGATGATCGTCATCAAGCCGTACGACGCCTCCAGCGTCAACACGATCGCCAAGGCGATCCAGGCCTCGGACGTCGGCATCACGCCCAACAGCGACGGCAAGGTGATTCGTCTCCAGGTGCCGCCGCTGTCGGAGGAGCGCCGCCGGCAGATCGTCCACCAGCTCAAGGAGATGGCCGAGGAAGTCAAGGTGGCCATGCGCAATGTCCGCCGCGACGCGATCAAGGCCATCGATGCCGACCTGAAAGCCAAGACCATCTCCGAGGACGATGCCAAGGGCGGCAAAGACAGCGCCACCGAGTTGATCCACAAGTACGAGAAGCTGGTGGACGAGGCACTGGAGACCAAGACCAAGGAAGTCCTCGGCTCGTGACCGTCGTGACGGCGTTTTCGGGCCGATAACACGACCGAGACCGCTTGGTTTACCGCGGTGGTTTATTGCTTATAGGAATCCTCCTTCGGCACGACCAAAGTCTGCCTCGGGAGTTTTGGTTGAAAGCAGGTTGTCGTGCGGCTATAATGCCCTGCTCTGATGCCCGCCTCGGGCGTGGTTGTGCTGCGACCGGGAGCACGTGGACACGAGGGCGTTCGGGGGAGTAGCTCAGTCGGTAGAGCAACTGCCTTTTAAGCAGTAGGCCCTGGGTTCGAGTCCCAGCTCCCTCACCAGGAAAGATTCGGGGTGGCTTCGACAGACCCCGCAGCAATTGGTTTTTGCGGCCGAAAACGGCCTTTGACGCCGATATGGTCGGCTGCAGAAACGGATAGATCGATTCATCTGGCCCCATCGTCCAGCGGTTAGGACACAGCCCTTTCAAGGCTGCGACACGGGTTCGAGTCCCGTTGGGGTCACCACTGTCCCAGGGGCTGCCGCAAGGCAGCCCCTTCTGTTGCGCCGCCGACGCACCGGGGTCGAAGCAACCTGAAGAAGCCAGTGAGTTTAGGTCGAAGATTTTCTCTGGACAGCGCCCGCGGACGGTCTATAATAAACGTGAACAGTCGATGCTGAGGACGCCACACAGATGTTCAAGAGATGTCAGGTCGGTGTGGCGAACCTACACAAGCTGGTTAACTAGCGACGGCATCGCCAGGTAGTGGTTGTGCTCTTTTACCACCCAAGCGCCCCGGCTAACCCGCCGAACCGCACCAAGCCGGGGCGTGCCCCATTCATAGCGAGGTTGCCCTGACACGGCAACCTCGCGGCGTTTTGTCGCCGCCTGTCGCACGCTTTGATTCGCCCAGTGCTTTGTTCCACCCGAGAAACCGCAGCCGCCGCACTTACGCGCCGACGAACCACCAGAAGGCCAGTGCCGACAGCACGGCCGCCAGAACGAACACCGCCGAGCCGCAGCCCGACCCCGCGCCGCTGCGTTGCCTGGCTCGAGGATCGTTCGACATGCGCCCGCTGTAAAGCCATCGTCCGCACTGCGGACAGACGAGCGACCCGCGGCTGACCTGCGCCCCGCACGAGGTGCAGCGCCGAGGCCGGGGGAACGACTCCGTAACCAGCGAAATCGGCACGGTGCCGCTATCGGCCGGACGCGCCACCGGCGGCGGAGCTGCCGCCGAAGCCAGCTTCGACGGCGGCGACGATTCGCGACACAGCGACGAGACGCACCCGGTCATCGCGTAGCACCCGGCGTGGTACCGGCGACTGCACGTGGGACAGACCGTCACGCGGTCGCCCGCGACAATCGGCTCGCTGCACGCCGCACACCGGCCGGCGGCGTCGGCCTGCTGCGACACCTGACCGGGCCGGACCGTCGAGAGCTTCTTGTGTACCGCCCTGGCGGCGCGATCGGCCCCCTTCTTCACCTCTGCCTCGGCCATCCGCAGCGCATCGTCGCGAACGCGGGCGCCCTGCCGCTTCAGGAAGTCGTCCACCTCGCCGACGGCGCGCAATCCCTTGTCGTGCACCAGCTTCGCGGCCTCGTCGGTCGTCTTGCGAGCCTCCTCGACGGCTAGGTCCGACGCCAACTCGGTCACCCACCGCGCCCCCTGCCCCGCCGCCGTCAGCGCCTCGGCGCCGCGAGTCCCCAGATCCTTCGGGTCGCAGACGCCCGACGGTTGCATCCGGGCTACCAGCTCTTCGAGTCGCCGACGGGCCTCGTCGGCCCCGGACGTCTCGATGCTCGGCAACGCCGTGGCCCCCAGGTCGCCCGGAGCCGTGCCCTCGGACGGCAGCACCGTCTGCGCCGCGGCGGCCGTCGAACCAATCTCGCCACTGTCGGTGCCGAGGGATGGTCCGCGGGACGGTGAAGGCCGGACGTCGGCCCCTGTGGCCGCACCGCCCGGACGACCGGTTGCCACGCCCGGTACCCCCCGGCACTGGTCGCAGACATAGTCGCGAGTCTTCTCGCCGGGCCCCACTTCCACCCATCGGCCGCAGGACTTGCAGGATACGATCCGTCCCATGTGTTTCGATCTCCTCGGCCTGTCGATATGCCCCAACGGCGATCCGCCGCCCCAGACGCCATCCACAGAGTACAACGGCCGCGACGCCAGGTCAATTCCAGAGTCGGCACGGGCCCACGTCAGGGTACATCTGATTGACGCATGGCCCTGGCGTCGGCTTCCCTGGCCGCGCCAACTTGCCGGCATTCGTTGACGGCTGCGGGAGCAACTGGTAAAGTACCGCCTTGTTCGCACGTGCGGCGATGGAACCGGTGCCCTATGGCCTCCAAACGACCCAGGAACAAGTTCGTCGATTTCGCCCTCTATGTGGTGCTGCGCACGGGCGTGCTCCTGGTGCAACTGTTTCCCATCGAGGTGATGCAACTGGTGGCCCGCGGCCTGGGCGACCTGCTGTACCTGTGCGACGCCAAGCACCGCAAGCGGGCCATCGAGAACCTCAGCCTCAGCTTCCCCGACTGGCCGGCCGACCGCGTCCGCCGCACCGCGCGGCAGTGCTGCCGCCACATGATCATGCTGGCCATGGAGATCCTCAGCCTGGCCAAGCTCATCAACCGGCACACCTGGCACGAGTATGTCGAATTGCAGGACGTGGCCTCGACGCTCCAGATCATCTGCGACAACCGGGGCATCATTCTGCTGACGGGGCACTTCGGCAACTGGGAGGTCCTGGGCTACATGGTCGGAGCCCTCGGCATCCGGACGTATGCCGTGGCGCGGCCGATCGACAATCCGTACATCGACCGCTGGCTCCTGCGGCACCGGGAGGAGACCGGCCAGTGCATCATCAGCAAGTTCGGAGCCGCCGACCTGGCCGTCCGGGTGATCGAACAGCAGTCGCCGTTGTGTTTCGTGGCCGACCAGCATGCCGGCAGCAAGGGCATCTGGGTGGACTTCTTCGGCCGCCCCGCCTCCACCTACAAGAGTATCGCCCTGCTGGCCATGCAGATGAACTGCCCGATCGCCGTGGGCGGCGCGTGGCGGCTGGGCAACCGATTCAAGTTCCGGACGTCCATCGTGGACGTGATCGATCCGCAGGACTACGCGGACGACAAGGACGCCGTCCGGAGCATCACGGTCCGTTACACGAAAGCCCTCGAGAAACTGATCCTCAACGCGCCACAGCAGTACCTCTGGATGCACCGCCGGTGGCGCGAGCCCCCCCCGCCTCGAAAGAAGAAGCAGGCCGCCACGGTCGCCTGAACAGCCGCAGACGGCCCTCCGCCGCTCTTCTCACGCAACCGGATCGTGGGTGTGTGCCTGGACTTCGCGTCGGAACCTGGCCGCCAGTCCTCGGAAGAGCATCAGGGCCGTCAGGCCGACCGCCCCGTAGCCGACCAGCCCCACCCAGAAACGCACGTCGCCGACCGCCAGACCGTCCACGGCGAGCGACCGAGCCAGGGCCGGCGGCGAGACCAGCCATCCCCAGCCGATGGAGCGGCCGCTGTGTTCGAGGACGAGGTACCCGAACACCACGGGGCCGAAGAGCCATAACATGAGGTCCATGACGGAGATGCCGTGCCACGCGGGCGCACAGGCGCGGTGGATCAGGCGATAGACGACGGCCGCCAGGGCCGTACCGACCAGTCCGACCAGCACGTGAGCGAGGCGCACCAGCGGCTCGCCGGCGAAGATGGCCGCAGCCAGGAACACCGGTGACGCGACCAGCGTCAGCATGAGCACCTCGCCGGCGCGCCGCAGCAGCCACGGGCCGAACCGCGCCGCCGGGTCGCCGTCGCCCAGCAGCGTGCCAGGCCACATCGGGTAGACCACCAGTATCAGGAAAGCCCACGCCGCGGCCACTATCGCCAGGGCGTTCGACGGCGACGTCAGGACGGACGCCTGGCGGCTGACGTCAGCCAGAAACGTGGCCGCCAGCAACAGGGCCGCCAGCGTCAAGGCAAAGACAGTGGCCAGGCCGAACAGGCCGTCGGCCTCGCGCGGCTGCGACGGCTTCGAAGGAGTGGCATCGCTGTGTGACATGAATGCCATGGCCGTTGTGACCCTCCACAAGGCGGGGGCACGACCCGACAGGCGGCCAGGATCGAGGCTCAGCCCCGGATAGTGGCTCGGCCGTCGCGCATTGGCGCCGCATTCGGGCGAACGCTTCGCAGGACGAGGTTGATCTCCTCGACGGCCTCGTGCAGCCCGCCGAACCTGGCGTACGCCTGGTCGAGCAACTGGATCTTGCCCCGCGCGGTGATGTTCTCGAGCAGTTCGGCCTCGCGTCCCGGCGGCTTACCCCAGACGACGCGCGTGGCACTGCGTTTGGTGTAGAGGACAATCTCGGGCTCGCGGCGGTCGAGGCGTTTCTCGACGTTGCCGACGTCGATGCGGCACAGGCCGAAGTCGGCCGCGCGGTTCTTCAGCAGATCGGCCACCTGGGCGCCGGCAATCACCGCATGGTCGGCCCAGACGACGCCCGGCGTCGGCGGCTGGGTGGGCACGCCCGTGAGCACGACCAGCCGCCGGTCGCCCAGTTCCGGTTCGGCGTACTCGCGGTCGCCCAGACGCACCCCCTCGCAATCCACCAGAACGTACCGTGCGAGGTCGCCCTGGCCGATCTCGACGAAGGCCACCGGGCGACGGAACGCCATCGACACTTCCAGGCCGTTGCTCTGTCCGGCCGCCTTGGGCGAGTCGAGCCGCACGTGGTACACCTTGCGAATCCACGGATTGGCTTCGAGGCACTCGGCGACGCGGCGGCTGGCGGCATGGTCCATCAGACTCAGCCGCGGAGGCAGCGACGCCAGCGACGCGCGGATCTCGCCGGCGATTTCCGGCGTCATCCACGAGGTGTCCTGCACGAGCTTCAGGTCGGCCGTGTTGATGCAGAAACGCGGATCGCAGGCAATCGTGCGCCGCCACTGGGACAACCCGTAGACGAGCGTCATGCCGACGATCGACACGGAGGCGGCGATGAGAACAGTCTTCCATGGGCGCAGCGGCGGATGCGCAGCGTGGCCCCGACCCCCTGGAACTTGACGGTTGAGCTTGGTATTCACTGTACTCATTTGTCGGCGAAAGTCGCTTTCGGGATAAGGGGATTCCGGCGGTAGCAGGACTGAAAACGAAGATTCTCGCACTACGGCGTGCGTCGAAGCACAGCCGCTTCGTGCAGGGCGATCTCGACAATCGAGCGGCACAGCGCGGCGAAGTCGATGCCGGCCCCGGCCGCCGACTTCGGCAACAGGCTGTGCGTCGTGAACCCGGGAATCGTGTTGACCTCCAGGACCGGCGCCACGCCGTCGGGCTGGAGAATCATGTCCACGCGCGAGAATCCGCGACAACCCAGGGCCTGGTGCGCTGCCACGGCGGCCCGGCGGACCCGCCCGGCCACGTCGTCCGCCAGATCCGGCGGGTTCACGCGGTACCCCGTCGAATTGTCGAAGTACTTGGCATCGTAGTTGTAGAACTCCTGGGTCGGCACGATCTCGACCACCGGCAGCCCGTGCTCGTGCAGCACGCCGACGGTCAACTCCCGGCCGAAGATGCGTTGCTCGACCAGGGCCGCATCGTAGTGGCCCAGAATGTCGTCCAGCGCGCGGCCGTAATGGTCGGCGTCGCTTGTCAGATGCACGGCCACGCTGGACCCTTCGGCGATCGGCTTGACGACCGCGTCGGGACCGAGCGACGCGTAGGCCGCGGCGCGGGCGGCGGCGCCGTCCGTGCGACGAACCACGCGCCACGGCGGCGTGACCAGGCCCGCGGCAACAAACCGTTCCTTGGCGGCCACCTTGTCCATGGCGAGGCGACTGGCCTCGGCCCCGGAGCCCACGTACACGATGCCCATCTCGTCCAGTTGCCGCTGAAGGCGGCCGTCCTCGCCGTAGGCTCCGTGCAGCGCGATGAACGCCACGTCGAAATCCATGTCGCGCAGCTCGGCGACCCGCTCCGGCCGCAGGTCCACCTCCTGCACCGCGAACCCTGCTTCGCGCAGGCCGCCGGCCACTTCGCGCCCCGACATCAGCGACACCTCGCGCTCCGAACCGATGCCGCCCAGCAGCACGGCCACGCGCACAGTCGCCGGATCGCACAACGGGATATCGGCCAGAAACGCCGGGCGCCCCGACGCATACGCCTTCGCTGTCATGTCCACACTTCCAGTTCCAGCTCGAGGAACGTCTCGGTCCGCTCGTGCACCTTCTTGCGAACCAGCTCGATCAGGTCGCGCACGTCCTTGGCCGTGCACTCCTTGCCGGCCACGATGTAGTTGGCGTGCTTCCGCGAGACCGACGCGCCGCCGACACGCGTGCCCTTCAGGCCCACCTGGTCGATCAGCGCTCCGGCGCTCAGGCCGCGCGGGTTCTTGAATACGCACCCGGCCGACCGGTTCGCCATCGGCTGCGAGTTCTTCTTGGTGATCCACACTTCCTTCATCAGGTGGCTGATGCGCCGCTCGCTATCGGCCGTGAGCCGCAGCTCCGCCTCCAGGACGAACCGGGCGCTGATGTTGCTGGTCCGATAGCCGAAGGCCAGATCGTCGCGCTCGCGGTAAAACGACTGTCCCTTGGTGTCCATGACCTTGACGCGCTCGACCACCTGGCCGATGTCGCCGAACTTGCCGCCGGCGTTCATGCGCACCGCGCCGCCGACCCAGCCGGGAATGCCGACCAGAGGCTCCAGCCCGGAGAGGTGGGCCTCGGCCGCGCCGCGCACCAGGCCCGCCAGGCTCAGGCTCGCCCCGGCTCGCACCAGGTCTTCGGTCACCGAGAGGCCGCCGAACCCCTTGGGGCTGAGCTGGATCACCACGCCGCGCACGCCTTCGTCGGACACAAGGACATTCGACCCGTTGCCGAGCACGCGGATGGGCAGATCCGTCTGGGCCGCGCGCTCGAGAACGCCACGAAGCTGGTCCTCGTTCTGCGGCACGATGAAGTAATCGGCCGGGCCGCCCAGGCGAAACGTCGTCAGCGACGCCAGGGGTTTGTCCTTCTCGACGATCTCCTCAAATCCCTTGAAGAGCTTCATGCCTCCTCACTTTCCCATGGTGTTGCATGGCCCCGGGCATTGTGCCCGAGCGCCGAATGTTGCTTCGTCAATGCCCGGCGGCGCCCGAGGCGGCGCGGCGGCTCAGGTCCGTCAGCACCTGGTCGGCCACCTGGTACACGCTCCCGGCGCCCATCGTCACGAGGCAGTCCCCGGGCCGCAACTCGGCCCCCAGCACCGCCGTGATTTCCTCGAACGACGTCAGGTACCGCGCGTCGCCGCCCATGCGGCGGATTTCGCTCACCAGATCCTCGCTGCTGACCGCCTGCTTCTCGGCCTCGCTGTCACGCACGAAGTAGATGTCCGGCACCAGCACCACATCCGCCACGGCGAAACTCTTGGCGAAGTCTTCCATAAGAAACCGCGTGCGGCTGTGCTGGTGCGGCTGGAAGACCACCCACAGACGCTGCGGCTCGTAGGCGTCGGCAATGGCCCGCAGCGACGCCTGGATCTCCGTCGGATGGTGAGCGTAATCGTCCACCACCGTGATGCCGCGCGAGATGCCGCGCAGTTCCATGCGGCGGCCCACGCCGGCGAACGTGCTCAGGCTGCGAAGGATCGCGTCGGCGTCGGCGCCGCAGTGCGTGGCCAGCGCCGCGGCGGCCAGCGCATTCATCACGTTGTGGCGGCCCGGCAGCTTCATCCGGGCGTGGCCTAGCTTGCGGCCGCGATACACCAGGTCGAAGCGGCACTGCCCCCGGAACGACTGCACGTTGACCGCGCGCCAGTCGGCGCGCTCGTTGTCGATGGCGAATGTCTCGATCGGGGCCGAGATCAGTTCGACGACCTCCGGCACGTTGCGGTCCTCGCCGTTGACGACCAGCAGGCCGTCACTCGGCACCAGGGCGGCGAAGGCCGCGAACGACGCCTTCACGGCCGACAGGTCGCGGTAGCAGTCCGGGTGGTCGAAGTCCACGTTGAGAATCGCCGCCAGGCGCGGATAGAGCTTCAGGTACGAGTGATCGTACTCGCAGGCCTCGGCGACGAAGGCCGGACCGCTGCCGGCGCGGCTGCCGCCCCCGAGCTGCGACACATCGGCGCCGACGACATACGACGGGTCCAGCCCGGCCAGCGTCAGCATGTACGCCAGCAGCCCCGTCGTGGTGCTCTTGCCGTGCGTGCCGGCCACGGCCACGCCGCAGCGGGCCCTCATGGCCTCGCCCAGCAACGTGGCGTACTTGACGATGGGAATCTGCCGCTGGACGGCGGCGGCGTATTCCGGATTGTCGGGCTTGATGGCGGCGCTGATGACCACGCGGTCGAGCTGCTCGGGCAGGTTCTCGGCCCGCTGGCCGACGGCCACGCGTGCCCCGAGGTCGATCAGGTGGTCGATGTGCGGCGAGCCCTGACGATCGGACCCCGAGACGATGGCGCCTTCGCGCATCAGCAGGGCCGCCAGGCCGCGCATGCCGCAGCCGCCGATGCCGACGAAGTGCACGCGGCACCCCCGGAACGGATTGTCATCCGGCCGGTCGCACCGATCCATCAACGGGGTCTGAGCCATGATGCGCAGTGTAGAACCTTTGTCCTGGGCTGTCAATGCGGGCATCCTCTCTACGTCGGCGAAAGTGTGGTTTCCTTGGCTCGCGCAGGTCGCTCAGCGCCTGCACGAAAACGGTACTGTGCCTTGCAGGCCCCTTCGACCCCGCACACAGCCTGCTGCCAGGGGCCGCCTGCCGGCCGCAGCCGGGCAACGCCAGGGGCAAGATGCCCCCTGGGACGCACGGGCAGGATGCCCGTGCCACGGTCCTCTCAGCGTCCCAGCGTCACGCGAATTGCCGAGACAATGCTCTTGCCGGCCTCGGGGCGACCGAGCCGCCGGGCGGCATCGGCCATCGCCTCGCGGCGGGCGTCGTCTTCCATCAGTTGCGGCACCACCTGCCACAGGCCGTCGATGTTGCGATCCGGATTGGCCTGGTCGCGCACTGCGACGGCGGCGCCGACCTCCTCGAGAATCCGCGCGTGGTCCTCCTGGTGGCGGTCGCGGTGAAACGGATACGGCATCAGCACGGCCGGGACGCCCAAGGCCGTCAGTTCGGCGACGGTCCCGGCGCCCGCGCGGCAGATCATGAGGTCGGCCACGGCGTAGACCAGCGCCATCTCGTCAGCGTAGTCGCGGACATAGTAGCGCGGATGGCGGCCCGCCACGGCGCGGCGAATGGCGTCGTCGTTGCCCTGCCCCGTCACGTGGAGCACCTGCCAGCGGTCGAACTGGTCGAGCCGCGGGGCCAGCATCGCCAGCGTCTGGTTGATGCTTCGTGCCCCGAGGCCGCCGCCGGTGACGACCAGCGTGCGCAGATCGTCTCGGAGGCCTAGCGCGCGGGCCGCGTGCGAACGGTCCACGCCAAACAGCCCGCGGCGGATGGGGCACCCGACGGCTTCGACGCGGCGGCACGACCGCAGTTGCGCGATGGTGTCCTCGAACTGGCAGAAGACGGCGTCGGCCCGTGACGCGAGCCGCGCGTTGGCACGACCCACATGCAGGTCGGGATTCAGGACAAACGTGGGGATGCCCATGCCCTGGGCCTCGCGGACGGCGGCATAGCTGCCGAATCCGCCCAGGCCGACAACGGCGTCGGGGCGCAGATCGCCAAGAAACGCGCGGGCATGGCGGCGCGACGCCCAGTAGCTGAGCAGGAACTTCGGCCACGTCCACGGCCGCAACGACAGGCCGCGCGACGCCTCGTAGTGGACCTTCCAGCCCCGCGGTTCCAGGACACGGCGGTCGATGTCGCGGTGCGTCACAAAGAAGACGATCCCAGTGCGCGGCTCGGCATCCAGAAACGCCTCCGCCAGCGTCACGCCGGGATAGAGGTGCCCGCCCGTGCCGCCGCCGGCAAAGAGAATCGTCAAGGGACCGCTCATACGCACACTCTCAGGCCGGAGTTGCTGCCCCGGCGCCCCGTCAGGCCGCCCGCATGCCGGGCAACGTCATTGTACCGGCCGCGCGGTCGTCGCCGACGGAGTTCAACTCCGCCGTTCGCGCGGCAATGGACATCAGCACACCCAGGGCGCCTGCCGTCAGCAGCAGCCCCGAGCCGCCGTAACTGACCAGCGGCAGCGAGATGCCCTTGGTCGGCAGCGCCGCCGTGGCCACGCCGATGTTGATGACCGCCTGGAGCCCGATCCACAGCACGATGCCCAGGGCCGTCAGCATCGCGAACCGGTTGTCGGACCGGCCGACCACGCGGAGGCCCAGCAACACGACGACGGCGAAGAGCAGGATGACCATGGCCGCGCCGGCGACGCCCATTTCCTCGCTGATGACCGAGAAGATGAAATCGGTGGTGTCTTCGGGCAGATGCCCGAGCTTCTGCATGCCGTGGCCGAGGCCGCGACCGAACCACCCGCCGCTGCCGATGGCCATGAGGCTCTGGGTCACGTGGTACCCGGCGTCCTCGGGATCCTTCCAGGGATCCAGGTACGTCATCAGCCGCGTGAGGCGGTAAGGCTCGTAGACAATGAGCACGTACATGGCGGCGACGGCCGGCGGGACGAGGGTGGCCATGTGAAACAGTTGCACGCCGCCGGCGACCATCATGACGGCTCCGACGGCGCCCAGGAGCACGGCCGTGCCAAGATCCTGCCTGGCGACCAGGCCGCAGACGATCGCCAGCATGACGGCCAGCGGCACAAACCCGCGCAGGAACGAGCGGACGTGGTCGCCCGGCCGCGACAGGAACCAGGCGAAGCAGAGGATGAGGCAGAGCTTGGCCACTTCGCTCGGCTGGACCGAGAGGTCGAACGCGCCCAGGGAGAAGCGGAACCAGCGGCGGGCGCCGTTGACCTCGGCCCCAAAGCGGAGCACCGCGGCCAGCAGCACAACCGTCAGGGCCAGCAGTCCGAGGACCACGTACCAGCGGTTGAGCCACTGGTACGGCAGCCGCATGGCCACCAGCAGCACGCCGACCGCGAGCGGGACGTAGACGATCTGCCTCTGGAACATGACGAAGCGTTCGCTCGGGTCGGCCGACATGCCTGCGGAGTAGACCATGAGCAATCCAACGCCCATCAGGGCGAGCGTGGCGGCGAAGAGCCACCGCACGGTCGGGTTGAGGCGGAAGCACGGGGCGTCGGGTGTGTTCATGGGCACGGTCTCCTACCGCAGCTTGAGCGTGGCCAGGGCCAGCGCGGCGCACATGGCGCCGATCAGCCAGAAACGGACCACGGTCTGAGTCTCGGTCCAGCCCTTGAGCTGGAAATGATGATGAATCGGCGACATCAGGAAGATGCGTCTGCCGCCGCTGAGCTTGAAGTAGGCCACCTGGAGCACCACCGAGAAGGCCTCCATGACGAAGACGCCGCCGACGATGAACAGCAGCACCTCCTGGCGGATGACAAGGGCCACCAGGCCGATCGCGCCGCCCAGGGGCAGGCTGCCTGTGTCGCCCATGAAGACCCGGGCCGGGTGACAGTTGAACCACAGGAACCCGAGCACCGCGCCGAGGATCGCGCCGCAATAGACGCTCAACTCGCCGGCGCCCGGCACGTGCGGGAAGAGCAGGTACATGCTGTAATCCACGCGGCCGGCGACGTAGGTCACGCCCAGGAACACCATCGTCACGATGGCCATGGCGCCGGAGGCCAGGCCGTCCATGCCGTCGGCCAGGTTGACGGCGTTGCTGGTGCCGGCCACCACAGCCACCGAAACGATCATGAACAGCGGCAACGTCAGGGCAATCGGGTGTTTCCAGAACGGCAGGCTCAGCGGCAGCGCGCGGCCAAGCTCCTCGAAACCGACGCTCGGCGGCAGGCGCACCTCCGGGCAACTGTGTTTCCAGAGGAACGCCCCGAGAATCACCGCCAGGCCGATCTGGAAGACGAACTTCTCCCACGATCGCAGCCCGCCGCGCGACTTGGCCACCATCTTCAGGTAGTCGTCCACGAATCCCAGCGCCCCGAGCCAGACGACCGTGAGCATGCCGAGGAACACGTAGAAGTTGCCGATGTCGGCCCAGAGAATCGTCGCCACGAGCAACGCGATAACGATGATCAGGCCGCCCATGCTCGGCGTGCTGCGCTTCGTGGCGTACAGTTCGTTGATCTTCTCCTGGTCGAAATCGACGCTGCTGCCGACGCGAAGGCGAAGGAGAACCAGGACGATCCGCGGCGCGATGAGCATCATGATCAGAAACGACGTCAGCACGGCCATGCTCGTGCGGAACGTCTGGTAGCGGAACACGTTGACGTAGGTCCACAGCCCGTGGTCCCGCCAGAACGTCTCAAAATGGGTAGCCAGCCAGTAGATCATCTGCCGCTCGAATTCATGGCGTCTGCCGCTCGTGATGAAGCCGTCATGCGACGGGGCCCGACGTCGCCGGGCCGCCGCCGCCAAACTGTTTGCGAATCGCCGCAACCACATGTTCCAGCGCGATGCCGCGCGACCCCTTGACCAGCACGGCGTCGCCCGGGCCGATCAGGGGAACGATCTCCTCGGCCGCAGTCCGGGCGTCGCGGAAATGGAGCCGCACCGTCCGCGCCTTCGTCGCCGCTTCCAGACTGGTGGCCTGTGTCTCCGTGCCGACGGTCACGAGCAGGGTCACGCACGAGTCGGCCACCGCACGGCCGAGCTGCTCGTGCATGGCCTTGCTCTGTCGCCCGAGTTCCAGCATGTCGCCCTGGACCAGCACATGGCGGCCCGAGACCTTCTGAAGGCACAGCACGTCCAGCGCCGCCAGGGAGCTGGCGAGGTTCGCGTTGTAGGCGTCGTCGATCAGGGTGATGCCTCCGGGGAGTTCCTCCCGGACCAGCCGCATCTTCGGCGGCCGGTAACGGGCCAGCGCCGAGGCAATCGTCTCGTCGTCCAGCCCCATCTCGCGGGCCACCGTCACGGCGGCCAGCGCGTTCATCACGTTGTGCCGCCCCGGCACCGGCAACCGCACCTGGACGCCCGAATCGAGGGTGAAACTCACCGTGCGAGCGTCGGTCGCGATCTCCTCGGCCAGAACGTCGCCGTCGGTCGTGCCGAACGTCTTCACGGCGCATCGGGCCACGTCGCCCATGGCCACCACGCGAGGATCATCCGCATTGAGCACCGCGAGCCCTTCGTCGCCGAGCGCCCGGACCAGTTCTTCCTTTTCCTGGGCCACACCCTCGATGCTCCCGAGCCCCTCCAGGTGCGTAGCGGCCACGCACGTCACCACCGCAACGTCGGGGCGCGCCAGCGACGCCAGCCGCCGCAATTCCCCGGGAGCATTGGTGCCGAGTTCCAGCAGCAGATAGTCGTCGCCGGGGGCACTGCGGAAGATCGTCAGCGGCACGCCGATGAAGTTGTTGTACGACGCCTGCGGCCGGTGCCCCTTCAGCCGCGTGTCGAGCACCTGGCCGAGCATCTCCTTGACGGTCGTCTTGCCGCACGACCCTGTGACGGCGATGACCGTGCACCCGAGCGTGCGCCGGTACGACGCGGCGAGGTCGCCCAGGGCCCGCAGCGTGTCGGCCACAAGGATGACTGCGCCGGCGTAGTCGCCTAGGCGTCCCGCGGCGGCCACGTCGCTGACGACCACCGCGGCTGCACCCGCCTCCACCGCCTGACGCAGAAACTGGTGGCCGTCGAACCGCTCGCCCACCAGCGCGAAGAACGCGTCGCCGGCGGCCAGCGCGCGGCTGTCGGTGGAGATGCCCGTGACGGACGACGCCGGCGAACCCGACGCCAGTCGCCCTCCCACGGCAGCCGTGATGTCGCTGACGGTCATCTTCACGCGTGGTCTCCGGCCTGGGCCCGGTGGCCCAGGGAGGTCAGGACGCGGCGAGCCTGCTCGCGGTCGTCGAAGTGGCGCCGCTCGGCGCCGACAATCTGGTAATCCTCGTGCCCCTTGCCGGCGATGACGACGACGTCGCCCGGCCGGGCGGCCTCGATCGCCCGACGAATCGCCGCCGCGCGGTCCAGCTCGCGCGTCGCCGCCTCCGGCGACGTGAACCCGGCGAACACCTCGTCGGCAATCCGCTCCGGGTTTTCGGTCCGGGGATTGTCGTTGGTCACGATGACCGTGTCGGCCCACTTCTCGGCGACGGCGGCCATGCGCGGCCGCTTCGTGCGGTCGCGGTCGCCACCGCAGCCAAACACCACGATCAGCCGCCCCTGTTTCAGCGGCCCGACCGACGACAGCGAGTTCTCCAGCGCGTCGTCGGTGTGCGCGTAGTCCACCAGCACCGCGAACGGCTGCCCGCACCGCACCGGCTCGAGCCGCCCCGGCACGGCTGCCAGCGCCTCGAGGCCCTGCACAACGGTCTGCGGCTCAATGCCCAGCGACAGGGCCAGACCGGCCGACGCCATGGCATTGTAGACGTTGTGCCGGCCGATGAGTTGCAACCGAACCGGCAGCCGCCCCGACCTCAGCACCAGGTCGAACTGCGTGCCGTCCAGGTCCGCTCGAACGTCGGCGGCCGCAATGTCGGCGTCGCCCTTCATCGAGTACCACACCACCCGGGCCCGCGTGGCGGCGGCAAAGTGCGCCGACGCCTCGTCGTCGCGGTTCAGCACCGCCGCGGCGTCCGGCGACAATTGCGCGAACAGGCGGCCCTTGGCCTGCCGGTACGTGACCATGTCGTGATGGTAGTCCAGGTGCTCCGGCGTCAGGTTCGTGAACGCCGCCGCCCGGAACTCCACACCCAGGGTCCGACGCTGGTCGAGGGCGTGACTGGAGACCTCCATCACCGCCGCCGTCAGCCCCGACGCCGCCATGTCGGCGAAGCAGTCCGCCAGTTGCACCGGGCCAGGCGTCGTCGTCGGCGCGGGAATCGTCCGCGAGCCGACCTGGTAGCTGATCGTGCCGATCACGCCGGTCCTGCGACCGTCGGCTTCCAGGATGCTCCGCGTCAGGTAGGTCGTCGTGGTCTTGCCGTTGGTGCCGGTGACGCCGAGCACCGTGAGCGCAGCCGTCGGGTGGCCGGCCATCTCGTGGGCCAGCAGCGCCGCGGCGTCGCGCCCGTCGGGCACCAGAACCGCCACGGCCCCGGGAGGAACGGCATCGGCCCTCTCGACGACCACGGCTGCCGCCCCCGCCGCCAGCGCCCGAGCCACGAAGGCGTGCCCGTCGGAGTCCACGCCGCGCAACGCGACGAACAGGTCGCCCGGACGTACCTGGCGACTGTCGCTCACCACGCGATCAATCCACGGGTCACCATCGGACAGGCGACGGTGCTCGGGCAGTGCCTGCAACAGTTGCGACAGCGACTTCCGTGTCATCGGCTTCGATTTCCAGGGCGAAACGGCGGCGACCGTCCATGAGTTCGTTCAGTGTGGCCGGCGCGGCGAGGACGCCACGCGGGCCGGTTCGTCGGGCGATACGTGAAGATACCCAAGGCACTTGGCCAGAATCTCCCGAACCGCCGGGGCCGCCACCGTGCCTCCGTAATACGCAATCGACCGCTGCGGCTCGTCGATCATCACCATCACCACCACACGCGGATGGTCCAGCGGCGCCGCGGCGATGAACGACCCGACGTACAGGTTGCTCGAGTATCCGCCACCCGTCGGATTCTTCTTCTTGGCCGTGCCCGTCTTGCCGAACACGCCATAGCCCGGGATGCGCGCCTGCTTGCCCGTGCCGTGATCGCCCCAGACCACTTCGTGCAGCACCTCGTGCCGCATGTATCGAGCCGTCTCCTCGCTCATGACGCGACGCACCACAGTCGGCTCGCTGTGATCCTCGACGACCGTCCCATCGGCCGCACAGACGCTCCGCGTGATCGACGGTTTCATCAACTGGCCGCCGTTGGCGATTGAACTGAAGGCGGTCGCCACCTGAAGCGGCGTCACGAGAATCTCGTAGCCCATCGGAATGCTTGTGGCGCTCCACTTGTGCCACCGCTCAAGTGGATAGACCAGCCCGGGCGCCTCGCCCGGCAGCGTCACGCCCGTCTTCGTGCCGAAACCGAAACGCACGCACGCCTCGTGCAGCCGCTCGTTGCCCAGCCGCTTGCCCAGCACCGCCATCCCAATGTTCGACGAGCGAACGACCACGTCCTGGAACGACAGGGACCCGAACGGATGGTGGTCGGTCATTCGGCGGCCGTCAATGACGACGTGACCGTTGTGGCAGAAGATGCTCTCGTTGGGTTTCACCACGCCGGCCTGGAGAGCGGCCGTGGAGATGAAGCACTTGAACGTGCTGCCCGGCTCGTACGGGTCCGTCAGCAGCCGGTTGCGAGCCACGTAGGGATCCGTCTGGGCGTACTGCGCCGGATCGAACGACGGGCAGTTGGCCAGGGCCAGAATCTCGCCGGTGGACGGATCCATCACCAGCGCCGATCCGCCGCGCGCCTTGTACCGCTCCACCGCGGCCGCCAGGGCCTTCTCCGTGAACGACTGAATGGCCAGATCGATGGTCGTGACGATCAGTTGCCCGTCGCGTGCCGGCACGTAACCGTCGGTGCGAATCCACACCGCCCGGCGGCGGCCGTCCACGTCCAGGACGCGCTGCCCGGCCGAGCCGCGAAGCCGCTCATCGTACTGGTACTCCAGCGCTCCGAGCCCCTGGTTGTCGGCCCCCACGCCGCACACCAGGTGCGCCGCCAGGGTGCCGTTGGGATAGCAGCGGAGACCTTCGCTCTCGAACCCGACGCCGCGGAGGCGAAGCTGCTGAATGGCGTCGCGCGTCGCGCCGTCCACGCCGCGCTTCAGACGCACGAACTGCTTGTGCGGATCGGCGCCGACGATCGCCTCGATGTCGGCCCGCTCCATGGCCAGCAGCGGCGCCAGGTCCCGAGCCACCCGGGCCCGGTTCGCCTGGTACTTCTCGTCCACGTACTGGGCGTCGGCCAGCGACGCCAGCGCCGCGCCGGGGGCAGCCGCAGCGCCGTCGCGCGGCGATGCCGCCTCGGCGGCGTCACCCGCGCGGCCATACTGGTGAATGAACTTCGGATCGGCGAAGACCGTGCAGCCGTCCACCGTCACCGCCATCGGTCGCCCGATGCGGTCCACGATGTGGCCCCGGAACGGCGGTATGGTCTTCAGGACCGTGTGCTGCCGTTCGGCGCGGCGGGCCAGCGCGCCGCCGCTGCGGATCTGGATGGCCGCAAGCCACCCGATCAGGGCCGCAAAGACGAGAGAGAACCCGACCGTCAGCAGGAATTGCGTCCTGCGTGCGGCCGGCTGATGCTGCTGGGTCACTGCTGCCGTGCCACCGTGTCAGAGGAAACGCCACGCGCGAACTGCCGGCGATCCGTCGCCGCCGTCAGAAACCACTCATCTCCACCGCATCGTCGGCCATGTCGGCCGCATCGCCAACGTCCGGAGGTTCCAGCCCCAGGGCCATCTGTTCCACCTGGTCTTCCAGCCGCAGCGGATTGCGCAGCCGCGCGATCTCCATCTGGAGTTCCAGGCACTGCCGCTTCAGGTCGCGCTGCTCGGCCTGGAGACGGCCGACCGTGTACCCGGCCTGCTGCGTCTCGGCTCGCAACGTCACCAGCACCATGCCGATCGTCACCATCGCGGCAAACAGAAACAGTATGCGTGAGACCTTCATGCCAGATCACCCGGGCGCGGCCCCCACGGCGCCGCGCCCCGTCGCGGACAGCCTTACTGAAGCAGCGACTCCGTCATCGCCACACGCTCCAGCGCCGGAACCAGGATCACCTGCCCCACCGACAGATCGTTCGGCGACGACATCTTGTCGCGGTTCAGTTCGTAAATCTCTTTCCAGCGGTCGGGGCTCGACAGGACCCGGCGCGAAATCACGTAGAGCGAGTCGCCCGCCTGCACCCGGTAGATGCCCGTCGGACGATTGCCGTTCGAAACAAATCCCGCCGCTTCCTCCAGGGCACGCTCCAACGCCGGGCCTTCCGAATGGGCCACCTCCACCGGCTCCTGCGGAATCGTCAGCGCCTGCCCGATCCGCAGCGACGTCGGGTTCACATTCCCGTTGGCCTTGCTGATCAGCTCCCACTTCTTCGACGTGCCCAGCGTCTTCTGGCTGATCGTGCTGAGCGTGTCGCCCGCCTGGACCACGTAGGTCCGCGGCGCGGCAGCCGGAGGCGGAGTCAGAGGCGATTGCGGCGGCACCGGCCCCGTCTCGCCGTCGGCCAGACGCACCGGCTGAGGCGCCGCCGGAGGCTCGAGCGCCGGAATCACCAGTTTCATGCCCATCTTCAGCCGCTTCGGGTCGCGAAGCTCGGGGTTCGCGTCCGCGATGCGCTGCCACAGACCGCCTTTGCCCGGGCCGAATTCCTTCTCGGCGATCCGGTACAGGCTGTCGCCCGCCGCCACCGTGTACGTCCGCACAGCCGGCGGCGCCACATCCCCGCCGCCCGCCGTCAGGGTCTCTGTCGACGAACCGGTCCCGTTGCCGCCCCCCACAGCGCCCTCGCCGCCGTTGCCCGCGGCAAGACGCTCGTCGCCGGTCAGCGGCCGCTGCACCACGAACAGGCCGGTCTCCTCCGGCGACTCGCCCACCGCGCCGCCGGGCGTTTCCGTCACGTTCGGACCTTCTGCAATGGGCACCGCGCTATCCGCCGCGCCCTCGGCAATCCGCTGCGGAGGAATCGTGCCCCCGCCGGCATTCGGCTGGGGCTGAGGCTGAGGCAGCGGCTGCTGCGACAACTGTACGCCGAAGTTGTCCTCCACCGGGGCCAGAGGCTCGCCCGCCAGCTGCGCCTGGAGAATGAATGCGAATGTGAGAATGATACCCGTTGCCACCAACAGCCCGATTTTCGTCTCCCGAGACACAGCCTTCCTCCCTTGGTTTCAGCCCGATCTCTCGGGCCGGTACGTCACACGGCGACCATTCCGGCGAGTGAACCTGACGACCCGTATCTATCGTTCCCCCTGCCCGACCTGCGGCAGGACCCCTGTCGTGGAGCCTCCGGCTCACTATGTACTATGGTGCAGCCTCGACCCGCCCAACCGCCGGGCCGCCCTCAACTTCGCACTGCGACTTCGCGGGTTCGCCGCTTCTTCCTGCTCGCCGGGGACAATCGGTTTGCGGGTGAGCAACTCGATGGCCCCCTCGGCGGCCAGCCGTCTGAACGTCGTCTTCACGATGCGATCTTCCAGGCTGTGAAAACTGATGATCGCCACACGTCCTCCGGGGTTCAGCCGCTCGACCACCGCGTCGCAGAACCGCTGAAGACTCTCGATCTCCTCGTTCACCGCGATGCGAAGCGCCATGAAACACTTCGTCGCGGGATGAATCCGTTGCCAGCGACCCCGGTACCGTTGCCCCTGCGCCGAAACGATCAGCTCCGCCAAGCGCCCCGTCGTCTCGATGCGTCCGCCGCGACGAGCCTCGACCAGACGCCGCGCGATGCGGCGGCTGTTGCGCTCCTCGCCGTACGTGTAGAACAGATCGGCCAGCTCGCGTTCGTCCAGGTCGTTGACCAGGTCGGCGGCCGTCGGGCCGCCGCGAACGTCCATCCGCATGTCCAGCGGCTCATCGTGCTGAAACGAGAAGCCGCGACCGCTCGGACCGAACTGAAAGCTCGACACGCCCAGGTCCAGCAGAACCGCATCCACCGCCGCCACGTCCAGCTCGTCGAGCACACGCTGGAAGTCGGCGAAATTCTCCTGCCGCAGGACGCTGCGCCCCGGGCTGCCGGCCAGCCGCGATGCGGCCACCTCCAGCGCCCCGGCGTCGCGGTCCAGACCGATCAGCCGCCCGTCGGGAGCGATGCGCTCCAGCATCGCCACGGCATGGCCGCCGCCGCCCACGGTGCCGTCGAGCACCAACTCGCCCGGCCGCAGGGACAACACATCCAGAGTTTCGTTGAGTAGAACTGAGAGATGTTCGCCATGGTAGGGCATGCCGTCCGCGCGTTTCGGCGAGTGGTCGTCACAACTGTGGGTCTGTTACGAAAGCGGAAACCGCCCGATCCGCCTCTAGTGCACGCCCGTCTGCAAACCGCTGCCGACTTCCAGGCGCGCCAGCAGGTCCTGAATGTCCTGCGACACGCTGATGTCGGCGAAGGCCGGCCCCAGCGCCCGGACACGGTCCACACGACCGACCAGGTCCGTCAACTGGCTCACCAGCATCGCTGCCTCTTCGCAAGACAGGTCCTCGGCCAGCGGATCGTTGCGGAGCACTCGCCGCACCGCGTCCAAGGAACCCCTGTCCGTGCACGTCTTGTCCTGTGCCTTCATTGCCTTCACCCACCTTTGTACCGCAGGCCAGTCTGCCCAAACGGTCCGATCCGTCGCAAAGCCATCATTCAGGGCCGCCTCCGCTTCCGGAAGCGACCCTGAAGAGGGGTCATGAGGAGGACGACGGCTTGCCTTCCTGCCGTGCCGTGTTGAACGCGTCGCGGGCCATCTCGTCGTGCGAAGCGAAGTTGCCGTTGACGAACTGCTCCCACCTCGCCCGATCCCACAACTCCAGGTGATCGCGGACGCCGACGATCGCCACGTCGCTGCCGATGCCCGTCCGCTTCAGCATGGTCTCGGGAATCAGCACGCGACCCAGACGGTCCGCCTCGACGTGAGCGCTCAGGGCGAAGTGCAGCCGGTCGTAGTCGCGAACGTTCTTCAGGCTGAACAACTCGGCCTGACGGTCGCCCGCCAGCCGCTCGAACGTCGTCGGAGTGTAGAAGGAAATGGTGCTGTCGAAACCCGGAACCAGGTACCAGCCCTGACCTTCCACGGTCACATCAACGCCATCGCGAATCTTGCCTGGGATCACCAGGCGATTCTTGGCATCGAGGTGATAGTAGAATTCGCCGGTGAACAGCACTCCACAGCCTCCCACACCCTACCACTGGCGCGACATTCTTCGGCTTTCGATGATAGTATCTACCACTTTTTCCCACCGCCTGTCAAAAAAAAAGAGGCGGAAAACTTTGCGCATTTCGTCGTCAAGACGCACCGACTCGCCGTTTGACACAACCCATGCCACGATCCGTATCGCGCGCCCACAACCTGGGCCCGCAAAAATCCATCGCGCCGCGCACCTTCCGGAGAAGATTCCGTCGGCGGCGCGACTGCGGCAGTTTCCCACCGCTTGCCACCAGAGGATACCGAGGTCACTTGCCAAAGATCAGGCGACTCGGCACGGCGCAGGCAGACGGCCCAACCACCGACAGCCCTCTGCTTGCGGTCGTCTGGAAGAATCCCTCGCGCTGAGTGACACTGAGATGCCGATGATCGCCCTTTCCATAGATATATCGACCAACTGCCGCGGCGGCATCATGCCATTTCGCGACATTATTGATAGTGAGAACGATTTTTCTGCAGTCGGCGGCGCTGTCGGCCGCGATGCGGAGCCGGAGGTGGAAAACAGACGGGCCCGGCAGACCTCCGCGCGGCCGAAACCGCACGTTGCGTAAGGTCTGCCGAGCCCGGTCAAACAGTCCATCACCAGGTCGGCGATGCCGACATGTCGCAGCCGCTTACCGGCGACGACGCGCCAGGATCGTCGCCAGGCCGAAGCCGAGCAGCGCGATGGTGGCCGGCTCGGGAACGGCGATGCTGCCGGCGGTCGGGCCATCGCCCGTGCCGGAACTCTGAATCAGCCCGTCGAAGTTGACCAGCGGATCGATGGTCAGCATCAGCGAGAAGGCCGCATGGCCCGCGGCCGCCATATCCAGCAGCGTCTGGGCGGTCGGGTTGTTCATGGCCGTGATGCCGGTGATGTCCGACAGGTCCGAGTCGGCGTCCAGATTGACGCCCGTGCCGTTGACGATCACCAGGTTGCCGACGGTCAGCGTGCCAGCGATGTACTGCGTCGTCTGCGTGGCGTCCCAGACGCCGAAGGCAGCCGTGTCCACGGCGAATCCGTAGGTCACGATGCTCATGCCCATGACATTGATTTCCGTGCGGCTGGCCGTGTTGATCGTCAGGTCGCCGATGGTCACCACGTAGCCCAGGATGTCATTGGCGTTGGAGCTGCTGGTCACCAGCAGATTGTCGAACGACAACACGCCGCCGGACGAAAGCTGGTACCCGTCGCCGCCGGCATTGGCGAAATCCATGGTCACCAGCGACGCCTGAGCGCCGCCGACCCCCAGAGCCAACAGAGCAAAAAGACCGACAACCACCCTTTTCATGCTTAAACCCCCGAATGTCGCAACGCCAAGGAGCCTTTGCGCAAAGCCGCGCAGCAAGGCAATCCACAGAAACAGCTGTCGAGAGATGGCGTAAGCCTGGATACTCCCCCGAGTACGCTACAACAATATACCTCAAGGTTCTTCGACAGTCAAGGCGACCGGGCTGAAGTCAGAGCCGAATCTGCCGCCTTGGCAAGATAGGGCAGTTTTGCCGCCCCTGCCGCCCCCACGCGGCACAGGCCGCACAGACCAAACACGGGCGCAGCGGTCGGCCTCCTCGACGACGCAAATCCATGCTATCAATGGTGGAAACGGCCCGCCATGGCCGACCCCGAGCCGATGTCAAGGAGGGATCTCTCCTGTCAAATCGGTACCGCCGCAGCCCGGGCTCGTGCCCGACCGTCGTCGGAAAAAAAGTGGAACGGCTCCTGAGAAATCCCGGATTCAGTCGACGCGGCACAGTTATCGGACGACGCCTCGTGCCATGTGCGATGGAAGGCGACGTTCCGTCCATCAGGCAGCGGCTCGGTTGGCCACAGGTTACATGGTGCGAGGGGCTTGGGGCGAGATGAATCGGTCGGTGCGGCGCACGGCCATGACCACGCGCGTGCCGCCGAGCAGGTCGCCCAGACGTTGGCTTCGCGGCGTCCAGAGGATGATCAGCAGGGCCACGGGAACCAGCACCACTTCCAGCAGCCGCAGGAGGTTCCTGTCCACGATCCGCCACCACGCGGGCCGGCGGTCGTCGGCATCGACGATCATCAGGCCGAAGATCAGTTTGCCGGGTGTTCGTCCGAGGATCAGTTCGGTGCCCAGAAAATACACCAGCATCACCGCGTTGAAGAGCCCCTTCATCAGGACCAGGTTCATGCTGTTCATCAGGGTCCGCGGATCGGCCGTCTGTCCGGAGAGGAACAGATCGGGCCGTCGTGGAGCCTCGACGGCGATCACGATGACGGCCACGACCAGAACCACCACAAGGGCATCGAGCAGGAAGGCCATGCCCCGCCGCACCAGAACGGGAAGGTACATGAACTTCTCGACCTGGTAGGCGGCGGCCATGGCGGCGCGGCGGCGGTACTCGTCGTCGGGCAGGCCCGGCCGCGGCATGATCCGCTGGCGGTACCCCCGGATGGCCAGAACAGTCACCAGGACCATGGCGGCAATCATCAGGGAATTCTGAATCCATCCACCCTGAGCGGCCGCCACGGGCAGCACGATACTCGTCTCGGGCAGAGGCGGCGGCGGGTCTCCCTGGCTCGCGACAAACGCGACCTCGTGGGCGCGGATCGCGCGGCCGTCGTACTCGGCGGCCACGAGGCGATCGCGGAACCGGGCCAGGCCGACGGCCCGCGTCGCATCGGTCCAGGCCACCGGCGGCGCGACTTCCCATTCGACGTGCCACTGGCCGTCGCTCGGGTAGAAGCGAGCCAGAACAAGGCGCGGCGCGGCCGACACGGTCGCGGGGCCGGCCGTCGCGGCCGGGCCGCCGGGCGAGGCGGGACTCGCGGCGGGACGAATCAGGCAGATCATGCCGAGGTCGTCGCCGTTGGCGGCGATGGAGATCTCGGGGTGGGCAAGCACATAGGGCGTCTGGGCGGCGTCGCGGAACTCGGCGACGAAGGGCCCTTTCCACTGGCCCGACGGCTCGCGCCAGGCGAACCGCAGGAGGCGCCCGTCGGCCTTGCCGCCCAGGGGGCCGGTCGGGGCCGCCTCGGTCCAGACCACGTGAAACTGGCCGCGACGCACCGCGGCCCGGGCCGTGCGCGCCGTCTCGGGCGTCCACTCCAGCGTCGCGCCGACCTGCTCCGCGGTGCCCCACTGGTCCTTCTGGCTGAGGCGATGGAACACCGGCTTGCCGTCGGCGTCGAGGCCCGCAACCATGAGCGTCCGTTCCTCGACGGCCGCGGCCACGGGACGCCACCCAGGACTCGGCGGGCTCTGGTACCCATAGCCGGACGGGCCGACGAAGAACATGCCGCCCGAGGCGTACAGGGCGACGAGGTCTTCCTGCCACGCGACCACGTGCAGGAGAGGCTCGTCCTGCGGACGTTCGGCCTGGGCGGACCATCGGCCCAAGGCGTCCAGGCGGCGGAAGAACAGGCCTGCGGACTGGGCGTCGTCGCCGGCCGCCGGCTGCACCACCAGAGCCGCATGAAGGGTCGTGCGGTTGCCGGTCAGGCGAAACTCCGCGTCGTCGAGGCGTTGCGGCTCCCGGGCGACATCCCAGGCAAGAACCGCCACAATGAGCGGCCAGAGGATCAGTCGCAGCAGCACAGGGCGCTTGTGCAGCGGATTGGGCGTTGGGCTTTCGGCCATGGTCGTCCAGAATAAGGGTCGCGTTTTTCGAAGATGCGATTATAGGCTCCCGGCCGCCGGAACGCAACGCCAACGCTGGAAACGGGAGCATTGACGTGTTGGAGCCCGGCATGGCGCGTGGCACGCGGCTGCAAGGCGCCGGCGCCAGCAGAAACGCCGGCAGGCGATCGCTTGGGATCGTCTACCGGCGTGTGTGTGTCACTGCTGTCGATCAACGGTGTCGAACTGTCTGGTGGCGAGGGGTGCCTACTTCTTCCTGCGCAGAACCATTCCGATCGCGCCCAGACCCAGCAACGCCATGGTCGTCGGCTCGGGAACCGTGACGAAGGCGAAATCGTCGTAGGCGTAGCTGTTGCTGCCCGAGTCAGCGAAGGCAATCCCCACGAATTCCCTGTTGCCCTCGGTGCCCAGCGTCCGGCCGGAAGTGCTTGTGATATCGGCCAACGCGATCCGCACCAGTGCCGATTCGCCGGCCGCCAGCGCCGGAAGAGGGAAGGTCACGGTCGCAGTGTGGGCGCTGTAGGCACCGATATTCCACTTGAACGTCCACTTACGGGTAGCCTCACTCAGATCGCCCGCCGTCAGGTTGCAGACAAGGAACTGGAAGTGGGTCACCTCAGTCGGCCAGTCAGCGGCGGCTATGTGCTGGCTGGTGGCGTTGGCTCCCCCCGTGGATCCCAGCGTGAAATCGCTGTACCAAGCCCCCCCGAACACGGCTGCGTAGTTGCCGGTGCCGACGCCGCCGATCTCAGTGAACGAGAGCGTTCCGGCAGGTCCAGCCCAGGGAGCGTACGTGGTGCCGTTGGCCATCAGCAGACTGGACACCCAATCCGCATCGGAGAAATTGTCGATCAGCAGGTCCGCCGACGCCGGACCGGCCCACAGCAACGACACCGACAGTACCATCATTCCCATCATCACTCGTCTCATGCGGCCTTCCTCCTCATCGAAATGTGGTGACGAATTGCGGGGATACCTTGACTACGGCGTCATAAGCAGCCCGAACATCCACGGCCTGGACCATCGACGACATACTGGTGCCGAGAACAGAACGCCTTGGACGGCCCCGCCCGCCCCGCCCCGGACACCGCCGCCCCCCTCCAAGCACACAGCACCGTTCGCGGGTATCACAAAGCCACAGATAGTATGCCCCATCGACACGGCTCAAGCAATCGCCGGCGACGAGGTTCGGGGAGAACCGGCCGCCGCACCAGAGGCCTCTCCAACTCATTTTGATAGCAATAGTTACGGCACTACCAGAGGTGGTGCCGGTCGACCTGAGTCGGTTTTTTTCGACCTTTCCGTTGCATTGAATCCGGGGGGCCGCTAGAATTCGGCAACAGAACGAGGAAACAGAATGGAGAACGCATGACGAAGTGCAGCCTGGCGTATCTTCATCTTCTGAAGCATCTGGCGTCGGAGCGTTGGCAGCCGGGGGACCGGATTCCATCGCTGCGGCAGTTGGCGGTCGACTTGCAGATTTCCACCAAGCCGTGCCTGACGGCCCTGCGTCGGGCAGCGTCCGAAGGCCTGGTTGAGGTGGAGGAGAAGTCGCGGGCCAGGGTTCTGCCCGGTGCAGGTGACCATGCCAAGGATCTTCTGGCCGGGATGGCCGACGACAGCGGCTCCAGGCGCGTGGCGGTGCTGGCTCCGAGCTGGTTCTTCCCGCTCACCGGCGCTCCGTTTCAGTCGGAGGTCTGCCACACGATCGTCCGGGAGCTTACGAAACACGGTCTGGTTCCGCAGATCGTCCCCATCCCGAGCGAGGACCAGGTGGGCTTCGCCCGGCGGATTGCGGCCGGCTTCAACATCGCCGTCGTGGTGGGGCTCACGGTCGCGGAACTCAACATGCTGTTCGCCCTGCGGCATCAGTGCATGCCTGTGCTGCTGCTGAATCGACAGGTGCCCGGCCAGGACATCCCGACCGTGAATTTCGACGACTGCGGCGCCGCCAGGCGTCTGGCCCAACTGCTGATCCGGATGGGCCATCGGAACATGTGCCTGATCGGCAACATCGGCTATGAGTTTCTGGACAGCGCTCGCACGAAGAGCGACGGCTGGGTGGGCGCGCTACGGGAAGCCGGCGTCCTCGGCGACTGCGTTCTGCCGGTGATGAACTACGCGAAATGGGACTTCGCGCCGGCGCTGCGTCATGTGCTGAGCATCAAGCCGCGCATCACCGCCCTGGTGCTGAACCACGCGGCGATGTTCAACGACATCATCGCCGAAGACCTGTTTCGCGGCTTGCGCGTTCCCGAGGATATCAGCGTCGCCACACCGTCGATCGCCCACTACTTTCCAAGCCCTCCGGGCTGGCCGCCATGCACCTCGTTCGAACTGAACATGGCGCGGCTGGGGGAAATCGTCGCCGCTTCGGTCGAGGGCATTCTCCGGGGCGCGCCGCAGCCGCCCAACATTCGCCTGCCGCTGGACATCGTCATCACCGACAGCGTCGGACCGCCGCCGAAAGCCGGGCTGCCGTGAAACCAACCGGATGCCGGGGTGACCTGCCGCGCGGGGAGCATGGCCGTTGCGATTCGTGTCCTGGCGCCGGCCGGCACTACCGCAATCGTTTCCACGCCTGGACCATCGCGCGGACGTTTTCCTGGACTCGTCGCCATGCGGCGTCGCCGCCGGCGGGGTCGTCGATGCGGATGTTGTCCACGGGGGAGAGAATGAACCGGCCGCCGGGCGACAGGGCCGCCATCGACGATTCGACTTCGCGACGAACCGCGCCGGGCGTACCGTCCACAACGGTCAGGTAGGCGTTCACCCCGCCGCACAGGCAGACCGTGTCACCCAGTTCCGCCTTGGTCCGCCGCAGGTCCCACGCTCCCTGCACGGGATCCACGCCGAACAGCATGTCGACGCCGATCCGCTTGAGCAGTCCGAAGAAGGGCGTCACGGTGGTGGTGGCCAGGGCACAGAACCGCGCCCCGGCGGCATGGGCCATCGCCGCGCGGCGGGCCAGCGCCGGGCTGAGGAACTGCTCGTAGAGCCGCGGCGACAGAAACGTCGTGGCATACCATTGCGCGTCGACGAGGATGTCGGGCCGCACGTCGAGGAATACCTCGATGAGGCGCTCCTGCCATGCCGCGACAAGGTCGATCAGGGCCTGGAACAGGGCCGGTTCGGTCACGCCCCAGGTGCTGAACGCCTCGCAGCCGCTGAGCCAGCAGATCATGTCGCTGAGGCGGTTGAAGGCCCCGCGCGTGGGCAGGCGATGCTCGTCGGCGAACCGTTGCATGCGGGACGCTTCGGCCCGGAACGTCTCGACAGCCGCGGCATCGGGCGCTCGGAGCAGCCAGGACAGCGGCTCCAGGTCCGCCGGGGACGTCACCAGGGGCTTGGTGGCCCGCGGAATCACGAAGTCGCTCATCAGGGGCACGCGGTCGCCGTGCGGCCAATCGTCGGTCACCTCGACCGTGGTCGTCAGGTCGCCGGCGGGCGTGCGATAGACCTTGTGGAGCAGATCGCGACCGGCGGTGCGCTCCCGGCGGACCTCCTCGGTCACGTCCGGATGAAACCGCCACACGGGATCGGGCAGGGCCACTATCGGGTCGAGGCCCATCTCCAGCAGTTGCAGGTAGTAGGCTTCGGGCGACGCGCAGCGGCCTTGAAGCTCGGTGAAGAGGAACGTCGTGCAGGGCGTGTAATCGGCCGCCCGGCCGTCCACAGTCGCCAGAATGCGTTCCTTCGGGCTCAGGCCCATGGGACGCTCGCCTCCCGCCGGGGTCCGATGTGCGTGCCGACTGTTACTGGTCCGCCTCGTCCTCGTGCTCGCCACGGTCGGGGTCGTCGGCGGCCTCCGTGGCCTGGAGCGGCGCGGGCGGCAACACCGACAGCATGATGTTCGACGCGAGGCGAATGCAGTCGTTGCGCTCGGGGCCGCGGCACTCGTAGCAATCGTGGCCGTCGAGCCCGCACGTGATATCGAACGGGCTGTAGATCACCACGCGGCGACCGTCCTTGCGGACTTCCTTGAGGTTGGCCTTCGGGAGCTCGTTGAACAGCAGCGACCGTTTGTACTTCACCTTCGTTTCGTCGAATCCCTGTCGGCCGAGGCCCTGCCCGGTCCGCACGGGATCGTCCTTGGCCACGTCGTCGAGCGTCGCCCCCGGCACGAGCTTCTGGACGAACGGGACGAACGACTCGTTGAAGGCCGCGCGGCCGCACTGGGCGTCGGCCCAGATCAGCCCGCCGCGGTCGATGAAGGCCCGCAGCTTGGCCAGGTTCTCGTCGCTGACGGAGAACGAGAAGTGGCCGCTCATGTGCACCACGTTCACGCCGTCGAGGTCGCCGAGATTGTTGTCCTTCAGCTCCGTGGCCTCCACAAGGACGTTCAGGTCCTCGCTGAGCGCCTCGGTCAGGTGACGAAGCCCGCGGATGTCGGTCCGCCGCGCGCCTTCGGTCGGCCACTCGGCCAGGCGGAGCTTGATCTGCGTCTCAGGCTTCGGCGGCACTGGTTTGCCCTGGGCAACCAGCTCGTCGATTTCCCACGGCTGGAAGGCCAGGCGGTTCTGGACCAGGCGTTTGTCGTTGGCGTAGCGCGGCAGGTTGAAGCCGAACTGGAAGAACGGCTGGTACTTGTCGCGCACGTTGCGGGCCCAGGCACAGGCCATGTCCTCGGCCAGCAGCCACACGCGGCTGCGGCACCCGTCGTGAATGTGGTAGATCGCCGGCAACCGCTCCTTGATCGGGTACTGGGCTGACATGACCGGATGGTCGGGCATCATGCGCTCCAGTTCCCACTCGGGCCAGACCTCGCGGGCCAGTGCGCGGAAATCGTTGACGAACTCCTTCTTGGAGCACCCGGCTTCGGCCACGATCGTGCCGCCGGAGTCCGTGTAGAGCCGCAGTTTCCGCTTCTGCTCGTCAGTGAACTTCGGCAGCTTCTGCCCATTGAAGAACAGGCACGGCGCGTCGAGCCACGATTCGACGGTGTCGTTGACGTCGACGATCTGCCAGTTGACGCGGGTTTCGAGCGTGTCGCCGCAGAACCGGGACAGGCTGGCGATGTCGCGCGGATTGTTGTTCCAGTCGTTGTTTCCCGTATCGAGCTTGTTGTAGAAGACGGGGCCGCGGCCTTTGCACAGGAACAGCAGCGCCCAACTGGCCGCGCACTCGCGGCCATGGTCGGCACGGGCCTGGTTGTTCATAAGCCACCGGGCGCCGACCTCGAACCAGTTGAGGCCGCCGAAGGTCTTCCGCCCGCTGGCGCTGCCGCAACGCTCCACGCCGTAGATGTAGTAGTTGTTCATGCCGTGCTTCCTGGCCTGGACGTCGCCGGGCGGAGCGCCGGGGACGCCGAAGTCGGCCGGCAGGTTGCGGTCGAGCCAGGCCTTGGCCTTCTCGATGGCGTCGGGCAGGGGCCGCCGCCCACAGCACCGGGCCGATTTGCCTTCGTAGCTGGCCGCCGTGAGCATGTCGAAGGCGATATACATGGAGGCCAGCCCGGCTACCGTCATGCTGCCGTAGGTCTGGTCGTTCGCCGGCACGCCCTGCGGCGAGTAGCCCCATCCGCCGTTGTCGCCCTGGGTGTCGATGTAGTGCTTCTCGATGATCTGCCAGTACTCGATGGGTATCTCGATGTTGTTCAGCGCCGCCTCATAGAGGCCCAGCACGCCGTACTGCGAATTCGAGTGGTCGCCGCCGGTATACTGCACATAGCCGAAGAAGCCGCGAATCGCCCCGTTGGTGTCGCGCGTCTTGGCGCATTCCATCATCCACTTGGCGTCGCGCATCAGGAACTGGCGGTACCTGCGGTCGGAATCCTTGCCATGCGCGGCCAGGAACGACCACACGCCGCACCGGATGCCCGTGGCGTAGGTGCCGTCGGTATCGTTCTCGCACAGGAAGTTGATGGCCCGGGCCAGTTTCGGCGACTGCGGATCCTCGCCGGCGTGCAGCAGCGCCAGGACGCACAGCGACGTGCGGCCGCACCACTGCCAGACGTGCCGCCTGCGGGCCTGCTCGTCGGCTACGGCCTGCACGGCGGCGAAGTCGGGCAGTTGCTCCCAGTGCCCTTGCTCGTTGAGCAGGCCGTAGAGGACCTCGACGTAGGCCTTGATCGCCGCGTCCACTTCCTCGGCACTCACCGACGGCGGCTGACGGTCCACGCCCTGCGCCGACACCACCGACGCCGACGCCAGCAGCGCCGCCGCGGCCATCCACAACATCCGTTTCATCTCGGCCCCTCCCGATCAATCTCGCACACAGGTCTGAGCGGCCGTGGGGCCATCGGTCGGGGGAACGCCCATCGCTCCGCCTCCCGGGGCCTGCGGCTACTCCGCCTTGGGTGCACCCCCCTCGCCTGACCCGCCCGACGACGATGAACGCCACAGTACGAGATTCGTCGCGACGGCCGTCGCCTCGTCCGGCTCGTAGCCAAGACGGTCATAGGCCCGGCATCCCGTCAGACTGTACAGCACGTCGTACGGACTGTGTACCCCCACCAGCTTATCGCCCAGGTACAGGCCCGTCAACTCCGCGTGGTTCTTGCCGATGCGCTGAATGGCCAGCGATCGCGAAAAACGTAGTTTGTTCGTCAAATCGTATCCGGCCGCACCGCCGCCGAACCGACCCGTCAGCAGCGCCTCTTCGGTCGTCAACGGTTTCAGCGTCAGGCCCAGGTCGGCCGCTGCGGCCTTCAGCGCCTCGGTGAACCGCGCGTCGCCCATCACGCTCTCGGCCACGAGGAACCCGCCGCCGGCCAGGTACGCCTTCAGCTTCGCCTTGGCGGCATCGGCAAGGGCGAGCCCCTGGCGCCCCTTGAGCCAGAGCAGATCGAACTGCCCGAGGTTGGCCTCGGCCGCCCCCGCGTCCACATCCGCCTGCACGGTCAGGGTCAGCGAAGCCTTCTCCTTCAGCAGGTCGGCCAGCAACGACCATGAGGCGTAATTGCGGCCGGCGTACCAGTCGCCCCCGTGCGACAGGTAGCCCACCTTCACCTCGGCCTTGCCGCCATGGGCAATCGTCTGCCCCTGGAGCCCCCGGCCCGGGGCGATCCGCGAGCCGGTGAGCCGCTTGCGGAGCTTGCCCTTGTCGCTGGCGTAGGCCGCCAGGTTCATGCCGAGTTGGAATGTCGCTTCGCTCTTGGTCACGGCATTGGTGTGCCACAGGCACGAGATGTCCATCGGGCTGTAGAAGATGATCGACCGAATGCCGTCGAACATGTGCATGAGGTTGGGCCGCTGGCCGCCGAGCGCCACATCGGCGGTCCAGACGGGATGGTCCTTGTCGATCCGCTCGAACTCCCACTCGGGCCAGACCTCCTTGGCCAGTTTCTCCCAGAACGCCTTGGCGCCCGGGTTGCCGCAGGAAGCCTCCAGCAGGAGCGTTCCGCCGCCGTCGGTATAGGCCCGGAGCTTCTTCTTCATCTCGTCGGTGACCGGCCAGTGCGTCTCGGTCGTGATAAACAGGATCGGCGCGTCGTACCACAGGTCCACCGCCGTGGACGACTGGATGACCTGCCACCCGATCTGCTGCTCCTTCTGAAGCCCGATGTACCCGGTCAGGTTCTTCAGGTCGAACGCGTGCAGGTTCCAGTCGCCGTCGTGTTCGAGCTTGTTGAACAGGATCGGCGCGCGGCCCTTGATGAGGAACAGCAGCGCGAAGCTCGTGTCCACCACGTCCCCGAACGATCCGGTGTCGGTCTGCTGAGGCAACAGATAGGCGCAGATGTCGCGGTACCAGTCGTGCTCGCCGAAATAGCGGTACCCCGTTGCGATGCCGACGCGCTCGGCCTGGTAGATCCAGTAGTGATAGTTGTGTCCCTTGGGGCTCCGGTTCGGCAGGAACTCGCGGTTCAGCCACTCCATGCCCCGCTTCAGCGAGTCGCCGACGATATCCTTGCCGCGGCTGCTCTTGCCGCTCCTGCACGGACAGCCCAGCCCGCCGGTCAGGAACTCGTTGGTCAGGAACAGGCTGGCCACGCACGCGGCCGTCATGTTGCCGTACGACTGTTCGTTCTCGTGGGCGGCATCCACCCAGCAACCGTAGTTCCAGCCGCCGTCGTCCCGCTGATCGGAGATCATGCGCTGGTGGACCCGCATCATGGCCTCCGGAGGCACTTCGATGCCGCACTTGGCCGCCTCGCTCAGGGCCAGCACGCAGAGCTGCGTGTTCGAGAAGTCGATGGCCCGCGGCGGCTGGGGCGGCGTGGTGTAGCGCCAGCCGCCAATCGCCCCCTGGTTGGCCACCAGCTGGTCCACGTCGGTCTTCATCACCTGCCGCAGCACGCCCCGCTGCTCCTTCTCCGACCGGTGGAACAGGTGCGCCAGCGTCACGAGGCGGCAACTGATCATGTAGTTCTGCTTGAGGTCGAACTCCTGAAGCAGCTTCAGGCCTTTCTTGAAACGTTCGTCGTCCTGGGGCGTTCCGGCATACTCCAACGCCATCATGACCATGCAGTGCTCGCCCGGAGGCCAGCGCGATCCGGTCAGCGAACGCATGACGCCGCCGGCGTCGGGCGCCTCCTTGTACGGCCACCGGCCGTCGGCTTCCTGCTGCGACCACAGGTGCGCGATGGCCCGCTCGATGGCCGCGTCGATCGCGTCGTCGGTCACCTCGGTCAACGGCTTCACCTGCGGCGCCGCCCACATGGCCGCAGGCCACGCCGCCATCAGCATCACGCCCAACAGTCCTGCCACAACGGTGCGAATCATGATCCTGCCCTTCCGTACTGCCCCTCTGCCTTCGTCGCGGTCGCCGCACGACGGCGACCCAGCGTCTTCCTCGGTGGATCCTCTAATTCGCCGACACCGGCGGCTCCTTGCCCTGGAGCGTGGCCGGCAGCAGCATGTTGGTCGCCACGGCCCGGGCGTCGGCCGCCCCGTAGCCGCGACGGTCATACGCCTTCACCCCCGTCAGCGCCAGCAGCACGTCGAAGTCGCTGTAGACGCCGACGAGGCGGTCGCCCAGGTAGAGCTCGTGCAGCGACGCCTCGGCCTTGCCGATCCGCTCGGGTCGCAGGCCCGAGTCGAACTCGCACCGTGTCAGGGCGTACCCTGTCGCGCCGCCCAGCGCCCCGGTCACCAGGGGCGAATCCTTCCCTGCCGCCTTGATCGTCAGGCCCAGGTCCGCGGCCGCCTGGCGCCATGCCGCGTCGAACGTCTTGTCGCCCATGCAGGCGTCCACGACGAGGAACCCGCCGGCGCCGAGCCATGCTTTCAGGGCCGCCTGCTGCGGCGGCGACATCATGAGCCCTTTGCGCCCCGTGAGCCACAACACGTCGGTCTCGGCCGCGGCCGGATCGGCCGCCTCAATCGCCTCGCCCACCTCACAGGCGATCCGCCCGTGACCGGCCAGATGCTCGCCGAGCATCGACAGGCCGCCGTAGTGACGCGACACGTACCAGTCGCCGCCGTGCTTGAGCTGCCGGATGCGGAGCTTCGTCCGCTCGCCGGGCGACACCGCCGACCCGGAATACCGCTCGCTCTCGGCCACGCCGTAACCGGCCAGCTTCGACCGCAGTTTGCCGCGGTCGGTCGTGTACGCGTACAGGTTGATCCCCATCTTGAACAACGGATCGTTGCGGGCGATGGCCAGGGTGTTCCAGGCGCAACTGATGTCGCTCGGGCTGTAGAAGACGAACGTCCTCACCCCGTCGCTGATACCCTGGAGCACCGGCAGTCGCCCCGTGATCTTCTGTTCCGCCGACCACATGGGGTGATCCTTGCCGAGAAGCTTCAGCTCCCACTCGGGCCAGATCTCGCCGCACGTCTTGACCCACCACGTCGCCACAGCCTTGTTGCCGCAACTGGCCTCGAACAGGATCGTGCCGCCGGTGTCGGTATAGCGGCGCAGCTTCTGCTTGTGCTCGTCGGAGAGCTCCATGGGCGTTTCGGCCGAGATATAGAGGATCGGTGCGTCGTGCCACTCGGGCACCGGCGCGTCGAGGTTGATGACCTGCCAGTTGATCTTCTGTTCCTTGACCTGTGCCACGTACCCGGCCAGGTTCGCCGCATCGCGCGGATGGCGGTCCCAGTCGCCCTTGAACTGAAGCTTGTTCAGCAGAATCGGCGCCCGCCCCTTCACCAAAAACATGATCGCAAAGCACGTGCGTTGGGACGATTCGAAGGCCGCCCATGAGCCGTCGGCTCGCTGCATGCTGATAACCTGGGCCGCCCCCTCGCGATACCAGTCGTAGGTGCCGAAGTACTTCAGCCCCGCAGCGAGGCCCACGCGGGCGCAGGCATAGTGGAAGTAGCTGTTGTGGCCCTGGCCGCGCTCGGCCCCGGGGTGGGCCGCCAGCCACCCGATTCCGCCGTCGATGGCGTCGTCGATCTTCTTCGGCCGCGGGCCGCTCTTGCCGCTCTTGCACGGGCAGCCCAGGCTGAACAGCCGGTCACGAATGAGGAACAGCGAGGCCACGCCCACGGCCGTCATCGTGTTGCGTTCCGGCTCGTTGATGTGCTCGGGATTCACCCAGCCGTAGTTCCACCCGCCGCTGTCCTTCTGTCGATCGAGAAACGGGATCAGCGACTTCTCGTAGTACGCCTCGGCGATCTCGCCGCCGACCATCTCGTATTCGTTCATCGCCAGGATGGCCATCTGCGTGTTCGAGAAGTCCACGTTGGAGTTCGGCTTGATCGGATAGGACCACATGCCGGCATCGCGCCCCGTGGCGATCTGCTTCTCCAGAAGCCACTCGACGTCGGCCTTCATCACCTGCCACGCCAGGTCGCGTTCCTCGCGCTTCAGCTTCGGCAGGAGCCGCGCGATCGTAATCGCCCGGCAGCTTCGCGTGTACGTGTGCTCCATCTCGCACTTGAGCAGGAAATCGAAGCCCTTGCGCATCCGCTCATCGTTCAGGCTCACCTCGGCATGCGCCAGGGCGCACATGATGATCGCCTCGTGGCCGAACGGGTAGGCGTAGCCGACCCACATGTAGTTGCCGTCCGGCGAAAACCGCCCGTCCGGCTGCGACAGTCCCAGCAGGTAATCGACTCCGCGTTGGATGGCCTGATCGACAGCCACATCGGTCACGCTCGCCTGCTGGCACAGCGCCGGCGACGGCGGCAACAGCCAGACCGCAAGAACAGGCAGCAGCACAATGGCACGGCATCTCATGGTGTTCCCTCCTTCTCAGGGTTGCGACCTCAACAGCACGATGTTCATCGCCAGAGCTCGGGCGTCGGCGGCCTCGTAGCCACGACTACCGTAGGCCTTGCACCCGGTCTGCGAATACAGAATGTCGAACGGACTGAACAGGCCCACGAACCTGTCGCCGTCGTAAATGCCCATCAGTTCCGGCCTCGCTTTGCCGATGCGCTCGCCGCGCAGGTGAAACGTGAATTCGACCTTCGAGGCGTCGTACCCGGTCGCCTGCCCGAGTTGCCCGCTCACGACACCGTGCTCGGCGTCGAGTGGCTTGAGGGTCAGGCCCGCGCCTTGCAGCGCCGCCCGAAGGGCCGCATCGCCCTGGGCGTCACCCAGCGTCGCCTCGGCCAACAGGAACCCGCCGCCCGACAGATACTTCTTCAGCCACTCGGCCCCGCCGCCCAGGTCGCAGCCCTTGCGCGCCGACAGATGCAGCAGGTCCACGCCCGACAGGTCGTCGCCGACCGCCACGGGCTCCCGCTCGGTCAGCGTCAGGGCCGTCCCAGCCTTCAGGTCCTCGGCCAGCACCTGCCACGGCGCGTAGTTCCGGCCCAGGTACCAGTCGCCCCCGTGCTTCATCCGGGCGACGGTAACCGTGTCCTTGCCGCCCTTGGCCGGCGTCTGTCCGGCGTACTTCGCCCCCGTGCCGCTGGGGCGGGCCGCCAGACGCGACCGGAGCTTGCCCTTGTCGGTGGCGTACATGTACAGGTTCGCGCCCAGGTCGAACAGCACCTTCTGCCGCGCGATCGCCTCGGTGTTCCACGGGCACGAGATGTCCACCTTGCTGAAGAACATGAACGTGCGCAGCCCGTCGCTCAGCCCCATCAGGCTCGGGGTGCGGCCCTTGATCGGCTGATCGGCCTCCCACAGAGGATGGTCGCGATCAATGGCCTTCAACTCCCATTCCGGCCACAACTCGCCGCACACCAGCGTCCACCAGTCAATCGCCTGCCGGTTGGCGCAACTGGCCTCGAACAGAATCGTGCCGCCGGAGTCCGTGAACTGTCGCAGCTTCGCCTTCTGCTCGTCGGTGATCTCCATGGCCGACTCGGCCGAGATGTACAGGATCGGCGAGTCGTGCATGTCCTGGACGGGGACGTCCAGGTTGATGACCTGCCACTGGATCGGCTGCTCCTTGAGGTTGGCGACGTAGCGGGTCAGGTTGGCCAGATCGCGGGGGTGCATGTTCCAGGCGCCCTTGAACTGGAGCTTGTTGGCCAGAATCGGCGCTCGCCCCTTGGCGAGGAACGCAATCGCCAGGGCCGTGTCCGAGATGTGGCCCCAGCCCCCGTCGGGATTCTGCCGCGACAGGATGAACGCCGTCATCTCCCGGTACCAGTCGTGCGGGCCGAAGTACTTGATGCCCGAGGCCAATCCCACGCGCTCGCACGAGAACGGCCAGTACATGTACCACGCCCCGCGGCCGGGGTTCTTGTCCACCACGAAGTTGGCCGCAAGCCACTCGATGCCGTCCTCGATGGCCTTGTCGACCTGGAGCCCCTCGCGCGGGGACTTGCCGCTCTTGCAGGGACATCCCGTACCGCGATAGAGCATGTCCCGGATGATGAACAGGCTGGCCACGGCCGCCGCCGACATGCTCCCATAGGTGTCCATCGTCTCGATGCTGCTGGGATGGGCATAGTTCCAGCCCTTGTCGGGGCGTTGGGTCTTCAGGTAGAAGTCCAGGGCCCGTTTCCAGACGTCCATGGGGAACTCGCGGACCACATTGGACGCCTCGTACAGTCCCAGAATGGCCATCTGGGTGTTGCTCGATTCGCCCCAGATGGAGCCGGTGCCGTCGTAGTTCCAGCAGCCGCGCTCCTTGCTCTGTGCGTTGATGAGCCACTCGACGTCCTTCTCCAGCCGCTTCAGGACCAGCTCCTGCTGCTCGCGGGGCAGCCGCGGATAGAGGCGCGACAGGGCAATCGCCCGGACCGCGTAGACGTAGTTCTTGTCCACTTCGGCTTCCAGGACAAGCTTCAGGGCCTTCTGGAGCCGGTCATCGCGGACACTCAGTTCGCCGTAGGCGAGCCCCATGAGGCCGCACACGTCGTAGCCGTGCCGGAAGAGCTCGTTGCCCGACCTGTAGTCGCCCCATCCGCCGGTGGGCTGCTGAACGCCCAGCAGGTGCTGTACGCCTCGCTCGATGGCCTGGTCCACCTGCTCGTCGGTGAACGTCGGCGCCTGGGCCGCGACGGGTGCGGATGTGACCATCGTCACACAAAATGCAGCAATCCATGCACATATTGTTTTTTTGGAGTTCATCGGACGACGCTCCTTTCGCATGTCCGGGGCAGGTCCATCCTGGGCGGGGATGCCGGGCGGCGGGCGGGTGGATGCCCGGTGCCCCCTCAGCATCTTAAACGCCTATGGATGGAGAAGTTCCGCGCTTCTGCCACGCGGGTAGTATAGCGTAGGGGGGAGGCAAAAGCTACTGTACTTTGTAGACAATTACGCTGTCTATTTCACGCTCATGAGCAACGCGACGTTCGTAGCCAGGGCACGGGCGTCGGCTTTCGAGTAGCCGCGATTGCCGAAAGCGCGGTATCCCGACTGCGAGTACAGAATATCCAGCGGGCTGTAGAGGCCCACGAGTTTGCCTTCGTGCTCGATGCGGAACAGAACGGGGTCGGCCGCCGCGGTCGGATCGTCGCCCTGGCCGCCCGCGGCTCGGGTCAGTTTGACCTTGGCGATGGCATAGCCGGCGGCGCCGAACAGGTCGCCGCTGATGAGGGGCGAATCGGCCTCCAGCGGCTTGAGAGTCAGGCCGGCCGCCTCGGCCAGCGACCGCAGCGACGCGTCGAAGGCCTCGTCGCCGCAGGTGGCCTCCGCCAGCAGGAAGCCGCCGCCCGCCAGATACGTCTTCAGCCATTCGGCCCCGCCCTCGCCCAGGTCCGCCGGGCCCCGGCCCGTCAGGTACAGGAACGTCAGGTCCGTGGGCGCCGCATCGCCGACGGACAGCGGTTCCAGTTCCTCGACCGTCAGCGACGCCCGAGCCGACAGATCGGCCGACAGCAGCCCCCACAGTCCGTAGTTCCTGCCGGCGTCCCAGCAGCCGCTGTGCCGCAGCCGGGCCAGCGTCACCTTCTCGCGGGAACCCCGCTTCAACTGGCGTCCGGGATACTTCGCCGCCACGTCGGGCTCGGGATCGTCATAGCGGCCGGGCAACGGCGACAGGTCGGTCGCCACCGCGACGAGGTTCTGCGCGGTCTGACAGGCAGCGGCATTCTTCTTCTCGTCCGCGGCCACCCAGCCGCACGTCAGATCCTGCGTCGCCAGGAACAGAACCGGTCGCACGCCGTCGTGCAGGCAGCGCAGCACGGGCAATCGGCCCTTGATTTCGGCGTCGGCGGTCCAGAAGGCGTGGTCCTTGTCCAGTGTCGCCAGCTTCCATTCGGGCCAGACCTCGCCGATCAGCCGCTCGAGCGACCGCATGGCCTTCACGTTGCCGCAAGCGGCCTCGCACAGGACGGTCCCGCCGGTGTCGGTGTACCGGCGAAGCAGTTTCTTCTCCTCGGCGTTCAGCAGAATATCGTCCTCGGCGCTGATCAGCAGCAGCGGCGCTTCCTGGAAATCCGCCAGGTCGCGAGTCAACTCCATCCTCTGCCAGCGGTGCGGCTTGCCGCGCGTTTTGCCTGTCATCCTGGCCAGGCTCAGGGCGTCGTGGGGATGCTGGTTCCACTGGCCGTGGTACTCCAGTTTGTTGACCAGCAGCGGCTCGCGGCACATCCTGAGAAACCCGATGCGGTAGGCCGCCTCGACGACGTTGAGCCAATCGCCGCTGTCGTTGGCGGGAAAGCCGCGCGTCAGAAGTTCGGCAATGCCTTCCTTGTACCAGTCGTGGGTGCCGAGGTATTTGTAGCCGCCGGCCATCATCGCACGGCCGCAGCAATAGAGCCAGTAGCGTCGGAGATAGTGCACGTCCGGGGAACCGGTATTCTCGCCCGGGTTGAAATTCTGGGCAAGCCAGCGGACGGCCCGGTCGGCGCTGAGGTCGACGCCGCCCCATCCGTCTTTCGATTTGCCGCGACCGCCGCACGGACAACCGGCGTCCAGGGCAGCCGCCCGGCGACCGTTCAGAAGTATTTCCACGCCCGCCGCCGTGTCGACCGCGCGGATTCGGTCCTGGCCGCCGAAGCCCATCATCCCGAAATGGCGCACCCAGCCTCCGTTGGCCGACTGGTGATCCATCAGATTCTTGACGACGGGTTCGAACGTGCTGCTCTTCATGCGCATGGCCGCCTCTTGCGCGTCGATCAGGGCCCTCGCGGCCATGCACGTCGTCTGCGTGGTCCAGTATCGGGTCGGCGACAGCTGGAATCCCCATCGTCCCGAGCCGTCCTGGGCCGTAATCAGCCGCGTCACGTCCTCTTCGATGCATTCCTGCGCCCGCTTGCGCTGGGCCGGCTTCATCGCCTCCAGGTGCCACACCAGGGCCGAAATCCGGTGGGCCACCGACTCCGTCGTGTCCGGCCTCGTGAACATCATGGCGTCGAGCCCACGTTGGACGCGTTCGTCCTCGGCCGTCAGTCCGGCAAAGCCCAGCCCGAGCATGGCCGCCGCCATGCGGTATTCGGTGAACCCCGCCGCGTCCGCCGCCGGCTGGCTCGGCAACGCGAAGGTGCCGTCAGCCTGCTGCTGGCCCAACAGGTACTCGGCCAACTTCTGGACGTGCTCGTCCACCTTCTGCCCCGTCGCGTCCGCCCGGGCCGACCCCGGCCAGGCCAAGAAGAGCGCCAAGGTCGCAACCACCCACGCCGCCAGATGCCGCCTCATCGTCGCATTCATGGATTCTCCCACCCTCCGTGCCCGTAAGTGACACAGACCACGACATGACTGCCTTATGTCCCGCCGCTTCGCTTCTGAAATGATACAACGCCGACGGAGCCCTCAGATTGCCTGGGGCACCGCGCGCCGGAAGCTCATGATGCCGGGACACGCCGTCCCCGGCAACCCAAGCCTCCGACCGGCAGCAAGCACTCGTCCTGTTGACAGACGACCGCGTTCTACGACTTCTTCGGTTTCCTCGGCTTCTTCGGCTTGGTCTCGCCGCCGGTCGTGTCACCCTGGCCGGCCGGCATCTCAGGCCGCGTGGTCATCAGCAGCATGTTAACCAGCATCTTCACGGCCGTGGCCCTGTCGTACCCGCGCAGGTTGTAGGCCCCGTAGCCCGACGCGCTGTAGGTCAGGTCCAGCGGGCTGTAGTAGCCGACCGTCCGGTCCCCGGCGACGATCCGCAGGATCATCGGGGTCTTGATGTCCGGGTGCTCCTCTCGGACGGCGCGGCTGAAGCGCGGATTGTCGATTTCGAGGCCCTTCAGCGAACTGTCCATGTCCCCCTTGAAGAACGGATCGCCGGCCTCCATCGGCGCCAGGTCCAGCCCCTCGGCGCCGGCGATGAACGTGCGGAAGTCCTCGTCGAAGCTCTTGCTGCCCATGGCGGCCTCGGCGATGACGAATCCCCCGCTCTTCATGTAGTCGGCCAGGTAGTCCTTCTCGGCATCGGTCAGTTCCATCGCCGCCCCGCCGCGGACCACCAGCACGTCAGGCATGCCCACGTCGATCTCGTCGGCCGGCGACGCCGCCCCCATGGCAATCGTCACCCCGGCCTCCGTCTGGAACTCGTTGATGATCAGGCCGAGCATCTGGTAGTGAAGGCCCAACTGGTAGTTGCCCTTGTGCGCCAGGCACTGCATGTTCACCAGTTGCCGGCCGCCGGTCTTGACCTTCGAGACCTTGATCACCTCTTCCTTCTCGATCCACGTCTTGGGAATGGTTTTGGTGGGCCGTTTTTCCTTCTTGGCGGCTTCCTTCTCGGCAGCCACGGCCTTTTCCCACTCGTCCATCAGGCGCTGCTTCTCCTGGAGCCGCGCGATCGTGTCCTGGAGCTTCGCCGGCGCGGGGGCCTTGTCCGTGGCGTAGGCGTACAGATTCACCACCAGGTCGAACGATTCCTTGCGGTTCACCGTGTCCTGCATCTGCCAGGCGCACGAGACGTCCTTGTCGGTGAACAGACAGAACGTCCGCACGCCGTCGTCCACGCCCTCGAGCAGGCCCTTGGCCTCGATCGGCAACTGGCAACTGTACAGCGGATGGTCGTCGGCCAGCGGTTTCAGCGGCCAGTCGGGCCACAACTCGGCAATCAGCGCCCGTGCCTGCTGCGAGAACGCGCTGTTGGCGCAGTTGGCCTCGACCAGCAGCGTCCCGCCCTCGAAGCAGAACTGCTTGAGCTTCTCCTTGTCCTCGGCGGTCAGGGTGAGCGCTTCCTCGCCGCTCAGGTACATCAGCGGCGAATCGTGCCAGTCCTTCGTAGACGACTTGATGTCGATCACCTGCCAGCGGAACTGCCGCTCGAGGCGTTTGCCCGTTTCCTGGGCCAGCAGCGCCAGGTCGCGGCGATGGCGGTTCCAGTCGCCGTCGTACTTCAGCTTGTTCATCAACACCGGGGCGTTGCCCTTGACCAGGAAGATAATCGCCAGCGACACGTCCACGATGCCGTTCGGGTCGGCGACGTACTGCTTTTCCTTGCCCTTGGAGTCGGTGATCGTGATGATTTGCGGCGGCTTGAAGTTCGGATCGGGCTTTTCGCCCGGCAGGTCGATCGACTTGACCAGAGGACGCACGCCCGAGCTTTTGGCCAGGCGGTACATCTGCGCCGCCCCGCGCTTGTACCAGTCGTGCTTGCCGAAGTTCTTCAGGCCCGAGGCCTGGCCGGCACGCTGAAGGCCGTACCAATAGTAGGTCAGATACCGGTCGTCGGCATGCGACTTCTTCTTGCCCTCGAAGTAGTCCACCATCCACTGGATGCCCTTGTCGAGGATCGTATTGTCGAGCTTGCCGCCGCTGCTCTTGCCCTTGGCGCAGGGGCAGCCGGCCGTGCGCAACAACTGGTCGCTGGCGATCATCAGGCTGGCCAGGGACGGGCCCGTGATCGTGACCGACGCATCCGGGTCCGGGTCCGTCGGCTTGGCCTTGGTGAACGGCTGGTAGGTCCAGCCGCCGTCGGCGGTCTGGGTGGTCGTGTAATGGCGAAAGAGCTTGGTCCAGACCGAATCGCTCACCTCGCAGTTGGCCATCGAGGCATCGCACAGGCCCAGCACGGCGAAGCCGGTCACGGAGTTGTCGCCGCGGCCCTTGTTCTCGGCCTTGACGAGATAGCCCCACATGCCGTCGTCGTGCTGGTTGCGTGCCAGCCACGTGGCGTCGGCGGCCAGTCGATGCCTCAGGTTGGGATAGTGCCTGACCAGTTGGGCGTAGGCCATGGCGCGGCAGCCCATGACGTAGGTTCGCGTGATCTTGGCGGCGCCGAGTGCTTCGATGGCCTGGCGGATGGTGACGCTGTCGTAGGGTTCGCCGGCCAGCAGAAGGGCCTGGACGGCCAGGGACGTCGTGGCCCCCTCGTGCTGCGGGTACTCCACCCACCCCCCGTCGGGCTGCTGGAGTTTCTTCAGCGTCTGGCAGGCTTCGGCGATGGCCTCCTCGATTTTCGTATCCGTCGGCGGCGGCTCGATTCCCGACTGGGCCCATGCCGACGAGGCCGCCAACGCCAACCCCAACAATACCGAAGCGCACCACAAGATGCGTGGACGTGTCATCGGATCACCTCCGCCATCCTAGAGCATGATATGGGTGAATTGTCCGCTGTTGGAGTCTACCCTAACGCAAGGTCTGCGCCAAGGATAAGTCGTTAAAAGTTCAGGGCATAAAGCACGACGTTGACCGCAATCCGACGGGCGTCCTCAGCCGCATAGGCGCTGGCCTGGAACGTCGTCATGCCGTCCAGCCCCGGCCCCAGGGCATAGGGAGAGTAGATCACACAGTACCGGTCGCCCGAGCGGACGCCCTCCAGACGCGGGTGGGCCAGTTCCGGCGTCGCGCGGGCCACGGGGCCCGTCAACGTCACGCGCTCGATCCGACGCCCCACCTCCCCGTTCAGCACCGGGCTCTCGGCCGGCACCGGTTCCAGCGGCCGATCCGGGTAGAGTTCCTGCATCAGGGCCCGGAACCCCGCGTCAAACGCCTTCTCGCCGCAGCAGGCCTCCGCCATCAGGAATCCGCCGCGATCCAGGTAGCGTTTCAGCGCCGCCTTCTCCGCATCGGTCAGTTTCGGGTCGCGGTGCCCCGTCATGTAGAGCACCGGCATCTGCACCGCCTCGGCGTCGGTCAACCGCACCGGCACGGCGCGATCGGCGGCCTTGACGGCGGCCTCGGTCCGCAGCAGTTCCAGGAGCCGGTCCACGGCCTTCGGGCGGCTGTTCCAGTCCCCCTGGTGCTGCACCTTCCCGATGTAGAGCGCCCCGCGCTCGACCTTCACCTGGGCCGTCTGCCGGACCAACTCGACCGGCGACAGCGGATCGCGCAGCGGCTCCCGAGCCGTCGCATAGGCAGCCAGGTTCAGGCCCAGCTTCAGCGCCGCTTCGCTCTCCGGCTGATCCGACTGCTCCCACCAGCAGGTCAGGTCCTTCACCGACAACAGCAGCGGCGTCCGGCAACCGAACCCGAGCCCCTCGATCCGCCACGTGTCGGGCAGGCTCTCCAGGCTGTGGTACACCGGATGCGTCGCCGGCAGGGGTTCGAGCTTCTGCTCCGGGAACAGCTCGGCCGCCAGGCTGCGGACCGACTCGGCGAACGCCTTGCCGTCGCAACAGGCGTCGGCCACAACGATGCCCCCCTGCTCGATATACTGCCGCAGTTTCTGCTTCTGCGGCGGCGTGAGGGCCAGCGCCTCGCGCCCCGTCACCAGAAGCAGCGGCGCTTCGAGCCATTGCTCGATCGGGTCGCCGAGGCTCACGGTCTGCCACCCGACGGGCCGGCCGTTGAGCCGGTCGCCGATCCATCGCGTCAGGTGCTCGGCATCGTATCGGTTGATGTTCCAGTCGTCGCCGGTGCGTCCCCAGCGGAGCTTGTTGACCAGCAGCGGCACGTGCCCCTTGGCCAGAAAGAGAATGGCGAAGGCGATGTCGTACTCGAAGGCGGCCCCCTGGGTCTTGCCGACGCGGGCGAAGCCGCCGTCGGGCAACTGGCGGCCCACCAGGAACGCCGCCCCTTCGCGGAACCAGTCGGCCCGGCCGATCGTGCGCAGGCCGCCGATGATGCCCACACGCTCCACGGCGTACAGATAGTAGTAGTGATACGAGCCCGGCAGCCCCGGATGCTCGCTGACCGAGAAATGCTTGTCGAGCCACGCCAGGGCCTGGGCAATCGGCTCGTTCTGACGGTACTGTCCGCACAGTTTGACGCGCTCGGGCGTGCCGCACTTGAACTGCCGCCCCTCGTGCAGCCGCGAACCGGCCGCCATGAGGCTGGCCAGTCCGGCGGCGGTCATGGACCCATAGGAGTTGTAGCTGGGCCCCATGCGGTAGCCCCAGCCGCCATCCTTGTTCTGGGCGCGCACGTAGTGGCTTTCGCTGCGCTTCCAGACCTGCTCGTCCACGGGATACCCGGCGCGCGACGCTTCGTACAGGGCCAGCAGGGCCATCTGCGTGTTCGAGTGGTCGGTGTAGGTGACCAGGGCATCCGGGTCGCCCGACTGAGCGAGGCGGCGGTTGTAGCCCCAGGTGCCCAGGGACGTCTGCGCGGCCGAGAGCCAGGCCACGGCCTCGCGCACCTGGGCGGCATGGGCGGGCTTGCCGCTCACTTCGTCGGCCTTCAGGAAGGCCATCGCGCGCAGCGAGACGGCGTAGGTGTCGGCGTCGGGCATCCGCTCCAGCGCCGCCAGGCCCCGGGCCACCACCGGATCGTCCAGCGGCACGCCCGCCTGCACCAGCGCCAGCACGGCCAGGGCGGTCATGCCGCCATAGCCGCCGCCGTAGCTGTCCAGAATGTCGCCCCAGTGCCCGTCGGCCCGCTGCCCCTTCTTGAGCCGCACCACCGCCCGATCGACGCACTGACGGACCTGCTCGTCGGTCACCTGGGCGGCCGCCGGCGCCGGCAGGGCCGCCACGACTGCCGCCACGGCCACGGCCGCCGCCGTCGCAGCGCACACGGCGCGCACCGCCATGGAGCGATGAGGCGAGGTTCCCGGTTGCGGAGGCGTTCGTGGTGACATACCGTCAGATTATATCGGCCCCGGCCCGCCGAACCAGCAGGAGTTCTGGAGTATCCCGCGGCCCGCCCAGTGCGAGCGGTCAGTCGTTCAGCCTGCCGTTGAGGATGTTCACGAGCAGAGACAGGTCCGTCGGCTCGACGCCGCCGTTGCCGTCGAGGTCAAAGGCCCGTGCGGGAATGTGCTGCGGCGCCATGTGTTTCAGGGCAAGGATCAGGGCGCTGAAGTCGCCGGGCTCGGCGCCGCCGTTGCCGTCCACGTCCCCGAGCCGTCGCACCACCAGCGGCACCTGGCAGACGTGTTGTCCGACGACGTCGCCCGTGACCACGACATCCAGAACCAGGTCGCCGGCGCCCGCATGGCCGTCGGTGCGGCGGCTGCCCAGCACATACTTGACCAGGGGATTGCCCTCCGGATCGTCGATAACGGTCACCTCGCCGTCGCCGCTCCCGGGGCGTTTGGTCACCGTGACCGTATAGCTGTGGTTGGTCTGACCATCGTCCACGGCGGCCACGATCTTCACTTTGTGGCCACCCCGCGCCAGAGAGCCGGCGACATTCTGGTACACCCACTGGCTCTCTCCCTCGACGGTCACGACGGCCGTCAGCGACGCCTCGACGGCGAGGCTGTGTCCGGTTCCGCCGTCGATGGCGAGCACGTTGCCCGGTGCGGCCACGACGACGGGCAACAGACGATCCGTCGTGGTGCCGTCGCCGAGTTGCCCCTGGGCATTGCGTCCCCAGGCCCACAGCCGGTTCTGTGCGTCAAGAACCAGGGTGTGATAGGCGCCGCAGGCGACGCGATCGACTGTCGCATCCAGGAGGACGCGAACGGGCAAGGCGGATGACGTGGAGGCGCCGTTGCCCAACTGCCCATTGACGTTGGCGCCCCAGGCCCAGAGCGCGTTGTCGTCCAGCAGCGCGACGCTGTGACTGTAGCCGCACGAGACGCTTGCGGCTCCGGCGAGAGAAGCCACCGTCACGGGCGATCGGCGCGTCTCGAGGGTGCCGTCGCCGAGTTGGCCGCTGCTGTTCTGGCCCCAGGCCCAGACCTGGCCGGAAGCCGTGGCGACGACGACGTGCGCATAGCCTGCGTCGGCCGAGATGACCACCTCCGGCAGCGTGACGCGGCGCGGCGTCGGGCTGTCGTCGGCCGATCCGACGCCCAGTTGGCCGTAGGTGTTCTGGCCCCAGGTCCAGACAGTGCCGTCGCGGCAGACGGCGAGCGAATGCTTGTAGCCTGCGGCCACGGCCTGCACGTCGGACAGTGCGGGCACAAGGACCGGCGTGGCGCGCGACGTGGTGGTGCCGTCGCCGAGCTGCCCTTTGTCGTTGCGGCCCCAGGCCCAGACGTTGCCGTCGCCGTCCACGGCCAACGAGTGGTACCATCCGGCCGCCACGGCGGTGATGTCGGACAGGTCGGCGACCTGGACGGGCGTCTGCCGCAGCACGTGCGTTCCGTCGCCGAGTTGGCCGTAGCTGTTCATTCCCCAAGCCCAGACGTTACCCTGGCGGTCCACGGCCAGCGAGTGCTTGTCTCCGGCGGCAATGGCAGCCATGCCGCCGAGCGACAGGACTCGGACTGCCGTCGTACGGTCGGTGGTCGTGCCATCGCCGAGCTGGCCCATGTCGTTCAGGCCCCAGGCGTACGGCGTCGGGCCGGCGTCGTCGGCCCGGGCTGCGACAGTGCACAGCGCAACCACTGCCCCGGCGAGCGTGACGGCCCGGAGCCAACGCATTCTGTGGGTGGCGGAAGAATGGAACGATGCGGCACACGAAGGAGCGCGGCGACGCGCCTGGGTCATCGGCAGGCCCTCCCGCTGAGGCAACTGGATGTATGGCTCGAACGACGGTGGCATCTGACGGCGGCGCACGTCCCCACGTGCCCCCCGTCCATTGACGCATGAGGATACTAGATGCCGTCGCTGGGTGCAAGACGTTTGTCACGGATTTGTGACAAGTTCTGACGCCACAGTGTGCCGAAACCCTGACGCTTGTGACGGACCCAGGCCGAGGCGGACGTGCCTGTGCGTCTGGCTGTCGCGGTCACACCGTCGGTGCTCCAGAGTGCTCCAATACTGCGGGGAAGACACAAGGAATCGGCTCGAGCATAGGTCTGGCCAGCAGACTGGACGGGTTCCTCTCCTTATACCAGTCATGGGGGGTGTTGGGCCTGTTGACTTGACCTGCATGGTGAAGACGGCGAAGGCCCGCAAGTCGTTGACTTGCGGGCCTTTGTGTTCTGGCTGGGGATCAGGGACTCGAACCCCGACTAGCTGATCCAGAGTCAGCCGTGCTACCATTACACCAATCCCCAGCAATGACTCTGGAGCGAGAGAGTATAGCGAACCGGCAGCGGAAGTCAAGGCTTCGGCGACACGGGAAAATTCCGTGGGGGAGCGCGTCGCGTCGGCAAGGGACAATCTGAGGACGGTTCATGGCACAGGGCATGGCCGCCCCTCGACCGTGCTCGGGAACTGCGTCAAGCGGCCATGGGCCGCCGCCCCCCCCTGCACCGGCACCTCACAAGCTACAGCTACTGCGGCCGCTGGACGGTCACCTGCGTCGCCTTGATGCCGGTCGGCGCGCCGAGGTCGATCATGGGCAGGCCCGGCGGCAGGGACCGGTCGAGCATGACTGAGCCGAGTTCCTGCCCGCCCAGCCGCACCGTGAGCTGGGGCCCCTGGACCGCAAGCTCCAGCCGGAACGCGGCGGCGGCCGGGAGCGACCATGTCTGGAGCGTCGTCTGTTTGCCTGCCAGCACCTGGACGACAGCCACGTCGGCGCCGCGGATGCGTACGAAGCAGTAATTCCGGTTGTCGCTGTAGTGGACGCCCAGACCGGCGCCCTGGCCGTCCTTGACCGTGGGGGCGGCAACATGAATCTGCCCGGACACGGTGTACGCGACCAGCGACGCCCGGGCCTCCTGCCGCTGGCCGAACAGGTCCACCGGGCCGAGGACCACCAGGGCCGGACGTTTGCCTCTCGGGACGATACTGGCGGCCGAGCCGCTGGTGAGCCCCTTGACGGTGTTGCGATACGGCAGTTCGCCCGACAGGCCGGCCAGGAGCCGCGGATCGTCGGATGGGGTGAACTCGAGCGAGAAATCGCGCGACAACCCAGCCGCGGAGGGCAATCGCACTTCCAGGCGGCAGGGGACTCCGGGTTTCAGCGGCGATGCGGCCTCGACGGCAAGCACGCGCCCCGCCGGACTGGCCTTGGCGGGCACGGGCGGGCGTCCGCTCTGGACAAAGCGGGCCTCGGCAGCCCCCGCGGCCTCGGCCGGCTGTGGCGGACGGTCGTACACGAGGTGAATCAGAGGCCGGTTACCAACCGTGCCGCGAGGCCAATAGTCGACCACATGGATCGGGTCGGCCAGTTCCAGGGACAGGAAGTTGCTGCGAGCCAGGGACGTGCCCTGGGCATCGGCGGCACGGGCCTGGAGGGAGTGCGTGCCGGGCCCGAGCGGCGCGGTGTCGAGCCGCAGGCGTCCGCCCTCGAAACGACCGAGGCGCCGGTCGCCGACGCACAGGTCGATCGCCGCGGCGGCATCGGGCGGCGTCATGGCGACGGTCAGATCGACAACGGCCCCGGCTGCGGTGGTGTCGGTATGCCCCGTTGCGGCCCGGGCCAGCACGAGCCGTTCGCTGCGTCCACACGGAACGTCCACCACGGCCCACCCCTGAACTGCGGCTGGAGAGGCATCCACGGCCACAACGCGCACGCGGCACCAAGCGTCGGCGGGCGTAGTGGCGTCCGGTGCGAAGCTGCCGCTGAGACGGCCATCGTCCCCGGCGACAAGGTCGCCCTGGGCCAACGTTCGGGCCAGCCGGCCATCGACGAAACACCGCACCTCGCCCAGCGTTTTGCCCTCGGGCATGGCGATATCGAACTCGACGATCGGGGTCGGCGGACGTGAGGCTGCCGCGGGGGTCGTCACGCGGCAGGTCACCTTGGCGCGCACGGCGTACGGAGCGCAGAGAGGATCGCCGAAGACGGCGTTCTGCCAGCCGATGTAGCGGATGGCCGACCAGTAGACCTCGGCGAGGTTGCAGCCGGCCAGGTAGTTGTCGAGCAGGACATCGAGGTATCCACGGGTGGGGAACGAATCGGCGAAGGGTTCGTCCGTGGTGCCGTGAACGCCTGTGGCGCCGCAACGGATCAGCCAGGCGACGGGTGCCTGCGCGCTGTAACCGAACGTGCGCCAGTTGTTCCAGATGGCCCCGTAGGACTGGAGCATATCCGCCAGGGCGCCGGGGCGGTAGGTGTTCGAAGAAATGTCCTTCCACGTGAGGCCGCTGTACGAGCCGCCGCTGAAGTAGCCGGCCACGTCGTCGGCGCCGGCGACGGGCTTGCCCTTCTCGAGCAACTGGGCGGCGAATCCCCGCGACTGAAGCTGCCGGACGGCTTCATCGAACTTCATGACGTGCGGACTCTGGACGAAGTAGAAGGTGCCCTGCGGCGCCGTGGCGTCGGAGGCGACGCTGCGCCGGACAAGGTCCAGGGCATCTCGCGGCTCGTAGCCGCGAAGCCACGTCACCAGGCAAGGGCGCGTGTCGGCCGGAACCGTCGCGGCAAACCGCTCGAAGGCTTCGCGCCGGCTCACGTACGGGTTCAGCATCTTCTGGACGAGGCCGTCGGAGGCCAGGCCCGCCAGCAGCGCGGCCATGCTCCGCGTCTTCATGGTGCCGCCGCAGTCCACCCTGAGCGGCAGATCGGGGCAAAGGACGACGAAATGCAGGCGGTCGCCGGCCGGATGCTCGCGGATGAACGCCTTCAGCGGTTCGCGGACGGCCTTCTCGTACAGGTCGCCGGGAATGACGCTCTGGTCCCGGAAACTCTCGACCGGCAGGTCGATCAGGCAGAGATTCCGCTCGGGAACGCCCCGGGCGTCGCGATAGGCGTTGGCGACGGCGACGGAGTCGGCCGAGCGGCTGTTGGCGACGATCAGCACATTGTGCGGGCCGCCGCCGGCCATGACCGTCGAACAGACGGCCGCCGCCAGGACAAGGGAACATGACAAACGCGAAAGCACCATGGGCTTCTCCTGGCGTGTTGGACGGCTTCGCACGACGAACATTCGCCAGGGTGCATTGACATTTCGGGGAAGGCGGGGGCAGGATGCCCCTGCCACTCACGGGCAAGATGCCCGTGCCACGGTACGGCCCGCAAAACGCTGATGCACCCCACTGGCAAACACCTTAACAGATGCCGGCCCGCCGGACAAGCGCCGCGGTGCAGCCACAGGCCGGGAGACTGTACAACCGCGCGTCGGCGAGTGTGGTTTTTGTCGCCCGGCGGCATTGGCATGCGGCGACGGGTCGCTATAATAGGCCCCTGATCAAGGCCGATTGGATTCCGTGTGAACAGAAAGGCGATAAGGCGATGATGATCAGCGACTTGAGCAAGATTGCGGGGCGGACGTATCCCGCGCGGCGGCGGACGCAGAACGTGTCGGGCGGCGCGGCGCCGATTCAGGCGAAGAACTTCTCGCTGGGTTACGTGACGCTGGAGCCCCGTGGCGGCCAGGTGCCGTGGCACAATCAGGAGCAGGAAGAAGTGTACTTCGTCCTGGAAGGCACGGGGGAGATGTGCCTGGGCACGGAGCGGCAGCCGCTGGCGGCCGGTCAGGCCGTGTACATTCCCTCGGGGGTCTATCACCAGTTGACGAACGTGGGCGATGTGCCGCTGAAGTTCATCTACTGTTACGGTCCGGCGGGGGACGTGGCCCACTGGCGTCAGGAGCTGGACGGCACGTTGCCGCGGGCCGGGGCCGAGGCGCCTCCCCTGCCGCAGGGCGCCTGGCCGCAATGCACGGAGAAACCCAAGGCCTGATGACAACCTGCTGGTGCATTAACGCTTCGGGAAAGCAAGGGCAGGATGCCCCTGTCACTCACGGGCAAGATGCCCGTGCAACGGTACGGCCGCCGAAACGCTGATGCACTGCCAAGGCGGGGCCGTTTTGACAAGGCCTCCAGGCCGTGCTAGAATATGGGCTTGTGGTCCGTCCGCAGGGGCGGGCAGCACGCGAGATTCGGTTAGGAAAGGAAAGGTATTCGGACGATGGACAACGTCAAGACCCACCGCGTGGGCATCATCATGAACGGCGTCACGGGACGCATGGGCACGAACCAGCACCTGCTGCGGTCGATCATGGCCATCCGCAACCAGGGAGGCGTCCGCATCAGCGACAACGAGCGGATCATGCCGGATCCGCTGCTGGTCGGCCGCAACCCGGCGAAGCTCGAGCCGCTGGCGAAGTCGGCCGGCGTCGAGAACTGGTCCACGGACCTCGACGCTGCGCTGGCCGACTCGAATTACACAGTGTACTTCGACGCGCAGACGACGAACCGTCGGGTGGCCTCCGTGAAGAAGGCCATTGCCGCGGGCAAGCACGTGTACTGCGAGAAGCCGACGGCGACGAGCACGGCCGAGGCCTACGAACTGTATACGCTGGCCAGGAAGGCCGGGATCAAGAACGGCGTGGTGCAGGACAAGCTGTGGCTGCCCGGGCTGCTGAAGCTGAAGCTTCTGATCGACACGGGCTTTTTCGGCCGCATCCTGAGCGTTCGCGGGGAGTTCGGCTACTGGGTGTTCACGGGCGAGCATGTGCCGCCGCAGCGGCCGTCATGGAACTACCGGGCCGAAGACGGCGGCGGCATCATCGTCGATATGCTGTGCCACTGGCGTTACGTGCTGGACAACCTGTTCGGCAACGTCAAGTCGGTGTCGTGCCTGGGTGCGACGCACATCGGCCAGCGCGTGGGCGAAGACGGTAAGCCCTACAAGGCCACCTCCGACGATGCGGCGTACGCGACGTTCGAGCTGGAGGGCGGCGTGATCGCCCACTTCAATTCGTCGTGGTGCGTCCGCGTGCGGCGCGACGACCTGCTGACGATGCAGGTGGACGGCACCGAGGGCAGCGCCGTGGCGACGCTTCGCGATTGCGTCGTGCAGCACGCCAGCGCGACGCCGCGGTGCATCTGGAACCCGGACATCGACAACCCGGTGGACTTCTTCGGCGGCTGGCAGCGCGTGCCCGACACGCTCGCCTGCGACAACGCGTTCAAGGTGCAGTGGGAGCTGTTCCTGCGTCACGTGGTACTGGACGAGCCGTTCCGCTGGTCGCTGCTGGAAGGGGCCAAGGGCGTGCAACTGGCCGAAAAGGGCCTGGAATCGTGGAAGAAACGGGCCTGGGTGGACATTCCGGAACTGAAGGCCTGAACCAAGGCGGGGGCGATGTCATGAGAGCCCATCCAGCAGGCAGGTCGGGTCAACGGACCTGACACGCCGTGGGCCGGGCAGAAGCAACCGTCGGGTCTGTTGACGCGACCTACGTATTGCAACAAACCAGGGGGCCGGCCCGAGAAGGTCGGCCCCTTCTCTATTCATGTAGCCTCTACAACGGCGGGGTGGGTGGTCGGCGACGGCGGCGGAGGAGCATCGCCAGGAGCAGGGCCGCCATGGCGCCGAAGACCACGAGATCGAAGGAAATCAGCTTGGGCTTGGCGTCAGCCGCGGCTCCGTCTCCGGCCGTTGTCGCCAGGTTCGGGCGCCCGGCCCGCAGCCAGGCGGTGTAGACCAGTGAGGAGAGCATCGACGCGGCGCGGCCCATGGCCAGGCGGGGCAAGTCATCGTGCCGCTCGGAGAGTATGCGTCCGAGTTCGTCCACGTGTCGCAGGAGCCGCCGCTGCCGCCCGTCGAGGCCCTGGGCGTCCTTGCGACGGAACAGTTCGTCGGCGGCATCGCGGTCCAGCGCTTTCAGATAGGCGACGTCCTCGTCGGTGATGCCGCTGCGACGGCGGGCTTCGGTGTCGGCGGCCAGCAGACGGCCGGTCCACTCGGCATTGCGGCCAGCCTGCTCGATCGCCGCGGCCACGACGTCGTCCACCGCGTCGTAAGGGGACAGAAGCTCCGGCGGCAGCCGTTCGAGGTCCTGCGGCGACAAGGCTTTGCGGCGAATCACCAGGTAGATTTCGAAGGCCGCATGGATGCCGCGGTTGCCGGTCATCTGGCCGTCGTAGTTGCGTGTCGTGTGCAGCGGCTGATGCAGGTCGCCGACATAGTGGGACAGGTCGGCCATGGCTTCCTCGATCCGGTCGCGGCGTTTCTGACGAAAGGCCTCGGTCAGTCGCGTCACTTGGTCGCGGATGACCCACGGCAGGGTGCCGTGGCGGGCCAGCGCGGCCTCGCCCAGTTGCGGCCAGCGGGAACGGTCGGTCCCGTCAAGGGTGGTGGTCGGCCGATCGGGGTCCTCGTCGAGCAGTTCGGCGGCCAGGCGCGGATCGTGCCGCAGGAGGTGTTCGGCCGCCTTGAGCGCCGCCTGGCGCCGGTCGCGGGGAAACGCCGCGAAGGGCGGCGGCTCGTCGGTCATGGCGTCGATGTCGAAGAAATGCCTGCTCCGTTCCTGGCGGTACTTCGCCCAGGCGGCGTTGGCCTTGGACGCCAGGTCGGCCTTGTGCGACTCGTCGGCGGCGTCGGCCTGGTCCTGGAGTTGCTGGGCCTCGGCCCGGAGTTGATCGACCCGCCGGTCCGGGCTCATGACCTTGGCCAGGACGTTCTCCAGGGCGGCTCCCTGGCCGAACTCGTCCGACAGGGGCGGCGGCAACAGCAGCAGGGCCTCGCGCGTGACGAGATGGTGGGCGTCGCGGCCCCAGCCGGCGCCGGCCGTCGCCGCGATCAGCGAGACCGCCAAAACACGGAGCAGGGCCACCGTGGAGGCCGGCCCTGCTCGATGGGTCGATTCAGGACAAGTCATAGTCATTGGACCGGCTGCGTGGGTTCCGGTACGCGGTCTTTCTCGACCAGGTCGTACTGTTTCTGGGCCACCTGGGGGTTGATCGGCTGAAGCTCCAGGCTCTTGCGATAGTGGACGAGGCCCTCGTCGCGCTGGCCCGCGGCAATCAGGAACTCGCCGAGCAGATGATGGGCCTGGGCGTCGTTGGGGTTGCGGCTGACGGCCTTGCGGAGCCAGCTCTCGGCCTGTGCCATGTCGCCGCGCTCCTGCCAGTACTGGCCGAAGCGGTAGTAGGGCACGGCCGATAGAGGATTCAACTCGCAGCCTCGCTTGTACGCCTCGATGGCCCGGTCGTGGTTGCCGAGGGCGATCCAGCATCGGGCCATGTTCACATGGGCCTCGACAAGGCCTGGGTCCAGGCGCGTGGCCATCCAGTACGCGTGGATGGCCTCGTCGATCTGGCCGTTGGCCTCGAGTGACGCGGCCATGTTGAAATGGTGCGTGGCGTTCTGGGGTTCCAGTCGCGCGGCATTCTCGAATGCCGCAGTGGCCTGGCGGAATTCGCCGGCCTGGTACAGCCGGTGGCCTTCGAGGCTGTAGGTTTCGGGGGTGGGATCGCAGCCGGCCGCAAAGACCAGCAGCGTGGCGCCCAGGAGCATCGCCGAGCTGAAGGGCCGCATTCACGTTCTCCTTCCGGTAGAGGAACAGAGGCGACAAGGACACTGACGGATTGCCGACGAGTCTACCCACAGCCGCCGAGGCGTGCAACAGGAAACCGTCTGCGAGTTCGAGCCGGGGTGCACGTCATGTTTTTTCAGGTGCGCAGGCTCTCGCACCGCAGCAACGGGGGGGTGCACACTTTGGAGGCCGGACGAAGTCCGGACCAGAGTGTGCACCCCTGGCCACAGACGTGACGTGCGGCAACCGCCCATGACTACAACGCTGCATCGCGACATTGGCCGGGACCCACGAGCGAAGGGCGCTTTGCAGGGCCAGGATGGCCCTGCGACGCACGGGCAAGATGCCTGTGCCACGGCTGTCGCGTTGTAGTGCTATTCGCCGGCTTCCTTGTGCGTCACCTGGACCTTGCCGTTCATGAACGTCACGACATAGACGTCGTCGCCAGCCACCCACTGCTTGACGGCGAAGGCGGTGTCGCCGTCGCCGGCGCCGCCGGACTTCGTCGCTGGGCCAAGCAGCTTGTCCACCTCGTCCTCGCTCATGCCGATCTTGACCTTCGAGAAATTGGCTGCAACCTTGCCGGCGTCGGCGGCCGGGGCTTCGGAGGACTCGCCGCCGTAGTGGACGGCCATGGCCTTGTCGTCCTGGAAGTGGACGACGACGGCCGAGCTGTCCTTCTCCCAAGCGCACTGAAGCATCTCGCCGAGGGCCATCTTCGTTGTGGGCTCGCCGAGCTGGGCAACGACCTCGTCGTAGGTCATGCCCGTGCGGATCTTTCCGCCCGCAACGGTGGCCGTGACGGTCGGCGCGGCCGGGGCGGCCGCATCGTCGCGTTGCGGCTCGACCGCATCGGGAGCCTGAGTGGAGGCCGGAGGCGTCGTCCCGGCCGACTCCCTGCTCGGCTTCTTCGACGAGCATCCGACAAGAATCGTCGCCAGAACGGCTGCAACAGCCAGGAACTTTGTGGCGCGTGTCATGGAAATCCCTCCTTCTGCCAGCGGATCGTGATCTCGGCGGCACGGCGTCGAGGCCGTGCCGAACCCGATACGATTATCCCCCCGCCGCGGTACACCGTCCATCGGGAATCCGCGGCCGTCGGTTGCGGTCGGTCAGGCGTTGGCGGCGGCGCGGCCGAGTTGCTGGCCGAGTTTCCGGCACTCCTTGAGCTGGTTGCCGGCCGGCGCGTTGAGGATGTCGATGCCGTCGGTCACCTGGGCCATGCCGACGGACGTGGCCAGCTTCTCGATGACGGCGCAGATGCCGCCGCCGCCGGCGTGGGTGCTGAAGGCCACGAAGGGCTTGCCCTTGAAGGCGGCGTTGCGGTAGGTCAGATCGAAGAAGGTCTTGACGTGGCCGCTCATGTAGGAGAAGTAGTTGGGGGAGCCGACGGCGATGGCCTGGGCGGCGGCCAGGGAGGCCACGTCGAGGTCGGCGGCGGCCATGAGGCGGGCCGTCACGCCGGGGACCATCGCGGCGCCTTCGGCGATGCACTCGGCGACGGCGCGGGTGTTGCCGCCGCGGGAATCGAACAGAACGATGACCTCTGCCATGGAAGACCTCCCCTTTGCGGTAGACCTGGTTTGTCGGCCTCAGCGTCGCGGCGTTGTCGTGCCGGGGCAGCCTGCGCGACGAATCGCCTCGGATCAGAGCTCGGCGCGGGGCTCGGCGGGCGGCAGTTCGCGGCCAAGCCACACGCCGACAAGATAGAACAGAACGATGACGATGTACAGGCCGATTCGGCTGAGCAGGAGGAACGGGGCGAAGTTGTGCGAGTAGCCGAGTCTCTGGAAGAAGGCGATGACACCCCATTCGCTGACGCCGACGCCGCCGGGCACGGGGGCCAGGAACATGGCGACGGCCGAGACGGCGATGGCGGCCAGGACGTGCGAGGCGGCCACAACGTCGCCGACGGTGGCGAGGATGAGGAGGTAATTGGCGGCGACCATCATGAGCCAGATGGCGAGCATGATGCCGCAGAAGAGCAGGACGTTGGGCAGGCGCAGGAGCCGCTCGTTGGCCTCGTAGAACGGGCCGAGATGGGCCTCGACCTGCTGCTCCTTGGCCAGGGCCCAGGCCACGGGCCGCAGTTTCGCGACCGGCCGCAGGAAGAAGCGCACGACGCCCAGCAGCCGCTCGGTGAGGCGGCGTCGGCTGAGGACGATCATGGCCACAACGAAGAGGCCGAGGAAGGCGGCCAGCACCATCGCGTGGAGGATCGTGTGACCGGAGGCGACGACCATGACAATGGCCACGAGGCCCATGAGGACGGTGACGGAGCTTTCGAGGATGCGGTTGACGAGGGCGACGCCGGTGAGGCGGGCGCCGCCGCGCATCATCAGGGGCACGGCGAGTTCGCCGGCGCGGCCCGGAGTGAAGGTGCCGACGAGATAGAGCGTGGCGAAGAGGCGGAGGGATTGGCGGGCGTCGGGGTCGGCGCCGGCCAGGCGGCTGATGAGGTGCCACTTGAGATAGAAGCCGGCTTGCGTGGCGGCAAAGAGGCCCATCGCGCCGAGCAGGAGCCAGGGGCGGCCCAGGGCGGCCAGGAAGGCCCGCCAGATGGCGGCCGGATCGTTCCAGTAGATGACGGCGGCCAGCAGAATCAGGCCGATGGCGAGCCAGAGAAGCTGTGCGCGGGGGCGTTTCACGAGTCGGCGGCGTCCTTGTGTCGCGGCTCGCCGCGGGTGCGGATCACCCGGGCTGGGACGCCGACGGCGACGCCGCGCGGGCGGACATCACGGTTGACGACCGATCCGGTGCCGACGACGGCCTGGTCGCCGATGGTGACGCCGCGGACAACGGTGACCTTGGCGCCGAGCCAGACATCGCGGCCGATGTGGATGGGCGCGGCGTCGACGGGCTGGTTGATGACGGTGACGGACAAATCGTCGGTGCCGTGGTTGAAGTCCACGAGGTCCACGTGCGGCGCGATGATCGTGTCGCGTTCGATGTGGATTTCGGCGTTGCTGGTGACGACTCCGTATTCGCCGATGTAGACGTGGTCGCCGAGGACGATCTTGCCGGACTGGCTGGTCGAGAGGACCACGCCGCGCATGAGCTGGACGTGATCGCCGAGGAGGATGGGCCGCCCGCGGGCCGAGGCCAGGACGACGCCGGGCTGGAAGCGGCAGCCGCGTCCGATGCGTCCGCCGCCGCGAACGAGCAGCACCAGCCGCCAGAACGTGACACGAACGAGGTTGATGAGGCCGAGAACGAGTCCCACGTTGATGATGCTCCTGATAGCGGTCCCAAACAGGGCGGCTCGCGAGCCGCCCCTACAACAGCGTTGCGTGGCCGGGCTACCGCTGCCGGATGACCTTGGCCGGCACGCCGCCGGCGACGACCATGGGCGGCAGATCCTTGGTCACGACGGCCCCGGCGGCCACCACGGTGCCCTTGCCGACGCGGACGCCCGGCAGGAGCGTCGCGCGGTAGCCGATCCAGCAATCGTCCTCGACGACGATGTCGGCCGTGGCGATGCCCTGCGAGATAATCGTGGCATCGCGGTCGGCGAACTTGTGCCCGCCGGTGATGGCCGAGGCCTTCCGCGTGAACAGGACGTCTCGTCCGATGACGATGCGGCTCCAGTGGTGGCACATCAGGTCGCACTCGCTGTAGATGATCGAGCCGTCGCCGATTTCGATGCGGCCGTTGCCACCGAGGGTGTCGATGGTCGCCTTGCCGATGAAGCACCGGCGTCCGATGGTCACGTTCCAGTCGATGCGGGCCAGCGGATGGATGATCGACCGCGTGCGGAGCATCAGCCACAGGTTGACCAGGACGCGAACCAGGACGAAACCGCGAATGGACCGTTTCATGGCCTCGCGGAGGACATGATAGCGGACGCGATGGAACTGCTGTTGCGGCGTTTCGGTCATAGCGGCCCACAGACCTCACACAACGTCGCTCATCCGACGGCGCAGGGACGGCTCACCCGCCGCCCCTACGCCTTGCGGGCGTAGAAGACCATGCTGCTGCCGCGGCCGACGAGACTCTCGACGAACGTGATCGGCGGCGTGAGGAGGGTCATGGCTCCCCAGAGGGCGCGGCTGACGATGCCCTGCCCTCCGCCGCCGGCGGCCTCGGCCCAGACGCGGCGCGGGTCCAGCCCCGGACACAGCGTCAGCACGATCATCGGCGGGTGCAGCCAACTGGTCCATTGATCGACGCGCGTCACCTCGAAGCGATGCTTGTCCATCATGCGGCGCAGGCGAGGCACGGTCCAGTACGCCAGGTCGCGCGGCACGTCGAGCGCCGACCACCGCGCACCGAACAGGCGGAACTGGAGACAGTCGGCGTTGGGCACCTCGATCACAAGGCACCCGCCCGGCCGCAGGATGCGATGGATCTCGTCGAGTTCCTCGTTCGGCTCGTGCAGGTGCTCCAGCACATTGTACAGCGTGACGAGGTCGAACTGGTCGTTCTCGTAGGCGGCGGTGCGAAGCGTGCCGCACCGGACGCGCAGGCCCAGGTGGTCGCGGGCGTAGGCGGCGGCCGAACTGATCTCGACACCGTACGGCTCCAGGCCGAGCTCGCGGTACACGAGCAGGCGGTCGCCGGAGCCGCAGCCCACGTCGAGCACCTCGGCGCCGGGCCTCGGGCGGCAGAATCGCAGCACTTTGCGGGCCTCGTACCGCAGCAGATGGAAACGGTACCAGTGCTCGGCCCCGTGGATCATGCGCGGCAACAGGCCCTGGACGGGCTCGTCGGCTTTCCAGCTATAGGTATCGTTGTAGTAGCGGGCGATGGCCGCCCCCGGCGGTCGCGGGTTGACGCGCATGAGGCCGCAGCCGGTGCAGCGGACGACGTCGAACCACTCGTTGGAGCCGTAGCGGTCCTGCTTGCGAAGGACCGGCTCGGTAGCCTCGGTGGCGCAGAGCGGACAGGCCACCGTCTCGCGTTCGGCGGTCGGCACGGCGGAGGCGTCGCATTGAGTCGCGTCGGTCAAGGCGGTCATATCCGTTTCGGGCTCTGTCTGAGATCGGCCTCTGTCGTGGCACGGGTCTTGCCTGTGCGTCGCGGGGCCGTCCGGGCCCAGCTCTCTGTGTCCGCTCCACGGGCAGGATGCCCGTGGACGCACAGGCAAGACCCGTGCCACGGTATTCAGATGAAGCTTATGCGTTCAGGCCCTTGTCGCGGCCGTAGGCGCGAATCTCGGCAATCACCTGCGACTGCTCGTCGGCCGTCAGGTCCGGGAAGAGCGGCAACGTCAGCAACGTGGCCCAGACCTTCTCGCACACGGGGGTCTTGCCCTTGCAGCGTTTGTACATCGGATAATGGTTGTTGGGGATGTAGTGGACGCCGGTCGCGATGCCGCGCTGGGCCAGCCAGGCGTTCAGGCCGTCGCGGTGCTCGGTCTTGATGACGTAGTTGTGCCACGCCGGGGCCGTGTTCGGCTGGACGACGGGCAGCGTCATCCAGTCCAGGTCGGCCAGCTCGCGGCCGTAGCGTTCGGCCCGCTCGCGTCGGGCGGCGTTGGTCTGGTCCAGGCGGCGAAGCTGCACGATGCCGATGGCCGACGGAATGTCGTTCAGGTGCGCCTTCCAGCCCACCTCTTCGACGAAGTAGTACCAGGAGTACTTGACCTTGGTCTCGCGGCTCCAGGTGTCCTTGCTGATTCCGAGCCACCGCAGCCGGGTGGCGTGCTGGTAGTCGGCCTTGCGGCGGCAGACGAGCATGCCGCCCTCGCCGGTGGCCAGGTTCTTGACGGCGTGGAAGCTGAAGCACGCGAAGTCGCCGAACGTGCCGAGCTTCTTGCCCTTGAACTCGCCGCCGGCGGCGTGGGCGCAGTCCTCGATGACCAGGAGCTTGTGCTTGCGGGCCAGGCGCATGATCTTGTCCATGCGGCAGGCGTGGCCGCCGTAGTGGACCACGACGATGGCGCGGGTCTTCTTCGTGATGAGCTTCTCGACGCAGTCGGCGTCGATGTTGCACGTGTCGGGCTCGATGTCGGCGAACACCGGGATGCCGCCTGAGTAAAGGATGGCGTGGTTGGTCGAGACGAAGGTCATCGGCGTGGTGATGACTTCGCGGCCCTTGATGTCGGCCATGAGCATGGCCAGATGCAGGGCGGCGGTGCCGCTGTTGAGGGCCGAGGCGTAGCCGGAGCCGAGGTAGGCCTGGAACTTCTCCTCGAACTCGCGGGTCTTGGGGCCGAGGCCCACCCAACCGCTGGACATCACCTCGCGGACGGCATCGAACTCTTCCTGACCGTAGCTCGGACGGAATACGGGAATCATGCTCTTGTCTCCAGACGTCAGTTGCGAAGCGCCACGCTCTTGGCCGGGATGCCGAACCGCCGCAACAGGCCGCGAATCTGCGACGCGCCGATCCGCCGGGTCCGGGCGATCGCCCACCGCTTGCGGCACATGCGCGGCAACCCCCACAGGGCGCCCAGCCAGGCTTTCACCAGCACCAGGGCCAAACGCACAGCACTATACTCTTTGCGGAACTCTCCTGCACGCCCTTTTCCGGAAAACACGCCCCAGGCCTGCCACGCGTAACGGGCCACCATGTAGCAGCCGCCCCACGCCAGCAGCCACAGGGGGAAACTCTTCACGCCGACCCAGATGCGGTTGCGCTCGACCCAGTAGACCTTTCGCGGATGGACGCTGCCGGTAGACGCCGAATGGCAATGGTAGCAGACGGCCCTGGGGGCGTACCGCGACGACCAGCCCGCCAACTGGGCACGCCAGCCCAGATCGGTCTCGTCGGCGTAGGCGAAGAAGTCCTCGTCGTAAATCTCCCAGCCCTGGCGGCCGAAGCCCTTGAGGCGGATGGACTCGATCATGGCCATGCGGTACATGCCGCAACAGTCGCTCACGAAGAAGACTTCGGCTTCGTCGGCGTAGTCCTCTTTCGGATGCCAGCGCCCGCGGCCCAGGGCCAGCCCGTCGGGGCAGATCTCGATCCCCGCGGCGTCGATCCGCAGATCGTTGAACTTCAGAAGAATCTTCGAGGCCACCGCGCCGACCGTCGGATCCGACTGCATCACGCGGACCATCTCGGCGATGCATTCGGGATCGAGCTCCGTGTCGTTGTTGAGCATCACGGCAAAGGGCGTCCGCACGGCCGCCAGACCGACGTTGTTGCCGCCGCCGAAACCCAGGTTCTCGGCGTTCTCAATCAGCTCGACCTCGGGAAACCGCTCGCGGACGATCTGGGCGCTGCCGTCGCCACTGGCGTTCTCGACGACGATGACGTGCAGATTCGGGTAGGTCTGCCGCCGCAGGCTCTCCAGGCAATCCGGGAGCACGGTCTTGCCCTTGTAGTTGAGGCAGACGACGGTAACGCCCGGAGCGTCGGTCGAAGAGGTGCTGTGGTGGTTGGTCTGGCTCATGCGTTCCTTGAGGCCCGAAAGCCCCGATCTCGAGCCCGGCGGCGCCGGGACTGGCTTCCCACTGTGCAGCCCCCCGCCCTGCGACGGCCGGGACCGCAATAAAAGAGGACGCCTTCCAGTTGCATCCTGCGGCGTCCTGAACGGCCACACATGCTACTGATCCGAGCCCGGTCCGTCAATAACCTTCCGCTCGTCCTGTCCCCCTGGGGTTGACAACTGCTCGGCGGCGCGGGTAGGCTGGGGCCATGGTGAAGCGACTGACAATCACGGTACTGGTGGACAACACGTTGGCGGCCGGCGACGGCGCGGCTGGGCTGAAGAGCGAGCACGGTTGGGCGGCGTGGATCGAGGCCGACGGGCGCCGCGTGCTGCTGGATGCGGGGGCGAGCGACCTGGTGCTGCGGAACGCGGCGGTCCTGGGCGTGCCGATTGCCCAGGCCGAGGCCGTGATCCTCAGCCACGGGCACTACGATCACACGGGCGGGCTGGCCGCCGTGCTCGACGCGGCCCCGCGGGCGGCGCTCTATGCGCATCCGGCGGCCCTGGGCGAGCACTACAGCTGCCACCCGGGTCGCGGGCCGCGCTCGATCCGCATGCCGGGACCCTCGGCCGACGCCATCAAGGCCGGCGGACGCAGGACGGTCTGGACCGCGGGGCCGACGGAAGTGACGCCTGGGGTCCACGCGACCGGTGCCGTGCCGCGGCGAACGGATTTCGAGGATGTCGGCGGACCGTTCTTCCTCGATGCCGCCGTGTCCCGGCCCGACCCCATCGAAGACGACCAGGCCGTCTGGATCGACGGGCCGACGGGGGTGGTCGTGGTGCTGGGCTGCGCGCATTCGGGCATCGTCAATACGCTGGACTACGTGTCGCAACTGGCCGGAGGGCGGTCCATCGTGACCGTCATGGGCGGCACGCACCTGGTCGGCGCGTCGGCCGAACGACTGGAGCGGACCGCGGCAGCCCTGGAGCGATTCGGCATCGAGTCCCTCGGGCCGAGCCACTGCACGGGCCCCGAGGCGATGGAGTTCCTGCGAAAGCGATTCCCGGGAAGTTTCCTGGAGTGCGGCGCCGGCACGCGACTGGCGTTCGAGCAGTAGCAGCCTATTGAGAGAACACAGTTTCTCCGCGTGGCTCCCCCTCGACGGTGCTCGGGGACTGCGTCAAGCAGCCACCCTACCGCTGCGCCGTCGCTCCAGCATGGGGTGCCACGCCCCGCGCCGAGCCGTCAGGCAGGCAGCGTCGCATCGCCGGCAGAGGCGTCCTGATTGCGGCCGTTGCGCTTGCGGCGAGTCCGCTTGCCACCGTTGGCACTGGCGTCGAGTCGCCGGCCATCAGCGGTGTTTGGAGCCGTCGTGAGGGGGTTCTCGGCGCCGACCAGCGGATCGCCTGCGTTCACTGCCGCCAGGCGGGCCTCGATCTGCGTAACGTAATTCTCCGACAACTCGAATCCCACGAACTGGCGGCCAAGCTTCTTGGCGGTGACCAGGGTCGTGCCGCTGCCGCCGAACGGGTCCAGCACCAGGTCGCCGGGATTGGAACAGGCCCGGATGATGCGGCCGAGCAGTTGCTCGGGCATCTGGCAGCCGTGCCACCCGGCCCGCTCCTTGAACGTGCCGCACACGCGCGGGAAGTACCACGTGTCGCCGTCGGCGGCGAACCCTTCGGGCAAGTCCTGGGGGCGCAGAATCCACGTATCGTCCGGCAGACGGCCCTTAGCGTCGGCCCGTGTATCGCCGTACACCAGTTGCCGCGCCGACGGCACACGGATGGCATCGGCATTGAACGTGTACTGCTTTCGATCGCGCACGAAATGGAACAGGTGTGTGTGGCTGCGGGAGAACTTAAGCTTGCAGTTGACGCCGAAGGTGTAGTACCAGATGACCCAACTGCGGCAGACCAGGCCCAGTTCGCGCTGGAAAATCAGCTTCAGCTCGGCGGCGAAATCGTCGCCGATGGCCAGCCAGAAGGCGCCCTGGGGATGGAGCGTGCGGACCAGGGCCCTGCCCCATTGGCGGGTCCAGTCGAGGTACTCCTCGGCGGCCATGCGGTCCTCGTACACGTCGTACTTGTAACCGATGTTGAACGGCGGATCGGCGAAGGCCAGATTCACCGACCCTTCGTCCAACTCGGCCATGCCCTTGATGCAGTCGCAATGGTACAGGCGATCCAGGTCCACAGCGATTCTCCAACACTCACAACCGGCCTCGACAGTCGCGGCCCCCGCATCCGGAGGCGTGCGTCCGACGGGCGGCCATTATGCCGAATTCGGGCACGATGGCAAGCTCTGTTCAGGTGGGACGGATCGGTGCCGTTGACGATCGCGCGCACGACGGCCATGCCGCAACACAGCACAGAGCGATTCCGACCGGGAAGAAAGCATTCCGGAACCGCCGTCCTCGACGGTATGATAGCCGGCCAGCGGGAAGGTCCGGAGGCCAAGGAGTGCAACCATGCTGAGAACGACGAAGAGAGCCGTATGGCAGGTGAGTCTGGTGTGTGCGTTGGCGTCGGCGACGGCGGGCGCCGACGAGGCGAAGGAGGCGTCGGCTCCGGCGCCGGCGGAAGCGTTGGCGTCGCTGTCGGCCGAAACCGCCCGAGTGGCCGAGGCGCATCGGCAGGTGTACCTGGGTGACAAGGGGATTGAGAGGTTGGCCCTGCTGCCGGCGGCGCTGTGGCACATGGGAGAAGCGATTTCCACCGAGAACGATCTGGCATGCCGGTTCAACATCGCCCACGCGCTGGGCTACAGTCGCGATCCGAAGATGCTTCAGCAACTGCTCGACACGGTGAACGGCCTGTCGCCGAAGGCAGGGGCGCTTCAGGAGCAGGCACAAGCGGCGGCCGAGGCGGCGCGGGCGCTGGCGGGCCGGGTAGCCAAGCTGAGTCCGACGGAAGCCGAGGCGGTGTCGTGGCCGGACGCGGACGTGCCGGACAAGGCATCGGAGCTCCAGGTGCTGCTGGGCCTGACGTCAACCGCCTTGAAGGCCCGGCCGGCGTCACCGGCGGTGGCGGCGGCGTGCCTGGCCGAGTTGGCCGGCCGGCTGGATCACCTGGCGGACCTGGACCGTTGGCTGGCCCTGGAGTGCCAATTCGTCCGGCAGGCGGCCGAGTGGGTCAGGGAGCCGGGCGTGGCGCCGCGGACGCTCTGCTACTCATTCCAGTCGCGGTTGAACGAGGCGGCGGCGCTTCAGAGCCGCGTCGAGGACATCCTGCTGGCGACCGAGGCGGAGCGCCGCGGCTGGACCGTCGCGACAGGCGCAGCGACAGCGGGCGACGATGCCGCGGCGACCGCCGGCGAGCCGACGCTGGCGGCCATGAAGGAGGAAGTTGCCAGGCTCCGCGAGGCCGACGTGGCCATGGACCGCGACATTGCGGCACTGGCTCATGAACGGAAGATTCAGGAGGTCATAGCGCATCGCAACCAGAAGTACGTGCCACTGGTGGCGAAGCTGGAGCACCTGTCGCGCGAGGCGGCGGTGATGGAGTGGACGGAGAAAGCGAGGCGAACGGGGGACAACGGTCGAAAGTCGCCGCAGCCGAATGATGGGCTCGACGCACAGGGGCTGTCGCTGACGGCGAGGGCGGGCCTGGCGCGGGTTATGGCCGAAGTGCCTCCCGCGGCGAGGAAGCGCGCGCAGAAGGCCTTGGCGGATATGCTGCGGCAGCCGTACCTGGCGAGCTACGTGGACCTCTGCTTCTACCAGGCGGCGGTAATGGAGACCCACGGCGGCCTGGCCACGCGGATCGCGCAGTCGCTGGCGATGACATCCCGCCCCGACACGCAGGACCTGATGCAGATGCTGCATCCGACGCCCGGGGCGATGACCACGGCCGACCGCAGCGACAACGCCTATCAGCCGCAGATCCTCCAGTGGGCCTCGCAGTGCCGCGGCTCGACGGCCGAGGATCGCATGAAGGAGGCGCACGCCCTGACTCATGCCTTCTACAAGGCCGCCGGCTACAACGCCAACCAGCCCGTGAGCACCCTGCGCGACGTCCTGGAGAGCAAGCTGGTGGACTGCATCGCCGGTTGCCAGATTCAAGGGGCCATTGCAGCGACGGCCGGCGTCACGGGGATCGTCCCGGTGCGGTACTGGAAGGACAAGCTGGGCCACACGCTCATCGGCTTCCGCAAGGGCGACCGCGTGGTCATCATGGACCCGCTGGGCGGCCCGGCGACGCGTCCCTTTCCGGGCGGCTACCCGCAGGTCATCACCGTGGAGACCGGGGCGCCGAGTTTCGGCGGCTACGTGGTGGACGCGGTGGAAATCGTCTCGACCGGCAAGGTGCTGCGATGCGAGTTGCCGTACCTGAAGGACGAGGCCGGGCGCCGGCAGAAGAAGAACGGATAGCACTCACCCCGCCGCGGCAAGGTCATTCGTGTGGCTGGGCGAGCATCAAAGTCTTGGGGAGACAGGAGCTTCCCTGCCCCTGCCACTCACGGGCAAGGTGTCGGTGCCACAGTAGGGCCCCAGAACGCTGACGCACCCTGCGGCTGGGTCATTGGTCGCTCTGCGCCGCACGGTTGAGCGTCTTCACGGCCGCGGCGGGTTTCTGCGGAACGTCGGCGGGGCCGACGGTCACGTTCACTTCGTTGCTGACGGCGTAGAGAGATTCGTCGGCGACGCCGGACGAGTCGGACCAGCCCGGGGCGGCTCGAACAATGGCCCGGACACGGTATGTGCCCCCGACCATCTTCAGCGGCGTGCCGTCCTCGACGTGGTTCCAGAGCCACAGGTCCGCCAGGCGGTAGTGGGCCGACGAGGTTCCGTCGTCGCCGGATTCGCTGGACGAGGGAATGACCGGGAATGCGTTGGACGCGGAATCCAGCGGCGGCTGGTACCGCTGGCCGTCCACGTCGAGTTGCCATTGCAGGGGCGCGTCGGCGCTGTTGTCGACTGCGACGGCGTCGGGCAGGTCCGCCCGGCGGTGCCGACGGACATCGGCGGACAGGATGATGGACATTTCGTCGGGCCACCGCACGTCGGGCGACACCAGCAGCACCTCCATGGCCTTGGGCTCGTCGGGCTCGATTCGCTTGGCATCGGCCGTTCCGGCGGCGCAGACATAGAGGACCAGGACCGCGGCGGCCAGAACCACCGTGCCGGCGAGCCAGCCGCCGGGGCCGGCCTGCTCGGCGTCGCGCAGGCCGAGAATGCGGCGGACCCGGGTCAGCAGGCGGCCGCCGCGGGCCGACATGGCCAGCACCGGACCTCGGCGCAGACTCGCCATGCGTTCCAGGGCCCGGGCGTAGGCCGCGCGGCTCCCGGTGACGGCCACGGCCAGATCGTCGCAGCAATGCTCGCGCTCGCTGCGGATGCGGGCCGAAATCCACCACACGGCCGGATGGTAGAACAGCAGCGTCTCGACAGCCACCTGGACGAGGTTCACCAGGTAGTCGTGCCGTCGGATATGGGCCAGTTCGTGGGCCAGGACCACTTCGAGTTGCTCGGGCGTCAGGCCCGCCGCGGCCGACACGGGCAACAGGATCATCGGCCGCAACCATCCGATCATGGTCGGCACGCCGGCCACGGCCGACGTCACCAGCCGCACCGGCCACGAGACGCCCAACCGTCGGGCCAGCGTCTCCATGACCAGTTCGAGATGGGCCGGCACGGCGGCTGCGCTCAGTCGCGTCAGCCGCCGCACCTGCATCCATCCACCCAAGCGCCACAGACCGATCAGGAGAACGCCGACGGTCCAGGCAGCAACCACGTGCGGCAGATAAGGTTGCACGGCCTCCAGGGCCGCGCGGCTCCAATCGGAGGTCGCCTCCGACGAGTCCGAACCGGCAGCCGACGCCCCTGGCACGGGACGCTGCATCGGCGGCGCGGGCGCGACGCTCGGCGCGATCGTCCGGCCGCTCTCGGCCCCGGGCAGGATCGTCGGCGGAACAGGCACAGCCAGCGGCGCGGCGGCCGTCTCCATCGGCGGCGGCTCCACGACGACGAACGTCACGACGGGTGCGACGGCGACCAGCGCCATGGCCGCCAGCGACAGAAGGTACCGGGCATTGGCCGAGCGGCTGTCCAGCAGCCGCAGCAACACGGCCAGGACCACCGCCACGAGAGCCGCCTGCCACACCAGGTGCAGCAGGGCCAGCGCCAGCCGCGCGGCATGCGGGTCCGTCAGGAGGCGCGTCAGGGCATTCATGACTTGGCCCCTTCCATACGGTCCAGCAGACGCCGGATCGCGTCGAGTTCCTCGGCGGAGGTCTCGTGGGCCGACAGGGCGCGCAGCACGAGCTGCGCCGCCGAGCCGTCGAACGCCCTCGCCATCAGGTTGCCGATGAGCTTGCGTTGGGTGCGTTCCTTGGTAGCGGCGGCGCAGTACACCTGCGGGCGGCGCGACTCGTCGCGAGCCAGGAGCCCCTTGTCCACCATGATCTGCATGAGCTTGAGCGTGGTCGTTGCTGCCGTGGGCCGCCGGCGACAGAGTGCTTCGTGAACGTCGCGGGCGGTGCTCGGCCCCCGGTCCCACAGGACGCCCAGAATCGCCAGTTCACCGTCGGTCGGACCGTCGGTCGGTCGTCGGGCCATGGTCGCGTGTTCTCCAAACCGTCAGAAGTTCCGGCATCAACGTCGTCCGCACCAGCACACCACCCCATCGTGCCGGCCACCGCACCGCACACTGGATATTAGACGAAAGAATTCGTGGCCGGATCAACGAAAAAACCCGTAGACAGGCAGAAATCCTGCCGGCAAGCGCGTAATGGCTTATTGCGCCAGCATTTACCGTCATCGCGGGGCAACTCGAAATCGCATGATGAATGAGCGAGTGTCGCAAGGCGTGTTCATTAGCAGTCCGTTGAAGAGGCCTGGGCCCATGTGGCACGCCCGCCCTCGGGCGTGGCGACAGGCCGAAGATGGTAGTTTCCTCTGCGTCCGCACAGCCGGGGGCGGCTGTGCCACATTTCTTCAACAGGCTGTTAGCCGAAACGCGGCTGCGAGCGTACAGCCGCCTCGTGCCGTGCCGCCATCGCAGCACAATCGGCGTCTTACTGCTTGACAGTCGTGCCTGACCACCATATCATCCACATTCATCTTTCTTTGGTATGCACTTTTCTGTGCGGGGTCCGGGTCACGCTGGCGAGGACTCGTTCTGGTCGAGGCGTTCGGTGTCGAGACGAAACAGCAGGCAACCTCACAATGGCACGACCGTGCGGCGGGGCATCCGCAACGGCCGCAAGGCCATCGTCATCGCCCTCGTCGCCGCGTCGGCGGCCGCCGGGTACTTCGCCTTCTTTGCGGAATCCAGCCCCCCCCCCCGTGAATCCGACCCCGAATCGGGCGAGTGGCCCGGCGCACACCCACGAAGCTCGCACCCTTGATGCCCTGCTGACGATGCGGCCCGAGGAACTGGCGGCCGTGGACATTGCCGAAATGAACCTGCTGTGCGCCGCCGGTCTGCCCGGGGCCGAGGACCTGGACATCGCCACCTGCCTGGCCCGACTCGACCGCTGGGCCGCTCGGGTCAAGGCCGAGACCGAACGACATCTCTACCGGTTGACGGACCCGCGCTATGCCGACCATGCGGCCCACTACAAGCACTCCGAAGCGAGATTCCGCGCCGAATGGCTCGTCAACGTCCTCCAACAGGACATCGGCGCCCATTACTTCGCCGGATTCACGCCGCCCGACAAGCCGGTCGTCCTGCCCAAGACGTCGAAGGAGTGCTTCATCCACGGTCTTCTGGACCATGAGGACGCACGCAAGGCCTTTGGCGGCAACTGCCTGTCGCTGCCGGTCGTCTATGCCGCCGTGGGGCGGCGGCTCGGATACCCGGTCAAGCTGGTCTGTTCGCTCGAACACGCCTTCTGCCGCTGGGAGGGCACGGGCCACGCGAACCCGGCTTGGCGCGACCGGTTCAACTTCGACGGCGCCGGTGACGGCTTCAGCATCGACCCGGACGAGTTCTATCTGTCGTGGCCGCGGAAGTACGACGGCCGTCTCGTCGAGTTGTGCGACTGGCTGACGAGCCTGACGCCCGAACAGGAACTGGCCCTGTTCCTGGCCCATCGCGGCCTGGTGCTCCGGGCCGTGGCCGGAGACGATGTCGGGGCACTGGTGGTCTACAGCCACGTCGTGCGGCTCTGGCCGACGAGCCGCTCGTCCTTGCAGGAGGTGCAGACGACTCTGGATCGCCTGTGGGCGCGCGAGGTGGCGACCCATGCGGACATCTACCGCCGCAAGTTCGGCGTCGAGGTCGTTGACGGCCGCGTGGCTCCGGTTCGCCGGGCCACAAGGGAACAGGGCACATTCTCAGGGACGGAGATGATCGAGGAGTACGACCGGCAGAGAGGACAGCGTCTGGCACCACCCGTCGTGCCAGTGCCGGGCCTGCCTCGGCGGCCGGACGCGCGGGGCTTGCTGCCACAGAATCCGTACAGCCCGTATCCGCCCGTGCCGCAGCCACCGCGATAGCTGCGCCGGGGGCGGCATGTCTGCCCCGTCAGACATGCCGCACGCCTTGCCGCGGCCGCGCGTGCCGGGAGGGGCTGGACAATGAGGGAACCATCAGGTTCAATGGACCGAAGCAACGCAGGGAAAGGAACCTCATCATGACGCGCACTGTTGCGACTGTTGCCGTGGCCTTGCTCGCCCTCGCGGCGACGGCCTCCGACGCCCAGGCCCGCCACCGGGTGTATCACCCCACCGTCGGCCGCTTCATGCAGCGCGACCCGCTCGGCACGCCGAACGAATCGCCCCTGACGCGCAACCTGTCGTCGCACGAGTTCACCCGGCGCGATCCGGCGGCACAGTATCGCGACGGCATGAACCTGTATCAGTACGTGCACAGCGGTCCATCCGGCTACGTCGATCCGATGGGGCTGTGGAATAGTGACGTCCACCACGACTTGACCAAGGAGTTGGCGACCATGGCGGGCATCGCCTGTGCTGAGGAGGTGGCTGCCGGGGCCAATGCTCCCGATGAGCACGAAGGGTCAAGACCTGGCATGGACGGCGTGATAGATGCCGTGAAACAACTCCTGCTTGGCGTTCGGCCAGGCCCGAAGATTGCGTTGATGGCGATTTGGCATTTTCCGGTCAGCCCAGACGGAGAGGTTCATCCGGACAGTCCAGAGGCTCGGAAGATAATGGAGGAGGGTCTGGAGGATTGTGACTTCAAGAGGTTCACGGAGGGGCTGCACGTGCTTCAGGATTCGTGGTCGCATCAGGGGAGGCCTTACATTAGCGGTATCGGGCATGGCCGCGGCGCTGTCTGGGTAGACAAAGGCAGTGGTGGTTACTGGCAGGAGGAGCGGGGAACACTGAACGCTGCCCTGTCTGGCAACACCGACCGAGCAGATTTGTGGCCCGCCGACGTGCGCGCTGCGGGCAAGGCCACTTACGAGGCCCTGAAGAAGTTCAAGGAGAAGTGTCCCTGCCACTGTCCGGGACCAGATGACTCGCGGAAGCCAACGTCATCGGGGGATGCGGCCGACGACAAGAAGGTAAATGACTATCTGGATGGCAAGTTCCCGGGCCCGAATCTGCCGCGACCGTAAGGGCAGTTCTGACAAGGAGGTACCTCTCAATGGGCAGAGCCCCGGTTCGAGCCGCAGTGGTGATGTTAATGCTCTTGTCCTCATGCACGTCGAGCTACGAGGGAGGCTCCGGCGTTGCTTCTGAAGTCCTCGACTGGCCCGGCGTGGGCAATGGATTCCACGAATGGGGACAGGGTGCCGAAGGTTTCTTCGGTACCTCGGAATCTAACGGACAGGAGGTCTTGGAGGCTTGGACGTGGCAAGGGGCAACGCTGGCGAAAACCACGGTGAATGTTCCCCCATCGACCGATGTCACCCTTCTCCCGGGCGACAGGTACCTGGCAAGCGTGGAGCCACCTCCCGGCAAACGTGACTGGCCGCTGAAGTTGATTCCTTTTGCGTCACCTGAAGCCGCCAGAACATGGGAGAATCTGCCTGGATGGGACTACTCCGAGGTAGGCACAAGCACCAATGGCGCTTTCGTCGGGTTGGTCCTGGGGGAGGACTTCAACAACCCGCCTCCGGATCGGGATCGGGATAACCCCCGCCACCGAGTGGGAATCCTCGACGTGTCGACGGGAGAAATGCGCTGGGCTGCAGACTTGATTGGACATGGATATAACACCATTCGCCAGATCGCCGTGTCCGACGATGGGCGGTATGTGGCCGTCGGGGGCTGGGCGAACGGCGTGGCCATGGTGGACGTGGCTCAGGAAAAGGTGTTGTGGATCGACCGGCCGCCCACGGAGGTGTCGACCGGGTACGCCGTCTTCGCGGCCGACGGGCAGACGCTCTACACGGCCGGGAGCGAGGGGTGCGTTTATCGGATTGAAACCACCACGGGCAGAATCCTCGGCCAGTGGTGGGCAACGCGGCGAAAGGGGCGGTCCGAATACGCTCACCGAGCATCGTGGCTGACGGTGAGTCCGGACGGCCGGTGGCTGGCGGCAGGCACCGGCCCGGAGGGGCACGTCTACCTCTGGGATCTCACTGTCCCCGACCCCGAGCCACGGGTGCTTCTCCACGGCGGCACAACCATCCTCATGCTCTCCTTCTCCCCCGATTCCACGCACCTGGCCTCCGTGGCCGGCGGCAAGATCAAGGTGTGGAAGGTCATCGAAAACCAGTGATGCACGTACATCCCCTGAAGGAGGCAGCGTCTGGCGCCGCCCATTGTGCCGGTGCCGGGTCTGCCTCGGCGGCCGGACGCGCGGGACGTGCTGCCGCAGAATCCGTACCGCCCGTATCCGCCCGTGCCGCAGCCGCCGCGATAGCTGCGCCGGGGGCCATGTCTGCCCCGTCAGACATGCCGCACACTTTGCCGCAGCCGCGCGGGGTGCCGGGAGGGGCTGGACAATGAGAGAACCATCAGGTTCAATGGACCGAAGCAACGCAGGGAAAGGAAGCTCATCATGAGACACACACGCACTCTTCTGGCTGTTGCCGCAGCCTTGCTCGCCCTCGCGGCGACGGCTTCCGACGCCCAGGCCCGCCACCGGGTGTATCACCCCACCGTCGGCCGCTTCATGCAGCGCGACCCGCTCGGCACGCCCAACGAGTCGCCCCTGACGCGAAACCTGTCGTCGCACGAGTTTACCCGGCGCGATCCGGATGAAAACCGACAAGACGGGCACCAATACGAGTATGTCTCTACTCGCCCAACCGTAGCCACGGACGCCCTCGGACTCAAGGAGGTCATACCAGAACCCGAGAGTTGGGTCAGCATGCCAGCACTCGAGAGAAGATGCCCGGAGGGTGCCACAACGTGTCACAGGCGGAAGTTTCTATTCGTCTGGACAGGTGCCGCCAATAAGGACAGGAATCACATGAAGCTCTTTGCCCTTCGTGCTGACAAGGACGGGAACTACACCAAACTCGGCGCCCACAATGTCGGCCACATGCTGACCAGGCTTGATGCGCACCTCAAGAAGTGCAATTGCGTCAGCCACTTGGCCATAGTCTCTCACGGAGGCATATCCGGCGAAGGCGGCTTTCGGATGGGATCATACTATACACATCCCCAGGAGTTCGTTTCGGGAGGAGAATCCGGCAAGATGTTCGCCGACAAGATTAAGGATGTGATGTGCGAAGGCGGATGCACAATCAACATCGTCTCGTGCTCTTCGGCCGACGCCAACACACTCTCGGCAATTGCTGTCAACACCGGATGCACTGTGATTGGCACAAATGCCACGCTTATCCCCAGGTCAGACGGTTCATGGGAAACCCTGAAGGGCCTGACGAAGTTGATTCCCGATGGCCGGATCGGCCCCGGAAAGACAGGGGTGGCCGTGACTGAAATCCCGTATCCTGATGCCGTCAAGGGAGTGGGCCATCTCCCAGGGGATGATCTGTGAGAATACCATTGGCTGTTGCCATAGCAGTGGGGCTGGCCCTGTCGGCGGGCACACCAGGATGCGGCGTGAGCGACCGGGACGTTGCGGCCTTCTTCACGACTCACGAAGGCAAGTCGGGGGACCAGATCGAGAACGACCTTGGGGAACCCGATGACAGCCGGGTGTGGTTGCGGACCCAGCCGGCAGGAATGAGCCCAGAGCAGTGGCGGACCTCCGAAGAGAACACCATCACCAGAGGACGAGTCTACGGCGACTATGTGCTCTACTTCAACTGGTTCGATATGGTGATTGGGGCCGGCAGGGCCGACGAGCATAATGAGGTCCTCGTCTGGAGAGACGGCTTCGGCCGCCCGCAGTTTGGCAGTTGACTCGGCCGTTTGTCGACATCGCCTCTCGCAGACGTACAGGGCCGAACAGGGCATGCCGCCCCTGCCGCGATGAGCGGAAATCGTGGTCGAACCGTCGGCAAAACCAGTATACTGTCCCCGATGGCCCGATGGCCCCACCCCAATTGAGTGTGGCTGCTCCGTGAAGGCGAGTCCGACGATCTTGTCCGGTGGAAAGTCAGGAGGCACCCATGCTGTCGCGTGTCGTGACCATCACAGGCATTCTGCTTCTGGGCATCCTGGCCGGAGCATGCAGACGCGGGTCCGATTCGGACACGGCACCTGAGCCGTGTCTGCTTGCCGCACAGGATCTGCCGCCGGGCTGGAGGATTATGTCCTCTTCAGAGATGCCGCCGATTGACAAGACACCCTGGTGGCTTCAGAATCCGCAACTTCTGGAAGGGGACGAAGCCCAGGCACTCTTCGCGGACGACCGACCATCGAACGCCGCGCGCGTCTGGGCCAGCATCTATGCGGAAGGAGACGACGGCGACGGTCGCGTATTGGTCTTCTGCCTGACCTATCCGTCTCGCAACGACGCTGAAGCCGGATATGAACTCCTGCGAGGAGAGTCCTCGGCGGAAGGCGGGCAGATCAACCTCGTTGGCTTTCTCCGGAAGGATCAGAACACGGTGGTTGTGGTGAGCATCGACACCGATGTGAGCTCATCAGATCGTGACGTGTTCGAGCGGTACTTCCACTCCGTGACCGCGCCTCTCCGTCTTGATGTGGGGCGTTGAGAACTCGCATGACGCGGAGGCAGCTCATTGAGGTAGTGCCGGGCGCCGCTCGGCAAGTCTGAACAGGTTGCCTATCGACGCGCTGCTTGTGACGACTGCAGACCACTGGATCGGTCATTCGAGGAATGCACAATGAGGCAACGTCTTCTTGCGGCGTCGATTGTCCTGTGTGTCGTGTCCGGCTGCGCGCCGCACGGGGGCGACGCGAGGCCCATCCTGTTGTCGCCCGAGGCGACCGAGGCGCTGGAACGCATCTGCGAGGCGAAAGACTATGAGGGATACCTCTTGGGGATTGGCGGGCGGGAGTCCACGTACTGGCTGTCGGTGGTGACACTGATCGAGACGCCCGGCGCCGCGGCAGCCGTGGAATCGCGATGGAATCGCATGACTGCGGCGGGCAAGGTGTACGGCGCCGCCGTCATCCAGCGGCAGTCTCCCGAGAGGGCAGCGACGTACTGGGCGAAACTGCTGAAGAACCGCCGCAAGGTAGACTACTTCGGCGGGTGCATCGATGACCGCCGCACCATCGCCAAGATTGCCGCCGGGGTGCAACGCGACATGACCGTGGGCACCGACAATGACTTGCTGAAGGCGCTGGCAGATTGGCATCCGCGGCTGGCTCCGTTGTTCGCCGTGCGGTGACCGGCAGTCGTTCACATCGTGAACGTGAGCGACGCCCGCGCGAGGCAGCATCAGGGCTCCGGGCGGCACTTGTCGATGCCGGGTCGCGTGGCGGGCGGGTCGGGGGCGTAGTGTTCCAGGTACTCCAGGGCCTCGGCCGGGTCGGTCGAGACGTGGTAGAGCTGGGCGAACTTGCGTTTGGCGAAGCGGCGGTCGAACATCCGGTCGAACTGGGCCAGGAGCGGATCGTAGTAGCCGTCCACATCGAGGATGACGATGGCCTTGGCGTGGTAGCGGAGTTGCTTCAGGGTAATCACTTCCAGCAGCTCTTCGAAGGTGCCGAAGCCGCCGGGCAGGGCGACGAAGGCGTCGGCCCGCTCGTCCATGACGGCCTTGCGGTCGCGCATGCCGTCGGTGACGATGACCTCGTCGATGGTCTCCAGGCAGTAGCCCGCCTCCTTCAGCGCGATGGGAATGACGCCGACGATCCGCCCGCCGCCGGTCCGCTGCATCTCGGTGGCCATGGCCCCCATGAGTCCGTTGTTGCCGCCGCCGTAGACCAGCGTGTGCCGGCGCGCGGCCATCAAGTGCGCCAGCTCGCGCGCGGTCTCGTAGTACACCGCGTCCAGGTGGTCGCTCGAACTGCTGTACACGCAAATCGACAACGGCACGGCGGTCTCCTTCATCGAGACAACAGACCTCAGGACAACAGGCTGCGCCCACCCCCTCCCCCTTCCAGGGGGAGGTGCCCCGAGCTTTCAGTGAGGGCGGTGAGGGTCGAACGGCGCAACCCTTCGTTGCGTTCGCTACAGGGACGGCTCGCGAGCCGCCCTCATGGCCAACCGGTCGCCAACACTGGCCGCGTGGGTCCGGTGGACCCACCCTACCCCTCCGCGCGTCACCCTCACCCGGCCCTTCGGGCCACCCTCTCCCCTCAAGGGAGCGGCCCTTCGAACCATTCCACGACGGTCGAAGGCATGCCGTCCTCGCGCGACGGTTCCACGCCATGGTGATTCAGGAACTCCCTCAGCAGGAAGAACTTGTTGTTGCCTTCGACCAGATAGGCCTTTGACTCCATCTCGTCCGGCGACAGAAACGAATAGGATTGCCGGAAGCTGCCCACGTAGTATTCGTGATACTTGCGCAGCACCACAGTAGCGCACTCGATGAACCGGGGGTAGTTCTCGTTCTTCAGCCTGAGGGCGTCCTGGTAGACGTTCTCAGGCAGAGGCATCAGTTCGGGAACCCCTTCAGTCTTCGGGACGACGAAGGTGGCCGAGTACTCCTGGAACGACCCGGAACTGCCTGACGGAGTGCATCCGGCCACCAGCCCGCCACACAACGCCAGGACCATGAAGCAGCTGCGGCCGATCAGCAGGGCACGGGGCCGTTGACTCTGTCGCTCTTGCGGCGTTCCCATGCGGTCTCATCCTCCCTCATGCGTGACTTGGCCAACCGGACTCGTGGGGCCTGTCGTTCAACGGTGTGTGCGTCCCCCTGCTCCGGCGCAGTCGTATCGTTCCTGGCCCTCGTCACCCTCACCCGGCCCTTCGGGCCACCCTCTCCCCTCAAGGGAGAGGGGTTACCGCGTGGGTCCGGGGGACCCACCCTACCCCTCCGCCCGTCATCCTCACCCGGCCCTGCGGGCCACCCTCTCCCCTCGATGGAGAGGGGTCACAGCGTTGGCGGCTGCAAGCAGCCGCCCTACGTGCTGCACCCTACCCTCACAGCCCCTCGTGCAGTTTGCCGCCGTGGGTGGCGATCACGTCGCGGTACCACAGGGCCGAGTCCTTGAGCGTCCGCCGGCCCGTCACGAAGTCCACATGGATGATGCCGAACCGCTGCTTGTACCCGTGCGACCACTCGAAGTTGTCCATGAGCGACCAGAGGAAGTAGCCGGCCACCGGGACGCCCTCGTCGGCCGCGCGCTCCAGCTCGAGCAGGTACCGACGCAGCATGTCGATCCGGGGGCCGTCGGGCACGCGGCCGTCGAGGCCCACCCAGTCGGCGTTCGACATGCCGTTCTCGCTGATGACGACGGGGAGCCTGTACCGCTCGTACATGAACTTCGCCGTCCAGTAGAGACACGGCGGCGTGATCGACCCGTGGAAGAAGTTCATCGGGTAGCCCGTCGGGTGCGGGACCAGTTCGGGGCGGCCGTCGGCGCCGCGGCGGATGAGCTGGCCGTTGTAGGTGTTGAAGGCCTGAAGGTCGAGCGGCTGGGCGATCAGGTCCATGTCGCCGGGGAGCACCTTCGGCGCGTCGGCCCCGTAGAGCCGCAGCCCGTCCTGCGGGTAGCGGCCCAGGTACACCGGGTCCATCCACCAGGCGTTGTTGATCATTTCGTCGGTGACGGCGAAGGTGGCCTCGCGGGCGGCGTCGATGTCGTCGCGGTTCGCCGTTGCGGGCATCTTGGACCAGCCGACGGGAGCCCAGCTTACGCGGCACGGTCCCTTGGCCCGCGAGCGGATCACCTGCACCGCGCGGCCGTGGGCCAGCAGGGCGTGGTGCCCGGCGCGCAGCCACTCGCTCCGCGACAGCTTCAGCCCGGGCGCCTGGAGCGAATCGCGGTGGCCGAAGCCGATGAAGCATTGCGGCTCGTTCAGCGTGAACCAGCTTCGCACGCGGTCGCCCAGGGCGTCCACCACGGCCGTGGCGTAGTCGGCGAACCAGTCGGCCGACTCGCGGTTGAGCCACCCGCCGCGGTCGAAGGCCCCTTGCGGCATGTCCCAGTGAAACAGCGTGGGCCATGGCTCGATGCCGGCGGCCAGAAGCTCGTCCACCAGGCGGTCGTAGAACGCCAGCCCTCTGGGGTTCACCGCCCCCACGCCGTCGGGCACGACGCGCGGCCAGGCGATGCTGAAGCGGTAGGCCTTCAGCCCGATCTTCCGCATCAGGGCCACGTCCTCTTTCCAGTGGTGGTAATGGTCGCAGGCGACCTCGCCCGACTGGTTCTCCCAGATGGCCCCGGGCCGCTTGCAGTAGGTGTCCCAGACGCTTTCGCCGCGGCCGTCCTCGGCCACAGCGCCCTCGATCTGGTAACTGGCCGTCGCCGCTCCCCACACGAAGTCCTTCGCAAAAGCCATCGCACAGTCTCCTTGTCCGCCCCTCGTCACGCCGCGTCGCTCCGCGGCACGCCGCCATTAAACCACCTGCGGCGACGAGGGCAAGAGGGTTTCCGCGCGGGGTCGCACTCGACCCGGCCTCAGACCCGATTTGTGTTGACATGAGCCAGGCGAGAAGACAAGGTGACACTGCAACAAGTGCGGGTGCCGATGCGACTCGACTTGCCGAAGTTCTGCCGCAATATCTGAGGCCGCGGCAGGATACAGCGATGGGAAAGGAGCTTGGCCATGCGCATTGTACTATGTCTGGCTCTGGGCCTGTGGCTGGCGTCCGCCGGGTGTGACCCCGTGGCTTCACCGCCAGCCAACGACAAGACTGGCGGCGCCGCTCACGCCGACGGCGTCAAGTCGGCCACCTTCTTCGGCCTTCCGGTCACGCAGCGGCGCGTCGTTTTTGCCGTCACGCGCGCCGGCGGCATGATGGACCAGATGCAGGAAGCCAAGGAACGGCTGAGGCAGACCATCGAGCAACTGTCGCCGGATCAACGCTTCCACGTCATCTTCTGGGCCGCCGGTCCGGCAGAGGAAATGCCCGGAGGCATGGCGCCGGCAACGCCGGAGAACAAGAGTGCCGCCGCCGAGTTCATCGCCCCCATTGTTCCCCGCGGGGCGAACGATCCGGAATACGGCCTGCGGGCCGCCTTCGCGTCGCAACCCGATGCAATCTACCTCCTGGCCTACGGAGAGTTCGACAGGGCGATTGCCCAACTCGTCGGCAAGCTCAATGAGGAAGGGAGGGTCATTGTCAATGTGGTCCACGTCGTGACCCCCGGCAATAGGGCCGACGCCGACGCCGAACCGTTGATGAGAGAAATCGCCGAGAACCATGGCGGCAGTTTCATCGCGATCAGCCGTGACGGCCTGATGCCTGTAGCCGGCCAGACGCAGGCCGAGAGTGCCACGCCCTGACCAAGCGAGCCTGTCCGACAATTCGCCGCGCGCAACACGCTGTGAAATATGGCATTACGACCCCGCAGGCGTAGGGTGGCTGCTTGCAGCCACGCGGAAGGGCCAGGAGACTTGCCCATGCCTGACGGGGCAGGCATGGCACCCAACTCTGACTCGCCGCAGGCACGCACCTCTGCCACATACAAGCACGTGCCTCATCGAATTGTCGGACAGCCTCTGACCAGGCAGGCGAAGCATCCCAGTTGCCGGGCGGCGGCGCAACAAGCAGGGATGCCACCGCGCGCGGCGACGGCATCCCTGGGGGCCTTCCCTGGCGGGTCGCTTACAGCTTGTAGATCGTCCCTTCGCGATACTCGGTCCAGGCTGGCTCGAAGGCGATCTGGCGTTCGGGCACCGGGCGCGGCTCCACCGTGTGCCACGCGAACAGGTCGGCGGCCTTCGGGTCGAACCACAGTTCGACGATCTCGCGGCGCAGGGCCTCGTTCTCGGGCAGAAACCGGAGCGGCTCGCTCGTCTCCGGGTCGATCAGTTTCGGGTGCATGGGCGTGCCCTTGGGATCGAGGACGCAATGGCTGCCGCGCGACCCGGCCCCGCGCTCGAACATCGCGACGATGGCCTTCAGCAGCGCCACCTGCGTCAGGCACTGCTGCACGGCGACAACGGCCGCAGGCAGGTCCGCCACGGAATCGAACTTCACGCCCTCGGCCCGCAGTCGCGCGTACTGGGCCCTGGCGGCCGCGAGCGCGTCGGCGGCGCCGGTGCGGCTCCGCAGGTGCGCCCCGTACCGGGTCATCCGGTCGCCGATCTCGGCCATCACGTCGGCGGGTGTGGCTTTGGCCGTCGTGCGGCGGCTCAGCAACTCGTCAACCAGCGTCGTCTCGGCCAGCCCGCGCTCGGCCACCGTCGCCGCCGCAGACTCCGTGGGCTCGTCGCTGCCGTAAGCGTGCGTGATGTACTCGGCGGCGCGGCTCGCGCCGACCTGCCCGGCGTTCAGCGCGCTGCCGCCGGGGCGCTTCACACCGTGCGTGCCGGCCATTTCGCCGATGACGAACGTGTGCGGCACGTTGCTCTCCCACCACTTGTTGATGGAGAAGCCGCCGTTCATGTGCTGGGCGCAGACGGCGATCTCCAGCGGCTCGCGGGCCAGGTCGATCCCGTTCTCGGCGTAGATCTCGATGGCCGGCGGGTTCATGTGCCGCAGGCGCTCGATGGGCAGCTTCTGCATCGCGCCGGTCTTCTGAAGGTAATCCAGCGCCTCGGGCCCCAGGCGGTCGATGCTGAACGCCTCCCAGCCCTTGGCGCCCACGGGGTTCCGCAGGAAGTCCATGAAGACGCGGCGGCCGCGGATCACCGTCTCGACGTGGACGGCCATATCGACCAGCGACGACTGGTGGTCCGTGATTCGCTGCGCGTCGAACGGCCACTGGTACCCCTTCAGGAAGATGTTCGTGGCCATGGAGGTCATGTCGGGGAAGTAATCGACGAGGAACTCCCGCTCGTCGCGGCCATGGGCGTCGGTGGAGTAGATGCGCGGGACGACCTGCATGTAGGTGCCACTGACGTTCCAGCGGAACTTGATGCTGGCCAGGCCGTACTGGCTTTCGGTGAGGTTGCAGGCCGCCAGGCCCGCCTCCAGGGCCGGGGCGTGGATGCCGTACTGCCCCCGCGGGTAGACCGTGGTGCGGTAGACTTCGCCGGGGCCGCCGGCCGCCAAGACGAAGTTCTCGGCCACGAAGACGGCCAGTCCGGGGTCGTCGCCGCGGGCGCGCGAACGGTCGATGCAGACCGCGCCGCGAATGCGCCGCGCGTCGCCCGAGCCCTCGGTGATGAAGCGCACGAGCGGGTGCTTGTCGACGATGCGGACACCGAGCCGCGCGGCCTTCTTCTGGAGACACTCGCTCATGAACTTGCTGGTCTTGGGGCCGGCCGAGGTGGCCCGCTCGTAGGGGTCGTGGTCGGTCTTGTAGCCGATGAACGCGCCCCAGGGGTCGTGCGGGAACGGCACGCCGACCTCGACGAGGTGGTAGAACCCGCGCAGCGACCCGATGCCCTCGGCCAGGGCGTTGTCGCCGTGGCAGCAGCCGAAGCTCGTCAGCGCCTTGGCGAACTCTACGGCCGTGTCGGGCACGCGCGGGCTGGTGCCCATCTTGTAATAGGTCTGCTTGTCGGAGCCGCTCATGCGGCTGGCGCCCAGCGGCAGACCGCCGGTCACCACGAGCACCTTCTCGGCCGCATCGGCCACGCCGCGCGACTGCCAGAACTCGACCAGCTTGACCGCGCAGTTCATCGCCGCAGCCCCGGCCCCGATAATCACCGTGTTGGCGGCCGTGACCGGCACAGCCTTGCCCTTGAGGGTCATTTGCGTCGTCTTCATCATTGCTCCGTTTGAACGCTTGAGAATGCTATGACGTAGGGGTCGCTCGCGAGCGACCCGGACCAGCGGGCGGCCGACGAGCCGCCCCTGCAACTGCCAGACGCATTAGCGAGTAGGGCGGCTGCTTGCAGCCGCCGGCGTCAGCGGCCGCGTGGCTGCATAGCAGCCACCCTACAGGCGCCTTCCGCTTGACCCCACAGGGGTTTCCCGCGGCCTACAGCACCCGCAGGTGGAACCCGCCGTCGACGTTGATGACTTCGGCCGTCGAGAACTTCAGGTCGCCGCGGGCGCAGACGCCCACGGCCTGGGCGATATCCTCGGGGTAGCCCCACCGCTTGATCGGCGTCAGGCCGTCGGCGATCATCTTGTCGTACTTCTCGGTGACCACCTTGGTCATGTCGGTCTTGATGATGCCGGGGCGAATCTCGTACACGCCGATGCCGAACTCCGCCAGGCGCGCGGCCCAGAGCTTGGTGGCCATGCTGACGGCGGCCTTGCTGATGCAGTACTCGCCGCGCCCGGTGCTTGGCGCGTAGGCGCTGGCCGACGAAATGTTGACGATGCATCGCCACGCATCGGGCGACGCCTTGCCCTGCTCGATCATCCAGTTGGCGGCCGCCTGCGTGAGGAAATACGGCCCCTTGACGTTGATCGTCATGACGCGGTCGTAGCTTTCCTCGGTGGCTTCGAGGATGTCGGCCCGAACCTTCGGCGCCACGCCGGCGTTGTTGACCAGGATGTCCAACCGGCCGAACGTCGCCCGGATCTTCTCGATGGCCGCGGCGCGGTCGGCCGCTTGGGTCACGTCGCCCGTGACGGCCAGGCCCTTGCGGCCCGCGGCCTCGATGGCCGCCACCGTCTCGGCGCTCTCCAGGACGTCGAACACTGCCACGTCGCACCCCTCGGCCGCCAGACGCTGCGCGATCGCCGCGCCGATGCCCCTGCTGCCGCCGGTTACCAATGCCACTCTCTGATTGCCCATGCCGTCGCCTGCCTTTGCTCTCTGCGCCGGAGCCACAACTCCAGCTGGATTCCCCGTGCGGCCATGCCCCGACCTGCCGGTCCGGCCGCCGCGCACAGACGCCGCGGCCACCGTGGTCGCCGCCACTATCTGTACAAAGCGGTCATTCTACAGTATTCCTGCTCGGTCGACCAGTCCCCGCCACGGTTTTCTGGTATCGCATCCGCGCCCTTGACTGGCAACGCGAATGCCCTATAGTGGCCCCGGGAATCGCGTGTGCGGCGGTCGTCCGGAACGGTCGCCGCGATGGCGCGGCAGTGTTCGCGCGCAGGATGGGAGACCGAAAAGCATGCCGGAGCAACGCCCCAACATCGCCCTGATCCTCACCGACCAGCAGCGATACGACACCATCGCCGCCCACGTCAACCGTTTCGGCGCCGTGACGCCCGGCATGGACACCCTGGTCCGCCACGGCGTCACGTTCAGCCACATGTTCACCACGTGCCCGATCTGCACGCCGGCCCGGTCGTCGATCTTCACGGGCCGCATGCCCAGCGAAATCGACATGGCCGGCAACCTGGGCAACCCCAGCGCGCCGATGAACCAGAACATCACGACGCTGGCCCATCGCATGCAGCAGACCGGCTACCTGACCGTCTACCACGGCAAGAGCCACCTGGGCACCGACCTGCACCAGCTCGGCTTCAAGGAGGTCTACGAGAACAGCTTCGACGAGTCGACCGTGATCGAGGCCTGCCGGTTCTGGCGCAATCGCGACTGGATCGTCCAGAAACGACCGTTCTTCCACGTGGTCTCGCTGCTCGACCCGCATGACATCTATTACCTGGACCCGAACGAGGAGCGCCCTGTCGAGTTGGAGCCATGGCCCAACCGCGACGACGACCGTTCCACCAAGCCCTGGCCGCAGCGGGACTACACGCGCGGCGAGGGCTGGAGCCCCGAACGGTGGGAGTACTATCGCCGCTTCTACCGCAGCCGCGTCGAGAAGGTGGACCGCGACGTCGCCAAGCTGCTCGAAGAGATGGTCATGGGCGGATTCGGCAGCAACACGTGGGTGCTGTTCATGGCCGACCACGGCGACCTGGGCGGGGAACACGGCGTGGGGTTCAAGGGCCCGTTCATGTACGATTGCCAGATGCACGTTCCGTTCATCCTCATGCCTCCGCGACCGGGCTACCCCGGCCCCGGAGCGATCCGCGCGCCGGAGGGATTCCGCCCCGGCTCGGTCTGCGACGCCCTGTGCACAAACCTCGACGTGTTCCCGACGGTGCTGGAGCTGGCCGGGGCGGAGCCGGAGCCCGGCCTGCGGGGCCGCAGCCTCCTTGCGGCGGCCCGCGGCGAATCGCTCCGGGACCACGAGGCCGTCTTCGGCGAACTGACGATGCTCGGCCGCCGCGTGGCGCCCATCCGCATGGTCCGCACGAAGCGGTGGAAGTACGTCTTCTACCTGGGCCACGGCGAAGAGCTGTACGATCTGGACGCCGACCCGTGGGAAATCACGAATCTGGCCGGCGAGGCCAGGCACGCCAAGGTGCGGGAGGAACTGCACGGGCGACTGCTTCGGTTCATCGTCGAGACGCGCGATCCGATCTTCACCCAGGAACCGACCAACGCCCAGGGCGAACCGTTCACAACCGTGCCGATCGAGGTGCCCGAGGAGGTCCGCCGCCGCACCGGCCTGCGCGGCAGCCGCCACACGTGGGACTGAGACGCTGTGCCTAAGCGGCGACGTGGCATTGATCCTGCCACCGGAGACCATGGCATGTTCAGCAGCAAAGACGGATCCACCGTGCTTCCCGCGAGGCTTGGCGACGTGCTGGCGGCAGCCCTGGATGGAACGGGGCCCTCGCGCGACGATTGTGTGTACTTGCTCTCGTTTGCCGAGACGTCGCCGGAGGCCGGCGTGATCCGCGGGGTGGCCGACGCCGTCTCGCGCCGGCGGTTCAACAACGAGGCCATTCTGCTCGGGCAGATCGGCATCGAGACCTTTGCCTGTCCGGCCAACTGCCGGTTCTGCGTCTTCGGCAAGGGCCACACGCGGTTTCCGGAAACCCGGCTGACGACCGAGGAAATCGTCGGGCGGGCGCGCGGCTTCGCCTCCGGCGGCGACCTGTACGCCCTGTTCCTCATGACCATGCACGAGTTCGAGCTCGACCGGTTGCTGCGCGTCGTGGAAGAGGTCCGCCCGGCCATTCCTGCCTCGACCCAGATCGTGGTGAACATTGGCGACTTCGACCGTCGCCAGGCCGCCGAGCTGCGCCAGGCGGGCGTTGACGGCGCCTACCACGTGTGCCGGCTTCGCGAGAGAGTGGACACGGACCTGGATCCCGAGAACCGCAAGAAGACGTTCCGCGCGATACGGGACGCCGGCATGGACTTCTACTACTGCTGCGAACCGGTCGGACCCGAACACTCGGCCCAGGAGCTTGTCGATCAGTTGTGGCTGGGCATCGAGTTCGGCTGTTTCCAGCATGCGGCCATGCGCCGTGTCTATCTGCCCGATGCCCCCTTGGCCCATCACGGCCAGATCACCGAGCTGCGGTTGGCGCAGATTGTGGCCGTGGTTGCCCTGGCCTCCCTGGCCTGTCCGGCGACCGACAACATTGCCGTGCATGAACCGAACCTGATCGGCCTGACCTCGGGCGCAAACGTCGTGTATGCCGAAACGGGGGCCAATCCGCGCGACACGGCCGCCGACACGGCCAGACATCGCGGCCTGGACATGGCCGGGGCGCGACGGATGCTCTACGAGGCGGGCTTCACCGCCGTGCGACGAGGCGACGGCTCGCGAACGCCCCTGACGCACACCTCGATCCAGGGGTGAGCGCACCCGCAGTCAACGCTGAGAATCCGCGTGGGTCCGGTGGACCCACCCTACGCCCGCAGACACGAAATACACAGGGCGCCCCGGTCATCCGGAGCGCCCTGTTGGTTTTTGTCACGGCTCTTCGGCGGCGGTTGCCCGGAGTCCGGGCGCGACTGTCGCGATTCACTTCTTGCCCAGCATCGCCAGGGCCTTCTTGGCGATGTGCTCGGCGGTCAGGCCGAAGGCCTTCATCAGTTCCCACGGCTCGCCACTCTCGCCGAACGTGTCGGGCACGCCCATCATCTGGAGCTTCAGCGGCAGCTCGGCGTCCTTGCGGCTGAACACGGCCCCGGCGACGAGGTTGCCGAAGCCGCCCACCTGGTGCTCCTCGACGGTCAGGATGCAGCCGGTTTCCTCGGCCGCGGCCGCGACCGCCGCCGCGTCGAACGGTTTGACGGTGTGGATGTTCAGCACGCGGGTCTCGATACCGTACTCCTCCTTCAGGAGCCACGCCGCCCGCATCGCCTCGGGCACCATCGGACCGCAGGTCGCAATCGTCAGGGCTTCGCCTTCCGACACGTAGGCCGAGGCCAGCTTGGTCTCGAACGCATCGACGAACTGCGCGGCCGCACCGCGATACCGGATCACGTTCGCCTTGCCCCACTCGAACGGCGTGTCGTCGGTGCTGACGACGGGCGTCGCCTCGCGGGCGAACCGCAGGTACACCGGCCCGTTGATCTCGAGGATCGCCGCCAGCGTGGCCTTCTTCGTCTCCACCGCGTCGGCCGGCACCGACAGGTGCATGTTCGGCAGACAGGCCATCACGCTGATCTCTTCCAGTGCTTGATGCGTCGCGCCGTCCGGACCCACGCTGATGCCGCCATGGGCCCCGGCGATTTTCACGTTCAGATTGGCGTAGCAGATGGTCGTGCGAATCTGGTCCCACGGACGCCCGCTGGCGAACACGCCGTAGGTGCCCGTGATGGCGATCTTGCCCTCTTTGGCCAGGCCCGCCGCCACCTGCATCATGTTCTGCTCGGCGATGCCCACGCTGAACACGCGGCTCTTGCGGCTCGCGTCGGCCTTCTCGAAGTCCGTGATCTTGATCGAGTCGCTGATGTCGGCGTGCAGCGTCACGACCCGCTCGTCCGACCCTGCCTCGGCCAATGCGCGGCCGAAGCCCGCTCGCGTCGGATCCATCGCGGTCTTCATCTCCGTGCCGCTGTTCCACCAGTAGTTCTTCTTGAACACGGGCACCTGGGCGTCAATCCGCTTCGTGACCTTCGCCTGGTACTCCGCCGCCTTCTTCAGAAGCTCTTCCACGCGGGCCTTCGTCAGGCTCGGCACCTTCAGCTCGGCCAGGGCCTTGTCGAGTTCCTCGCGGTTGGTGGCCTTGCCGTGCCAGCCCGCGACGTTTTCCATGAACGAGACGCCCTTGCCCTTCACGGTGCGGGCAATCAGGATCGACGGTTGGCCCTTGACCTTCGCGGCCGCCTCGAAGGCGTCGTGAATCTGCTTCGGGTCGTGGCCGTCCAGCTCGATCACGTTCCAGTTGAACGCCCGGTACTTGTCGGCGATGGGATCGATGCCCATGACCGTGCTGACCTTGCCGTCGATCTGGAGTTCGTTCTTGTCGAGGATGGCGCAGAGGTTGTCGAGCTTGTGGTGCCCGGCGGCCATGGCGGCTTCCCAGATGGAGCCTTCCTGCTGCTCGCCGTCGCCCATGATGCAGTAGACGCGATAGTTCTTGTCGTCAAGCCGCGAGGCCAGGGCGTCGCCGACGGCGATGCCGAGCCCCTGCCCGAGGCTGCCGGCCGACATCTCGACGCCGCCGAGCTTCAACCAGTGCGGGTGCCCCTGGAACGGGCTGTCGTAGCGGCGCAGCGTCACCATGTCGTCCAGCGGGAAGTACCCCGCGCGGGCCAGGCCGACGTACAGGGCCGGAGCCTTGTGCCCGGCGCTCCAGAACAGCCGGTCGCGGTCTTCCCACGTCGGGTTCTTCGGATCATGGTTCATGACGTGCATGTACAGACAGGCCACGATGTCCATAATCGACAGGCTGCCGCCCGGATGGCCGCTGCCTGCGGCATGAATGGCGATCAGGGCATAGGCCCGCATTTCGTCGGCGACGGTCTTGATCTTGCTGACGTCCACTTCCACGTTGGTCCCCTTCTTCTGGTCCACAATGCCCATGTTCCGATGTACCTCCTGTGAGTAGTCCTGGGGCAAACCCTGTTGCCACATGGTTCAACGCGTCATGACACCCCTGTCGCTCGAAGACGGTCTGCGGCCCGCAAAGGCAGGAACGACGGCCGATCAGCCGAAACCGGCCGAGCATTCAGCGGATTGTGCAAAGAGTCACGTAAGAATACAGCAACCGGGGTCGCGGCGGGTGTGACCTGAGTCACAATCTCACAGGCTCCCGCCATGAAGCAACCAGTAGCCTCCCAACAGCAGGCCCGCCATCAGCACCAGCACAATCTGGATCACGCGGACCTCCGACCGGGTCAGCCCCGCGCCCGAGGCACGAAGCTGCATCAGGCTCTGGTACGTGAACACCCCCGCCAGGATGGCCGCGAAGATCCGATGAAAATACAGCGCCACGACGGCCGCCGTCGCGCCGCAGACAACGGAAATCGCCAGTGGCAGTTCCATCCGCGTCGTGCCGCGCACCAGGTGTATGATCGAGGCCATGATGTGACCGCCATCCAGCGGGAACACGGGCACCAGGTTCACCAGGCTCCAGACGATGTTAATCCCGATCAGGCTAAACACCAGCGAGTCCAGGATCGGCCGCTCGGGGGCCCCCAGGTGCCACACGGACCAGAGAATCGCGCCTCCGACGAGCAATCCGGTGCCGGGCCCGGCCGCACTGATGGCGATCTGCTGCCAGTGGCTCAGTGGCCGCCACGGGATGTAGCGCGTCTGGCCGCCCATGCCGTACAGCACGATCTCGGGATGGATGCCGAAGCGGCGAATCACCAGCGCGTGGCCCAGTTCGTGCAGGAGCACCGAAACCAGCACCGCGACCATCCACACAAGAATGTCCCGGAGCGAGGCGCCGCGCATGCCCACCAGTGCCGCCACGAGGAAAAACGTCCACTCGATGCGGACAGGGAAGCCCAGCAGACGAAACTGCAATCCCGGCGAACGAGACATGCCCTGCTCCCGAAGTAGCACTCACGGCGGCCGGTCGCCCGCCCCTGCACGGGCGGCCGCGGACGCACAAAGGCCCCATGCTACACTCTCCCGGCCCGATCGGCAACCGTGAGCCACCTCGTGAGCCGCCTCGGGCGGTAACACGGCACCCGTACGATGCACAAATGCCCCGGCCTCCTGCTTCGCACGGTGCCGCGCTTGACAGGCCGGGCGGCGGCTGCGATACTCGTGCGTTCCCCAGCCGGCGCGACGCGGCCCCTTCGGCACGCGGAAGTCGGCCGGGCGGCCGGAGACCGAGCCATTCCGCAGGAGCGGCAGCGATGAGCCTCATCCAGGAGATTCTCGACCACGAAGTGTTCCCGGCCGTCGGCTGCACGGAACCGATCTCCTGTGCGTTCGCCTGTGCCGCCGCGGCGGCGGAGTTGCCCGGGCCGGCCGAGCGGATCGAACTGACCGTGGACCCGGCGACGTACAAGAATGGGGCCGCAGTGACGATTCCTCACAGCGGCGGCCGCACGGGCAACCCCATCGCGGCCGCCCTGGGCGCCCTGATCGCCAGGCCCGAGCTGCACCTGGAAATCCTTCGCGACGTGACGCCCGAGGTGCTGTCGTGCGCGGTCCGGATGCTGGCGTCCGGCCGCGTGACCTACCGCTGCGACGAGCGCCGGCGGGAATTGTACGTGGAGGCCATAGTGACGTCCGGCGCGTCGAGCGTACGTTGCGTCGTCTCGGGCGGGCACACGCACATTGCCTGCCTCCAGCTCGACGGCCGCCCCCTGCCGACCGTGGCCGCCGCCGCCACCGATCTGGCCTATCGCGAACGACTCAAGGCGCTGTCGCTGGAGGCGGTGCTTCGCGAAGCCCTCCGCCTCACGCCGCAGCAGCGAGCCTACCTCCAGCGCGGCATCGACATGAACCTCGCCATTGCCGAGAAAGGCATCGACCTGCGCGGCAACGCGTTCCAGTTGCAGCAGATGATGAAGCAGGGTCTGATGGCCGACGACCTGTTCTTCCGCGTCAAGACGCGCGTGGCCTCGGCCCTGGACGCCCGCATGGGCGGCCTGCCCGAGCCCGTCATGACCAGCGGCGGCTCCGGCAACCAGGGCACCATGACCATTCTGCTGCCGTACCTGGTGGGCCGCGACCGGCAGATCGACCTGCCCCGAATCCAGGAAAGCATCGCCATCGGCCACGCCGTCAACTCGTACATCAAGCAGTTCACCGGCGAGTTGTCGGCGGTGTGCGGCTGCGCGATCGCCGCCAGCATCGCTGCCGCCGTGGCCATCGTGTATCAGCACGTCGGCATCGACATGCCGAAGATCACCCTGGCCGTGCACAACATCCTGGGCGACCTGTGCGGCATCATCTGCGACGGCGCCAAGCCCGGATGCTCGTTGAAGATCGTCTCGGGAGCTGATGCGGCCATGCGGTCGGCGTTCATGGCCCTGGCAGGCCACGGCACCTCACCGGCCGACGGCGTCATCGGCCGGTCCGCCGAGGAATCCATCCGCAACCTCAGCCGCATCTCCCTCGAAGGCATGGGCGGCGTGGATGCCACGGTGGTCAACATCCTCCAGCACAAGGCCGCCGCCGAGGAGGTCTGAGTCCAGCGCCGGCCGTCACAGGGGTCGGGGGCGGCACGGCGTTCTGAAGCAGCGCGCATCTTGCACGACAACACGAAGTCTGCTAACCTTGCGTTTTATGCGGCCCCGGCGGATCGGGGTCGCGTTTCTTATCCCGGGCGCGGCCGAACCGTGGCCGCGACATGGTCGTGCGTGAACGCTGTGAGGCTGGAAACGTGACCGACTACATCGACCGATTGATCGGAGCCCTGGACCACGAAGACATTCTGGTGGCGGCCCACGCGGCGCGGCTCCTGGGACAGGTCGGCCGCCGCGAGGCGGTCGCCCCCCTGCTCCGCTACGTGACCGAGAGCCAGTTCTACACGAAAGTGGCCGGGCTGGCCGCCCTCGCCCGGATCGGCGACCCGTCGGCCTGTGATTCCCTGGCCGCACTCGTGGACCAGCCCAACGTCACCGACGACTGGTTCTGGTACGCGTGCCGCTCGGTCCGCGGTGCGGCGGCGGTGGCGCTGCTGGCGCTGAAGGATCCCCGCGGCGGTGCCTATCTGAACGCACTGGCCGACCGCGACGACGACGTCGTGTTCGTCTGGTGGGGCGTCGCGATCCTCCGGCTGCCGAACCACCTGCCCGAGACGGCGGCCCTCAAGGGCCGCATCACCGTCGAGGCCCTTCGCCGCCGCGGCGACCGCGGCATCCGGTGCAGCGATGCCGCCACGCTGGCGATGAAAGCCACGGTCGCCGAGATGATCGGCGACGAGGAGGCCTGCCGGCTGCTCTGCGAACTGGCCGGCCACAGCAGCCGCTATGTGCGCGGCCAGGCGGCCGTGAGCCTCCTGCTGACCTCGCCGACCGACGATCATGTGGCCCTGGTGCGACGCATGGCGGCTGAGGACTCCACCGAATTCGGACGCATGAAGGCTGCTCTCGCCCTGGCCCGCACCGGGTGCAAGGAGATGCTCGCGCCGATCACGCGTGCCGCCGAGGCGGCCGACGACCCGTTCGACCGCGCCGCCGCCGTCGAGGCCCTGGGGCTGCTCGGCCACAAGGACGACCTCCCCACGGTGCTCGCCCAGGCCGATCACGAGGACGCCTACGTGCGACTCTGCGCCGTCGAGGCCGCCGACCGCATCGCGCCGACCGCCAGGAACGTCACGGCGTTGGCCCGGCGTCTGGCCGACGACGATCCCGATCCGCGCGTGCAGCTCCAGGCCGCCAAACTCCTGGCCGCGCGAGACAAACCGTAGGGTGGCTGCTTGACGCAGTTTCCGAGCACCGTCGAGGGGCCGTCAGGTTCCGAGCCTGTCGAGGAGCAGCCACGCGAAGACCGAACAGCGCGTAGGTCGGGTCAACAGACCCGACGGGGGGCACCCAGCGCGTAGGTCGGGGCCACAGGCCTGGCGGGGGTTCTACCGCAGCACAAGGATTCCGAGGACGTGCGATGGCAAAAAAGAAAGCGGAGTTGAGGATCGGAGCGGCGCGGCGGGACATCACCCCCGATGAGCCGCATCTGCTGAAGCCCACGGGCATGGGACGGCTGGAGCCGACGCGCGGCGTGCTTGATCGTCTCTGCGTCGAGGCCATGGCCATCGACGCCGGCGACGGCCCGGCGTTCATCCTGACGAGCGATCTGCGCATCGTCCTGCCGGAGTGGGCCCGCGAAGTGCGAGGCGAGTTGGCCGCACGATGCGGCTGCGACGCGCATCGCGTGATCCTCAGCGCCGTGCACAACCATTGCAGCAGTCCCGAGCCCACCGACAGTTCTCCTGAGGCCGCAGCCGCCACCGACCGGGCCAACCGCAAGATCGTCCGCGCCATGATCGACGCCTGCGTCGAGGCCTTCGAGACCCGCCGCCCCGCCGAGATCGCCTACGCCGAAACGCGACTGCGCGAGCCCATCGGCCTGAATCGCCGCGTGCGACTGTCCAACGGCACGTGCGTCAACTGCTGGCACGCTGGCGGCATCTGTCCGCCCGGCCTCAAGTACGTCGGCCCCGGGGGCCCGCATTCGACCGACATCCAGTTGCTCGTCGTCCGCGAGGTCGGCGCCGCCAAGCCCTTCGCCGTCATGACCAGCTACGCCACGCACCCGCACCTGACGGGCGTCCCCTACTTCAGCGGCGAGTTCCCCGGCGAAGCCAAACGCGAGGTCGCCCGACGCCTTGGCGGCGACCCGGTGGTCCTCTACGCCAACCATTGCGGCGGCGACAACGACCTCCACGTCATGCAGCCCGAGCCCGACCACCCGACCGAGAAGGTGGTCGAGTGGTTCCAGGCCAGCCAGCGCACGCTTGCCGCACGGTTTGCCGACGCCGTCGTCCCGGCCGTTCTGGCCGCCGACGACTGGTCCCGCCCGACCCGCCTGCGCCACGCGTACTGGTCGCGCGGCGAAGACGACGCCACCGGCAGAAAACGGGCCGTCGTCGTCTCCGCCCTGGCCCTCGGCGACGTCGCCATCGCGAGTATTCCCGGCGAACTGTTCATCGAGTTGGGCCTGCGGCTGAAGGCCGAGAGCCCCTTCCCGAAGCTGCTCACCGTGGGATACAACCCGGTCACGTGGCACTACCAGCCACTGCCGATCCATTTCGAGCAGGGCAGCTACGAGGTGATGAGGGGTGTCGATCTTGCCCAGGAGCCGTTTTTCGAGAAGCTCCCCGGCATGCCCGTGCTGCGGCCCGACCAGGGACCGCACGTCATTGACCGCGCCTTGGCCCTGCTGGCCGGGCTCAAGTGAACCGCCTGGCCCGACTGGCGGACGACGACGCGGGTGCGAGGGCTCTTGCCGGCCCATCTTGTTGGCTTGTCGGCGCAGTGCGTTGACAGAGGCTTGCCGATGGAGTATGATGCCCGTACTGAAGCATGCGGCGAGACAGGTGCCGGGCCGCCAGCCCGGTGCCGGCGACATGCAGCCTGCCGACGCAGGTGCGACAGACCAACAAATCGGGGCGTGGCCCAGCTTGGCTAGGGCGCTTGACTGGGGGTCAAGAGGTCGCAGGTTCAAATCCTGTCGCCCCGACCATAACTCAAAGAAGCCGCGCGGCACAAGATCTGAGCGGCTTTTTTCCTGTTTGCAGGAGGCCGTGGTGATAAACTTGCCACGGCCACGGCTGGTTCGAACTTCGGACGTTCTGAACCGCTCGCGTTCGAGTTTGTGCAAAGATTCGGGTGCCGTTTCTCTGCTCTGCTTGTGCCGTTGGCATTCGGCGGCGCTGCCCAAGGAAGCCAGGCATGGACCAGGCAGTCGAGCTGCTCTGCTGATCTCATCCCTTCGTCAAGCCGCCGAGGAATAGAGCTAGGCCATGCGTAAACCCTGGTGTGTGCTACTGTCGGCTGCTCTCGTGTTAGTTGCTCTAGCCATTTCAAAGTCTGTTGTAGGATGCAGCACCACGTCCGCCAGGGCTGACGCTGGGGTAGCGGTCTCCATTTGGCTGTCGAGGAACGAACTCCCGCTGCCTCTGTTGACGGAAGGGTCCCGCAATATGGGCTTGCGTGTGAACTGGCCTGCTGGTGTCATCTCTCCCCCAGATTGCGACGGCGGACAGATCGTCGAACTCTGGGATAATACCACCCCCGGAGAAGAATCGCTGATTGCAGAGTATCAGGTTGGCTGGTATGGCAAGCCACGGTCGTATCGTCTTCTTGCGGCGTTCGCCAGGGACAACAAGGAGCTTCCGCCGACAAGCGGGAACCGTGTGCCGGAGATTACCCAGGGAGATGTGGATGAACATCGACAAGTCACGGCATCTACCAAGAACTGGACCTTGCTTGACAAATACGATTTCAAACGGAAAGAATGAGGCGGTCTGGTCTATGCTTGTGGCCACAAGAAGCTCCTTCGAGAAGGGCTATTGTCAGCAGGTCTGATTCCTCCCGCCGTTCGAACCGTGTACAGTCGCCCCGACCAGCCTTTTGTAACGACCGCGAGGACGATGCCTCGCGGTCGTTTTCGTTCTTGGCCGTTTCACTGATGTTCGCAGAACCGTTCCGCGAACCGCTGTACGGTTCAATAGGCCACGGGGCATCACCAACGGTCATAAGGCCGTAGTCCCGTTTGTTCAGAACCCGCTTGTTTGGCCTGATCTTCGTAAACCGCAGCCAGATCATCACGTTGAGCGTGTCGATGAGCTGCGTCAGCTCCGCGCCCCCGGCCACGACGGCAAGCCGATCGAGATCGTCCAGCAGGGCCATCGCCTTGTCCACCTCGCCTTCAATCAAGGCCGGTTGCTTCGGCTCCCTGCTGACGAACCTTCTCCAAGCTCTCGCGGGCCTGTGAGAGCCTGCCGTTTGACCCTGCTTCAGTGTGCCGTTCGCGCCCCGCCCCTCCAGCACCTGCCATGACTCGTTATGGTAGTACCACATCGGAACCTGCATGGTCCCTTCACGCCGACACACACAACGATTCAGCCCGTCGTAACCGTACGTGTACACGATCAACCCCGGATTCCCCGAGCTGTCCCGCCGCACACCCACCATCCGGTTCCACGCATCGTACGCATAATGCAGCCGAACCGTCTCCCCCGTCCCCGCCACCAGCGGATTCTGCGGCTGCGGCCCCTGCGTCATGTTCCCCGCAGCGTCGTACACCGGGTCGATCCAGTTCGACCCCGTCGTCGCCGCAATCGCGTCGCCCGCGGCGTCGCCGTGGTCGTCCGTCGTGTCGATCTCGTTCACCTTGTTATGCACCCGCGTCTGGTCCAGATCGTTCGTCCCGTTGCCGTCGGCGTCCACGCCGTACGTCCGCCAGTTGCCCAGGCCGTCC
>JAAYDY010000010.1 GCA_012729015.1 Phycisphaerae bacterium | reverse complement strand
CCGCTTGTCGGCCGAGGCGGCGTCCTTGGTGAAGGCTCGGACCAGGCCGCTCCAGGCCTGGCACCCGACGGCCCGGGCGGACGCCGGGTCGGCCCGCAGCCGCGAAGCCAGTTCATCGGCCAGCCGGTCGCGCGAGGTCTGCCCGTCCTGGCCAAGCCTGGCCAGACGATAGGCCACCGTCCCGAGGCCCGCCACGTCGAGCGACCGCCACGCGGTGCCCGCCTCCACCCAGTTCTTCGTCAACGCCGGCACGGTGACGTCGCCCAGACGGTCCAACGTCGTGGCCAGCAACTTGTATTCCTCGCACGTCAGTGCGCCCAGGGCTTCCACGTTGCCGGCGAAGGCCGTCCGCAGCCCTTCGGCCCAGACCGCCTTGGCCTCGGCCGACAGGTCGGCCGCCAACTCTCGGGAGATCCCGTCCCACTGGTTCAGCGTCAGGTCCTTCGCCGAGGCCTGATTCTCCTGCATCCGCGCCGCCAGCCACCCCAGCAACTGTTGCCGCGCGGCCTGCCCCGCCTCGCCCGTCAGGGCCAGGGAGTGGGCCAGTTGGGCCAGTTCCTGCCCCTGGCAGGCCTTCCAGCCGTCGCCGGCCCCCACCCACGAGGCATACACCGCGTCGGCGTTGTCCTGCTTCAAGGCGCGCAGCACCCCGACCAGGACGCCGACGTCCTTCAGCGTCATGGCCCGCAACGTGGCGGCATCCTCGACGAAGGCCGCCCGCAACTGCGCCGCCCACTGGGCCCGCATCGCGTCGGTCATGGCGCCGGCCGTGCGGCCGATCAGCGACGCCCACTCGGCCGGCGGCTTGGCTCTGACGGCCGTCACGTCCGACAGGAGGCCGACCGTGGTCCGCGCGGCCAGCAGCGCGTTGGTCTGCTTGTCGCCCAGGCTGCTCAGCAGCGACACCAACTGGGTGAAGTCCTCCTCGCTCAGGGCCGCCACGGCCGCATCATCCGGGGCATACGCCGCACGCAGCGCCGCGATCCACTGCCCCTTCACGTCGTCGGTCATCGCCGACCTGCACGCACTGACATGGCCGACCCACTCTCGAAGAGAGACCGACCGCGTCGCCGCCGCATCCTTCAGGTACTTGCCCGTCAGCCGCGAGAGCTTCAGCCCCGCGACCCGTTCGTCCTTCAGAGTGACCAGCGCTTGCATGAGCAGACCGAAGTCCTCGTCGCCCAAGGCCCCCACGGCCGCCGCGTCCGCCGCGAACGCCGCATGCATCCGCGACGTCCACAAGGCCCGCATCTCGTCCGTCATCGCGCCGTAGTAGTTGGCGACGCGCTTTTGCAGCTCCTTGATGCCCAGGGCCTTCACCGACTCCACGGTCCCCATGTCCCGGGTCGTCATCCGCGTCGCGGTAAGCGCCTGGAAGTTCGTCGTCTTGACCAGCGACCGCAGCACGCCTGTCAGGCCCGTGAAGTCCTCGTCGCTCAGCGCCGCCATCGCCTCCGGCGTCGCCATGAACGCCGCCGTCAACGCCGCGTGCCACGCCTGGCAGTCCGCCTCGCTCATGGCGCTCTTGCATGCCTGCACGTGCTGCCGCCACCCGGCGATCCCCTGGGCCCGCACCGTCGCCGCGTCGCCCAGATACTTGCTCGTCACCCGCGACAGCCGCACGTTCGCCACGCCTGCGTCCTTCAGGACACCCAACGCCGTCGTCAGCTTCAGGAAGTCCTCATCGCTCAGCGCCGCCACGGCCGCCTCGTCGGCCGCATAGGCTCCGCGCAACTGCGCCGCCCACCGGGCCCGCGTCTCGTCGGTCATGCCCGCCGCCGCGCGGCCGATCAGCACAGCCCACTCGGCCAGCGGTCTGGCCCGAACCGTCGCCACGTCCGCCCCGGCCCAGCCCGTCATGCGGGCCACGATCAGTCCCCCAGCCGCCTTGTCGCCCAGGCCGGTCAGCAGCCACGTGATCTGGTTGAAGTCCTCGTCGCTCAGGGCCGCCACGGCCGCATCATCCGCCGCGTACGCCGCACGCAGCGCCGCGACCCACTGCCCCTTCACCTCGTCCGTCATCGCCGCCTTGCACGCACTGACATGGCTGTTCCACTGCCGCAGCGACACCGACCGCGTCGCCGCCGCGTCCTTCAGGTACTTGCCCGACAGCCACGTGACCTTCAGCCCAGGCACGGCCCCGTCCTTCAGCGTCGTCAGCATCGACGTCAGATCGGCGAACTCCTCGTCGCTCAGCGCCCCCACCGCCGCCGCGTCCGCCGCGAACGCCGCGTGGATCCGCGACGTCCACAGGGCCCTCATCTCGTCCGTCATCACGCCGTAGAGGTTCGCGACGCGCTTTTGCAGCTCCTTGATGCCCAGGGCCTTCACCGACTCCACCGTCGCCATGTCCTTGGCCGTCATCCGTGTCGCCGTGAGCGCCTGGAAGTTCGTCGCCTTGATCAACGACCGAAGCACGCCGGTCAGGCCCGTGAAGTCCTCGTCGCTCAGCGACGCCATCGCTTCCGGCGTCGCCATGAACGCCGCCGTCAGCGCCGCGTGCCACTGCTGGCAGTCCGCCTCGCTCATGGCACTGCGGCACCCCTGGAACTGCTGCCGCCACACCGCCACCCCCTGCGCCCGGATCGCCGCCGCGTCGCCCAGGTACGTGCTCGTCAACCGCGACAGAGTCAGCGACGCCAGGCCGTCGTCCTGCAACGCCCGCAAGGCCGACGTCAGCTTCAGGAAGTCCTCGTCCGCCAGCGCCGCCAGGGCCGCCCCGTCCGAGGCAAACGCCGCACGCATCCGCGACCGCCACAGGGCCTTCATCTCCTCCGGCATGTCCGTGCTGTACGTCGCCACCCGACGCTGAAGCTCCTGGATGCCCAACGCACGCGCCGATTCCACCGTCGCCATCCCCTGGGCCGTCATCCGCGTCACGATCAACGCCCGGAAGTCCGTCGTCTTGACCAGGCCGCGAAGAACGTTCGTCACCCCGGCGAAGTCCTCGTCGCTCAGCGCCGCCATCGCCTCCGGCGTCGCAATGAACGCCGCCGTCAACGCCGCATGCCACTTCCGGCAGTCCGCCTCGCTCATCCCGCCCACGCTGCTCTGGACGTACTGACGCCACTTCGTCACCCCCTGCCCCCGGATCGTCGCGGCGTCCGTCAGGCACGTGCCGTCGATGCGCCAGAACCACAGCGACGCGATCGCCTCGTCCTCGGCCGACCGAAGCGCATACGTCAGCGACAGGAAGTCCTTCTCCGCCAGGCCGCACACAGCTTCCTGCGTCCCGGCAAACGCCGAACGCAGGCCCGCCCGCCACGACGCCTTCTGCTCCGCCGTCATGTCCTGGTCCAGACGCCCCGTGAGATCGCTCCATGTGCCCAGCGACAAGCTTCGCGCCTGCGACGGATCGCTCAACAACCGATACCCCAGATACTGCGCCAGCAGCGACCGATCCGCTGCCTTCGACTCGCCCGCCGCCGACAGTTCCCGGGCCACGTCCATCAACTGACCAGGCGACTTCTCACGCCACTCGGACGGAACCGTCGGCTCCGTGAATCCCCCCGCCCCCCATGCCGACCCGCAGAGACCCAGAAGCACCGCCACCGCCGCCGCCACGCTTGCTCGCCTCTTCATGCCATGGACCTTTCCGAAGTGACCGCCGATACGCCGTCGTCGCCGACCGGCTCGATCGTCCGCCAAAGATACGCCGCTAT
>JAAYDY010000100.1 GCA_012729015.1 Phycisphaerae bacterium | reverse complement strand
CTGTCCAGCAGCCGCACGCCGATACTCTGTACCATAGTCCCAGCCTCCTGTGCCGATGGTTCTTGTGCCACAAGTGCTATCGACTACAGGAGGCTTTCTTCATGGACCCTAACTGAACCGTATTGGGGCAAGACCCGCCGTGGCACACTCCCATGGCGCTCCTGCCACAAGTCGAGCCTCTGTCGTCGGGCGGCTACGCCAGAAACGCACCCGGAATGTGCCGCAGCTCGGGTTCGCCGTGGCCGGCCGCGTCGGCGTAGGCCACGGCCACCACGTCGAATCGCACGGGCGCGTCGCTGAGGCCCTTGCTCTTGAGCCAGGCCTGGGCGGCCCGGATCACGTGTCGCTGCTTGGCGCGGCCGACGGCCTGCTCGCCCGCCGCCACGTCCTCGCGCGACCGGGCCTTGACCTCGACAAACACGAGCCGCCCCGAGAGCTTCTCCTGCATCACCAGGTCCAGCTCGCCGAACGGCGTGACGACGTTGCGAGCCAGCACGCGGTGGCCCAGCCGCTTCAGGTACCGCGCGGCCACGTCCTCGCCCTTGCGGCCAAGGTCTTTCCGCTGATCGAAATTGAACAGTCCCATGGTGTCTCCTCGTGCCTGCGCCGGGCAGGCCGAACGCCCGCCCGAACGTCGTTCCGTTATAGCCCGCCGCCCCCGTTGCGTCAACGGCGAGCCGTTTTACTAAAGGCGACGCTTGACAGCACACGATACCCAATGGAGAATGACCTGTGACGGGATTCCATTCACCGACCCACCACGGACGGTATTCGGCATACGGTCAGGAATCGAGACGACGCGACGAACCGCAGGATGACCGGGCGAAGGATCGCCGGACCGCGGACGCCGAGTCGTGCGGACACTGTTGCGCAAACGGGACGGACGCATGAATATCGTCAAACGCCTGGTCGTGGTACCCAAACTCCCCCCGCAGCTTGAGCGCCTGAAGGAGTTGGCCTACAACATCTGGTGGAGCTGGGACCCCGAGGGGCGGCAACTCTTCCGCCGCCTCGATCCCGACCTGTGGGAACGCACCTACCATAACCCGGTGCACATGCTCGGTTCGGTGAGCCAGGACAACCTTTCGGCCCTGGCCGAGGACGAGGGCTACCTGTCCCAGCTCGACCGCGCCTGGCAGCGGTTCCGCGACTACATGGATTCCAGCCATCGCTTCAGCCACCGCGAGGTCGAAGGCCAGACGTTCGCCTATTTTTCGGCTGAGTACGGCCTGACCGAGGGGCTGCCCATTTACTCGGGCGGCCTGGGCGTCCTGTCGGGCGACCACATGAAGGCGGCCAGCGACCTGGGCCTGCCGCTGGTCGGCGTGGGCCTGCTCTATCGCGAGGGCTACTTCCGCCAGTATCTGAACGCCGACGGGTGGCAGCAGGAGTTCTACCCCGAGAACGATTTCTACAACATGCCCGTCCGCCGCGAGACCCAGGCCGACGGTTCGCCGGTGGTCGTCGAGGTCGATCTTCCCAACGCCCTGGTCAAGTGCAACGTCTGGCGGATCGACGTTGGCCGCATTCCGCTCTACATGCTCGACACGAACCACCCCGACAACGCGCCGGAGTACCGGTCGATCACCGCGCAGCTCTACGGCGGCGACAGCGAGAACCGCATTCGCCAGGAGATGGTGCTGGGGATCGGGGGCTTCCGGGCCTTGCGCGCCCTGGGCAAATCGCCGAGCGTCGTTCACATGAACGAGGGTCACGCCGCTTTCGCCGGCATCGAGCGCGTTCACCAGATCATGGTCGATAAGCAGGTGTCCTTCGACGTGGCTATGCAGGTGGTCCGGGCCGGGGGCTGCTTCACAACGCACACGCCCGTGCCCGCGGGCAACGACGTGTTCGACCTCGAGCTGATCGACAAGTACATGGGGCACTACTACCACAAGCTCGGCATCGGGCGCGACGGGTTCCTCGCCCTGGGCCGGCAGGACCCCGGCAACCCGCGCGAGACGTTCTGCATGACGGTGCTGGCGCTGAAGCTCTCGACGCACCGCAACGGCGTCAGCAAGCTGCACGGCGAGGTGTCGCGCGACATGTGGAAGCGCGTCTGGCCGCAGGTGCCCGTGGCCGAGGTGCCCATCACGAGCATCACCAACGGCGTTCACACGCGAAGCTGGATCTCGAACGATCTGGCCACCCTGTACGATCGGTACCTGGGCCCGCGGTGGATTCTGAGCCCGGCCCGGATGGACATCTGGAACCGCGTGTCGAGCATTCCCGACACGGAACTGTGGCGCGCTCACGAGCGCCGCCGCGAGCGTCTGGTGGCGTTCGCCCGCCGCCGGCTGCGCGAGCAGCGCGAGCGCCGCGGCGCGAGCAGCCGCGAGATCGCCGCCGCCGACGAGACGCTGGATCCGGGCATCCTCACGATCTGCTTCGCGCGGCGGTTCGCCACGTACAAGCGCGGGACGCTGCTGTTCCGCAACCCCGCGCGGCTGGCGCAGTTGCTGAGCGACTCGAAGCGGCCCATGCAGATCATCTTCGCCGGCAAGGCCCATCCGCGCGACGGCGGCGGCAAGGAGCTGATCCGCGAGATCGTTCACCAGTGCCGCCGGTCGGAGTTCCGCAACCGCATCGTGTTCGTCGAAGACTACGACATGAACGTGGCGCGGTACCTGCTCCAGGGCGCCGACATCTGGCTCAACACGCCGCTGCGCCCCATGGAAGCCAGCGGCACCAGCGGCATGAAGGCCGCCGCCAACGGCGCGCTGAACCTCAGCATCCCCGACGGATGGTGGGTCGAGGGCTACCAGAAGATCAACGGCTGGAACATCGGCAGCGGCGAAACCTACCCGACCCGCGACGAGCAGGACGAGGTGGAGAGCAACGCCATCTACGAACTGCTGGAAAAGGAGATCATCCCGACGTTCTACGACCGCGGCCCGGACCGCGTGCCGCGCGAGTGGGTGCGGCGGATGAAGTCGGCCGTGCAGACCACCGGACCGGTGTTCTCCACGAGCCGCATGGTCCAGGAATACGCCGGCCTGTTCTACTTCCCGGCCTACGAACAGTACACGCGTCTGGCGGCCGACGAGCTCGGCCGGGCCAAGGGCGTGGTGGATTGGCTGAACCGGCTGCGCGGTCAGTGGCACAACGTCCGCATCGAATCGATCGAGACGACTGCCGGCGCCGAAATCGCCGTCGGTGAAAGCCTCAGCGTGCGGGCCCGCGTGCATCTGGGCGCGCTGACGCCCGGCGACGTCCGCGTCGAGGCGGTCTACGGGCCGCTCGACGGCAAGGGACAACTCATTCGCAGCAAAGTGCTCTTCCTCCAGAGCGAGGGCGACATGCAGGACGGGCGCCAGACGTTCTCCGGCACCGTCCAGTTCCGCAACAGCGGACAGCAGGGCTTCATGGTTCGCGTTCTGGCCAACCACGAGGACGTGCTCTGTTCGTGGGACACCGGGCTGGTCGTCTGGGCTCAGTGATGGCGCGATTCGTCGTCCAGCATCACGTGTTCGACGACGGCGACGAGCACTGGGACCTGATGCTCGAAGTCGGCCCCGTGCTGCGCACGTGGTCGCTGCCGCGGCCGCCGGACATTGTCGAGAACCTGCCGATGGTCGCGCAGCAACTGTTCGACCATCGGATCGAGTACCTCGAGATCGAAGGCGACATCGGCGGCGGCCGAGGTCGCGTGGCCATCTACGATCAGGGCGCCTACCAGTGGTCCGACCTTCCCGAGGCGCCCCTGGACGCCGTCAACGAAGCCGCCTTCCGCCTCGACGGCCGCCGCCTGCGCGGCCTGTTTCACCTCGAACGCATTCCCCACGAAGGCAAAAATCTCTGGCGCCTGCGGCGGCTGGAGTAGCCGGGCGGAGCGTGGGGATGGCCGGCGAACGTGGGGCGTCTGCGAGTGGGTAGGGTGGGTCCCCCGGACCCACGCGGGGCTCTCAGGGTGTATCCGCCGAACATGGGGACGTTTGCAGGCCGACCGAGGGCGCCGAGTTGAGGTCGCTGGGTGCCATGCCCGCCCTGTCAGGCATGGGGCGAACGCGCATCTTCTCCCGCGTGGCCGGGTGCCATGCCTGCCCCGTCAGGCATGGGCAAGTCTCCTTGCCCTTCCGCGTGGCTGCCCCTCGACGGTGCTCGGGAACTGCGTCAAGCAGCCACCCTACGCCAGCCACCCTACGCCGTTGGCGGCAGGCGGTCGTGCGTGAAGAGGTCGCGGTCCCACTCGCGCAGCAGTCGCAGGGTCCGTTCCGCCATGATCGCGCTATCGACCAGTCGGCAGTCGGCTTCGCCCACACGGCCGCTCACCATGCATCCCCAGGCCTCGAACAGCGGGGCCATCTTGGCATAGTGCCGCGACCGGGCGCCGGCGTGGCGGTGCTGCGGCGAAGGGATGATGCGGCCGTCGTAGTCCACGACCTCCAGGGGCTCGGTGTCGGCGGTCAGGCTGTCGGGCACAGGGGCCCATTCCTCGACGCAGTGCATCATGGTATTCGACGACAGGCGGCAGCCCAGAAAGAGGATGCGCCCGCGGCGCTCGACGATGCGGTGGTAGGGCGACCCGAGCGGGCCGGCGGAGGTGCAGGTCTCGTGTCCGTCGAGCAACTCGTCGCGCAGGCGTCCCCAGGCGGCCAGCGAATGCGTGGGATGGAGCGACCGCCGCACGCCCGGCATGGTCCGGAACGTCTCGGTCACCAGACCGACGCGGCTGGGCGACGTGCGGACGTCGAACCGCGGTTGCTTCGCGTGGACGGTGTCCCAGGTGAGCGTGGGCATGACCAGGGTGCCGTCGGGCGTGAGGACGTCCTGGATCGCTGCGATGAGCGTCTGCGGGCCGCCCTCGACGCGGCCGAGGCTCTTCAGTGAACTGTGCAGCAGCAGAATCTCGCCGGGCCGCACGCCCAACTGCCGCAGCCCGTCGGCGATTATGGTTCGCGTCACGTCCATAGGGGTCTCCGCAGGCTCAGGTCAGGGGAATCCGCGCCACTTCCTCGGTCAGGTCCGCCAGGGCCGATTCGTTGAGCTCGACGCCGAGGCCGTTGCCCGCCAGGGGCCGAATCCGGCCGCCGTAACCGAACCGCGTCCGCTGGAGGACGAGGTCCCTCTTCAGCAGGAACGAACCGTAAGAGTTTTCGAGAAACCGCACCGGCGGCGCCAGTTGCAGGAAGACCCTGGCGGCGGCCGAGAGGATGCCGCTCTCGCCGACCAGGGCACCGAGCATGAGGCCGATGTGGTTCTCGGCGGCCAGGTCGGCCAGTTGGAGCGACTGGAGGAGGCCTCCGTTCTTGGTGATGCGGATGTTCCAGTAGTCGGCGGCTCCGTCGGCGGCCAGTCGCCGGGCGCCGGCCAGGTCGATGAGCGACTCGTCGAGCATCAGGGGCACCTGCGACTGTTGCCGCAGCAGGGGCAGGTCGGCCTCGTCGCCGCGGCGCAGGGGTTGCTCCAGGGCGGCCACCTTGAAGTTCTTCAGCCAGGCGCAGGCCTTGACGGTCTGGTCGAGCGACCAGACGCCGTTGACATCGACGCGGAGCGTGGCCGCGCCTCGGGCCAGGAGCGGCTTGAGGCGGCGAAAGGCGGCGCGGAGGAGGGCCCGGTCATTGGCCAGACCGATCTTGAGTTTGAAATCGCGGAGGCCGAACAGTCGCATGCGAAACACCTGGGAGGCGACGTGCTCGGGCCCGTTGCTGCCGATGACGCCGGCGACGCGCGGGACGATGTGCCGCTGGACGGGCCGGCCCAGGGCCTGGCCGAGAAACTCCGCCAGCGGCCGGCGGACCGAGCGGGCGCAGGCGTCCAGGTACGCCAGTTCGCAGGCGCACCAGGCGGCATTGTGCCAGACGCCCATGGCGCTGCCCTCGACGGGCCCGGCGGCCAGCGGCGACGGGCCGGCCAGCCGCGCGGCGTACTCCTGGCGGATGATGTCCACGGCCGAGCCGATGGTTTCGCCGGTGACGTACGGCCGGGGAAGGCCCTCCCCAAGCCCTTCGCTGCCGTCGGCCAGACGCAGGCGGACCAGAAGCCCCTCGTTCACGTCGCGCGAGGCGGTGGCGTGCTCGAATTTCTGCCGCATGGGCAGCCGATACCGGTAGAGCAGCAGCTCCGTCGGGCGAGGCAGATTGTCGGGCAGTGTCAGGTTCATGGTGTCGCCATGGCCGCCGGAAGCCGTGCCGCGCGTCCGGCGCCGGGCCGCGCGGCAGCAGCACGTTGGGCAGTGGTCGAGAACGCATGTCGGGGTGCGCGGCGGGCTCTCGCGGCCGCAGGAATCATAGCCTCGTCGGGGGCGGAGGCCAAGCATTTTCGCAGCCTTTTCGCAGCCTTGGCGATTGCATTTTGGCCCGCATGCGGGTATCACAAAGCGCCAACAGTCTGTGCCGGGAGATGCGCCGCCATGAGCGTGCCGATTCGCGTAGTCAATGTGGTCAAGACGTTCGGTCGCACGTGTGCCGTGGACCACGTATCGCTGGAGGCCGAGGCGGGCGAGCTCTTCTTCCTGCTCGGGCCGAGCGGCTGCGGCAAGACCACGCTGCTGCGGGCCGTGGCCGGCCTGGCCGAGATCGACTCGGGCGACATCTTCCTGGGCGACCGCCGCATCACCGACGTGCCGCCGCACCGTCGCAACACGGCGATGGTGTTCCAGAACTACGCGCTCTGGCCGCACATGACGGTGCTGGAGAACGTGGCGTTCGGGCTGGAAATTCGCGGCCTGGGGCGCAGCGAGCGTCGCCGGCGGGCGGGCGCGGCCCTGGAAACGGTGCAGATGGCGCACCTGGCCGAACGCAAGCCGAACCAGCTCTCCGGCGGCCAGCAGCAGCGTGTGGCCCTGGCGCGGGCGCTGGCGGTGGAGCCGGAGTGCCTGCTTCTGGACGAGCCGCTGTCGAACCTCGACGCCAAGCTGCGGCTGGAGATGCGCACCGAAATCCGCCGCGTGCACCGCGAGACCGGACTGACCATTCTCTACGTCACCCACGACCAGAAAGAGGCGCTGAGCCTGGCCGACCGCGTGGCGCTGATGCGCGACGGTCGCGTGGAGCAGGTGGGGCCGCCGCGCGAGATGTACCGGCGTCCGGCGTCGCGGTTTGCGGCGGAGTTCCTGGGCGAAACGAATGTGCTGCCGGGCCGCGTGGCCGGCGCCGCGGGCGGGGCGGCCGAAATCGTCTGCCCGTTTGCGTCGCTGAAGGTGCGCGACGCCGGCGGTGTGGGGGCCGACCAGGCGTGCGAGGTGCTCGTGCGGCCCGAGGCGGTGGCGGTGGCGCCGTCGAACGTGATTCGCCCGACGAATGCCATGGCGGCCACGGTGACCGAGGTGACGTTCCTGGGCGAGTTGGAGCAGGTGATTGTCGCGGTGACCGGCGGGCCTGAGGTCAAGGCGCTGCACGTGCCGCAGGCGGCGCGGGCGATTCGCCCCGGCGATGCGGTCTGGGCCTCGTTCCGCCCGGAAGACGCCGTGGTGTTTGCAGTGGAGGTGTGACGCATGGTATCTGTCTGGAAGGCTCTGGGGCTGGCCGCGGGCCTGTGCGCGGCGCTGGCCGGTTGCGGCGGCCACGCAGGGAGCGGCGGCAGCGGCGACGACGGCGCAGCCGGCGGCACTGCGGACGTGCTGGTGATCTATTCGCCGCACAGCCCGGCCATTCGCAACGAGTTCGGCCGCGCGTTTGCCGAGCGGTATCTGGCCGACACGGGCCGCACCGTGGACGTGCGATGGCCGGACGCAGGCGGTTCGAGCGACCTGTTGCGGCAGGTGCAGGACAAGTACGCCGCGGGCATCCGCGACGTGGACGTGGTGTTCGGGGGCGGGGCGATTCACTCGCAACTGGCGGCACTGGGGCTCCTGGAGCCGTACCGGTTGCCCGACGACGTGCTGGCCGAGTTGCCGACGACGATTGCCGGCGAGCCGCTGTACGATTCGGAGTTTCGCTGGTACGGCGCCGCGGTGTCGTCGTTCGGGCTGATTTACAATGCGAATATGATCGCCGACCGTGGATTGCCGGCGGTGAGCCAGTGGTCGGACATGGCGCGGCCGGAGTTCTTCGGGCTCGTCGGTGTGGTGGACGCCGCACAGAGCGGCTCGGTCCGCAAGGCGTACGACATTATCCTCCAGGCCTACGGCTACGAGCAGGGGATGCGCGTGCTGATGCTCATGGGGGCCAACGCCCGGACCATCGGCCGCTCGTCGAGCGACGTGCCGAAGGACTGCGGCCAGGGGTTCATCGCCCTGGGGGCGTGCATCGACTTCACGGCCGCGCGGCAACTGGCCGGTCCCGGCGGCGAGCAGCTCGGGTTCGTCCTGCCGGAGAAGCTGACCGTGACCAACACGGATCCGATCGGCATCCTCCGCGGCGCGCCGCACATGGACGCGGCGCAGCGGTTCGTGCGGTTCGTGATGAGTCGCCAGGGGCAGATGCTCTGGTGTCTGAAGCAGGGCGCCGAGGGCGGCCCGCGCGACGAGACGCTGGCCCGCAAGTGCGTCGTGCGCGCGATCTACGCCGAACGCCGGACCGACCTGGCGGCCGGTATCGAGGACCCGTTCGCCGCGCCGGTCAACGCGTTCTACGACCAGGCGAAGGAAAACGCGCGAATCGAAATCCTGCCGGCGTACCTGAAGGCGATGATGGTGACCAACAAGCGGCTGCTGACGGAGGCCTGGGACGCGGTCATTGCCGCGGGGCGACCGGAGAGCCTGGTGGCGGAGTTGACCGCGCCGCTGGTGAGCGAGGACGAGATGCTGCGTCTGGGCGCCGAGGTCTGGGCGAAACCGGCCGATGCATCGATGAGCGAGGCCGACCGGCAGAAGGAGATCGACCGCCGCAACCGTCTTCGCAGCGACACGGAACTGTCGTGGAACGAGGGCTTCCGCAGCCGGTACAAGGCCGTGGCGGCGAAGGCCCGCGAGCTAAAGAAGCGATGATCTGATCCACTATGTCCAACGCGATGGTGGCCAACTTCGTTCGTCGCACCGGATGGAACGCCCGGACGGTCGTGCCGCTGGCGGTCATTGTGGCGATGATGGCGTTCTTCCTGGTGGTGCCGCTGGCGAACGTGCTGAAGCTGGCCCTGTGGACCAGCGACGGGCCGACGCTGCACTACGTGGCCAACGCCCTGCGCAGCAGCACGAACCGCGAGGGCATTCTCAACGCGCTGCTCCTGGGCATCATCACCACCGCGGCCACGACCGTGCTGTCGATGCCGCTGGCCCTGGCGAATGTGCGGCTGAAGTTCGCCGGCAAAGGGCTCCTCTCGGCGATGCTGCTGGTGCCGATGATTCTGCCGCCGTTTGTCGGCGCGATCGGCATGCGGCAACTCCTGGGCCCGCAGGGCGTGCTCAATGCTGCGCTGGCGGCGCTGGGCCTGGTCGATCCCGCCGCCGCCACCGACTGGTTTATGGAGCACCGGTTCCTCGGCGTCGTCGTCCTCCAGACGCTGCACCTGTACCCGATCATGTATCTGAACCTCGTCGCGGCGCTGGCCAACATCGACCCGTCGCTCGAGGACGCCGCACGCAACCTCGGCGCCTCGCGCACCACGCTGTTTCGCCGCGTGACCTTCCCGCTCATGGTGCCCGGATACTTCGCCGGGGCGATTCTCGTGTTCCTGTGGTCGATGACCGACCTGGGCACGCCGCTGATGTTCGAGTTCCGCGACGTCATCGCCGTGCAGATCTTCAACTCGATCTACGAGGCCGGCGCGCCCGACCCGAACGCCCTCGTGCTCCTTCTGCTGGCCATGGTGGCGGTGATCTACTACGGAGCCAAGCTGATCCTGGGCCGCGGGGGCCACGAAATGATGGCCCGCAGCGTCCAGGCGCCCGCGGGCCGCCGCGCCGGAGCCGCCGCCACGTTCGCCTGCTGGATGCTGTTCGGCGCCGTGATCCTGGCCGCCGCCATGCCGCACCTGATGGTTATTCTCACGAGCTTCTCGGACCAATGGTCGGGCACCGTCCTGCCGCCGATCCTGACGACCGCCCACCACCGCGAGGCCCTGAGCCACGACCTGACGCTGCCGAGCATCCGCAACAGCTTTTTCTACTCGCTGGCCGCCACGGGCCTCTGCGCGGTCGTCGCCATCTGGGTCGCCCAGTTGCTCGTGCGGCGACGGTTCCTCGGCCGCCATCTGCTGGACGCCATGGTCATGCTGCCGCTGGCGATTCCCGGGCTGGTCCTGGCGTTCGGCTACCTGAACTGCTACTACGGCATCGGCAAGCACCTGGTGGACTGGGGCCTCTGGAGCCGCAACTACCTCTATCCCGAGGCCAACCCGATTCTGCTGCTGATCGTGGCCTACGCTGTGCGCCGGCTGCCGTACATGGTCCGCTCGGCCGTGGCCGGCCTCCAGCAGACCAGCCGCACGCTCGAAGAGGCGTCGCTGAACGTCGGCGCGTCGCCGCTTCGGACGCTGCTTCGGATCACCGTGCCGCTGGTGGCGGCGAACCTGATTGCCGGCGGCATCCTGGTCTTCACGTTCAGCATGCTCGAAGTCAGCGACTCGCTGGTGCTGGCCAAGACGCGCGAGTTCTATCCGTTGACCAAGGCCATCTGGCAGATGTTCACGGACGAGTTCCGCACGTTCCAGTACGCCGTGTCCAGCGCGCTGGGCGTCTGGGCGATGGTGCTGCTGGCGGTGTCGCTGCTGGTGAGCTCGCGCCTGCTGGGGCGCAAGATGGGAGCCATCTTCCGGGCGTGATCGCCGCGGGCGCCGTCGTCGGGTGACCATGGCCGGGAGGCGTGTCGTGTGGCGTCGCGGGCCGTCGTGGGGGCGGGCCCGCAGGGGCGCCACAGTTCAAGCAGTGCCCCCCATGTCGCAGAGGACTGACCATGGCAACTCACTCTTGTTCCTGGCCTGTGGACCGCACGGACCCGCAGGCGGTCGGCCTGTGCCCGGAACGTCTCGGCCGCATCGGCCGCCTGGTGTCGCGCTACGTGGACGACGGCACGGTGGCCGGCGTCGTGACACTGGTGGCCCGCCGGGGCCGCATCGCCCACCTGGAATGCTTCGGCCGCATGGACGTGGAACAGAACGTGCCGATGCGCGACGACGCGATCTTCCGCATCTACTCGATGACCAAGCCGGTGACAACGGTGGCGGTGCTGATGCTGCTGGAGGAGGGGCGGTTTCTGCTCAAGGAGCCGGTGAGCCGCTACCTGCCGGAGTTCAAGGAGCTGCGCGTCCGGGTGCCCGGGGCCGACGGCAAGGACGAGCTGGTGCGCCCGCGTCGCGAGATGACGCTGCACGATCTGCTGACGCACCTGGGCGGATTGTCGTACGATTGCATCCACGAGTGCCGCGACGCGGGGCGGTCGCTCCAGGACTTCATCGTCGAGATCAGCCGCCGGCCGCTGGTGAGCCATCCCGGCGAGCGATGGCACTACAGCGCCTCGAACGACGTGCTTGGCCGCGTGGTCGAGGTGGTCGCGGGGTGCCCGTTCGACGAGTTTCTTCAGGATCGCATTTTCGAGCCGCTCGGGATGACCGACACGGCGTTCTGGGTGCCGCCGCAGGCGGCGGACCGTCTGGCGTGGATCTACACGGCCGGGGACGACGGGCGGGCCGTCCCGTGCGAGGACCGCGCGACGAGCCCGTACCTGAGGCGGCCGTCGCTGCCGAGCGGCGGAGGCGGGCTGGTGTCGACTACGTCGGACTACCTGCGTTTTGCCCTGATGCTGCTGGGCGGCGGCGCGCTGGGGTCGGTGCGGCTGCTGGGTCGCAAGACCGTGGAGTTGATGACCGACGACCACCTGCCGGCGGGCCATCCGCCGCTGGACGTGAACGACCGCGGATACGGACTGGGCGTGTCGGTGGTGCGCCGCGTGGGCGAGACGCGGCAATTGTGCTCCGTGGGCGAGTTCGGCTGGGGCGGCGCGGCGGCCACGCAAGCCTGGATCGATCCGGCCGAGGACATGGTGTCGATGATCATGATGCAGTACCGGCCGAAGGAGAAGTTCGCGCTGCTGGACGAGTTCAAGCAGACGGCGTACCAGGCGATTGTGGACTGAGGGACGCGGGGAGGCGGAGCGCGATGGCTATGGGGCAGACCTGGGTTCTGATCGGCGCGTGCGCGCTGGTTCTGGGGGCGGCTTCGTGTGCTCCTCTGCGGCAGGGATCGGGCATGGCCCGCGCCATGGCTGCGCCCCGGGCCGAGTCGTATCTGCGGTGGCTGACGGGCTGCCTTGACGGCATCGAGGCCGATCTGCCGGCGCTGACGCAGGCGGCGGAGCGTGCGGCCGCGGCCTATCTCCAGGAGGGCTGGGAGATCGGGGCCTGGGGCGACCGCGGCATGGTCGGCGAATTCAACAGCCGCGCGGGCGGCATGATGCGGACGAGCCGGCCCGAGGCCCTGGAGAAGGAGGAGTGGCGCGGGATCGTGCTGGTCTTCCCTCGCGGTGGCGCGTGGGCCGAGGATCTGGCTGCGGCCGACCGTTTTGCCGGCCAGGGCAAGCACGTGATCATCTTCGGCAGCGCCGCGTGCCGCGCCGAGGCCGAGCGGGCAGGTGTGCGGTGCGAGGCGTTCCTTGACACGCACGCGGCGGCCACGGGCGGGCTGTTTGCAGGCGGCGACGGCAGGTGGCTGGTGCCGACCGATCCGCCGGCGTGGATGGCCGCCATGTGGACATGGACGGGCGAGTTCGTGGCCGCCCTGACGCGGCACGGGCGCATGCCCCCCATGTACCAGAGCATCATGGTTCCAGGGGCCACCGAGCGCAACGCGGCGTTCCAGGGGCTGAAGTTTCACGAGGGGCCAGTGGCGTCCGTTGCCGCAGGAGTTGCCGGCCGGGCGTATCTGACCGAGTTGCGACGCATCCTGGCCGAGGTCCGCGGTCGCGAGATGGAGCCGGTGGTCCGCGTAGCGTCCGAGGCCGTGGCCGCGCGGCGTGCCGGCCGCGCGACGCACGTCTTCGCCCACGGGCACGCCATTCGGGACCAGGTGGAGATTGCCCACGATCCAGGCCTGCTGCACCAGGTGAATCGCGGCATGTTCGCGCTGAGAGACCCTCACGGCATCGCGCCCGGCGATTTCGTGTTCTGCGTTGGGTACGATCGCATCTTCGAAGGCTGGTACTTCAAGGACGCCACGACGCGCATGCGCGCCGCCGGGGCGACGCTGGCCTGGAGTATGACCGATTACCTCGCCGATCCGGAGTTCGGCCCGGCCGCGGTGCCGGCGGGGGAAGTCCTTGTCCGTCAGCACTGGGCCCTGGGCGATGCCGCCGTGACGGTGCCGGGCTACGACGTGCGAGTCCTGCCTCCCAGCGGCGTGGTGGCTGCGGCAGTGCTCTGGATGGTCGAATCGGAGATGCTGGCGCTGTTGGGCACGCACGGCGACGACCGCCGCTGAAAACAGTGGCGGCGCAGACGCCTGTCGCAGGCGCTGCGCCGACTGAGATTGTCTGAACGACGGTTCCCCGGGCCGATGGCGAAGGCCGGGAGCGGTCAGTGTGCAGCTACGGTCGCGGCCTTGCTGCCGGGCACCCGGACAATCGAGTTGAAATCGCCCAGACCGTTGGGCACGACGCCGTCGGCGGCATAGTCGGTGAACCATTGGCCGTCGGCGTAGTAGCGGAACTGGTGCTCGCCGGGCGGCAGCTTCAGCAGCACCTCCCACCGGCCGTCGCTCGACCGTTTCATCGGCGTGGAGCGGTTGTCCCAGCCGTTGAACGTCCCGGCGACGAAAACCGGCCCCTGCACATTGTGGTTGAACGACAGACGCACGTTCTTGTTGTTGCGACCTTTGGCGACCATGGCCTACCTCCTCCCCCCAGCGACAAAGTAACCATGTGCTCGGCCGTCCCTGGCCGGCAATCCAGACTTGCTGCAGCGCGATGTGCGGTGTTACACCGGCCGGCCGAACGTGCGCATTATACCACGATTGTCGGCGCGCATGGGTGAATTTCCTGTGAAGAAATCTTCGCATCTGCCGGCGTGCCCGGCGATGCTCTGGCGCCCGTGCCTGGACCCCGGTTGGCATGGCCCTGGGGTCTGGCCTGCAAACTCCACCTGCGCCCCCGGGCGAGTCAGCATGGCGTGTCAGGCAAGCAGGTCGATCACGCCGTAAACCATGCCCAGAATACCCAGCACGACAGACGATATCGCGATCAGGAGAACGCCGTTGCGACCGATGGTCTTTCCACCGCGGGTCTGGATGGACGGTTTCCGCATCATGGTTACACCATAGACGAAGATCATCAGCGCGCCGCCAACAATCATCATCGACCCGATTCGTCCCACAGACTGGGCATTGGCCATGCAACTGATCCAGGTCACAGCGGAACCGGCCATCGGACGCCTCCTCTCGTGTTTCCATCGTTGACGCACAATCTCGTGTTGGCCGCCCCCGCGGCAGTCCGGCATCACTATGCACCGGTGACGATATCATAAGGGGGAAAGGCCGGTTCTGTCCATCCTCGTCCGTACGCGCCCGCCGACGCTGGCAATTCGACGGTCCCTGTGTACAATCAGGAATCCCGGCGGCGACCGGGGCCCGATTTGCCTTTCGGGTCGCGCTGTGTCACACTAGACAGAGCGAAAGGGTATCTCGTTATGGCCAGGCCCAACATATTGTATGTCATCACCGACCAGCAACGATGGGATACGCTGGCGTGCTATGGCAACCGGCAGGTCTTCACGCCGCACCTGGACCGCCTGGCGGCCGAGGGCACGGTGTTCGACCGCTGCTACACGTCGAGCCCCGAGTGTGTGCCGGCCCGGTCGGTGATGATGACCGGCCTGCCGCCGCACCGCACCGGCTGTTTCTCCAACGGGCACGCCTACTCGACCGAGGCGCCGACGTTCCTGCGGTTGCTGCGCGAGGCGGGGTACCTGACGCAGTGCATCGGCAAGATGCACTTCAAGCCCGCCCGCGAGGGCTTCGGGGCCGAGCGTCTGTGCCTGTCCGAGGAAATCCCCGGCACGGTCGCCGAGGACGAGTTTTTGACCGACCTGCACGCCGCGGGGTTCCAGTGGGCCGAAGAGCCGCACGGCATGCGGAGCCACATGTACTATGTGCCGCAGGTCAGCCAGTTGCCGGATCGGCTGCACACGACCACGTGGACGGGCGACCGGACGGTCCGGTTCATCGAGGAGCAGGCCGCCGGCGAGCGTCCGTGGCTGTGCTGGACGGGGTTCATCAAGCCGCACCCGCCGTTCGATCCGACGGTGCCGTTCAACACGCTGTACGATCCGGTGGAGATGCCGCTGCCTGTCCGCGGGCCCGAGTGCAAGGAGAGCCGCAACTTCTGGCAGCACCTTCAGAACGTAGGCAAATGGATGGACCGCGACCCGGACGAGCACCTGTGCCAGGCCCAGAAGGCCCACTACTGGGCGACGATCAGCCAGGTGGACGTGCAGGTGGGGCGGATTCTGGCTGCGCTGGAGCGGACGGGCCAGGCCGATAACACCCTGGTGGTGTTCAACAGTGACCACGGAGAGTTTCTGGGCGATCACCATTGCTGGGGCAAACGGTCGTGGTACGAGGGGCCGGGGCATGTGCCGCTTCTGGTGCGCTGGGCGGGCGGCGTGCCGCGCGGCCAGCGACGCAGCCAGCTCGTCAGCCACGAGGACATTCTGCCGACGTTTCTTGCGGCCGCGGGTGTGGCGGCGCCGCGGGCGTGTCGTGGGGCCAATCTGCTCGATGTGGCGGCGCGGGCCGCGGCGACGACGCGCGACGTCTTCGTCGGCCAGTTCGCGGAGAAGGGGCACGCCCTCTATGCGGCCATCGACGGGCGATGGAAGTACATCTTCTCCGCCCAGGACCGCAAAGAGCAGTTGTTCGATCACGACGACGATCCGCAGGAGCTGCGCAACCGGGCCGGCGACCCCGCGGCGGCGGCGGACAAGGCTCGTCTGAAACGCGCCGCCATCGAGTATTTCCGTCGGGACGGCTACGACGATCCGATCGACGGCCAGGACTGGCGACAGTATTCGCCGAGTCAGTGCGAGATGGAGCGCGTGCTTCAGATCGGCAAGACGTGCCACGGCGTGGTGGCGGGGTACCGGCAATATGCCACGTGGAACGGCCGGGCAAAGAATGTGTTCCGGCCCGAGGGGCGCGTGAGCTGACCGGGTCGCGCCCCATCGGGACTTGAGGGGGTTGAGAGGGTTCTGTTCCGGGGGCGAAGCCTCCGGACCGAGGTCAATCGCAACAAGCAGTGAGGCCCGAAGGGCCGACGAGAGTTTAGCCGGGGGCGAAGCCCCCGGACAGAGGTCCAATCGCACTGTAAGCCCCGAAGGGGCGCGACCTGTTCAACCGGAGAGTGCATCATATTCTGCACCAGCTTGTTCTATCATAGGGGAGACCGTCAACGATGAACCAGGGCAAAGCGACATCCATGGCGGCGATCATTCTGGCGGCGGGCCAGGGCACGCGCATGGGATCGGCCGAGAAGCACAAGGTGTGTTTCCCCGTGGCGGGCGTGCCGTCGATCAACCGGCTGGTCGGCTCGTTGCGCGAGCACGGCTGCGACACGGTCGTGGTGGTCGTCGGGGCGCTGGCCGGCGACGTGGTCCGCACTGTCGGCGAAGCCTATCCCGAGACGCTCTTCGTGCTTCAGCGGCAGCAGAATGGGACGGGTGACGCCGTGCGTGCGGGCTTCGCGCCGCTGGAGCGGATGCGGTTCGCCGGCCCGGTGCTCGTGACGATGGGCGACAAAGTGGTCGCGCCGCACGTGTTCGGCGAACTGGTGGACGAGTTCCATCGCTCGTCGTGCGATGCGCTGTTCGCTGTGACGGCCAAACCGAGCCCCGACCAGGGCCGCGTGGCAGTGGACGAGCAGGGGCGGGTCCGGTGGCTTCTGGAGCAGGCCGACGTGGACCGGGCCCGGGTGATAGCACGCCTGCGGTCGGCCTTGGAAGGCAGACGATCCATCGCGCGGGCCGACCTGCGGCAACTCGTGGCCGAGACGATCCCGCACCAGAGGAAGGCGGCGAAGATTCTCGGCCCGCTGGGCGACCTGATGGCCGGCGACGGATCGGTGCCGGCGGCCGAGGTGCGAGCCCTGGCGCCGGAAGCCGCGGCGGCCATCGACACACCCGCCGGCCCGGTCACAGGCGACGAGGCCGCACGCGACGGCACGTTCGTCAACGAGAGCCTCTACCTGTTCCGCGGCGAGGCCCTGGCCGAAGGCGTCGCGCGGCTGACAGCACGCACGGCTCAGGGCGAACTCTACCTGCCCGACGTCGTCACGCATCTGCTTCGCAGCCGCGACGGCGACGGCCGACCGCGATGGAAAGTCCGCGCTCTGCCGCTGGCCGATGCCGATGACATCCTCGGGTTCAACACGCCCGACCAGCTTCTGGCGGTCGAGGCCACCGTGACGGCCCGCGAGCGCAAGGCCGAGGTCTCCGCGCGCAGCCAGCGGCCGAGGATCGACCCGGCCGCGTGCCGCCCGGTGGCCCAGTGGCTCAGGATATTCCAGGACGACGGCCCGGCCCTGCGGCGGACGCTGCGACGCATCTACGGCGACGACGACGCCCTGCTGGCCGAGCGTGTGGCGGCCTATGGGAAGGTGCTGCGCCTGTTCGCCCGCCGCTACGGAGCCGAGCGCGAGGCCATCATCGCCCGCGCCCCGGGGCGCGTCAACCTGATGGGCCGCCACGTCGAGCATCGCGGCGGATACATCAACCCCATGGCCATCAACCGCGAGGTCCTCATGGTCGCTTCGCCGCGCGAAGACGACACCGTGCGGCTCGCTAACGTCGATGCACGGGCGTTCGCGGACCACGAGTTCTCCATCTCCGCCGAACTCTCGGCCGTCCCGTGGGACGACTGGCTCAGCTACATCACCTCGCGTCGTGTGCAGCAGATGGTCCTGGACGCCCGGGGCGACTGGAGCAACTACGTGAAGGCGGCGTGCCTGCGGCTCCAGGGGAGCTTCCGCCACGTCCGCGTCACGGGCATGGATGCCGCCGTCATCGGCGACATTCCCCAGGCCGCCGGCCTCAGCAGCTCGTCGGCCATCGTCGTCGCCGCCGGCGAAGCCACCATCGCCTGCAACCGCCTCGACGTGACCGCGTCGGACTTCGTGGACCTCTGCGGCGAAGGCGAATGGTACGTCGGCAGCCGCGGCGGCGCGGGCGACCATGCCGCCATGAAGTTCGGCCGCCGCAGCCAGGTCTCGCGCATCCGGTTCTTCCCGTTCGCGTTCGAGTACACGCCGGGCATCCCCGACGACTATCGCCTGGTGGTCTTCAACTCGCTGATCGAGGCCAAAAAGAGCGCCGGCGCTCGAGACATCTTCAACCAGAAGGTCGCCGCTTACGAGTTCGCGCTCATGCTCATCGTCGATCGGTACCCGCACCACGCGCACCTGATCGAGCACCTCCGGGACGTCAACGCCGAGCGGCTGCATGTGCGTCCGCACGTGATCTACGAGATGCTGGCGTCGCTGCCGCCGACGATGACACGCGAGCAGTTGCGGCAGGGGCTCTCGGCCGCCCATCGCGACAAGGCCGAACGCATCTTCCAGACGCACAGCGAACCGACGGCCTACGATATCCGCAGCGTCATGCTGTACGGGCTGGCCGAATGCGCCCGCAGCGAGCGGTGCGGCGAGCTCCTGAAGACCGGACGCCTCGACGAGTTCGGACGGATGATGTGCGTGTCGCACGACGGCGACCGCGTGGCGCGGCGCGACGCTTCGGGTACAATGGCGCCGCACGACTACAGTATCAGCGACGAGGCGCTGCGGGCGCTGGCGGCCGATCTCCAGAGCGAGCAGCCCGAGCGCGTGCTGCGCGCGCAGCTCTATAACCAGCCGGGCGGCTATGCGTGCAGCGTCCCCGAGATCGACCACATGGTCGATGTGGCCATGACGGTCGAAGGGACGCTCGGCGCGCAGCTCAGCGGCGCCGGGCTGGGCGGGTGCATGATGGTCCTGGTCCGCGCCGACGCCGTCGAGCGGCTCAAACGCAAGGTCGCACGCGAGTCGTACCGCCCGCGAGGGCTGAAGCCCGCGGTCACCGTGTGTCGGCCGATCGAGGGCAGCGGACTGTTGAGCCTGTAACCGCGCCGAAGCAGGACGGAGTGCCGGGACGATGGGACATCGGCGGCTGATCTTCTGGGCGGCCATCGGCCTCGCAGCCTCCACGGCCGCGCGCGCCGAGACCACCAGCCAGGCCGGCCTCGACGCTTTCTCCCGAAGCCTCGACGGGCCGCACCGCATCGTCAACGGCCGCCTGGCCGCTTTCACTTGGGACATCGAGGTCACCTTCGGGTCGCAGGCCAACGGCGCAGAGCCGCAGGCGTCGCGGCTGACCCTGGTGCGCCGCGGCGACGGGGAGTTTGCCTGTACGCTGGCCCAGGGCGCATCGAGCCGCCTGACGCTGCTTCGGACAGCCTCCGCCGCGGCCCTGATCGACCATGTCGGCCGCCGCGTGTTCCTTGGCGAAGGGCCGACGCCCCAGGGCCCCGACGCCCTTGCCTTCGACGCCTTCACGCAGCGCCTCGCCGCCGCCCACGGAGACCTCTCCGCCGCCACCGAGATCATCCGCGGCGCGGCCGACAGCCGCGTCATGGCCTTGCAGATGATCGGCATGCTCAAGCTGGTCGAGCAGCCCTCGGCCAACGGGTCCGTGATCCTGCGCAGCAGCGAGGCTGTCAACGGGCGCCAGTTCACGATCACCGTGGACACCCAGGCCGGCGCCATCGCGAGCATCGCGTGGGCCTCCGACACTGGCCCGGGCCGCGTCGTTTATCGGCTCGACGGCGAGGCCCGGTTGCCCGACCTGCCCGGCGACGCGTTCGAGACGATCCGCGTGGACCGGGTGGAGCTGGAGCGAACGCTCATGCGTGGGGCCGTGCGGGCCTGCGAGATCGCCTATCGGCTGGACCATCCGCGACCGCTCGTAGACCGGCGGCGCAAGGACGGTTCCGGCTTGCTCGTCATCCGCAAGGCTCGCCGCATCGCGATGCTGGCCGGGACGCCGCGCGAGATCGGCGCGCAGCACGGCAAGCTCCTGGCCCGCGAAGTGTCGCGGACGGTGGATTCGCTGCTGTACGCCAACTGCCTGCACGAGAGCCTGCGTCGCGGCTCGTGGGTTCTGGACGAGTGCCGCAAGGCCTGGGCCGCCCAGTCGCCGCAGATTGCCGCCGAGTACAAGGACGAGATGGCCGCCCTGGCCAAGGCCGCCGACGTGTCGCTGGACGAGGTGCAACTGGTCAACACGTGGCCGGCGATGCGACGAGGCACGAGCTTCGCCATGTCGGGCCCGGCCAGCCGCGGCGGCAAGCTGCTTCATGGCCGCGTGCTCGACTGCCTGACGGGGCTCGACGTGCAGGACACCGCGACGTTGATGCTCATCCGCAAGCAAGGGGCGCAGCCGCTGGTGTCGGTCGGCTACGCCGGGTTGATCGGGTGCCTCGACGGAATGAACGGGCGAAAGCTTGCCGTCAGCGGCGGCGCCGGCGACGGCTCGGGCCTTTGGGACAGCGAGCCGACGCCTCTGGTTGTGCGGCGACTGTTGGAGCGATGCTCCTCGGCCGACGAAGCCCTGGCGGCGCTGAAGGCGGCCCCTCGGACGGCCCAGGTGCGCTATCTCATCAGCGACGGCAACGCCATGCGCGCCGAGACGGTGGCCACCTCGCCCGAAGGCGTGAACGTCACCGGGCTCGGGCAGCCGTCCTCGAACCCGGGCGGCAATGGCGTCGTGGCCCACGGCGACCACCTCGCGCCGCTCCTGGACGGTATCCGGAAGAACCATCGCTGGTTCGACGAAGCCCGGACGCAGGCCCTCATGGGCTACCCCGTGGCCACCCAGGACGACAACCTGCACAACATCCTGTTCCTCCCGGCGGACCTGGTGATCGTGGTGTCCACGGCCTGCGGCCGCAAGGATGCCTGCACGCAACCCTATTTCCGCTACGAGTTCGCCCAGTTGCTGCGAGAGGCCGAACTGGTCGAACTGATGCCGTGAGCGGCCATCGTTGCGGTCCGGCTCGCGACTGCGGGCGCGGGAGGAGACGTTCATGGGAACCGAGGTTCTGGCGACGGCCTTCGCCCGGGTGCGGCAATGGGATCCGACGATTGAGCCACGACTCGTGATGTGTGTCGCCGATGCCGCGCAACGGATGCCGGGCGTGTGCGCCGACGTGCTGGGCGGGACCGTGGGGGCGGCGGCAGTGCTGGCGGACGTTCGGACGCACGCGGTGGCCGGCCGCGCGGTGGCGGCGTCGCTGCGACAGGCCGGGTGGACGGTGCGTGAGACGATCGTGCCCGATCCGCGCGCCGGCGCGTCGCCCGTGTGCGACGACGTGACCAAGGCGTCGCTGGAGCGCGACCTGAGCGGCGCCGCCATGCTCGTCGCCGTCGGCAGCGGCGTGATCAGCGACCTGGGCAAGTGGCTGGCCGGCGACCGGGGCATTCCGTACGTGTGTTTCGCCACGGCGTGCAGCATGACCGGGTACGCCTCGGCGAACGTGGCTCCGGCGGTGCGCGGCGTGAAGACGCTGGTGCGAGCCCGGCCGCCGCGCGCCGTCGTGGCCGATCCGGCGGTGCTGCGGGCCGCGCCACCCGAGATGACCGCCGCCGGACTTGGCGACGTGGTGGCCAAGAGCGTCAGCACGATGGACTGGCGGCTGAACCACCTGCTCTTCGGCGACGAGTACGTCGAACGTGCGGCGACGTTGGCGGCCGACGTCGAACCGCTGTACTTCCAGCAGCCCGAACGGCTGGCCGACGGCGATCCGGAGGCGATGGAGGCCCTCCTGGCGGCGCTGCTGCTGGTGGGCGTGTCGATGACGCTGGCCGGCACGTCGAGCCCGGCCTCGGGCGGCGAGCACATGATCAGTCATACGCTCGACGCCATGGCCTCGCTGGACGGCCGCCCGCACGACCTGCACGGGCGGCAGGTGGGCGTCGGCACGGTGCTGGCGGCGGCGCTGTACGAGCGGCTGCTGTCGGCCGAGCGCCCCGCCTGGCGCGACGCGCCGCAGGAAATCGACGCGGCCTTCTGGGGGCCGCTGGCAGGGGTCGTGGCCGAGCACTACGCCGAGAAGTTGCCGCGGCTGCGCGAGGCGCAGCGCCGGCTCTGCGAGGGCGACGTCTGGCCGCGGCTCCGGGCGGCGTTGCAGCCGATGCACAGGCCGCCGGCGACGATTCGCGATTGCCTGGGTCGCGGAGGCGGGGCACTGACGGCATCCGACATCCGCTGCGACCGCGGGCGGCTGCTGGAGGCCGTGCTGCACGCCCACCAGATGCGGTCGCGGTTCACGATTCTCGACCTGGCGCACCTGGCGGGCCTCCTGCCCGCGGCGGCCGCCGACCTGGTGGACCGTTGGGCCATGTGAAGATGCAGGCCGCGGAGCGAGGCGCCAAGGACCATGGCCACGCCAGCGTGGCCATGCCAGCTGCCTGCCCCGTCAGGCACGCCGAATGGCCCTGTGCCTCAGGCCTTCTGGGTTACCCCCTGTCGCGCCGGCACCTGAGGCCCGAAGGGCCGACGAGAGCTTAGCCGGGGGCGGAGGCTCGACGGCCGTTTCGTCGAGCCGTAGCCCCCGGTAACGGCCTCCTCAAGAACTCCAAGCCCCGAAGGGGCGCGACCCGCTCTGTGGCCAAACAGGTCGCGCCCCTTCGGGGCTTGAAGGAGAGGTGGACTCCGATACCGGAGGCTCGGTCCGGCCGACGGCGGCCGGCCCAGCGCCTCCGGCTACACTCTTGCCGGCCCTGTCGGGCCTGAGTTCTCGGTCCATGTGCAGAGTTCGGCAAAACGCAGGCGGTCCTCACGTTCGACAACCGCCGTTCAACTCGTCACCTGCCGCGGCAAGACCACCTCTGTCGTGCTGCCAGAAAGATCGGGCATGCCTCCCGGCCGTGCATCGGCGGGTCTTTTTCCTTTGAAAATCGTCGGCGGGGAGCTATTTTAGCGGTTTCCCTCTGTGTCGGCGGCGATGGCCATGGGCGAGCCGTCGGGCGGAGGCGACGGCGTGTGGGCGGAGGCGGCGCGTGCCGTCTCGGTCCGGTGTGAAAGGAGATGCCTGTGGAAGAAGTCACGGCAAAAGCCTCGGCGCTGATCGAGGCGCTGAGCTACATCCAGCGGTTTCACGACAAGACCGTCGTGGTGAAGGTCGGCGGCAGCTTCCTGGAAGATGCCGCGGCCAAGCAGAGCGTGATGACGGACATCGTCTTCATGCGGACGGTGGGCATTCATCCGATCCTGGTCCATGGCGGCGGCCCGGCCATCTCGAAGGCGATGAAAGAAGCGCGGCTCGAACCGACGTGGGTCAACGGCCTTCGATACACCGACGCGGCGACGCTGCGGATCGCCCAGGACGTGCTGATCCACGAGATCAACCGCGACCTGGTCGAGTCGATCCGTGCGGTGGGGGCGCAGGCCGAGCCGATTCACCCGCTGAGCCGTCCGGTGCTGCGCGCGGCGAGGAAGGCGGGCAAGGACGCCGCCGGTGCCGATGTGGACCTGGGCTTCGTGGGCGAAGTGACCGAGGTGGACACGTGGATCCTGTCGCGCCTGACGCAGGAGGACGTGATTCCGGTGGTGGCGCCGCTGGGCATCGGCCCGGACGGCCAGGTGTACAACGTGAACGCCGACACGGCGGCCTGGCGCGTGGCGGTGGCGCTGGGGGCCGAGAAGTTGGTGAACATGTCGGACACGCACGGCATCCGGACCGAGCCGGACGACCCATCGAGCATGGCCTCGACGCTCACGCGGCGCGAGATCGAGAAGCTGATTGCCGACGGGAAGATCACCGGCGGCATGATTCCGAAGGTGGAGTGTTGTCTGTCGGCGGTGGCCGGCGGGGTGAAGAAGGCCCACATCATCGACGGTCGGATCAAGCATTCGCTGCTGCTGGAGATCTACACCGACTCGGGCGTGGGGACGCAGGTGGTGGAGCAATAGACGCGGCCTGAAAGCCGCGGCGATGTGTTGACGGGCGGGCAGGCCGGGAGCCTGCCACATGCTGGAAGGAGCGCAGCAAGGATGGCCGACGTGTTGTCGACGAAGGAAACTCTGGATCTGTTCGACCGGTACGTGGTGGCCAACTACGGCCGTCTGCCGGTGGTGATTGTCCGGGGCGAAGGCAGCCGCGTCTGGGACGCCGACGGGAAGGAGTACCTGGACCTGTTCGCCGGGTGGGCGGTGACGGCGCTGGGTCATTGCCACCCGCGCCTGGTGGCGGCGATCCGCGAGCAGGCGGGCCAGTTGATCTACATGGCCAACCACATGTACACGCAGCCGCAGGGCCGCCTGGCGCAGCTGCTGAGCGAACAGTCGTTCGGCGGCAAGTGCTTCTTCTGCAACTCGGGGGCCGAGGCGATCGAAGCGGCGATCAAGCTGGCGCGGCTGCACACGCCGCGCGAGAAGTACAAGGTGCTGACGTTCGAGGACTCGTTCCACGGCCGCACGTTCGGCGCCATCAGCGCCACGGCCCAGAGCAAGTATCACCAGGGGTTCCAGCCGCTGCTGGCGGGATTCGAGTACCTGCCGCTGAACGACCTGGACGCGGTCTACGGGGCCGTGGACGACGAGACGTGCGGCATCCTGGTCGAGCCGATCCAGGGCGAGGGCGGCGTGAACGTCTGCACGGACGAGTTCCTCCAGGGGCTTCGAAACCTGTGCGACGAGCGCGGCATGGTGCTGATGTTCGACGAGGTGCAGACCGGTGTCGGCCGCACGGGCAAGATGTTTGCGTACCAGCACAGCGGCGTGGTGCCCGACATCATGACGCTGGCGAAGCACCTCGGCGGCGGCGTCCCGATCGGGGCGATTGTGGCCAAGCCCGAGGTGGCGGCGAGCATGAAGCCGGGCACGCACGCCTCGACGTTCGGCGGCAACGCCCTGACGGCGGCAGCCGCCTGTGCCGTGCTCGAAACGATCCTGGACGAGAAGCTTCTGGACCACGTCAACGAAGTCGGTGCGTTTGCCATGGGCCGCCTGCGCGAGCTTCAGCAGAAGCAGCCGAAGATCAAGCAGGTGCGCGGCATCGGGCTGATGATCGGCATCGAGCTGGCCGTCGGCGGCGCCGCCGTGTTCAAGAAGTGCCTGGAGAAGGGCATGTTGACCAACTGCACGCACGACACGGTCCTGCGGTTCATGCCGTCGCTGACCGTGACGCGCGAGGAAGTCGAGCAGGGCATCGCCATTCTGGCCGAGGCCCTGGAGGAGACCGAATGACATGGACGCCCGCCACCTGGTGAACATCAACGACCTGTCGGACGCCGACCTGAACGAGCTGTTTGCGACGGCGAAGGAGCTCAAGGCGCACCTGGCGTGCGGCCGGGCCGTGGACTCGCTGGCCGGCAAGACGCTGGCGATGATCTTCGAGAAGCCGAGCCTGCGGACGCGCGTGAGCTTCGAGGTCGGGATGAACCAGTTGGGCGGCCGGGCCCTCTACCTGTCGCCGGCGGAGATCGGCCTGGGCCGGCGCGAGGCCACCAAGGACGTCGCGCGCGTGCTGAGCGGGTACGTCGACGGCATCATGGCCCGGACGTTCGCTCACGAGACGATCACCGAACTCGCCGCCCACAGCCGCGTGCCGGTGATCAACGGCCTCAGCGACTACTCGCACCCGTGCCAGGCGCTGGCCGACATGCTGACGGCGATGGAAGAGTTCGGCGAGGTGCGCGGCCGGACGTGGGTGTTCGTGGGCGACGGCAACAACGTGGCCCGGAGCCTGTGCCTGTTGTGCGCGCGGCTGGGCGTGACGTTTCGCCTGGCGGCGCCGAAGGGGTACGAACTGGACGAGGCGTTCCTGGCCGGCGCCCGGCGCGACGTGCCGGCCCTGCGGTACGAACTGATTCCCGATCCGCAGGAGGCCATGGCCGGCGCCGACGTGATCTACACCGACACGTGGGTCTCGATGGGGCAGGAAGACGAGAAGCAGAAACGCCTCCAGGATTTCCAGGGCTACTGCGTGGATACTGCCCTGATGCGAGCCGCCCGGCGCGAGGCCATCGTGATGCACTGCCTGCCGGCGTATCGCGGCGTGGAGATTACCGACGAGGTGCTCGACGGGCCGCAGTCCCGCGTGCTCCAGGAAGCCGAGAACCGCATGCACGCCCAGAAAGCCGTGCTGCACCTGTTGCTCCAGAAGGGACGCGAGGGGCTGTAGGTTGAGCTCCGGGCGCCCTGGCCGCCCTCGATGGCGCTCGGGCGCTCCGTCAAGCGGTCGCGCGCCTGTTGGGTGCCATGCCTGCCCCGTCAGGCATGGGAAGCGCTTCTACCCATCCGCGTGGCTGCTCCTCGACACGCTCGGAACCTGACGGCCCTTCGACGGTGCTCGGGGACTGCGTCAAGCAGCCACTCTACGTACTTCGCGCGACAGAGACCGGATTGCCCACACACAGGAGGCTCCCTATGCCACGACCGGACGGACGAAGGGCGGACCAGATGCGGCCGGTGCGGATTCGCCCCGGGTACGTTCGCAAGGCCGACGGCTCGTGCCTGATCGAACTGGGCGGCACGCGCGTCATCTGCACGGCGGCCGTGGCCACGGGCGTGCCGAAGTTTCTCGAGGGCAAGGGCAGCGGGTGGATTACCGCCGAGTACGGGATGCTCCCGGGCTCGACCGGCCAGCGCAAGGAACGCCGCACCGACGGGCGCATGATCGAGATTCAGCGGCTCATCGGTCGCAGCCTCCGGGCCGTGGCCGACCTGTCGCGGCTGGACGGGTTGACGTGCACGGTGGATTGCGATGTGCTGGAGGCCGACGGCGGCACGCGCACGGCGTCGATCACCGGGGCGTACGTGGCACTGGCCCTGGCGCTGCACCGCAAGCGCACGCAGTTGCCGACCGGCGAGTGGCCGCTTGTGGGTGCCGCCGCGGCGACGAGCGTCGGCGTGGTCGACGGGCAGGCGAGGCTCGACCTGGCCTATGCCGAGGACCACGTGGCCGAGGTGGACATGAACGTTGTGATGACCGCCGACGGGCGGTTCATCGAGGTCCAGGCCTCCGGCGAGGGACACACCTTCGCGGGGCGCGACCTCCAGCGGCTGCTCGCCCTGGCCGGCCGCGGGTGCAGGCAACTGGCCGCCGTCCAGCGCAAGGCCCTCCCGAAATCGGTTCCCTGGCCGGCGTAAGGCACCGTCCGAGATTCCGCCGATCACGGTTCAAGTCGCGGCAACCATTCCAGCACGACATAGGTGACGTCTTCGCGGTGCATGTCGCCGCCGGGCGGGGGCACGAGCGCGACCTCGCGCCACGGGCCGCGCTGACGCATCTGGAGGGCCTGAGGCCCGCTTCCGGTCACGAGCATCGCGCGCGATCGCGAACGGGCCCAGGCATCGGCCTCGTCCGGGGTTTTCAGGACCGGCAGCGGGCGGCCGGCGTAGAAGACCAGCTCGGGGTCGGCCTCGCCGAGGACAGCCACGTCGCCGCGGGCGGAGGGCTCGGCCAGCGCGCGGCCCAGGCGGGCATGGTAGTTGCCAAGAGTCTCCATCGGCGTGATGATGCCGACCGTGGCGACCAGGAACGCGGCCAGCAGGACCGCCGCCAGCACCGTCAGCGACGCCGCGCGACGGCCGAGACCATAGAGCGCCAGCACGGCGGCCAGCCCCATGGCGCCGATGAGGCCGACGACCAGGATCGGCGTGCGGAACTCGTCGTAGCGCTGGGCGGCGAACCAGGCGCCGACCGCGGCGCCGACCACGGCGAGCCAGTGCAGGCGGAAGACCCAGAGACCCGCGCCGTGCAGCCGTCGCGGGGCCCCTCGGAGCATGTAGTCGAGGCCGACGCCGGCCAGGATCATCACCGGCGGCAGGCAGGGCAGGGCATAGAACAGCCGCTTGCCCGCGCTGAACGACAGGAGCGTCAGTCCGCCGACGGCCCAGCACAACAGGAACGTCCGCAGCGGTTTGGCCATGCCGCCCGGAACGAAGGCCCGCCACAGGCCCACCGCCACCGGCACGAGCCAGGGCATCCAGAGCAGCGGGGCCTGGACGAGATAGAAGTACCAGGGCTTCTCGTGGCCGAGCTCGCCGGCGGCGCGGCCCAGCGACTGGTGAAACCAGATGTCCATGGCGTCGGGCACCAGGGCCAGGACGGCCGCGGCCCACGGCAGGACCACGGCTGCCATGATCAGCGGCCCCGCGATCGGCAGCATCTGCCGCAATTGTCGCCACTGGCGGTCCAGGATCGTGTGCCCGGCGACCGTGACGAGCCAGATGCCCAGGGGCAGGGGGCCTTTGGCCAGGATGCCCAGGCCGAGCGACAGCCACATGGCCACAAACAGCAGCACCTGCCGCAGTCGCACGGGCTCGCCGAGGGCGAACCAGTAGGTCGCCAGCGCCGCCGTGGTCCAGAAGCACAATTGCATGTCCACTTCGGCGCGGCGTCCCCAGTGCAGCGCGCCGCCGCAGGTCAGGAAGACCAGGGCCGTGGTCAGGGCCGCGGGCCAGTGGACGGCGCGGCGGATCCAGGCGACCAGCAGGAGCATCGTGGCCAGCGTGGCGGCCACCGTCGGCAGCCGGGCCGTCCATTCGTTGACCTCGCCCCAGGCGGCGGCCACGGCCCCGCCCGTCCAGAACGGAAGCGGCGGCTTGAGAATGTCGGGCTGGCCGTTCCTGTACGGCACCACCCACCGGCCGTGCGTCATCAGGCCGCGCGTCCGGTCGGCCGCCAGGGACTCGTGGCTCGACAGCGGCGCGGCGCCCAGTTGCGGCAGGCCGATCGCGAGGCCGTAGAGCACCAGCGCGAGGACCAGCAGGCGGGCCCTGCGCGGCGACATGGCCGCCGCGGCGTCGCTCGTCGCATCGTGGGCGGCAGGAATGGGCGCGGCGTGGTTCATGGGACGGGCATTCTATCCGCCCCTCCCGGTGGCGACAAGGGAGTTGCCGCGAGCCCTGAAGGGGCCGAGTTGGGCCGAGGGCGGGGCAGCATGCGAAGCAACATGCGAAGCAGTTGACTTTTCCGGGGGCGTGGGGTACGCTTTCAGTGCCTGGAATCGGCCGGGGTATGGGCCGCCGGGGTGTTCGGGGCTGTCCTGGAGACTTGCCTGTGCGACCGCTGGCGTGGATGTGTCTGGTGGCGGTGTGGTGCGTCTGGCCGTGTCCTGCGGCCACGGCGGCCGAGGCGCCCCCCGTCAGTGCGACGCGACTGCTCAAGTGGGAAGTCCTGGCCCGTCACGGCGAGGCCGGCATGGTCGGCGCCGAGGTCACCGCCGGATACGTCGAATCGCGTCGCGCGGGCATTGCCTGCCTGCGGCTGACGTTCAGCGGGCCGGTCGATCCGACCACCCTGGGCGTCGGAGCCCTGAGCATCCGAGGCCAACTCGGCGGCGACCTGTCGGACATGGTGGCCGGCATGTCGCTCCAGGGCGGCGATACGGTCCTGGTGGTCCAACTGGCCGAGGCCCTGGACGACGGCGACCGCTACAGCCTGTCACTCGGCGACCAGGTGCGCGGCGTCGCGGGCACGGGCATCGGCGGCACGCGCCGGTGCGAGGCGGCCGCCCTGGTCGGCGACACCGACGGTTCCGGCCGCGTGGACTACGCCGACGTGGCGGCCCTGCGCATGGCGGCAGCCGGCGCCGGCGGCGCGCTGGTGCACCGATGCGACGTTGACGGCAACGGTCGGCTGGATCAGGCCGACGAGGACGCGATCACCGCGCGGAGCGGCCGCACGCTGCCCCCGCGACCCAAGGTCGCCGGCGATCAGAAAACCGAAAACTGACACGTCTGCGGATCATCCCCCCGTATAATGCCATGGACCGCCGAGGACGACGCGGAGTCGTCCGGGCGACGTGACGTCCTGTTGTCGGACCCTGCCGGGGAGAGGCCCATGGCCGAGAAGCTGAAAGTGCTGTTTCTGTGTACGGGCAACGCCTGCCGCAGCCAGATGGCCGAGGGGTGGGCCCGGCACCTGAAGGGCGACTGCATCGAGCCGTACTCGGCCGGGGTGAAGCCGGCGGGCCTGAGCCGCCGGGCCGTCGCGGTCATGGCCGAGGCCGGCGTGGACATCTCGCAGCACTATGCCAAGCACGTCAACGACTTGCGCGACATTCCGTTCGACTACGTGGTGACCGTCTGCGATCACGCGCACGAGACCTGTCCGCTCTTTCCCGGCGCGACGCGCGTGGTTCACGTCGGGTTCGACGATCCGCCGCAACTTGCCGCCAACACGCGAACCGAGCGCGAGGCGATGGACTGCTATCGCCGCATCCGCGACGAGATTCGCACGTTCGTCGATGGCCTACCCGGGAATCTTGAGGCACGGGACGGCGATTAGTGCGACATCGCTGTGTGGCCGCCTCGCCGTGGCACGGGCATCTTGCCCGTGCGTCCCAGGGGCATCCTGCCCCTGGTTCTTCGCGGGCGTCCCACGGTCGATCGCACCCATGGGAAATCCAGCGTACCCATGCCACGCAGCAGCGTCAGTGGTCCGTTGAGAAGGTGTGGCACAGCCGCCCTCGGCTGTGCGGGCGCCACGGACACGGTCATTTCCGCCGGCATCTTCCCGACTATTCCGCCGGCTTTTTGTCCCGATCCAGAAGCCCCTTCAGGGCGCCGCCAAGATCCTTCTTGGCGTCTTCGATGCCTTTTTTGGCGTCCTCCAGGCCCTTGCCGAGGTCGCCGCCAGACTGCTTGAACAGGTTCCCGGCCCCGCCACCGAGCGACTCGATGGCTCCGGCCAGATCCGTTCGCAGCGAGCCGGCCAGGTCGTCCGGGATGAGGCCGCCGGACTGTTGCAGCACCTGGTTCAGAATGGCCGGCAGCACCCGGGCGATCAGTTCGCTGATGGCCACGCCCTTGGCGTTGTCGCTCGTGACGTCCTTGAGGACGATCTTCGGCACCTCCACCTTGACGGTCGAGGCCTTGCCGCCCACGGGCAGCAACTGCACATGCGCCACGACGTTCTCGATCACGATCTCGTCCACGGCCACCTTCTTGCCGCCCGGTTCTTGCTCTGCCGTGTCCGCGTCGGCGCCCTGGAACCGCTTCAGGTTGTCCATGATCTGCGACACGTTGGTCTTGCCGAGACCCTTCTGCTCGATGTTCAGGTCCAGGCCGTTCAGGCGGAAGCCCTTGACGTGGACCGTCTCGCCGAAGACCGTCCCGGGATCCACCTGGAGGTCGAATCGGCCGCTCTTGATCAGGTGCGGCGTTTCGTAGCCCTCGGGATTGGCGACCGTCAGGCCGTCCATGGTCATCGAGCCCTTCAGCAGGCTCAGGTTGACGCTTTCGACGGTCGTCGGCACGCGCAGGGCGTACGTGCCGCCCTCCTCAATGCCCTTCTTGGCCAGCGAATCGATGAAATACCACGCCGCGCCGACGGCCACCGCCAGCACCGCGACCACCACCAACACGAAACGAAGCAGCTTCTTCATCAGGTACTCCTCCAGGGGGCAACAGGGTCTCAGGCCTTCGCCGCGGCCAGGGCCTTGGCGTAGTCCGGCTCGTGGGTCAACTCGGGGACGATCTCGCAGTAGACGATCTGGCCCTGGGGCGAAATCACCCACACGCTGCGCGCCAACAGGGCGTTCTCGCGGATCAGGATGCCGTAACGCTTGCCGAATTCGCGGCGGACGTGGTCCGAGAGGACGCGAATCTTACGAATGTTCTCGGCACCGCAGAACCGCGACTGGGCGAACGGCAGATCCTGGCTGATCGTCAGGACCGCGATGCTCTCGGGCAACTTCTCGGCCGCTTCGTTGAACCGTTTGGTCTGGATGGAGCAGACCGGCGTGTCGAGGCTCGGCACGGCGCTGATCAGCAAGGTCTTGCCGCGGAAGTCCGAGAGCTTGACCTCCTTGAACTCGGCATCGGCCAGCCGCGCCGCCGGCGCCTTGTCGCCGACCTTCAGCTCGGGGCCCAGGAGCGTGACGGGGTGGCCGTGAATCGTGACGATGCCTTTGCGCTGCTGGTGTTTCATGGGTCCTCTCCTTTGCCGCGGCGTCCTTTCGCGGCGCAATGACCAGGGCGATTTCGTTCCGTAGAGCCTTCAGCATAGCCGAATGCCCGTCGAGGCGATAGGGTCTTTCGGCTTCTGTGGCCGGGCAGGGGGCACGTCACGTTTGTGGTTAAGGGTGTCACACTTTGGAGCGACGTCCTGGCCCGAGCACAGTCGAGGGCCGCAGGCGGCGCCAAAGTGTGGCACCCCCCGTTTCTGCGGTGCGACAGCCTGCGTATCTACAAGCATGACGTGCGCCCGCTTCCCGCACCGGACCGCACGGTGTTCAGTCGGCCGCCACCTGGTCGTCGCGCGGCTCCCAGCCGGCGAAGCCCTTGCGGGCGAAGCCCTCATTGGGATAGAACGGCAACTGCGGCGTGTGATCCTCGGCCTCAGACTCGGCCAGGAGTTCTTCCCATTCGTACCAGTCCACCGCCCCGCTCAGAAACAGCGTGTGACCGCCGCCGCCGGGTTCGAAGACGTATTTCGGACTGGCCGGACTGACGACGTCCTCCCGGTTCGGATGATGGTAGTACCCCGTCCAGGGCACGGATTTTCCTGCATCGTAGTTCATCTCGTCGGCCATAATCGGCGGATTGCCCGGCGAATCGACCCGGATGGCCTTTTTCCGCGCGTTCGCCAGGAGCCACGGGGCGTTCTGCTCGCACGATGTGTTGGGCTCGCCTTTCTTCGTGTCCCACGCCCAGCAGCCGATGAACAGGTTATACCCCAATACGGTTCAGTTAAGCATGACGACCGCCTCGCTGAAGAGTGTGATCGGTGGTGGAGACCGATAGTGTTCGGGTCGTTTCTTGGGGAACTTCGACTGGGTGCGTTTGACCACTCGCGGGTTG
>JAAYDY010000099.1 GCA_012729015.1 Phycisphaerae bacterium | reverse complement strand
GGTTGCCACGCTGCGTAACGTGATGCGGAATCCCAGGAACCACCACCCGTGCCAGCCTCGCCATAACACCATCCTGCCTGTTCACATGATTGCCCGTCAAGGAGATACGTATGGTGTCCCCGGAATTGCGGAATTGTCCCCAGAATTGCCGGAATTGTGTCCCCGGACTTGTGCGGACTTGTGCATAATGAGCGATCCAGCCCCGATATTGCCGGGAGGAACACATCAGCTGGTTGCATCGGTTCCCTTGCCCTTCGGAACAGCGACGTCCTTAAGCCACCCGAGGCTATCTCGAACGTGCTCCCGGAGGCTTCCAATCACCTCTACCCCAGCTGCCTCGCCGCGCAACAGCACAACGGCTCTTCCAGGGCCAGCTGCGGGGTCTATGGCCACTACTCCATTCTCGTAGAGTTCCGTGATAACAAGAAACCGCATTCCTTGCACTTGTGTAGAATACACGTCGCGCGTGCCACAAACGACATAGGGTCTTCCGTAGAGTATCTCGAATCCATCACAAATCTCTACAAAGTGCCTGTATGCAGCAGGCAGACCGACTCCTAGCCGCCGCTCTGTCATCGAGATGTCATTTGAGGACGCAGGTCCCGAGATACGCAGAAGCCCCTCGTGGCTGGAGCGTAGTATTCCGATGTCGATGTCGCACCATGTTGCCAGTTCCTCCATAACACGCAGCCGCGTCGTTGCATCCATCCCCTGCGGCAACCAGTTGACGATACTTGACTTCGTAATCATGGGGTGCCAGGCAAGTGGCCATGCCTGCCCATCCTCTGCAGTACCAGCCAGTTCGTATAGGAATCCCCCTCTAAGAATCCTTGCCGCAAATGTTAACTTGCGCCCGGTCATCGAATCCCTAACATGCAGCAACGGAGAGTCTAAGTCCCGTTCTAAATCGATGCAGTATGCCCCATCCTTCACATGGGGAATCGTCAGCCTGTAGCCATCGACCCCGACCAACTGCCTTCGCACCTCAGGGGGATCTTTGGCTTGCATCAGCAACTGCCTGGCGCGATAGTCGTCACCCGGCAGTAAGGCTTCCAGCACTCGAATCTCTGCGCCTGTGCAACGAGTCCCTCGTTTCCATCGACGCAAGTGCAGCCAGTCTCTCAATACGTGTCGTCTACTCATCGGTCATCTCGCAAATCAGGTAGCCAGTTCCCCCCGCCGCAGCCCTGGCGGCTATCCTGTGCGTAACCGGCATCCGTCCCCACAGCCGAAGCGGCGCACTTCGCAAGGGATTGGCGGCCCTCGAGGCGCCGCACCTCAAGGAGTTCATCCTCAATGTCGGGCGGTGGACGAACTCGGTCACAGATCCCAAGCTGAGTCCTCACCTCGATCCTGAGTCGCCCCCTCGATCCGTTCGGCTGCCGTGTGCTCGATCCTCATCGCCGTCTACGGCAGCAGTGCCGGTGTGAGGCCCATCTGATGCCCGAGCGTTTTGTCGACACCGTCCACTGCCGCAGTCACCCCCACTGCCGCGACCCGAACGGGGGACGGCCATGGCGTGTGGTGGCCGCTCATTTGCCCACAAGCCAGGTCTCCACGATCGCAGTGCTCTGGCCGCCGAGCACCAGTCGGACGAGGTTGTTCTCCGCGAAGCACAGGGCGTGGCACGTTTCGTAGCCTGGAGGAACGGGCAGTTCCACCCCATCGACGACCAGCGCCATGGACTGCCTGTCGGCCGGTTGCCAGATCACGGCCGCCCAGTGGCGACCATCGGGGCTGAGTTCGGGACCGAGCACGTTGGCGTACGGACCGGCGCGGAGCGCCCCGTCCTCGATTGTGCATAGCAGGCCGCTCCTTGGGGAGACCGGCCACTGCCGGTTGTCCACGAGCACACGCACCCGCCGCTTCAAGTCGGTGCTGACGACGTGCCTTCGCGGCAGGATGTCGAGCGGCGTCTCGACTGCATCCACCACATCGACCCACTGTCCAATTCTCAGACTGTCGTCCAGCGTCGAGCCGCGATCCCATGTCAGTCTGACCGTCTGGGCGTCACCCTGGGTGGCCGCCGTGAAGTGGACCGAACCGTCGGCTCCGAGCCACAGTGAATCAGGATCGATGAACGCGTACGGTCTGAGTGGCTTGCCGTCCAGCACGACCGAGAACGGACCCCTGCGGGTCTCCATGGCGACGTAGGCTACGCGGCGACTGTCGGGGCTGAACACGAGCCGCTCCTCTGCAACGCGGCTGTGCCACGGCCCGACCATGTCGCCGCAGATCACACGGTCCGTTTCCTCCTGAGGCTTCTGATTTCTGACGCCTCTGCGTTCCACGTAGGCCAGGCGGCGGCTGTCGGGCGACCAAGCCATGCCTACGACATCCTCGTGGGTCGCAATCTCGCGGTCATCGATGTTCACGACAGTGTTCCATGAGCCACCATCAAGGCTCTCCGGCAGACGGAACAGATAGGCCACGTGCTTGCTGTCCGGACTGAAGACGATGCTGCTCTCATACCTTTCCAGGAAGGAGGTCAAACTGGCTGTGCCCGAGGACTGGTACCAGTGCTCCAACTTGCTCAACATCGGCGCCGGATGGCGAAACCTTTCTATGATCCGTCGGTCTTCGACGATGGTCTTGCCGTCAACGAACAGCGATGCGGACATTGTGCGGTAGTTACTCGTCCATGCCAGACGTTTTCCGTTCGGGCTGAAGACGATGGTGGACAATCCTGACGACGAGATCTCCGGCCCGCAACGGCCGTCGATCACCATCCGCGGGAACATGGCGCCGGGCTTCCTGGCCAGATAGACCGCGCGATGGCCGCCGGGGCTGAACTTGATCAATTGGGAGTCATGCTTGCGGTACCTCGGCGCGGGCAGTTTCCTCTCGGCTTGAATCGGGATCACGCGATTGCGCTCCAGGTCGTGATACTCGGTGAACAGCGATGAGAACCGCGGTCGGCAGGGGATTGCATCCGGTTTCGCGACAAACTGTGGCTGTGCGAAGTCCGGAATAACCCGGTCGCCCGAGAAGTAGACGTCTATGGTGCCGCGATCCTCACCGACGTAGGCTGCCCTGGATGCGTCCGGGCTTGCCAGTACCACCGGCACAGGAAGCCTCTCGATGACTCGCGTGACGGCGCGTAGCGATTGTGGGCTGTAGTGGCCGTCGGCCTCCACCGGGGCCGCCGAGGCGACTGGCGGCTTCGACAGGGGCAACGCCAGCGGCGCCGTTCCGGGAGTAACCGCAGGGTCAGGAGGCCCTTCCATGGCCATTCGCAGATCGTTCAGGGGCTGCTTCGACGGCGGGTGATAGGCCAACACGTTGAGCAGGGCTTCCTTGCGGGCCAGCATGTGCTCCAGATTGACAGTCTGCGACAAGACAGTCTTTGTTTGACCGGCTTCATCCATTTCGCTGAGCGTCAGATCGAAGCCCTTGCAGTCGTCCTTGAAGGCGCGGCGCACCGCGCCTGATTCGTTCAGATACCGATGCAGCGCCAGCACCTCGTCGCGCCCAATCGGCACAACGGGAACCGTTGCGTCGATGATTCCGCTGTTGACAAGCGAGGGCTTGCTGACGCCCGGGCCGGCCCATGCCAGGGATCGCACCGGATCGGTGCTGACCCGCAGGACCGCAAAGCATCGTTGCCACTGGTCGGTCTGCTCATACTGCAGCTTGTCCCGATCCGTGGCCGCGGCGCTCTCAAGATCGAGCGGCGCGGCTTGGAGCCTCAAGTGGGCGGCCACGCGACCGGCGACATCTCGCTTTCCGGACCAGGGTTGCTTCATGCGCCAGACCGTTGCGTCGGTGCCGGTCGCCATGAACGACGCTCCGTGGATGATCGTTTGCCGCATCGGTTGGGTCCGATCAAACTCCCATGGCACAATGATCGTGCCCGAGTCCTTTGCCATCAGCACCGGAACAGGGTAGCTCTGGGCCATCAGAGTCGTGGTCGTCCAGAGAGACTCGGGCAAGTCGTCGGGCAGACGTTTCCGCAGTTGCTCGAGCGTGGCCCGGCCACGCGTCAACTGTGCCAGGCGGGCCTGGTGTTCCTTCTGCCAGCCGGGGACCAGCGCCTCGAGCTTGGCCAGCAGCGCATCCATCTGCGCGTGGGCCGCTTCGGGCATTCCTTCGCGAAGCACCTTCAACCGCTCGACCGTGGCCGGATTGAGTCCCAGGTCCTCCGCCAGGCAGACATCATGCGTGACTGTGAACTCCAGGCGATACGACGGGCCGACGCCTTTCAGATCTGCCAGGGGGACGTGATGTTCGATGCTCAGGCACGAGTCCAGGAAGCCCTTGACCGTGAGGTAGTTCAGCAGTTTGTTTGCCTCATCTCGCGAAATCTGAATGTCGTTGCTGTCGCCGCGCCCGCCGTTGATGATCCGCGTGCGGGCATTCAGGACCACGTTGCCGTAGGGTGAGAGTGTCTTGTCGTTGGGCGAGGCCGGATCGACATAGCGCAGGGCCATGGTGTACGAGTGGGGGTTTCGAAGCTGTTCTGCTCGCTTGAAGGCCTCGCCCGAGGCGGTCTGACGCGACGTTTCGGCCAGCTTCGTGTCCTCGTCGGTCCTCGTCCTGTACGTTGGCCGCCGGACAATGGATATGCGGTACGTGGTCATTGTCTGTCCGACTCCGGCCACCGCTTCCAGAGTGGTTGGCCCCGTGAAGGCCAGCCGGAAAAAGCCGTGATTGCCGCCCGGATTGCCCAGGATCGTTCCGTCCACGCACGCCAGACTCGGCTGTTGCCCCGTGGAACTGCGATCCTTGGCAAGAACGCATAGGAAGTGTTCCTTGCCGGGGCTTTCGATCAGAGTCTTGACGTCCACCTGGGGAGTGAAGGGAACGCCGTCGATGACCACTGTGTTGTAGGTCGTCCAGACCTTGCGCAAGGCCGGATCCGTGGTCGGTCCTTGCCACAGATTGGCGACCTCGCGATGATCGACGAGCTGGACTCGCAACGCCTTTCTCAGGGGGTTGCCGTCGTGCATCGGCTCCTTCCAGGCCGAGTACGCCAGCGTGCCGTTCGGCAGAAGCGTCAATGACTCGGCGTCGATACGTGGATACTCCGGCCCGAGGCGGCCTTCGTGCCAGACACACTCGTTGCCCGACTTGCACCTCTTGACGCCCCATAGCCTGTTCTTTGGATCGAAGGCCAACGTGCGTTCCCGCAAGGCTCCCTCGCATGGCACCTCGCGGCCGTCCAGCAGGATCACAATGCGGTTGCCACTCCATGCGGTGCAGGCCCAGTGCTTGCCGTCATTGCTCCAGATGAAATCTCCGGGACGCCCGAAGTCGCCGACGGGGCGACTGTCCACCACGAGCGTCCTCTTCTGCATCATCGGCGCTGAAGGCCCGGCGTTGGGGGCTGTCTCCTCTATGCGAAGCCAGGCCACTCGGCTGCCGTCCGGGCTCGGGCGCAGCCACTCGATGCGGTCGGCCCGATCGAGCTGCCGGTCGCGGTCGAAGACGCCGACGCCGAACGGCTCCTCCTTGGCCAATATCGTCATGAAGTAGATATGCATCCCCGCTGACACGATGCCTTGCCTGTCGATCTGACGACAGTACTCCGGCAACGGCTTCTCGATTCCGTCGGAGACGAAGAACAAACGCTCGTTCCGGCTGACGATGTAGGTCGGCGACACACTGCCGCCGAGGAAAAACGGACCTCTGTGGCTACTGCCATAGGGACCCACCTTGCCGTCGCTGATGATGGCTGCCTGCTCTCTGTCGACCGGGTGCCGGACAAGGCCCGCCCAGTGCTTGCCATCCGCGGAGAAAACGATGTTGGTTACGGCCTCCACGTATGTCTCGACTCCGCCCGTCTTGTCCATCACACACGTTTCAGGCTCATCGGGAGATGTTGTTTTGCCTGAGCGTCGTGGACTGTTGTCGCGGATGAAGGCAGCCCGCTGGCCGTCACGGCTCACGGCGACGAGCTTCCAGACCACCCCTGGTACCGCCGGAGGCCTAATCCTGTCAACGACCCTGCTTGCCATCCAGATCGAGTCCTTGACGAAGCGGCCGTTGGCACTCAACAACGGCGGCTCGTAGGCCGAGTCGACATCCGCGGCTTCCATCGCTCCCTTGTGATCGTCATTGGATGCCACCTCGGTCGTGTGGCCGACGACAGGGCTACCGTCCAGCGGCACGATGTCGATCTCGAAGCAATACACGGGGCGATCGTGCAAGTTGCTTTTGAACCAACCGACAATGCGTCTGCCGTCGAAACGGAGTGTCTCGGCTGCCGAGATCCAGTGACGCTGACTGAGTTCAGACGTGCTGCTCAGGCCGTGCCTGATGAGCTCCTCGGCAGAGAACGTCGGTGGATCAAACGCCTCTCCATCGATCAGCAGGCGCATCTTCGTGTCGCCCTCGATCTCCACCAGCGCGGCAGCGGCGCAGTGTCGGCCGTCAGGACTGTAGGCTATGGGCACATCCCGCAAACACGTGTATCTCCACCAGCCATCGACCACCAGTTGGTGGCGCGACGCTGGCGAGAGGAAGTCGACGGGGACACCCCCGAGGCGAGTCATCCAGCAGTAGCCGCCGTGTCCCGCCAGTTGCGAGGCGTCCAGAGGACGATCGACCTCGCGGTCGTCGACCATCTGCACCAGACGCGTATTGGTGTCAAGATCATCAAGGGCGGTCTTGGCCACCATGTAGGCCACCTTGCCATCGGTGGTCAGGCGAATCGAGCCCGGGTCGATCTCGGGAAACGAAGCACTCCGCCATAGGCCCCGGACCACGCAGTAGCTCGGGGGCTCTTTCCGGGAGGTCAATCGGGCCACAAACAGAGTGCGGCCCTGATCGTCCACTTCGAACGTCCGATACGAGATCTCGTAGAAGAGGCCGGGCTGCTGCTTTCCGTCGACCACCACTGCGGACGTAGGGGTCCTGCCCGACAAGTCCGTGCGGGTGACCCATGCCCAGTGCTTTGCGTCCGGACTCCACACAGGTTTCCGTGAACCCTGGAAGTAGGCCACCGGCTCATGATCGAAGAACAGGGCCCATGCCGACGGCGCCTGGCGACGTGTCATCTCTTCGCGAGTCATCGGCCCGGAGTAGACGATGGTGCGGCCGTCGGGAGCCAGCATGGGCTTCAGCCATGCGCACGTGTCCGATCCCAGTTCGCAGCGTCTGACCCCATTCTCGAAGACGTACTCGACGACCGACCGGATGTCCTTGCTTCCCGTGCATACGACGCGAGAGCCGTCGTCGCTGACGATCAGGTTGCCGGCACTCGCACACCCCAGGTCGTACTCCTTGCCATTGATGACCAGAAACCCGTGATACACAGGTTCATTGCGAGGGCCACTCGTGCGCGTGCCGATGTACGCCAACGTGTTGCCGTCTGCGCTGAAAGTCACATCGTGGACCGATTTGAACTCCGGCCCCTTGTGTCCGGTGTCGATGACGGCCACATTGCTGTTCCGGTCCTTGGGTGTCGTGACCACACACGCCCAGCGATTGCCTTGTGCGGGAAGCCTGCCGTCATTGACACCGTGGCCCGGCACGACTCGCATGACCACCGGGCGATCACCGGCCACGCCGATCAGAACGGATCTTTCTCCATCGCGTCCGTCCGGGTCTTGAACACTTCTACCGTAGAGAACCCGCCGGCCGTCAGCACTGATGGCCAGCGACTGCGTGCCGGCGGGAAGGCAGAGGCTGCGCGTTATGCGGGGCACCAGTCTCACGGTCTGTGGCGTGTAGCGGTCCGAGGGCGCCTTGTAGCCATCCGTCGCCGCCGGTCGTGCCGCAGCCTCGGCTACCTCGAGCGGCGCCTTCTCGGCCGGCGGGCCGACCTTCACCCTCACACGGTAGAAATCCCTGTTGGCGTTGTTGTGGATGGCGCAGAACTCCCGTGGGCCCGTGAACTCCGCGGCGATGCAGTGTCCCGGGACTGTGTGGGGATACTGTACCACGTGACCATCCAGGTAGAGCGAGTTCACGAAGCCGCCGCTGCCGTCCGGGCGGCGAGCCAGGCAAAGGCAGTGCTTGCCGTCGTCGGACCGCACGAAACGTCTGATCCAACCATCGACGACAGTTATGCGGCCATCGACCACGATCACGCCTGAACTGCCGCCGCCGACCACCTGTTGCAGACCGTCGCTCACGTAGATGCTCTCGGCGGGTCCGGCCAGGCAGGCGATGGCCGCGGGGGTGTCGGCCACCTGGCCCCCGAGAAACTGCACGAGCTTCACGTCTTCCGGCTTTGAACCTTGAGGCGATTCATTCTGCGAGGCCACAAAGGCCACGTGCCCGTCGTCGGTAATCCGTAGCGACGAATGATCGATGAACGAAAACGAAGGACTCTGCCGACCGTTGTAGACAACCCGAAACCGGTGATTGTGACTCTTGGGTTGCTTGTGCTGGACGATGAATGCCGTCCGGCCCTCATTGTCGACTATCAGGCTCTTGCTGACTACGCTCCCTGTGACCGCCAGCACATGTTCCGTGCCGTCGACGATTACCAACTGCTCAAGCTTGGTCCGCGTGACTCGCGATGAGCAGGCAGCCCAGTGACTACTACGAACCACTGTTTGTCACGACGCCCGATGTAGAACGTCGTCAATCCGTCAGCGCTGAAGGCGAAGTCCTTGACCTCTTCAAACACCGGTCCGATCCGGCCGTCGATGAGTACGGCAGCCCCTTCCTGGCCGAGAGGTTTCACGCCCACGGCCCAGCGCCGCCCGTCGGCCGAAAACTGCGCGTTGACGGTCCAGACTTGGTCGTCGACTTGCACGCCCTTCTGGGGGGCATCCCCGCGAATGCCGATCTCGGTGTAACGCTGCTTGCCGCTCGAGACGTTGTGACGCTCCAGATACAGCACCCGACGGCCGTTCGGGCTGACCTCCCGCAAATGGCTGATGCCAGGCAACCTCACTACGTCGTCTATGCTTATGCTGAGGGCCTGGACCTCCTCGGCCGTGAAACGCGGCGAAGGGGGCACGCCTGTCGGCAGCGGAACGTCAACGGTCATCATCGGAAGGCCGCCGTCATCCTCGTCTTCCACCTCGGCCTTGCGGGGCGGATTGACCTGATTGCGCGGGCGTGTCTGGCTGCGCTGCGAGTGTGGCCGCTCCGCTATCAACGTGCCGTGGCGGTCCGTGTCGTCCCCTTCGTCAATCTCCTCTCTGTTCTCATCGTCCAGGGCAGCAATACTCTCTTGCCCGTTGTCCGGCACTGTCGGGGACGAGTCGTTTCCCGAGAACATGACGACGGCCAGCAGGACGAGAGCGGTCACAGCGACAAGCATGCCCGTGACGACCTGCGGATTGTTGATCTTCAGTGCAGACCAGAACGGCTCATCTTCTTCCTCGTCCTCGTCCTCGAATACCTCCAGCGGCGGACCGGCCTCCAGCAGATGCAGGTCTTCGGCCCCAGGCAGCATGTCTTCGTGCTGTGTCTTCTCGCGAAGCACTGGAACAATCAGTTTCTGATTGCACGACGGGCAGCGTCCTCTCTTGCCCGCATGGATATCGTCGCACTCCACCTTCTTCCTGCAGCGAGGACATCGGAACGTGAGCATGGAGTGCCTCTTTCTCGTTGATGCAACAGACAGTGATGGGGCGTCGTTGTCCGAAACTGATGCCTTGGGGTTCCGCTTCGGCCGAACCATGGAAGCAGAAGAAAGGGAGTATATGATCGCACATTTCTCACATCAAGGGAAATTGGCCGAGTCGATGGAGCAAGGGTGCATCCCGTTTGAGTAGGTAGTTTTCATGCGGCCAGGGGGTTGGACTGCCAGAGTCGTTGCCAGTGGCCGTTGAGCCAGGTGGTTCTCAGAGCCAGGAGGGCGTCGGTGCCGCCCCGCAACGGGCAGGGGTTGAACAAGGCTGACGCCAAACTGACACTTCTGGGGGTTGTTAGGGTTTTGGCAGGGTGCCCAACGACAGGCGGCGGCTGACCTAAAGTCAGTCGCCGCCTTAAGTTAGCAATGGTGGGCGATACAGGACTTGAACCTGTGACCCCTTGCTTGTCGAGCAAGTGCTCTAGCCAGCTGAGCTAATCGCCCATTGGGTGGGTGCCTGTCCCGGAGGGGGCACACGGCCGCATGATAGCCGATTCTGGGCCCGAGTCAAGGTGCAATGCTCGCTTCCGAGACGATAACCTCGCGTGCCGGCACGAGCCTTCACGAGACAGGTTTGATTCCGGCGGCCCGGTGCGGTATAATGCTTCACTATGATTTCGGAAAGGATGCCGAAGCCGCGGCGGGGACTGAGTCGCCGCAGCTTTCTTCGTTGGGCGGGGTACGGCACGGTCGGGGCGGTCGGAGCGGCGCTGGGCACGTTCGGCTACGCGCGGTTCATCGAGCCTTGGTGGATCGACTACAGCCACACGACCATCGCTCTGCGCGACCTGCCGACGGCCTTCAACGGCCTTCGCATCGCTCACCTCACCGACTTGCACTACCAACCCGTCGGCCTCGACGAGGTGGCCGAGTGGGTGGACCGGACCAACCACCTGCGGCCCGACCTCGTGGTGCTGACGGGCGATTTCGTGACGGGCAACCAGACGCGCGTGGCCGACGTGGCAGAGGTGCTGCGCGACCTCGACGCGCCGCTGGGAAAAGTGGCCTGCCTGGGCAACCACGACTACGGCACGGCGTATCCCAAAGGCGTCCATGGGGCTGCGACGTTTGCCGCCGCGGGACGCACGGCCCTGGAACATGCCGGCATCGAGGTGCTGGTCAACGAGTTCACAACCCGCGTGCGCGACGGGCAGACGCTGCACCTGGCCGGCCTGGGCGACCTGTGGTCGGACGATTTCGACTTGGACGCGCTGCACGAGCCGCCCGGACGGCCGCTGGTGGCCCTGGCCCACAATCCCGAGACGCTCTACTCGCTTCACCAGTTCGAATCGCCGAACTTCGACTTGATGCTGTCGGGCCACACGCACGGCGGCCAGGTCCGCTTGCCGATCTACGGGCCGCCGCGGTTGCCGATCCGCCACCGCCACCTGGCCGAGGGCCTGTTCCACCACAGACATGCCCAGGTCTACGTCAGCCGCGGCCTGGGCTACCTGACGCCCATCCGCTTCCGCGCCCGGCCCGAGCTGGGCCTCATCGAACTGCGACGGGCCTGACACCGCGCAGAAACACCTTCACGCCGGAAACCCGGTGGATCTGTGACGCGCCAGCCGCCCCGTAGGACGGGACGTCCGTCGGCGGCAGGACAGGCACACTCCGGCAGGACAACGCGAGTCACTCCCGGCCGAACATCTCACGCGGCGTCCGCGGCGTCGCAGCCCCAGGCGCCGTGACCTCGAAGAACAACCCGTCATAGAAGTCCTTGTTGCCTTTGTCGGCCAGGAACCGCTCGCCCACAGAGGCATAGGGCTTCGGGTGCTTCGCGACGCGAGGAGCCATCAGGAACTTCTCGCAGATGTAATCCTGGGCATTGGCGCCGCCGGCCCATGAACTGCTGGAGCCCTTGAGTTGCTCGGCCTCGTGCGGCCCGTCGAAGGCCAGCCTGCGAAGCACCGGATCGTAGTGGGCCACCTGGTACGACAGGAATCGCCCCTTGATCCATTTGCCCGTCGCCCCGGCCACCGTGCGATACTCGGGCCGCTCCAGATCGCCGTTCCAGCACATGGTCTTCTGCGTCTTGACAAACCGTTCCAGGTCGGCGTCGGTGAAGAGCAGGCCGTGCTGATAGAGGTTCAGGGCAATCGAGAGCGAGGTCACATACCACGGGCCGTTGGGATCGGGAGCGATCCAGCCAACCCGCCAGGCATCCGGCTTATCGGGATGGACGTCCCACTTGCCGGCCGGCGCCCAGGACATCCACTCGTAGTGATCCTCCTTCAGGGCAAGATTCGACTTGAACCACGCGCCGACCTGCAAGGCCCGCCGCAGATAGACGTCACGGCCCGTCACGCGGTGAAGCCTCAACAGGCCGTCCACCATGATCGAGAGTTTCTCGTGCGACAGGGTGACCTTGGTCGGAATCGGATAGTCGAGGCCATAGTAGACGCCGCCGCGACCGGGGATTTCGGCGAAGTGTCCGCGCGCGTCCCACTTCGGAAACAGATGCTTCTCCATCAGCTCGACGTAGGCCCGGACGGTTTCGGCATTCCTGGCAGCATAGCCCTCGTTGCTGCGAGCCAGTTCAACCCAGCCGGCCAGCAGCGAGATGGCCCGGAAGTTCATCTGCAGTTCATCGATCTGAAGATCCGGCTGGTCCTTCAATCGCCGCGGCTCGATGGGTTTGCCATACCATCCCAGATACTCATCGGGGCCGGTCGTCATAATGGCCCGAAACAGGGCAAACCCGTCGCGCAGCAGGTCCAGATACTGCGTGTCCCCCGTCAACTGGTAGGCCACGTTCAGACAGTTCAGGTGCCGAAACTCCACCCAGGCGAACATCTCGGGGGCCTCGCGGCACCGCGCGAGCACCTGCTCCTGGGTCAGTCCCCGGGCATACACCACCGCGTGCCCGATGAACCGCTCGAGCACCACCCGGTCGTCGGCATCCATCGTCAAGCCATCCACGAACCGGATCGCCGTCGGCGCAGACTCGCCCGAGGACGGCGACGCATCCGCCGGTCCGGCGTTCTGGCCGCTCGCCGCTGTCACCAGCAGTGCCCATCCACACGCCCACGTTCCGATCCAACGTCGCATCGCCATGGGACCTCTCCTCCGCGTCGCGCCACCCCTCAGTGCGAATCGCCGTGCGGGGCCTTGTCACGCTCGGTCAGGGCGGCCAGCGGGCGCCCGTCGCGCGTCCCGGACACCCGCGACGGCGTCTCGAGGTCCCTGGCCGGCTTCCACGTCCAGACGTCCTCGAACCCGTTGCCGCGAACGGTCAGCGTCACCGTGTCGCCATCCTCTTTCAACGTCATGGCGGCCTTGGTCTTCCACGGGTCCAGCAGGCACGCGAACTTCACGCGGTCGGTCTCAAGCTCGAACCGGAGTTGCTTCATGTTCAGTTGCGTCCAGCGGCCGGCGAACCGGATGTCGCCCACCGTGCCGGCGACCTTCCGATTGGCCAGCACCTGGCACTCCACCCGCTTGCCGCTGGCCGTGCCGACAGCGCATCGGCCGGCCTCGCCTCCGTCAAGCTCCGCCATTTCGGCGGCGCCACGCCAGGTGATCGTGTGCCGGCCATCGGCCCGGATGTCGTCCAGGAGGAGAATGTACTGGCCGGGCACCCAGGCGGCCGTCCGGCGGAAGTGCTTGAGCGCCGGGTAGGCGTTGGCGGCTTCCCCCTCGACGATCACGCAGCCCCCTTCAGCCTCCTTCCAGCCCGTCAGATACGACAACGTCCGCATGTCCAGGTCGCGCACCGGCTGCGTGTAGGCGTCGCCTTCGCCGACCTGCCCTTTGCCATCCACGGTGATCGTGTTGGCCGTCTCGGTCATCTTCTTCGTGGCATAGTTGCCGGGATGGAACAGCAGGTCGCCGTCGAGGCCGAGAGCGAAGCTGTTGGCGTCCGGATCGTCGTGAGCCACGTTGATGTAGTGCGGCTTGCCGTTCGGGCCGGGGTGCGCGTGGCGGTACTCATTGAGCTTGTACCCGCCGTAGGGTCCGCACTTGAAGGTGAAGAGCACGGCGTTGTCTTCCCACGAGTCGCGCATCGCCGCCGCGCCGAGGTCCGGGAACAACCGATGCAGCGGCACGGCCTTGTAGTCGCCCTGGCCGACCGTCGGATCGTACAACGCGACGATGGTCCACGGGGCGCGGTAGACTCGCTTCGGATCGTCGTACGCGGCGTTCTTGCGGTAGTAGTTGACCAGTGCCGCCTGAATGTCCTTGTCGCGGCTCAGGGCCGGACAGATGAAGAAGCCCGCCGTCAGGTGGCCGAACGTCCGCTGATTGTTGGGCCCGTCACCAAACGTCATGTAGCCGCGCCGCCCGGGGGCCCAGTAGTAGAGTTGCTGGGCCCAGGCATTGCGAAATCCCGGCGCCTTCAGATACTCGGTCCCCAGGACGCGGTCCATCATCCTCGCCGCCGCGGCAAGGTAGAAGAAGCCGAATTCCTGGTACGTCGCTCCTTCGTGGCAGTCGCCGTCGGCCGGATACCATTTGACCAGGAAATCCATCTCTTTCCTGAACTCCTGGAGCACATAGCCGCAGTCGATCCCCTCGATGTCGGCAATCGCCAGCAGGCAGGCGGCCATGCCGGCGGCGCGGTGCCACCGATGGTTGTTGGCCGGGTCCTGCTGCCAGTACTTGATCTGCATCAGGGCCAACTGGCGGTGCCCCAGGTAATACATCCGCCGCACGTGCGTCAGCATCTTCCGGGCCATGGCCTGTCGGAACTGCGGCTCCAGGTCGTCGCACACCGCATCGAACAGCAGCCCCACCATGAGCATGTTGTTGCCCGCGCCCATGTTGCTGTCGAGCTCCGCCGTGTCGGCCCAGTAGGGCTGATCGAGCATCATCGTCAGGATGTCCACGATGCTCTGTTTGACCGCCGGATCGCGGTCCAGCAGATAGGCCATGGCCAGGCCCGGATACTGCCCGGCGCTGGTCACCAGGGCGGCGGTGTCGCCCATGACGATGGCCGGCTTGGCCTCGACGCGGAGCTTGAACCGCTTGGCGGCGGAGGTCACGTCGTCGCAGGCTTGTTTGAGGATCGGATCGTCGGCCGCGCGGCTCTTCACGGCCGCAGCCTCGTCCGCCGTGAACCACAGCCGCGGATGGCGGCCGGCCATCGCCTTGACGACCGACGGGCGCGCAGCGGGCGGGTCCTTGGCGGGCACCTTCGCCAGGTTCGCCTCGTAGTCCACCGCCGGCGCAGGATCGGCGGCCCACGCCGTCGCAGCCAGTGCCCACAGACTCACCGCCGCCACCGCGGCAACACGCGCGGCTCGCACGCTCGCATCAGACCATCGCATTCCACATCTCCTGCACCCAGTCCCAGCGCGCCCCCGCCCCAGGCCCCGTAGCCGGAGCCTTGCACCCGCCTGTTTAACCACGGATCCGAGCCTCGCGCCCGGGAAATCCTGAGATCAATGCCGAGTGACCGTGGGGATACCGGTAAGTGGTTTGCTTGTCGCGCAGAATCCGTGCGGCACCGGAATCCGAAACCCCACGCCGATGCCTGCAACCGCTACCTGACATGAAGGTCCGGTCACTGCGCGCCCAGTTCGCGGGTGAAGTAGAACAGTTCCAGCACGATCAGGGCGAACCAGCCGAGTTGGAGGACGAAGAACGCCAGGATCTGGATCCATTCGGCCCGGTGTTTGCGCGAGACGCTGAAGTTCTCGGCCACGATCGAGTAGATGTCCTCGATCGACTCCAGCTTGCTCTGGATCGAGCGGCGCCAGTCGGCGATCTTGAACTTGCCGGCGGCCACCTCGAAGAACCGGGCCGAGTACCAGTCGCCGATGAGCTTGATGTCGCGCTCCAGCCGCTGAAGCTCCGAGATGGATTTCGTGCGGGCGTCGATGGTCTCCAGCAGGCCGCGCTCGATGTCCTTCGCCCGGAACGTCAGCGGCGGCCGCACCAGGTCGGCCACCCGCGCCAGGCGGCTTTCCAGCGACCGGTCGAGCATCCGGTGACGCAGCAATTGCAGATTCGCCAGCGTCAGCAGCTCGATGTCCTGGGCCACGTCGGCCCCCGGATCGAACAGGAACGCCCCGTCCCAGTCGATAATCGCCAGGTCGTCGCGGGTGTACTTGATCTGCGACTGAAGCGTGTACTCCACCTCGCGGGCCGCCAGTTCCTGCCGCTCCGATTTCAGCAGCGACGCGATGATCTCCGCGTGGTCCAGGAACTGCTCCGGCTCGCCGGCGTAGTCGGAAACGATGAACACGGTGTACTCTTCGCTCAACTCCGTGTTGCCGCCATTTTCGCGCAGAATCTCCCGGGCCCGCTCCAGCACGTGCGACTCGGCGTCGAAGGTCGCCTCGCTGAAGACGTTATCCAGACGGAACCGGGCCTGGATCAGCAGCACGTCGGGCGCGTAGCCGCGCAACTCGAACACCACCTCGCGTCCGTCGATCACGCGGGTGTCTCCGCCGATGGCCAACTGCCGCGGCACGCTGGCCGAGTAGTACGGCGGCGCACTCTTGCCGACCTGCGGCGTGAACACCTCGCCGCGCAGATCCTTCGGCACTTCGCCCAGCACCAGCACGACGGCTTCGTGGATCATGTGGCCCCCTGCCCTCGCTCCGCACCCTCACGGCCCGCCCGCACACACGCCCTGCCCGGCATCGTACCCGCCCGCATGACCACGGTCAATGGCAGCCGACGCCGAGGGAGTTGACACGTCGCAGCCGTGCCGTGGCATGGGCATCCTGCCCATGGGTGGCGGGGGCATCTTGCCCTGCTTTCCCAGAACGTCAATGCTCCCGCGACGCCAGGAGCCTTGCCTGGCGCCCGGGGGGCCGCTATGCTGTGACGTCGTGACGGCTGGGCCGCCGAGACACGCACGAAGGCCGCATCCGAGAGCTCTGCCATGATCGTCAACACGCTCGTTCACAGCCTGCTGGACCTCGCGCTTCCGCCGGGATGCGTCTGTTGCGGCACACCGACCGAGCGGGACGCCGCCGGGCTGGCAGTGTGCCCGGCCTGCCGCGAAGGGCTGGCCGCGGCAGCCGCGACGCCCTTCTGTCGCCGGTGCGGTCGCACGGTCGGGCCCTACGGCTCGTGCGGCCACTGTTCGCGCCACTCGCCGCCGTTCCAGGCGGCCGTGCGGGCCGGCCCGTACGACAGCCCCCTGGGCGCCATGATCCGGGCCCTGAAATACCGTGACGGGCTCCACACGCTGCCCCTGCTGGCGGACCTGGTGTCGGCGCGGCTGCATCAGGCCAACCTCCTCGCCGAGATCGACCTGGTGACGTTCGTGCCGCTGCACTGGCGGCGGTGCTGGCGGCGAGGGTTCAACCAGGCGTCGCTGCTGGCCCGGGCGGTGCGTCGCCGTGGCGGCGCGACGGCGCAGGTGGTGCGGCTGCTGTCGCGGACCCGGGACACGCCCCCGCAGGTCGGCCTCAGCGCCACGGCCCGCCGCGAGAACGTCCGCGGGGCGTTTCGCGTCCGCCGCCCCGAGCAGGTCAAGGGCCGTCGCATCCTGCTGATGGACGACGTGATGACCACGGGGGCCACGGTGGGCGAGTGTGCCCGCGTGCTGCGCCGCGCCGGGGCGGCCCAGGTGGCCGTGGCGGTGGCGGCCGTGGCGGAATCCGGGCCGATGGCGGTGGCATCGGGGGCGGCGGTCGGGTAGAATGGAGCCATTGAGCCACAGGAAAGGAACCCTCACCGTGTCGCAGAATGACGTGTCCAACGCGGGTCCGCCCAAGGCGGCACCGGCCCCACGAGGGCGGATGAGCCTGAAACGGGCATTTCTGACGGGCCTGGCCGCGCTGCTGCCGACGGCCCTGTCGGCCGTCATCCTGGTCTGGGTGATCAAGTTCGTGCACAGGTACGTCGCCGGACCGATCAACGGCTTGATTGTCGGCATCATCAAGCTCTTCCTGTCGGGCGACGGTGCGGCGGATCGGGCCCACGACCTGTTCTACAGGGGCAACAGCCTGCACATCGACTTCTCGTTCGCCGGGTACGTCGTGGCCTTCGCCACGATCTTCGTGGTGGGTTTCGCGCTGTTGACAATTTTTGGCCGCAAACTGTACAAGACCATCGACGGGGCGCTGTCGAGGATGCCGGTGCTTCGGATGTTTTATCCGCATCTGAAGCAACTGACAGAGTTTATCTTCGCCGAAGACGAGAAGAAGACAGCGGCATTTCGCAAGGTGGTGATGGTGGAATACCCGCGGCTGGGCGTGTGGAGCATGGGCTTTGTGACCGGCCCGGCGATGAAGGATCTCCGCGAGGCCAAGGGGGCGGATCTGGTCTCGGTGTTCATTCCGAGCAGCCCGACGCCGTTTACGGGGTATGTCGTGGCGGTCCACAAGGCGGAACTGGTGGAAATCGATATACCGGTGGATCAGGCGTTGCGATTCACGATTTCCGGTGGGGTCCTGGTGCCTCCGAGCCAGCACGGCCGCCGCGGGGTCGCCGCGGAGGCTTTGGCGGCGGGCGGGGACGAGGCGCCCCGAAGCCCGGGGCAAGAGCATTGACACACGTTGAAGAGCCCCTTATACTCACGGAGCCGTGAAGGACCCGCCAGAAGCCGCCGCAAGGCAACGTCGGCGGCCTCCAGAGGATAGGTCGGAACAAGCTCTATTTCAGGAACCTCCGATGCAGATTGTAGTGACCGGGCGTCACATGTCGGTGACCGATGCGATGAAGGCCTATGCCCAGGAGAAAGCCGAGCGCCTGATACGGTTTGATGGCCGCATCCAGGAGATTCGGATCGTTCTGGACTTCGACGGGGGCCGTCCGACGGTGGAGTTCATCGCCGACCTGGAGCATTCGGACGATGTCATCGCGAGCGAGGCCCACGACGACATGTACGCCGCCATCGACACGGTGGTGGACAAGATGGAGCGGCAACTCCGCAAGCACAAGGAGCGCGTCCGCGAGCAGCGGCACAAAGGCAAGTCGGGCGAGCAGGAGACGGCCGAGTAGCCACGGCCGCGGTTCTGGATCGCCATTGGGATTGACGAAGACGCGTTGCTGGGTAAAGAAGAGGCGGAGCCGGACGGCAACCGGAACGTCTCGACGGAGAGCGGAATGAAGTTCCAGGAGTTTGTGTGTCGCAAGGCTCTGATCGCGGATCTTCAAGGCAAGACGGGCCCTGACGTTCTGGCGGAGATGATCGAGGCGCTGGTGTCGGCGGGCAGCCTGTCGAAGAGCAAGAAGGACGACGTGCTCAACGCGCTGGTGCAGCGGGAGAAGAAGGCCACGACGGGGTTCGGCAACGGCGTGGCGATTCCTCACGTCAAGCACGAGGGCGTCAAGACGCTGGTGGGCATGGTGGCGCGCAGCGGCGACGGGGTGGACTTTGCGGCGCTGGACGGTCATCCGGTTCACACGTTCTTCCTGCTGATCAGCCCGCCCGACCGGCCGGCGGAGCATCTGAAGGCCATGGAGAACATTTTCCGCAATGCTCAGAAGGAGCATTGGCGGCGTTTCCTGCGACAGGCCGAGACGGCCGACGCCATCTGGGAGTTGCTCGTCGAGGCCGACGAGGAAGCGATCGTATAGTCGCTCATCCACCACACCAGGGGTCACCGTGTCAACGAACCGTGAACGTTCGGCGGGGCTGACGCATGAAGCGAGAAGTCACCATCGTGAATCGCCAGGGTATGCACGCCCGCCCCGCCATGCAGATCGTCGAGACGTCGAACCGGTTCGCGGGCCCGATCCGCATCCACAAGGGCGGCACCAGCGTCGATGCCAAGAGCATCATGGAGGTGTTGACGCTGGAGGCCACCGAGGGAACGCATCTGGTCTTCGAGGCCGACGGGGATGAGGCGTCGTCGGCCCTGGAGGCTCTGGCCCGGCTGGTGGAAGACAAGTTCTACGAAGACTAGCGGCGCGACCGTCCGTGGGACGTGGCGCCGCGGACCCGGAACCGCCTGATGCAAGTCCTAAAAGGCATACCTGTCAGCCCGGGCGTCATCCAGGCGCCGGCCGTTGTCCTCGACAGCGAGGAAATGGTCATCCCGCAGCGGCAGATCCCCCCGGGCGAGGTCGAATCCGAGCTGCAGCGGCTCAGCGACGCCATCGAGAAATCCAGCGCCGAACTGAACGACCTCAGCCGCAAGGTCTCCGAGACCATCGGCGAGCAACTCGGCGAAATCTTCAAGGTGCACCACGCGATGCTCAACAGCGCTCAACTCCAGGGCGAGTTCGCGCAGGCGATTCGCGAGCAACTCCTCTGCCCCGAGTACGCCGTCAGCACCGTGTTGCACGGCTACGCACGGCGGTTCCGCGACATGAAGGATCCGTACCTGGCGGAGCGCGTGCAGGACGTGTACGACATCGAGCGGCGGCTGCTGCGGCACCTGATCGGCGCCAAACGCGAGCACCTCAAGGCGCTCGATCGTCCGCACATCCTGGTGGCCCACGACCTGACGCCGAGCCAGACGGCGGCCCTGGACCGGAGCCGGATTCTCGCCTTCGCCACCGACGTCGGCGGCCGGACGAGCCATACGGCCATCGTCGCCCGGGCCATGAACATCCCCGCCGTCGTCGGGCTCCAGAGCGTCTCGACCGACACCAATGGTGGCGAAGAGGTCATCATCGACGGCAACCGCGGCCTGGTGATCATCGCCCCGGACGCCGAGACCGTGCAGCGGTACCAGACGTACATGCAGCAGGCGCAGCAACTGGAGAGCGACCTGACGTCGCTGCGCGACCTGCCGGCCGTGACCAAGGACGGGCACGAGGTCACGCTCCACGGTAACATCGAGTTCCCGCAGGAAGTGGCCACGTGCCTGAAACGCGGGGCCACAGGCATCGGCCTGTATCGGACGGAGTTCCTCTACCTGGACCGCGAGGCGGATCCGACCGAGGAAGACCACTACGAGGCGTACGCCGAGGCGATCAAGCTGCTCCAGGGGCGGCCTATCACGATCCGCACCTGCGACCTCGGGGCCGACAAGTTCACGCACGTCTCGGGCGACGAGAGCGAACGCAACCCGTTCCTCGGGCTGCGCAGCATCCGCTACAGCCTCCAGCACGTGGACCTGTTCAAGACCCAGTTGCGCGCGATCCTCCGGGCCAGCGCCCTCGGGCCGGTGCGCATCCTGTTCCCGCTGATCACCAATCTGCGCGAGTTGCGACACGCGAAGATGCTCCTGAACGACGTCCGCGAAGACTTCGAGGAGGAGGGCATCCCGTTCGACCGCGACATGAAGGTGGGCATCATGGTCGAGGTGCCGTCGGTGGCGATTCTGCCGCGGCAGTTCGCCCGGGAGTGCGATTTCTTCAGCATCGGAACCAACGACCTGGTGCAGTACACCCTGGCGGTGGACCGGCTGAACGAGCGGGTGGCGGGCATGTTCACGCCGGCGCACCCGGCCATCGTGACGCTGATTCACAACGTGGTCCAGGCCGCCAAGGCCGAGGGCGTCGAGGTAAGCGTGTGCGGCGAAATGGGCGGCGACCCCGTCTTCACCCTGCTGCTGGTGGGCCTGGGCGTGGACACGATCAGCACGGCCGCCACGAGCATCCCGGAGATCAAGAAAATGGTCCGCTCGACGTCGATGCGCCAGGCCCGGCGTGTGGCCAACAAGGTGCTGACGCTCGAGAGCGACCGGGAGATCGCCACGTACCTGAACGAGGTGGCGCGGCAGATTATTCCAGAAGCCTTCGCCGAGGAATGACAGTACAATGCGCACCGTGCGCCGGCCGAGCCGGCGCGGAGTCACGATCTGACAACCAGGAAAGGCATCAGGCCGTCGCGCCGCAGCGTGCGGCAGAGACCTGAACAGTTATGTTTCGACAACGGATTCGCGTTCAATATCGTGTGGAAGGAGACAAGAGGTTCCTGTCGCATCATGACATGATGCGGCTGTGGCACCGGGCGCTGCGTCGCAGCGGCCTGCCGTTGCGGATGACCGAAGGGTTTCACGTGAGGCCGCGCATGTCGTTTGCCCTGGCCCGCGGCGTCGGGATTGCCTCGGAGTCGGAATGGCTCGAGTTCGAGCTGGCCGACTGGGTCAACCCCGATACCGTGGCCCAAGCTCTGGCCAGGCAACTGCCGGACGGTCTCACCCTCGGCGAGCTCGATACCGTGGCGCCCAGTCAACGAGCACTGGCCGTCAGGGCCTGCTACCGGATCGACCTGGCCGAGCGGCCGGCCGACCTGCCCCAGCGGATTGCGTCGTTGCTGGCACGGGACCATCTTCCCGTGGAACGGGGCGACGACGACCGCCGGCGCCAGGTGGACATCCGTCCGCTGCTGGCCGGTCTGGAGTGCTCCGAGGGAAGCCTGCTCCTGGCGGCCGAGTGCCGTCCGGAGGGCACCCTGCGGCCAGACGAAGTGCTTGCTGCCCTTGGCCTTACGTCCGAGGAACGAGCCCGTGCCACTGTCACCCGCACCGAACTGCTCCTGGGCGACTGAACCTCTGTCCTTCCCACCTCGCGAATCCACGGGCATCCGGTGGCCAACCGGCGGCCACAGGGCCGACGGCGCCGGGCGGTCTGCCGCAGTACGGGGCACCCGCAGGGTGACGCGCCGCCGGCGGCGGCGATCATAGCCTGCCGAGCCCTGGCGGCAACGTCGCCGCCGGCCGGATCAACACCCGAGAACGTCGGGAAAGGAACACCATCACGATGAGCAAAGAGATGTTCGTCAACGCCATCGACAGCGAGGAATGTCGAATTGCCGTCATGGAAGACGGCGAGTTGCAGGAGCTGTACATTGAACGGTCGTCGCTCGGCCACCACGTGGGCAACGTCTACAAGGGCCGCGTGACCAACATCGAACCGAGCATCCAGGCGGCGTTCGTCGATTACGGGCAGCCGAAGAACGGGTTTCTGCACGTCAGCGACGTGTCGCCGAGCTATCACCCCGAGAGCGTGAAGGCTCGTGGGCAGATGCGTCCGCCGATCGAGCGGGTGCTGAAGCGCGGCCAGGAAGTGATCGTCCAGGTGACCAAAGAGGGCTTGGGCACCAAGGGCGCGACGATGAGCACGTACCTGAGCATCGCGGGCCGCTACCTGGTGCTGATGCCCGGGCTGAGCCGCGTCGGCGTGAGCCGCAAGATCGAGGACGACGACAGCCGCCACAAGCTGCGCGACGTGCTGGCGACGCTGGAGCGGCCGAAGAACATGGGTCTGATCGCGCGGACGGCGGGCCTGGACCAGCCGAAGCGCGAGCTGCAGCGCGACCTGATCTACCTGAAGCGTGTCTGGAAACTGATCTCGGACCGGATCGCGACGTCGAAGGCCCCGGCCGAGATCTTCCGCGAGTCGGACCTGGTGGTCCGGACGATGCGCGACATCTTCACGACCGACATCGAACGCGTCTACATCGACGACGCCGACGTGGCCCGCCGGGCGCGCGACTTCCTCGAGATGACCATGCCGCGCTATGCCGACTGCGTCACGTTGTACGACGACCGCATTCCGCTGTTCCACCGGTTCGGCCTGGAAGAGGAGGTCGCGAAGGTCTACGACCGGACGGTGCCGCTGCCGTGCGGCGGATACCTGGTGATCGACCAGGCGGAGGCCCTGGTGGCCATCGACGTGAACTCGGGCAAGTTCCGCGCCGAGAAGAATGCCGAGGAGTCCGCCTTCAAGCTGAATCTCGAAGCCGCCAAGGAGATCGCCCGGCAGCTCCGCCTGCGCGACATGGGCGGCGTCATCGTCATGGATTTCGTCGACATGCGGGCCGAAAAGCATCGCCGCGGCGTCGAGGAGATGCTTCGCAAGGAGCTCAAGCGGGACCGCGCGCGGCAGAAGGTGCTCAAGACGAGCAAGTTCGGGCTCATCGAGATGACCCGCCAGCGCATGAGGCCGAGCATCGAGCGGTCCACGTTCATGGAGTGCCCGCACTGTCACGGGTCGGGCCTCATCAAGACCGCCGAGTCGATGAGCCTGGAGGTGATGCGTCAGCTCGCCCTGGCCGTCAGCCAGGAAAACGTGCAGCAGGTCGAGGTGACGGTGCATCCGACCGTGGGCCACTACATCCACAACCGCAAACGCCGCGCGCTGGTGAAACTCGAAGAGCGGTCCGGCAAGAAGATCATGGTCCTGTCGGACGACCACGGCGGGCAGGAAATGGTCCAGTTCCACTGCCAGGACAACCGCGGCCTGCCGGTGAAGTTCGATCCACAGGAGGCCGCGCGGCAGCAGCGGCTGAAGGTGCAGCAGCAACAGAAGGCAGCCCCGAGCCCGGCGCCGGCCGTCTCGGCATCGCCGGCGGCCAAGGAATCCGCGCCGGCGCCGGACGAGGACGAAACGGAGTGGGAAGCGACGTCCAAAACGCCGTCGCAGCAGCCGGACGACGCCGCGACGAAGGCCACCGGCGCCGCGGGCGATCCTGGAGTCGCCGGCGCTCCCAGCGGCACGGGCGCCAAGCGGTCGCGGTCGCGTGGTGGTCGGCGGCGGCGGTCCAAGGCCAAACGCGACGCGACGCCGGCCCCGGGCAACGGCGCGCCGGGCGGCGACGCCACGGGCGGCGGCCTGGCCCAGGCGCAAGCCGCCCCGGGCGACACGGCCCGCGACCCGTCGGTCGCCGGGCTGGTCGCCGTGGTGGGCGTCTCCGCGAAGCCGGCGGCTCCAGCAGCCGCGGAGGCAACTCCATCGGCCACGGACGCCGCAGCCACAGCCGCAGCGTCGCCCGAAACGCCAACCGACGCCGCCAAGGCCAAGCCCAAGCGGCGACGCCGGCGACGATCGGCCAAGAAACCGCCGCAGGACGGACAGAGTCCGCCCGCCGCCAACGGTCAGGCCGGCCCGTCTGGCCAGGCCCAGGGCTGAGCGGCGCACAAGAGGGATTGCGTGCAACGGATGTAGTGCGTCAGAATCAACGTGGGCTCTGGGTGTTGTCTTGTTCTGGGGTGCCACACTTTGGAGCGACGGCTTGCCCCGAGCACAGTCGAGGGGCGCAGCCGGCGCCAACGTGGCGCCCCCGTAAGGCACAGAAGGCACTCTGTGTGACGCACCACACCGGGTGTCGCGAAGTGGTCGGACAAACGGGCCGTACTGTCTATTGCGGGGCTGGTTCTGTTCTGGCAGGGAGAGGGTAGCGTTGGCAAGCATACTCGAATCGGAATCGCGGTTGCGCAGGATCGTGGACAGCCAGGGGCAGCAGCATGTGTTCCGCTTCTGGGACCAGCTTGGCACGCCGCAGCGGGAGCAGTTGCTCAGTGAACTGGATTCGCTGGATTTCGAGGAAGTGTCGCGGCTGATTCAGCAGCACATCAAGGGCAACGAGTCCGGCCACGGGGTGTCGCATCCGGAGCCGAGCCCGTACATTCGCCTGCCGCAGACCGAAGAGGAGCGTCACCGGCACCAGGAAGCCTGGGAGCAGGGCGTCGAGGCGGTGCGCCAGGGCCGCGTGGCGGCGTTTCTGGTGGCCGGCGGCCAGGGCACGCGGCTGGGGTACGACGGCCCGAAGGGCTGTTTCCCCATCGGGCCGCTGAGCAACAAGACGCTGTTCCAGCTCTTCGCCGAGAAGATTCTGGCGACGTGCCGCCGCTACGGCGCGGTGGTGCCGTGGTACATCATGACGAGCCGCGACAACGACGAGATCAGTCGCCGCTTCTTCGAGGAGCACGACTACTTCGGCCTGCCGCGCGAGAATGTGCTTTTCTTCCGCCAGGGCATGATGCCGGCGGTGGACCAGGACGGGCTCCTGCTGATGGACAGCCCGCACTCGCTGGCGCTGACGCCGGACGGCCATGGCGGCGCCATCCGCGCACTGAAGCGCAGCGGCGCCCTGGACGACATGGCTCGCCGCGGCGTGGCCTACATCTCGCATTTCCAGGTGGATAACGTGCTCGTGCAACCGATCGACCCGGTGTTCATCGGGTTCCACGTGCAGACGGGCAGCCAGATGTCGAGCCGCATGGTCAAGAAACGCTCGCCCGACGAGCGCGTCGGCAACTTCTGCCTCGTGGACGGCCGGCTGCACGTCATCGAGTACAGCGACATGCGGCCCGAGCTGGCCGAGCGCCGCCGGCCCGACGGCAGCCTCTACTTCGAGGCCGGCAACGTGGCCATCCACATCTACGACGTGGACTTCGTCAGCCAGCTCAACCAGCGCGGCTACGAGCTGCCGTTCCACCGGGCGTGGAAGAAGGTACCGTTCGTCAACGACCTGAGCCACCGCATCCGCCCGCGGCAGCCCAACGCCAACAAGTTCGAGATGTTCGTCTTCGACGCACTGCCGGCGGCCCGACGCACGATGATCCTCGAAGGCGCCCGCGAGAGCATCTTCAGCCCCGTCAAGAACGCCCGCGGCGAAGACTCCGTCGAGACCGCCCAGCACGACATGACGGCCGAAGTGGTGCGATGGCTCCGGGCCGCCGCGGTCAAGACGCCCGTGGACAGCAACGGCGAGCCGACCGTGAAGCTCGAAGTCTCGCCGCTCTTTGCGCTGGACGAAACCGGGTTCGTCGAACAGGCCCGGCAGCGGAGCCTGACGGCCGTCACCGCAGACACATACTTCGAGTAAACGCCGCGCGGCGCACGGCATCCCGAACCGCGCCGCCCCTGTCCGACCCGGGCGGCCTCAGCGGGCCTTGGGCGGAATGCCGCGCCGCAGACGCAGCCCCACCAGTCGCTCAAAATCGCAGGTGCGCCGGGCCGTCTCCAGCAGCTCGACCCAGTCCACGGCCTGCGTGCCGTCAAGCAGCTTGAGGCCGTTGGCCTTCACCGTCATCGCGCGGCCGAAGTCCATCCTCAGCGGGCTCAATTCCACCTCGATCTCGCGCAGGTTCGTCGCCCGGATGTCCAGCGAGTTCTTCCCGGCGTCAGCCGTCACGTTGATTTCGAACGCCTCCCGCTCCAGAATCATCCGCCGCGCCTCCTGGGCGTCCATGGGCTTGTCGGCGCGGAGCGTCTGGCGGGCCGCGAAGTTGAAATCCGGCTTGCTGCCCGTGACGGCGCGGACATACCAGGCCCGCCCCAGGCTCACGCGGTGAAAAACCATCCGGAACCGGGCGGGAAACGGGTCGCGGCGGGCGCCGGCGATGAACCCGCGAACGCGAGGCCCGTCCAGGTCGATCTGGTGCCCCTGTCCGGCGTACTGGATGCCCTCGTACCGCGCGGCGCCCAGGGCCTTCATGCCGTCATCGGCCTGGCGACTCAGCGTGTTGATGCCCTGCGTCTGGCCCGGCAGGATATCGTGTTCGCCCCAGTGGGCCTGGACGGCCAGGTGCAGGACGTTCTCCAGGTAGAAGGTCGTGCCCGCGGTGCCGGCCTCTGTCATCGGCCAGGCGGCCATCGGCGCCGCGCCGCCCCACTGCCCCGGCGAGAACAGCACCGTGCCCCAGGTCGTGTAGCCCCCCTTGGAATACCCCGTCAGAACCGTGCGGTTGGAATCCACGTTGACGCGGCGGCGCACGTCGTCGAGCACGCGCAGCGGGTAGTCGATCATCGAGGCCTCGGGCCGGTAAACGCCGACGGTCGGCGCTTCGGGGCACACGATCACGTACTTGTCGGCGTCGGGCCCGAGCATAACCTCGACGTAGTCCATGAAGCCGCCGGCGCTGCCGCCCGTGCCGTGGCAGCCGATCACCACCGGCCAGGCGACGCCGGCATCGTGCCGGTAGGCCGGGGGAATCCGCATGAGGTACCGCACCCCGGGCGCGTCGCCGTCGGCGGGTGTCTCCAGTGCGTGGGTCTTGGGTGCCAGGGACGGAAACGGCGCCGTGCGGTGAAGCATCTGAATGACCACGGGCCACTGCGGCGGAGCCACCTCGGCGAACTGACGCGCCAGAAGGGCTCGTTTCTGGACGTCCTGCTCGGTGAAGAACGCGCGAAGCACCTCCCCGGGCCGGCCTATGGCCGTCTCCGGAGTCGGGCTGCTTTCGCGGCCGTCATCGGCTCGCGCCGAACCCGCGGCCCATCCCAGCAGCGCAGGGAGAATCCACGCCGGAAGGAACAGACCGATTGCACGCCATCGCGCCATGGGCTGTCACCTCGTCCGCCCGCGCCGTCGGCCGCCCGGGGTCACTCGATCAGGCAACTGTCGCCGTACGAGTAGAACCGGTAGCCTTCCCGGATCGCTTCCTCATAGGCCCTGAGCAGGAACTCGCGCCCGGCCAGGGCGCCGACCATCATCAGCAGCGTGCTGCGCGGCAGATGGAAGTTCGTCACCAGCACATCGACCAGCTTGAACTCGAACGGGGGATAGATGAACAGGTTGGTCTCGCCGGCGCACGGGGCCAGCGGCCCACGGCGAGCCACCGTCTCCAGCACGCGGACCGACGTGGTGCCGACGGCCACGATGCGGCGGCCCTGGGCCTTGGCGCGGCGAATGGCCTCGGCGGTGGCCGCCGGCAACTCGAACCGCTCGCTGTGCATCCGGTGGTCCTCGACGCGGTCGGCCGTCACGGGACGGAACGTCCCCAGGCCGACGTGCAGCGTCAGGTACGCCAGTTCGATGTCGCGTTGTCCGAGCCGCCCGATCACCTCGGGCGTGAAATGCAGTCCGGCCGTCGGCGCCGCCACCGCGCCGTCGTGCCGCGCGAACACCGTCTGGTACCGCTCGGCGTCCATCGCCGAGGTTGGCTCGTCGGCGCTGCGACGGTCGATGTAGGGCGGCAAGGGCGTGCGGCCGACGCGCCGAAGCAGGTCGTGGGGATCGGCGTCGGGCTGCGGCGTGACGACCCAGAGCCCTTCGCCCTGGTGCGCGTCGAGCCGCAGCGACTGCTCCCCTGCGCCATCGATCACCAGGGACTCGCCCTCCTTGAGCCGTCCGCGCCCTCGCAGCATGACCTCCCATCGCCCATCGTCCAGGCGGCGCAGGAACAGTCCGTCAATGCGCGACCCGGTGCGCCGGCGCATCGCGAGCCGCGCAGGCACCACGCGCGTGTCGTTGAACACCATCAGGTCCCCCGGCCGCAGCAGGTCCGGCAACTCGGCGAAACGGTGATGGTCGATGGTGCCAGACGTGCGGCACAACCGCATGAGGCGGCTGGCGTCGCGACGATCGGCGGGCGCCTGGGCGATAGCCTCGGCCGGAAGACGATAATCGAACAGGGAAGTATTCATGGCGGCGGCAATTATAACGATCTGCGGCGACAGCGGAAGTCTCTGGCTGCCCTCCGGGGCAGATTTCCCCGGCCGGATGGCGTCAAGAATGACAGACATCTGGCCGATAAAGGGTCATCGCCGTGCGTTGCGCCGACATGCGCTTGGGGGAGTCTGGGATCATGGTCAGTGACTGTACGCAGAAGGACAAGTTGCCGCTCTCGACGATCGCCTCGCTCAGCCGCGAGGAACTGGTAGACCGGCTTCTGCATTTCCACGGCAAGTTCGCCTTCGACTTCAACCGCCAGTACCTGGAGCAGCAACCCACCGCCCAGTTGCGCCACATTCTCGTGGCGGCCTTCAAGCACGCCTCCAGACAGCCTCCCTGCTGAGTGCCCTGCCCCGTTGCGTCATGTTGCCTGTCGCAAACCGCCTGACGCGACATAGCGCGCCGTGCCGGTTCTGCGGCATGTTGCCCTCCGACAACACCCGCCCGCAATAGCCTGCCGAGTAATCAGTTGGACCGACGTGCCAAGATGGCATACCAGGTGGTACACGGTTTGCAGCCCATATCGGTTGGTTGACGGCGCCCCCATGCCGTCTCGTTCGCGGGCCCACCGACCCAGTGGCTGCGGGACGATCCCGCCATGTCGCCAGATGGAGGGAGAGAGGCGATGAAGCGTTCGGCACTTGGCGCGAGTATGGCAGTGCTCCTTGCGGCCGCGGCCGCCCAGGCGGCGACCGTCACGGTCGACTGTTTCCAGTACAGCGATCCCGCGTACACGGCTAACATCCAGGTGGACGTTTCCGATGCGGCCGGCGTCACGGGGGCCCGCGCGGTCACGGCCGGTGGCACCGCCATGACCCTGGACGATCTGGGCGGACAGCAGTTCGGCGCCTGGTTGCCCAGTGTCGGCGCCTTCGCCTCCCTGCATGGGGCCGTCGTGGGCTCGTGGGAGCTGATACTGGAATTCGGCGCCGGTCACGAGGCCGCTTACCAGATGACCGTCAACGAGTACCGCATGCCGTTCACGGAAGCATCGTTTCCGGCCGCTCCCACGCTCATCAGCCCCATCGACGGAGCCACGAACGTCTCGCCGTCGCCCACCTTCACCTGGGACAACGGCGGCCTGCACGGCGGACCGCTCGAATCGCTCTTCGTCCATGTTCAGAGCATCGCCAGCCCGGGGATCGGCATCTTCGAGGGCAGCGTCGGCGGCCCTATCGCCCTCAACGATGAGGTCTGGACGCCCGCCATCGTTCTGCCGCCCGGCCAGGCCACCTTCCTGGTCCAGTACGAAACCAATCAGAACGAGGACGCCAACGTCGATACGCCCGTGTTCCTGCCCCTGCACAGCACGCTGGGCGACCCCGGCATCGTCTGGTCAGGCAGTTCCGGCGACCTGTATTCCAGGGATGTCATCCACTTCACGGTGGTTCCCGAGCCCGGCTGTGCCGCCATGGTCCTCCTGGGGGCGGCAATGCTGGCAAGGTTCCGCCGGCGTCGCCACGCCGGGTGAATGCCCAGCTCCCGTCCGAATGCCTCGTGCCAGACAATGCGAAAGAGCGCCCCGCCCGACGGTGCGACGCCCGGCAGTAACGCCTTGCAATGGCGACGTGATTCGCTATTCTTAGGACTCGCTGGCAACCGAAATCTGCCGGAACGACGGTTGGGGAGGCGCCGTGTCGGTTTCGGCGGGCACCGTACCTGAAGGGAGGAACTGCCGTTATGACGATTCCTGTGGCCGAACGGATGAAGCGACTGGGAACCGAGACCGCCTTCGCGGTGTCGCTGGAGGCCAGTCAGTGGGCCGCCAAGGGCAACAAGGTGTATCCGTTCCATCTGGGCGACCTGAACATCATCACCCCGTCGGACGTCATCGAGGCCGCCGTCAAGGCCATGAAGGACGGCAAGACCGGCTACTGCCCCACGGCCGGCATCCCGGCGCTGCGCGACGCCCTGGCCGCCGACCTGTCGAAGTCGCACGGTCTGCCGCTGACGGCCGACAACGTCGCCATCCAGCCCGGCGGCAAACCCACCATCGGCAAGTTCATCATGGTCGCGATGAACCCCGGCGACAAGGTGCTCTATCCGAACCCGGGCTACCCGATCTACGAATCGCAGATCGAGTTCCACGGCGGCGTGGGCGTCGCCTACGGGTTCAAGGAGGCCGGCGACCGTTTCGTGCTCGACATGGACGCCATCCGCAAGGGCATCCAGGACGGGGCGAGGATCCTGATCTACAACAACTACCAGAACCCGACCGGCGCGAGCTCGACGCGCCAGGAGATCGAGGAACTGGCCCGGCTGGCCGTCAAGCACAACCTGACGGTCCTGTCGGACGAGGCCTACTTCGACATGCGCTTCGGCGGCGAGCCGATGAGCATCGCCAGCCAGCCGGGCATGGCCGAGCGAACGGTGATCCTGTACACGTTCAGCAAGAAGTTCGCGATGACGGGCTGGCGTCTCGGGGCGTGCGTCGGGCCGGCCGACTTCGTGGCCATGATCGCCAAGCTGAACGTCAACGACGAGTCGTGCTCGAACCACTTCATTCAGTACGGGGCCCTGGCCGGCCTGAAAGGCGACCTGACCGAGGCCAAAGCCATCGTCGAGGTGCTCCGCGAACGGCGCGACCTGCTGGTCGATGCCCTGAACCGGATCGACGGCGTCACGTGCTTCCGGCCCGAGGCGACGTTCTACCTGTGGCCGAACGTCACGGGCGTCATGAAGCGCAAGGGCGTGGCCGACGTCGAGGAGTTCCGCAAGCTGTGCCTGCACAAGACGGGCGTCAGCTTCTGCACGCGGCGGCACTTCGGCCGCCCGCTGCCCGGCGAGACGCAGCAGTACATCCGTTTCGCGTACTCGGGCATCAACGCCGACCAGATCAAGGAAGCCATGGCCCGGCTCAGCGAGTTCCTGGCCTGAGCCACGAAGACGCACCTTAGATGACGCCGAAGGGCAGCGCCCGGTCCGCGAGGCCGGGGCTGCCCTTCTTGTTGGACGCCGGAGCCACGGGGCTCCGGAGAATACGGGGGCCGGGTACGGTGCGGAGGTTTCCAGTCAACGACCGCACCCGGCCAAGAGAGTGAGCCAGCGCACCGGGATTCGCGATGCCATGGCTCACACGAACGGTGAGTTCAACGTGCCTCCCGACGACGAAGCGGCGGCCGACGTGCGGCCGCTGAGCTGCTGGCGCACCTGCGCCCGCAGGTCCAGGTCCAGTTCGTGCCACGCGACCACCTTGTTACGGCCGGTGGCCTTGGCCTGCAAAAGCGCCTGGTCGGCCAGATAGACCAGAACTTCGGGGCTCGTCGCCTCGGCATCCAGCGGATACGTGGCGACGCCCACGCTGATCGTCAGGTCCACGCAACTGGCCCCCTTCTCGAAGCACCGCTCGGCCACCGCCCTGTTGAACCGGTCGGCGAACGCCCGGGCCATCTCGCGGTCGCTTCGCGGCAGCACGACGGCGAACTCCTCGCCGCCGTAGCGGGCCACCAGGTCCGACTCGCGCGCCGCCGACTTGGCCACCACGGCCAGTTCCTTCAGCACGAAGTCGCCGAACGGGTGGCCGAACGTGTCGTTGACCTGCTTGAAATGGTCGAGGTCGGCAATGACGAATGAGATCGGGTGCCCGTAGCGGCGAGCAATCTTGAACTCCGTCTTGAGCCACTCCATCAGGTAACGGTGGTTGTAGAGCGAGGTGAGCCCGTCGGTCACGCTGCGCTGCTTGAGCTGCTGGTTGTCGCTGCGCAGTTGCCTGAGCAGTTGCAGCTCGCGCGAGAGGGCGTCCTCCAGCTCCTTCTTGCTGCGGTGGAACTCGTCGTGCAGGGCGATGACGCCCAGGAGCCGCCGCAGGCGGGCCTGGAGCTCGATCGGCTCGAGGTCGCCCATCAGGTAGTCGTCGGCCCCGGCCGCCAGCACCTCGCTTCGCAGCGATGCCTCGACGGGCTTCGGAAAGAGGCACATGACCGGCAGGTAGTCCTGGGGGCTGACGCACTTGAGAATGCGCGCCGCGTCGCTGATGAAGAACTCGCGCGGGTTGTCGTCCAGCAGCACGATGTCCACGTGCTCGGCCTTGAGCATCGCCATGGCCGACAACACGTCGGGTGTCTGAACCACCTGGAAGTCGGTGCCTTCCAGATGCTTCTCGATGAACTGAGCCCGCTGCTCCTCGGGCGAGATGATGAGCACTTTCGGATGAAGAATCACTCTTGGCCCCCCGTGACCTGTTGGGTCAATCAAGTCACTGGAGACTATAGCCACAACCGACGACCTGGCAAATCGGGGATTCCGGAAAGGCCCAAGAGACAACACAAGCCGTTTCCGGAAAAGTAGTTACGTCTTTTTTGGGGAATCCCAGGTTTTCGCCAGCCGACCGCGGCGGTACCGGAAACCCGCGTTTTTTCCTCCAGGATCCGCCCTCGACGTCCGGGCAGGATGCCGGACAAGGGCTGTGCCTGACGGGCCGAGGCTGTCCGACAATTCGATGGCTCATGCACGTGCTGCTGGCAGAGCCGCGAGCATACGGCGCAGCAGAGCCCCGCAAGGGGCGACTCATGCATAGCCACGGGCGCGAGCCCGTGGAGGAACCGGACCGGAGGATCCCAGGAGCCCCCGCACGGGGGCGACTGAGCGGTCAGCACGTGTCCTGCCTCTCAGTCGCCCCTAGCGGGGCTCTGTGATTCATAACGGATTCAGCACCACGGGCTTGCGCCCGTGGCTAGTGATCAGTGCCCCCTGCGGGGGCCACAGCGAACAGCACGGCGAATTGTCGGACAGCCTCGACGGGGCAGGCAGGGCACCCGAGAACTGGTGGCATATCGGCATGGGGGGGGGGACTGCGACGCGCTGCGCTACGGTTGCGGCGCAGCGGGAGCTACTGGGCCGGTGGCGGGGGTGGCCGCTGGGTCCGGGGACGGGTGCGAGACCAGGTACTGGCCGTACCACCGTCGCCAGGCGCGCACGTCGTAGCCGAAATCCTGGCCGGTCACGCGCTTCAGCGCGTCGAGCACCTCCGGATGGGTCACGGTGACGACGACCCGTTCGGTCCACGGCTCAACGCGGGCGTGAACGTCCAGGATGGCCCCGGCGGCAATGTAGCCGATCACGGGATTGAACGCCACGGCCCCCTCGGCCACCACCGGCTCGAGGTCGGCCACGTAACCATAGAGCGTGCCCGTGCGGATCCAGGCCCGTTGCGACTGCGTGATCTCGTGGACGATGACGCGGCCCTCGCGGGTGATGAGCGACTGGATGAGGCCGGGCACGGAGTTCATCAGCCCGGCGTCGGCCACGGCGCCGGCCACGCGGTCGCGAGCCACCTCGCCGCCCTTGCGCATCAGGTTGGCCAGTTCCAGGTCGGCCTTGGCGCTGTCGAGCCCGGCAAGCACATCGCGGCTGCGCTGCCACACCTGGCCGTCCTTGTCGCGCGTCATGATGTCGATCAGGGCCAGCGCCGCATCGTCGCCGCCGATGCGGCCGAGCGCTTCCACCGCCAGCAGCCGCACAGATTCCTCGGGATGACGGGCCAGCACGTCGCGCAGCGGCTCCACGGCCGCGGCGTCGCGAATCGCGAGCACCTCGTTGCGGCCGGCCTCGAACTCGCCGCTGAACTGCCATTGGCTGAGCGCCCCGCCGCCCAGGTCGCGAAGACGCTGAGTCCATTGCCGGGCACGGAACTTGAACTCGTGGTCGCGGGGCGACTGGACCTCGCCGGCGCGTCGTGTCTGGTCGTCCAGCCGCGCCTGACGGGCCTCGTCACGAGTCATCCACCGGTCCCGGTAGCGGACGTAGCCCAGAGCCCGGCGCGCGGCCTCGTGGTTCGCATCAAGCCTCAGCGCCTGAAGAAAATGCGTGCGGGCCTGGTCGCTGAATTGCCGGTCGAGGCACCAGCGGCCCAGTGCGGCATGGGCGTCGGCAGTCGGCTCCAGGGACGCCAGACGCTGCTTGTACTGCTCCGTCGGCGACGGAGCCGACTCGCGACGGTCGATCAGCGACACGGGAATCGACATCTCGCCGTTGCCCACCAGGACAACAATGGCGTCGCCCTTGTGCTGGAGCACGTCGCCTTCGATGACGGTGCCGCCCTTGAGATGGAAAACGTCGCCCCGGGCGGCGACGCACCAGGTCGCTGCAATCACCGCCACCAGAACCATCCGTTTCATGGCGCTTGTCCTCGCATTCCGCTGCCGACGACACACGGGGTCTCGCGCTGGAGCACCGGCATTCCTATTATACGTGAACACGCGACCGGACGAGAAGACGGTTCATTTCGGGTGCATTAACGTTTTGGGGGCCGTACCGTGGCATGGGCATCCTGCCCATGAGTGGCAGGGGCATCTTGCCCCTGCTTCCCCAGAACGTTGATGCACCCGTCATTTCGGAGGGCTGCCGTCGGTCGCCGGTGGAGGGGCCGGGCGGTTGGGGCCGATGCGCAGCAGGTGGAGCAATCGGCCGGAGGGGTCCGCCATGGGCCACAGGCCGTAGCCGGCAGCTCGGGCGGACCGAACGGTGTTAATGCGTTGCGCCAGGGCGGCCCAGTCGAATCCGGTAGCGACGGTCGGCGCCAGGACCGGTACGAGGGCTGTCTTGCCGTCGGCCGTCGCCACCTGGGCCGCCACCACGGCCGCCAAGTCGGCGTCGGGCACGTCGCGGTCGATGGCCAGCACCAGGTCCACGCTGCCGTCGCGTGCCCACGCGGCCCAGTCGAGCCCCGCGCGGTCGGGGTCGGCCAGATCGGCCAGGTCGAGGGCGACGGCCACGGTGGCCCGCCGCCGCACGCCGCGCACCGTCGCCGCCACCTGTCGCATGACCTCGGCCGTCGTCTCGCGGCGCATCGCGAGCCAGTGTCGGCGGATTGGTCCGTCCTCGAACACGGCGGCCGGCCAGTTATCAATGGCCTTGCCAAAGTGGCGTTCGGTCTGCGCCCGGCAGCGACGACACGTGCAGGCCTCGGGCCCGCCGAAGCCGACCGCCATGGCCACGAACCCGTCCAGGTTGCAGTCGTTCACCAACTCCTTGATGACGGCAAGCTCCTTGGCGAGCATGTCGCGGTGGTTGGGGCATCCCCAGTCGATGGACGCTTGCGCCCGGTTCTCCTGGCTGAGGCCCATGGCCGCGAGCTTGCGGGCCGCGAAACCCTCGTCGCCGGCGGCGTGCCACAGGTGACGCACGGCGAAGAGCTTCAGGTCATGGTCGTGGGCGGCATCGAGCGCCTCGTCCAGCGGATTGCCGGCCCGCGGTATCGCCGCCATGGCGGCGCCGCCGGCCATGAGCCGCGACGGATAGATCACCTGGGCGGCGTTGCCGGTGTCGATAGCCAGGGCCGTGAAACGGGCCTCGGCGAGGCGTGCGGCCAGGCGGTCCCAGGCGGCCGGATCGGTCGTCGGCAGTCCCTCGCCGGGCGACCAGGCGACGCGCCATTCGCCGTCGCGTGGCATCATGTCTGCCGCAGCCGCCCGGTCGGCGGCCGCCAGCGCTTGCCGCGCCAGGGCGGCCGCCGCCAGAGGATCGTCGGCCGCCAGGCGCGTCCGTGCCTCGGCGGCGCAGCGTGCCGCCTCCTGCCAGTCGTCGCCGGCGGCGCCCCGGGTTGGGATGCGGGCAATCAGCCGCTCGGCGGCCCGGCGCCCCAGCGGCGGACAGAGGTGCGACGCCAGACGCAGCAGCATGTCGGCCTTGCGGTCGGCATCGTGTTCGGTCAGGGCGGCCGCCATGTAGACACAGCGGGACGTGGCCATCACGGCTGGATACGCCAAGCGTTTGCCGTCGGCCGAACTCCAATGGGCCAGGACGCGCACGCCCGGAGCCGTGGCATCCATGACGTGAATCTCCGCGGCTGGGTTGGCGACGCCGACCAACCCCTGCGGCGCGTCGTCGGCAAACGCAATCGAGGCGAATTCGCCGTCGCGACGGGCCTTGCGCAAGGCCAGTTCCGTCAGGTCCAGCGCGCGGTGCGTCTCGGGCCCGCCGCCCAGGCTGATCACCCGGCCGCCCTTGAGCACGTAGGTTTGCAGCAGACCGTCCAGCTTCGGCGCCGGCAGCGGGTTGCTCGGCAACACCACCAGCGACGCCTCCGACAGCGCCTCGGGCCCCACGTCGGCGTCGTCCACCACCCGAAGCGGCAGACCCGCAGCATCCAGAAGGGACGTCACCACCTCAAGCTCTGCCGCGACCTGCCGCGTCTGCTCGGGCCTGGGCATCTGGCGGCTGTTGCGGACCACCAGCACCGAACCCTGGCCGTCCTGGCGCACTGTCCAGTCGTGCGGATCGGCCCGCACCGCGCCGCACACGCACGCCGCGACCACAACGACGACCATCCGGCTGGAAGCACGCCTCATCAGAACCTCCCTCGACAGGATTAGACGAACGAGAACCCACTCTATTGTCGGCCTCCTGCGAGAAAATTGCAACCCTCGGTCCCGATCGACCGGCGTCACGGCCACAGGCGGCCGTGGCACGCAACGGGTCACGCGCGTATAATGGCGGCGGTTGAGTGCGGACGCGGAAACGGAGGTGGACGGCATGCGGCTCCTGGGACTGATTCTGCTGATCTTCATGGTGCTGCTGGCGTCGTTTCTGCTGTTGGGCGGCCACCGATTCTTCGACCCGACCGAGACGCTCGCCTTCTTCGACCGGTACCGGGCATGGGCCGTGCCGATCGGCTTCGGCCTGATGATTGCCGACCTGGTGCTGCCCGTGCCGTCGTCGGCGGTCATGAACTGGTACGGGCAGACCTACGGCACGGCGGTCGGCGGCCTGATCGGCGCGGCGGCGTGCGTCACGTCGTCGCTGGCGGCATACTGGCTGTCGCGGCTGCTGGGCCGCCGGGCAGCCGAACGCATTGCGGGATCGGACGACCTGGAGCGGACGCGCGGCTTCTTCTCGCGATGGGGGTCGCTGGCGGTGGTCTGCGCGCGGCCGGTGCCGATGCTTGCCGAAGCCGTCTGCTGCCTGGCCGGCCTGAGCCGCATGCCGTTCGGACGGTTCCTTGCGGCGAGCGTCGTCGGGTCGCTGCCGTTCGCGCTGGCGTTCGCGTATCTCGGAGCCGTGGGACGCATGAAGGAGGAGCCGCTACGCATGCTGGCCCTGTCGTTTTTCGTGCCAATGCTGCTGTGGATCCCCGTGGCGATGGTCCTGGGGCGAAGGAAGGCGAGCACGTAGCGTGCCGGCCGGTCAGTCCTCGATGGTGTCGGGGGCGGGCGGTTCGCCGGCCGCTTTGCGGCGACGCGCCTCGAAGTGGCGCAGCGCCGTCAGGACGAACACGACGGCCATGGCCGCCATGATCGCCAGGGCATACCAGCCCATGCCAACCGCCAGGCCGATGCCGGACACCGTCCAGATGGTGGCCGCCGTGGTCAGGCCCTCGATCCGGGACCGCTCCTTGATGATCGTTCCGGCGCCGAGGAACCCCACGCCGGTCACGAGCCCCTGGACCACGCGGGACGAGGCGTCGCCGACGAAGGCCATCGTGGCCAGCAGCCCGAACAGGCACCCGCCCACGCCCACCATCGCGATGGTCCGCAGGCCGGCCGGCTTGTCGTGCCGCTCGCGGTCGGCCCCGATGATCACGGCCAGGAGCATCGCCAGGGCCAGCCGCAACAGAATCACCCCGTAGAAACGCATCGCTGGCCAGAACGCACTCACATCGCAGCCGATGCCAACACACCCAGCAATCAGAGCAATCAGTGCCAGACCCAGGGCAACTGCCACCCAGACTCTCTTCACCGGGTACTTTGGACTGCCTGCGGCCATGGGGTAGCCTCCGAAGGGTCAGTCGTTCACCAGTTCGTCGATGCCGACGAAACGGCCCTCGCGGGCCGACAGGATGCTCGCCTCGACGACGGCCAGGGCCATGACGCCGCCGAGGCCGTCGGTTTCCACGGGCTCGCCTCTGAGAATGGCGTCGCCGAACACGCGGAACTCGTCCACGTAGGAATTCTCGTCGTCGAACGTGTGCGACTCGAGCACCTGACTGCGGGGGCCGAGAAGCTCGGCCTGATGGTGGTGCCGGGTCAGTTCGATGCGTCCCTCGGTGCCCATCAGGTGCATCGCGTTGAGAGCCGGATCGACGACGTAGTGACTCGTGAGGGTGGCCGTCAGCGGCTCGTCGTAGGCGATGATCGAGACGGTGCAATCGTCGTTGCGCTGGAGGACCGCGCGGCGGTGGAAGGCCGCCACGCGTCGCGGCGTGCCCATGAGCATGTTCATCACGTCGACGATATGAATGCCCAGTTGAATGAGCGGCAGACCGGGACAGCGCGCCGGATCGGCGCGCCAGACGGCTTCGCCCATGGCAAGGCCCGTGCCGCCGGAGAACTGGGCGTCGCACCCGATGAGCCGTCCGATGCGTCCCTGGGCGATCCACTGCTGGGCCATTCGGAGGCCCGCGCGGCGGCGCGTGTTGTGGCCGACCATGAGGAGGCGTCGGGCCCGGTCGGCCGCCCGGACCATGGCCAAGCCGTCGGCCGTGGTGTTGGCGATGGGTTTCTCGACGAACACGTGCTTGCCGGCGGCCACGGCGGCTTCGAGCTGCGCGCGGTGAAGATCGTTCGGCGTCATCAGCACGACGGCCTGCACATCGTCGCAGGCCAGGACGTCGTCGTAGGTGTCGCAGCATCGGGCGCCGAACTGCTCGGCGGATTGCCGCGCCTCGGCCGCGTCCACGTCACAACAGGCCACCACGCGCAGGTTGTCGCAGCGGGCGATGGCCTTCTGATTGACATTGCGGCTCCATCCGCCGCAACCGACAAGTGCAATACGAGCCTGATCAGCCACCAACCGTCTCCTGTCAATCCAGATGATTGAAGCCATGGGGCATTTGCCCACAAGCACCCCGACAGCGACCTTCGTCATCGGGAGTCTACGACTGCAACGTCATGAGACCTTTTCACCGTGCAGCACTACGCCCCGACGAGGTTCCGCAGCCGCGCGAAGTAGTCGGGGAACGTCTTGCTCACGCATTCGGCGCCGACGATGGAGACGCCGGGCGCCTTCAGGCCCGCCAGGGCGAAACTCATCGCCATGCGATGGTCGTCGTAGGTGGCCACGGCCGCGCCGCGCAGGATCGCCGGCGGCCGGATCGTGAGGCTGTCGGCCGCCTCGTCCACGGCGGCGCCGAACTTGCGCAGCTCGGCGGCGAGGGCAGCCAGGCGGTCGGTCTCTTTCACGCGCAGGTTCGCCACGTTGCGGATGCACGTCGGCCCGTCGGCCGCCAGCGCCAGCACGGCCAGCGTCAGCGCCGTGTCGGGCATGGCGTTCAGGTCCACCGTCACGCCGCGCAGCCTCGCGGGCCCGTGGACGGTCAGGCCCTCGGGCGACGACTCGACGCGGCAGCCCATCTGTTCCAGGACGTGCACGAAGGCGACGTCGCCCTGGGCGCTGTCGGCCGTGAGGCCCTCGACCGTGACCGAGCCGCCGGTCATGGCCGCAACGGCCCAGAAGTACGTGGCCGCGGTGGCGTCCGGCTCGACGGCGTAGGTCCGCGCGACGTAGCGGCTCGGGGCCACCACGTAGAACCGCCGGTACTCCTCGTTCTCCACCTCGACGCCGAAGTCGGCCATCAGGCGGCACGTCATGTCGGCATAGGGTTTGCTCACCAGGTCGCCGTCGATCACGATCTCGACGTCGCGTGCGGCATAGGGCGCCGCCAGGAGCAGGCCGCTGAGGTACTGACTGCTGATGCGGCCGCTGACGGTCACGCGCCCGCCGCCCAGGCCGCCGGCCTCGACGAGCACCGGCGGACACCCGTTGCCGGTCTCGCTGACGGCGCTGACCCCGAGGGCCCGCAGGGCCACCAGCAGATCCTCGATCGGCCGCTCGCGCATTCGCGGCACGCCGTCCAGACGGTACCGGCCGTGCCCCACCGCCGCCACAGCCGTCAGGAAACGCATCGCCGTGCCGGCGTTGCCGACGAACAGCTCGCGCGGCCCCGGCGCGAGGCGGCCCCCGGTGCCGGTGACCACGATCCGTCCGGACGCTTCGTCCCACTGGACCGTCGCCCCGAGCTGTCGCCAGGCCTCGGCCATGTGTCGCGTGTCATCGCCGGCCAGGCACCCCTCGAGCGTGCTGCGCCCGGCAGCCAGCCCTGCCGCCACCAGCGCGCGGTTGGTCAGGCTCTTGGACCCCACCGGGCGAATGCGACCCACGACGGGGCCAACGACGGGTTGTATGGTTTCCGTGGCCATGGAGGCGATACCCTTTTTTCTCAGAGGAAACCAGAGTTTACCTCACGTCGGCCCGACGCGACAACGGGAAAAACCTGCCTCTCGTCTGGCATTCGCCCGACGGATTCTTGACGACACGGTCCGCCGACGCCATGATGAGGGCTCGCGACCCGATGGTCGCCCCGTTGGCTGCTGGAGGATGGACACTGCTCAGACGGCGCCATAGGACGGGATGGGGAGAGGGCTGAACATGATTCGAGCGTGTGCCTGGTGCGGCAATGTGATTGAGGGAACAAGCGGCGAGGCGGATCAGGCGTCGCCAGTCACGCACGGCATGTGTCCGACCTGTGCGGCGATGTTCTTCTCGCCGAAGGGCGAGTCCATGGCCGGCTTTCTGGACCGCCTGGGCGTTCCGGTGCTCGTGGTGGATTCGGACGTCCGCGTCGTGGCGGCCAACGCGCAGGCCTGCCAGACCCTGGGCAAGCCCCTCGGGGCGGTCCGCGACAGCCTGGGCGGCATGGCGTTCCAGTGCGCCCACGCCAAGGAGCCCGGCGGCTGCGGCGGCACGGTCCACTGCCGCTCCTGCACCATCCGCAGCACCGTGCGGCACACGTTCGAGACCGGCGAGCCGCGCGTCCGCGTCAGGGCCTATCCCGATGTCGAGCTCGATCACCAGGTCCGGACCGTCTGCCTGGAAATCTCGACGGAGAAGGTGGACGGCTACGTGATGCTGCGGATCGACGATCTGCGGCCATAGCAGGAGGTCTCATGCAGCGCATCGGTCGCGTCATGCGGATACGCGAAGGCAAGCTGGAGGAGTACCGCCGGCTTCATGCCGCCGTATGGCCCGAGGTGCTCGCGGCGCTGGCCCGCGCGGGCATCCGGAATTACACGATCTATCACCACGGCGGCCTCCTGTTCAGCACCATGGAATACATCGGCGACGACTATGTGGCCGACCGCGAACGGTTGCTGGCCGACCCGGCCATGCAGCGATGGAACGCCCTGACCGGCCCCTGCCTGGAGCCCCTGGACGGCCCGGCCGGGGCCGCCTGGCCGTCGATGGACGAGCTGTTCCACATGGACTGACCCGGCCCGGGGGTCGCCCCCCCCCTGCCGGGTATCGCGGTGGCGTTAGCGCCTTGTGCCGAAAGAACTTGCGCGCGGCAACGAAAACCGCCGAAAACGCCGGACACGCCCGGCCAATGTCAGTGCCCGCGATCAAGGACGTACGCTGGCCGCCCGGCGTCGGCCGCCCCCCTGCCCCTGCCATTGCTGGAAACGCCCACGGCCTCGCCCCGGACCGCCCCAGAGTGCCAATCTTTACTATACTTCCATGGCACAAATACCCGATACACTACTGTGCCCGAAGTCTGTGGGCTGAAGGGCGTCCATGAACCTGATTTTGGGAGACCGTACACCAATGGATCTGCTGAAGAAGATCGAAGATCGCAAAGCCAGGGTAGGTATCATCGGGCTGGGCTATGTCGGCCTGCCACTGATGCGGGAGTTCTGCGCGGCGAAGTTCAACGTGCTCGGGTTCGACATTGACCCGGCAAAGGTCAAGGCGTTGAACGCCGGCCGCAGCTACATCAAGCACATCCCCGCAAGCGTCATCAAGGAGAATGTCGCGGCCGGGCTGTTCAAGGCCACCAGCGATTTCGCCCAGATCAAGAAGGTGGACGCGGTGATCATCTGCGTGCCGACGCCGCTGGACAAGATGCGCGAGCCGGACGTCCGGTTCATCGTTTCCAGCGGCGAACAGATCGCCCGAAACCTGCGCAAGGATCAGCTCATCATTCTGGAATCGACGACGTATCCGGGCACGACGCGCGACGTGCTGCGCCCGATCCTGGAGAACACGAGCGGCCTGAAAGCCGGCAAGGACTTCTACCTGGCGTTCAGCCCCGAGCGCGAGGACCCGGGCAACCCGCATTACACGACGCGGACGATTCCGAAGGTCGTCGGCGGACTGGACCGCCGCAGCGGCCAGATTGCCGCGAAGCTCTACGGTATGGCCCTGGAGCGGACCGTGCCGGTATCGAGCTGCGAGGTAGCCGAGGCCGCCAAGATCATCGAGAACGTGTACCGTTGCGTGAACATCGCGATGGTGAACGAGCTGAAGATGCTGTTCGACAAGATGGGCATCGACGTGTGGGAAGTCATCAATGCGGCCGCCACGAAGCCGTTCGGGTTCCAGCCGTTCTATCCGGGGCCGGGGCTGGGCGGCCACTGCATCCCGATCGACCCGTTCTACCTGTCGTGGAAGGCCCGGCAGTACGAGATGACCACGCGGTTCATCGAGTTGGCCGGCGAAATCAACGTCGGCATGCCCGACTACGTCATTCACCGGCTGATGGAAGCCCTGAACGAGCGCGGCAAGTGCCTGCGCGGCGCCAAGGTGCTGGTCCTCGGCCTGGCCTACAAGCGCGACGTGGACGACATGCGCGAGAGCCCGTCGGTGCGCCTCATCGAAAAGCTTCGCGAGCAGGGCGCCGTCGTCAACTACAACGACCCGCACATTCCCGTGGCCCCCAAACAGCGCGAGCACAACGTCGGCCTGAAGAGCCTGAAGCTCACCGAACGCACGCTGGCCACCCAGGATGCCGTCCTGATCTCCACCGACCATTCGTGCTACGACTACGACTGGATCGTACAGAGTTCGCAGCTCGTCGTCGACACGCGCAATGCGACGGCCCACGTCAAACAGGGCCGCGGCAAGATCGTCAAAGCCTGACGCCACGCGCTACGCCTGCGAAGTGCTCCGCGACGCCGGGACCCACCGTCCCGGCGTCGCTCTTTTGGATTCGTGGTGTCGGGGCGGTTGACCCCACCGACACGCTGCCGGCGCGTCTTCATGGCCACGCCACTCTACAGGCTCGGGGTCCACGACAGGCGTGGCCCTGCCGCCAGGCGCTTTCTCCAATCGTCGCGTGCTTGAATCGCCGTGGTTGATTTGCAGAGCCGGATCGCCTATACTGTCTCGCATGTCACGGTCGGCAATAGCTCTAGGGCTGGGCCTTCTGGCGGCGTCGCTGGGCGGATGCAAGTGGCCGGGCGGCGACGACTCCCAGGGCGTTCACATCACCGCGCAGCTTCCCCCGTCGCAGGGAACCGACCTGGACCTCTATCACATCCGGGTGTACTTGATCACGGCGGAATTCGATGCGGAGCAGCCGGCGCCGGATTTCTGGCGATTCCTCGACGAGACGCAGGTGGGCCTGTCGCATCGGCGGCTGCTGGCGGCCAACGGGCTGCGCATCGCCGTCGGCGGGCGTCTGGCAGTCGAGCGGCTCAACGAGACGATCGACGCCAGCGAGCAACTGGGGTCGCGCCTGATCAGCACCGTCAAGGCCACTCCCGGGCAGGTGCTGGACGTGCCGCTGGGCGTGTCGATGCAGGACTGCACGGTCTTCAGCGCCGACGCCGACGGGACCGTCTGGGGCCGCGAGTTCCCCGGCGCCGCGACGATGGTCCGCATCCATTGCCGCGCAGCCGACCGCCCCAACCACACGGAGGTGAGCATCGCCCAGGAGATCGTCTACGGCGACCCGCAGCCGAAGCACGTGCCGGCGGGCCGGAGCCAGGTCATGACCATGGAGCCGCCGCGCTACCGTTTCGCCGACCTGGAAAGCCGTATCGTCATCCGCGAAGGCGACCTGGTGGCGGTAGGGCTGATGCCGGGCCGCTGGCAGAGCATCGGCGAGCAGTTGTTCGCCGCCCCCGGCGCGGCGGGCCGCCGGTCGGTGACGACGCTGTTGGTGCAGCCGGTGCTCCTGCGGCCGGGACAGAGCGTCCAGGACTCGCCCGCGCCGACCGTGCCGTAGACCGCGGGCCGGAGGCCCGACGCAACCGATGACATCCGAGAAATCCCATCTTCTGTGCTCCATGCTCTTCGAGCAGTCGGATCTGCCGATGGTGCTGCTGGACACGTCGGGCCGCATCATGGACTGGAACGCTGCCGCGGAACGGGTGCTCGGGTTCACTCGGGACGAGGCTGCGGGCCAGTCGGCGCTGCTGGTCCGGCGCCGGGGCGAACAGCGACGGCTGGACCTGCTGCTGAAACGCATCGTCCAGGAGCGCCGCACGGCCGCCTTCGAGACCACTGTCACGCGGCGCGACGGCGGCACGATCCCCGTCGAGCTGGACTTCGCGCCGCTGGAAAACGCCGAGGGCCGCGTGACCGCCGTCGGCGTGGTCCTGCGCGACCTGACGCGCCGCCGCGAACTGGAGCGGCGCCTCGCCGAGCAGGAGAAGATGGTGACCCTCGGCCGCCTGGCCGGTGGCCTGAGCCACCACGTCAACAACATCCTGGCCGCCGTATCGACGCAGGTCGAGATGGCCCTGGCCACGGGCAGCCCCGGCGCCGCCGAGCAGGCCCTGCGGTTGACGGCCCAGAGCGTGGACCGCCTGACGCACCTGACGCGGAACCTGCTGCTGTTTACGGCCGTGGAGCATCGCGATCCGGCGGCGCGATGCCGGCCGGCGGTGGCCCTGGCGGCCCTGGTCGAGCAGATGACCGGCGACCTGGGTCGGCGCGGCATCGTGCTGGACGCCGTGCTGGCCGACGCGCCCGAGGTGGCCATGGACGCCCAGAACCTTCAGCACCTGGTGCACAACCTCATCGTGAACGCCGCCGAGGCCATCGACGGCGACGGCACAATCCGCGTCCGCCTGACCGTGGGCGGCAAGGGCGACGCCGTCGTCACCGTGAGCGACTCCGGTCGAGGCATCGCCCCGCGCCATGTGCCGCACATCTTCGAGCCGTTCTGGACCTCCCGCGGCAGCATCGCCGGATCGCCGGGATCGGCCCTGGGGCTCGGGCTGACGGTGTCGCAGAGCCTCGCGGTGGCCGCCGGCGGCACGTTGCGCGTGGCCGCCACGGGCAACACCGGGACGACCTTGCGGCTCAGGCTGCCGGGGCTTCCCGCGAACACGGCCTCCGACGCCGCCGCCGCGGGCGACCGGGACTGAGACGACCATGCCCACCTACCGCACGCAGACCTTTGGCTGCAAGGTCAACCAGTACGAGACCCGCGAAATCGAGGAACTGCTGGAACGAGCCGGCTGCACTGCCGCCGCGGACGGGCAGTCGGCCGATCTGGTGATTGTGAACACATGTGTCGTGACATCCGAAGCGTCGCGACAGTGCCGGCAGGCGATTCGCCGCCTGCGTCGGGAGAACCCGCTGGCCCGGCTGATCGTCACGGGATGCTATGCCGCGTCGCCGGAGCGCGCCGAGGTGGAGGCCGCCGACGCCGCGGCCCTGGTGGTGGCCGACAAGGCGGCGCTGCTGCGACGCCTGGCCGAGGACCTGGCCTTGCCGGCGGCCGACGGCGCGACCCTGGGCGGCATCTCGCGATTCGCCGGCCACACGCGGGCCTTCGTCAAGATCCAGTCCGGGTGCGACCAGTTTTGCAGCTACTGCATTATCCCGCACGTGCGCGGCCGCCCGTGGAGCCGCCCGAGCGACGAGGTGGTCGAGGAGGTGCGGCGCCTGACGGCGACCGGACACCGCGAGATCGTGCTGACGGGCATTCACCTGGGCCGCTACGGGCGCGACCGCGGCGACGACGCGGCGGCGCTGGTGCGGCTCGTGGAGCGGCTGATCCGCATCGAAGGCCTCGGGCGCATTCGCCTCTCGAGCATCGAGATCGGCGAAGTGGGCGACGAGTTGCCGGCCCTCATGGCCGCGCACGGCGACCGGTTGTGCGCCCATCTTCACGTGCCGCTCCAGTCGGGCGACGACGCGGTGCTGCGGGCCATGCGGCGGCCGTACGGTGCGGCCGAGTTCCTGGATCGCGTGGGTCGGATTCGCCTGGCGCTGCCGCAGGTCGCCCTGACGACCGACGTGATCGTCGGGTTCCCCGGCGAGAGCGAGGCGGCGTTCGAGAACTCCTGCCGCCTGTGCCGCGAAGCGGGCTTCAGCCGCCTGCACGTGTTTCCGTATTCGCCCCGGTCGGGAACGCCGGCGGCGGCCATGGCGGAGCAGGTGCCGGCGGAGAGTCGTCGCCGCCGCAGCGCCGCCCTGCGCGGCCTGGGGCACCGGCTGGCCTGCGAGTTCGCCCGCGGCCTCATTGGCCGCACGGTCACGGTCCTCGTGGAAACGGTCGGCCGCGACGCGTCCGGGCGCCCTGCGGCGGAGGGATTCGACGAGCACTACGTCCGCACGCGCGTGGCACCGTCGGGAATCTCCGTCCCGGCCCGGGGCGACCTCGTGGCAGCCCGCGTGTGCGCCGCCGACCGAGGCGCGGCCGTGGCCCGAGCGTGAGAAGCGACCTCCGAATCCGCCAACCGCCAAGCGCCATGGGCTCGTTGTCACGGTGCGACGCATGATGCTCCAGGTCAACGCACCGGGGAACGCCTCGGGCGAGCGTCCGCGGCTATCGCACCAGCGTAAGACTCGATCCTAAGGGCCGTTGCAGCACGAGGCCGCGGCGACGGCTCCCCCACGGCACGACGTTTGCAGAATGCAGGGCGAAGGGTTGCGCCAACAGTGCGCCCTGTGTTGCTGCGCGCGTCTTGCGGCGTTGCCGCCAGTCGGTTGCTGCGCCCAGAAGGCTGTTCACATCGTGAGGCGGTTCGTTCGTCGTGCGGGGCTGTCCAGGCGGAGGCAATCAGGAGAAAGCACCATGCAGAGACTGTGGGTTGTTGTCGCATTGATGGCACTGGCGTCGCCGGCGGCGGCAGGGCAAATCCAACTGGAGATCACCGACGCCGTGTTTGACGGCAACCTGATGCACTTCGACCTGGTGATCGTCAACAACGGCGGTACAGGCTCGTCGTGCCAGGGCTTCGGTGCGGCGGCGGTCCTCAGCGGCGCCGATGCCACCCGGTTCGTGGCGCAGCCGGGCCAGGTCGCCGGCAAGGGGGCCCCAGGCATGCAGACGCTGATCGCTCCGGCGACGTACGCCTGGGCCAGCATGTTCTGGAAACCCGTCGAGGCCGCCGCCAACGTCGGTGGCGCGACTCCGATCTGGATGGGATTCAAACACGAGACGCCGTCGTCGGGCTTCTTCGGCATCCCGCTGAATTCTCTGGCCGCGGGAACCGTCGTGGCGCGGTTCTACTTCGAGCTAACCAGCCCCGGCGAGCCGGTCACGGACGTTCGCGTGAGCATCAAGAGCTACAGCACGGTCGGCAACGCCCCGGTGTTCACGCAACTGGGCGGCGGGGAGATTCTCGGCACAGTGCTGAACGACGGCGCCAACATCATTCCCGAACCGGCGACGATGGCCCTGCTGCTGGCGGGTCTGGCGACGCTTATCGTGCGTCGCCGCGTGGTAGCAGGCTGAGGCGACGGCCTTTCACGGCCGCGGCTCGCCCGGTGTCGCGCAGACACGCTGGCGGGCCGCGGCCGAGATCTGCACGCAACCAGGGGAACCGTCATGAGCGAGAAGCCGTCAGCGGATCGTCTGCGGTCCTGGGACATTCTCTCTCTGCTGTCGCCACGGCCGATGTGGCGGGTGGTGCGTGGCGTGGCCCGCGCGCCGCTGGACAGCGACTTCGCCGGCTCGCCCCTGGCCGTCTGCTGGTTCCTCACATTCGCCTGCAACGCCCGGTGCTCGTTCTGCTGCAAGGCGGCCGAAATCCGCCAGGGTCGCGATGCCTTCCCGCCGCTGGCGCTGCCCGACGCGCGGCGGCTCATGGAACGCATTCGCCGCACGGTGGACATTCTCTACCTTTCGGGCGGCGAGCCGCTGGTTCACCCGCACCTGAGCGAGATTCTCGACGAGGCCCGGCGCCTGGAATTCGCGTCGGTCGGCATGAGTTCGAACCTGATCGCTCTGGACGAGCACGCCGGGGTGCTGGACCGGCTTGACGCTGTGGCCGTATCGATCCACGCGCCCGACGTGGCCGGTCACGCGCGGTGCCTGGGGGTGTCGGAGGCCGTGGCCGCCCGCGCCCTGGCGAACCTCGATCTGCTGGCCGAGGCCCACCGACGGCGCGGGCTCAAGGTGATCGTCAATTGCGTGATCAACCCGGACAACGTCGGCCGCGTGATGGACATGGTCGAGTTCACCGCGCAACGCGGGTTCCTGCTGGAAGTGGTGCCGGCGAACGAGCACGGCGGCGTATCGCCCGAATTGACGGCGAACCCGGCCTATGGCGAGTTGATCGATCGGCTGATCGAGCTGCGGCGCGGGGGCGGCGCGCCGCACCTGGCCGGCTCGACGGCGTACTACCGGAATCTGAAGACGTTGCGCCCGTTCAGGTGCTTTCCCTACGGCGTGCCGAACATCATGCCCGACGGCCGCCTGTGTACCCCGTGCGACATCAGCGGCCAGTACGGCGTGAATGTGCTTGAGCACGAGAGCTTGAAGGCGGCCGTCCGGGCGTCGCTGCCGATGCTCGGCGCGTATCCGTGCCGCCAGGGCCGCTGCTTCAAGGCCGGCATCATGGAACGCAGCCGCCTGTTCGGCCTGCTGCTGTCTCGGACAAACGAGTGAGCCTGCGAGTCGTCACCGCAACAGGGGATCGCCTATGATTGGCTTCCTGCTGGTGAACCTGGGAACCTCTGGCGTGCTGTTCCTTCTCGTCGTCCACATGGCCACGGCCAATGCGCTGGGCTTCTACCCGTCGACGATCCCTGCGATGGTCCAGCCGGCACTGGCGGCGTTGATATCGCTGGTGGGGCTGCTGGCGCGCCGCCTGCGGCTGGCGAGTCTGCTTCTGAGTAGCGCGGGCCTGGCCCTGATGGTCATCCCCTGGTGGCACGCCCGCTTCCCCGGCGGCGACGATGGCGGCGGTTTCGGCTGGTTCTTCGTCGTCGGATCCGCCAGTCTGGCCGCATTCATGGTTGGCGTGGGCACTGCGATTGGCGGCTTGGTCTGCCATGCTCGCAATCGGCGTCGGCGGGCCGCGTCTGCACCGGATGCAGCCGCTGAAGGAGCCGTGGGACCCCAGACAGCCGCTCTCCCGTCAAGGGAGGGGGCAGCGACCTCTTCCCTGAAATCCCCGAAGAACCAGGAATGAGGCTGCTGCGCGTCACTTTCCCCGCGTGAACTCGAACGCGCCGCGGTCGAGGTACTTCACCGGGCCGGCGCCGGTATTGGCCGTGCCGGGGGCGTCGGTCGGCTCGTGGCCGTCGCGGTCCTTGTCGCGTTTGACGGTGCTGTCGGCCGAGTCGATGGCGGGGGAATCGGGTCGCAGGCGGTAGTCGGGCACGAGGTTTTTGTGGCCCGCCGGCCACTTGTGCAGGACGATGCCGGCCCAGGCCGGATCGCCGGCCAGGGGCGGATCCACCTCCACGAAATCGTCGCCTACGGCCGTCACTCTGTGCTGCTTGCCGTCGCGGGCCGCCCCGTCGCTGTTGACCACTTCGACGAGGTCGCCGACGGCGAACAGGCTCCTCAGGGCCCCGCGGAGGAAGAACTTCGAGCGGGTCATCTCCTTCAGCCGCCGACTGTCGCTCTTGATCGTCGCCAGCGGCGCGTTGACGAACTTCGGATCGACGCCCACGAGGTCGTGCTCGCCGAGCTTCGGTCCCTGGGGGATATAGAGGTTGTAGTCGGACTCGACGCCCGGCTCTTTCGCGCCGGAGACGCCGATGATGTTGTTCCGGACGATGCCCCCGGTGCAGTTGGACAGGATCGGCCGGTTCTGCGGGAACGTGTTGTTGACGACGACGATGCCGTCGCCGTTGTAGACCGAGCAGACGTGCGGCGCGTAGACGTCGTAGATGAGGTTGCCTTCGATGCGCCAGTTCTTGTGTCGTCGGTCGCGGCCGCCGAAGGCCCCGATGCCCTGTCCCATGCCGTGAATGTGGCAGTTGCGGACCGTCAGGTTCTCGGCCCAGCCGACGACCTGGATGGCGTCCACGTGGCCGCCCTTGCGGCCGGCGACGGCCATGTTGCAGATGTGGCTGCCCTCGATCAGGACCGGCCCTTCCGAATCCGTCACGCGAATGGCGTCCTCGTGCGTCCACGGGCCGATCTCCAGGTTGCGGAACGTGACGTCCCGGGACCGATGCGCGCTGAAGCCGAAGTAGAAGTGGTGGGCCTTGGTGTCGCGGACGGTGATGCCGCGGCTGTCGGTGATGTTGCAGAGCCACCCGGCCCACTCGGTGCGCTTCGGATCGTCCACAAACTCGCACTCGGCGATCTCGACGTCCTGGGCGCCGGTGATGGCAACGAACGTCCCCATGGGATTGGCGGGCCGCGTGGCCTCGGTCCAGGTGAAGACCAGGCCCGAGAGCCGCAAGCCGCCCCCGCGATTGATCGACAGGCCGCCCACGAAGGCGGCCCGCGCGTCCTTGGCGGCACGGATCGTGAGCGGCTTGTCGTAGGTCTTGCCGATCGCTGCCGCCGGATACTCGCCCGCGGCCAGGACGATGGTGTCGCCGCCCTTGGCCAGATCGAGTGCCTTGGCGAAGGTCTTCAGGGGCCGCTCTGGGGTGCCCGTGCTGGAATCCGACGCAGCGGCATGGCCGGGCGCCACGTGCCACTGCGCGGCCCGCGCCGGCGCAGCCGCCAGGCTGCCTGCCGCCCACGCGGCAACCACCACGCACACGATAGTGATGCGATTCATGGTCACGACCTCCTTGCACTGTCGCGCGACCCGGGGTCTTTTGCGTTCGCTCGGAGGTGTGCATCGAGGGGCACCAGATGAAACCCCGCCGCGGAGAATCCGGACCAGAGACAATCCGGCGATGTGAGAGTCGGCGTGGAACACGACATTCACGACGGCGGGGGAACCGGGCGGTCGGCATGGCCGCCGCTCGACGGTGCTCGGGAACCACGTCAAGCGGCCATAGCATCAGATGCCGGACACAGAGCACACTTTGGGGCCGGCTTCGCCCCTCGACTGTGCTCGGGCCAAGCCGCCGCTCCAAAGTGCCCCCCCAACTTCCGGCTTCGATCCTGACGATCCACTAGTTCCGCAGCGAGGCGATGTCGGCGGCTTCAACGAGCGGCAGGCGGTACATCTTCTTGTTCGACACGACGACAGTGCGGCCCTGGAGAACGCCGCTGACCATGACGAGGGAGACGGTGCTCTGCCGCGGGGCGGCGCCCGGGGGTCGGCGGCCGCGAGAGCTGTCCCCAGTGGGCTGCGCCGCCCTTGCACCGCGAACCTCCGAACCGGTCACGAGGAGCCACTCGGCGGATCCGTACGGCCGCACGCAGTAGTACGTCTGCCCCTGGAACCGCAGGGAGGGCCCCGTGCGGGCCAGGAACGTGACGGCCTCGCCGCGCGACTTCTCGACATCGGCCAGGAGGCGTTCGGCCGAGGGCATGAGGGCGTCGGCGAGCACCTTGCGGTTGACGGCGGCCCGGTCGAACGACTCGCGCGCCAGGCTCCGTAGCGACGCCACGTCGGCCTCGGTCAGTTTCGGGTCAGGGCTCACCAACGACTTGGCCACGGTGGAGATCAGCTGCTGGACGCCGGGCTTGATGACGACGCCCGCGCCGCCGCAGTCCGGGCAGACGTCCCTGCGGTCGGGCATCTGGGTCCGCTGGCCGGTCCGCGTATCGACGCGGTACTGCGGCGTCACGAGGAATCCGAAGCCGTTGCACTTCTTGCAGTCGAGGGTCCGCTTGAGCCCCATGATGGCGGCGCGGATTTTCGATTCGCTGAACGTTTCGGCCGCGGTGGACTGGTTCTCCGGCCACCGGAAGCCGCCCACGGGCGTCGGGAACCGCCCCGGCCCGAAGTTCTCCTGCTCGATCAGGGCCTTGATCTGCGACACCGGCGTCGCCAGGTACGGCCCGCGGCCGTTCTTGCCGCTGCTGGTGCACAGGCCGACCACGCGGCCCTCGCGGTTCAGCAGCGGGCCGCCGATGTTCCCCTCGCCGATGATCGGCTCGGTGCTGATCCACTCGGAATTGGGCGGGCCGCCGACGGCGCCGCCCTGCTCGATGCCCAGCACCTTGCCCGTGCCGGCCCAGTCGGACGCCTGCCGGTGCCTGAGACCGAACGCGTACACGACTTCCTCGGGACGAGGATTGCGGTCGGCGAGCGTCAGGGGCTTGACCTTGCGGCTGTCGGAGGCCTTCACCTGGATAATGGCCAGGTCCTGCTGCTCGTTGTGGTTCAGCAGCCCCTGGACCTCGAACTTGGCCCCGTCCTCGCCGCCGCGCACATCGATCCAGTTCGTGCCGGCCAGGGCGAGGAAGTTGGTGACGATGAGTTGATGCTCCTCGTCGCCGCCCGGCACCACGAAACCGATGGCCTTGCGGTCCTTGTCGGCGTAGATGCGGACCAGGCCCGTCTCGGCGGCCTGGTAGGCCCGGACGAACCCGCCGTCGTCCACGACGGGCGGGTCGCCCATTTCGTCCTCCAGCGGCGGGATGAGTTGCTGGTTCTCCGGCAGGTTGGCCTCGTTCTCGGGGGCTCGCGTCGTGCCTTCCTGGACGGTCTGGCCCGACCCCGGCCGCGTGGGCCGCGACGGCCGGTCGTCGTCATCGCGACGCCGCCACTGGCCGGGAGCGGTGGTCTGGCCCCATGCGGCCGACAGCAGCGTGCCCATGAGCCCCAGCGCAACGATCAGGTGACGTATCTTCATGACCATCGGTCCCCCGAGACACCGTGTGTGCGGATCAACGAGACATTAGGCCAAAAGGCCCAGGCGGTCAACACGAATCCCCGACCGGTCGCGGGCCGGCCCCGGCCCGATGCGTCCTGAGCCAGGGCGCACCGCTACCGCCTTCTCTATATACAACGCCGGCGACGAAGCCGGGATTTCCTCAAAAGTGCCACCCCACAACGCCACGGAGCCGCTCCCCGGGTTCGGGGGACGGCTCCGTGGGCATTGGGCGAACCGCGACCGTGTCGCCCGCGAAGGCGACCGGCGGCCGGTTACTTGCTTTCCTTCTGGCCGTAGTCCATGGCGGCCAGGTGCTCGTACATCTTCCAGCGGAACGCCACGTCCTGCTCGGCCAGGTGCAGCAGCCGCTCGGCCACGTCGGGCTTCGAGGCGGCAAGCATCTTGAACCGCGTCTCGTTGTAGACGTAGTCCTTCAGCGGCAGGCTCGGGGCCTTGGAATCCAGTTGCAGCGGATTCTTGCCTTCGGCGGCCAGGGCCGGGTTGTACCGCAGCAGCGGCCAGTGCCCGCTGGCGACAGCGGCCTTCTGCTGATCGTAGGCCGTCCGCATGTTGATGCCGTGGGCGATGCAGTGCGAGTAGGCCAGGATCAGGCTCGGCCCGTCGTAGGCATCGGCCTCGGCGAACGCCTTGACGGTCTGCTGATCGTTGGCGCCCATGGCCACCTTGGCAACGTAGATGTTGCCGTAAGTCATGGCGATCATGGCCATATCCTTCTTCGGCAGCGGCTTGCCGCCGGCGGCGAACTTGGCCACGGCCCCGCGCGGCGTGGACTTCGACATCTGGCCGCCCGTGTTCGAGTACACTTCCGTGTCGAGCACGAGGACGTTGACGTTGCGGCCGCTGGCCAGCACATGGTCCAGGCCGCCGTAGCCGATGTCATAGGCCCAGCCGTCGCCCCCGAGGATCCAGATGCTGCGGCGGATCAGGGCGTCGGCCACACCCGACAGGATTTTCGCCTGCGGGCTCTTCGATGCGGCCAGCTTCTTCTTCAGTTCGCCGACTCGGCTGCGCTGTTCCTGGATGCCGCCCTCGGTGCTCTGGTCGGCCTTGAGCAAGCCGTCCACCAGGCCTTCGCCGACCTCGCCCTTCAACTGCACCAGCAGCTCGCGGGCGAACTCGTTCTGCTTCTCGGTGGTCAGGCGGAATCCGAAACCGAACTCCGCGTTGTCCTCGAAGAGGCTGTTGGACCAGCCCGGGCCGCGGCCGTCGGCGTTGACGCACCAGGGCGTGGTGGGCAGGTTGCCGCCGTAGATGGACGAGCAGCCGGTGGCGTTGGCGATGATGGCCCGGTCGCCGAAGAGCTGGCTGAGGAGCTTGACGTAGGGCGTTTCGCCGCAGCCGGCGCAGGCGCCGGAGAACTCGAACAGCGGCCGCAGGAGCTGGCTGCCCTTGACCGAGGCCACGTTGCCGATCTTCGAGCGGTCGAACTCGGGAATGCCGAGGAAGAACTCGAAGCACTCACGTTCGGTCTCGCGCAGGGGAATCTGCTCGGCCAGGTTGATGGCCTTCTTCTCGGGCTCGGCCTTGTTCTTGGCCGGGCAGACGTGGACGCACGCGCCGCATCCGGTGCAGTCTTCCGGGGCGACCTGGATGGTGCACTTCAAGCCGGCGTATTCCTTGCCGCGGGCGTCGGCCGACTTCAGCGCGGCCGGGGCGCCCTTGAGGGCCTCGGGGCTGTAGATCTTCAGCCGGATCACGCCGTGCGGGCACGCGATCGAGCACTTGCCGCACTGGATGCAGACCTCGGGATCCCAGACCGGGATTTCCAGGGCGATGTTGCGTTTCTCCCACTGCGTCGTGGCCGACGGGAACGTGCCGTCCACGGGCATCTTCGACACCGGCAGGGTGTCGCCGTTGCCGGACATGATCGTGGCCAGGACGTCGCGGACGAACTCGGGCGCCTCGGCCGACACGGCCGGCGGCCGCTCGATCGTGCTGGTCACCTTGTCGGGCACCTTCACTTCGTGCAGGTTCGCCAGCGACTGGTCCACGGCCTCGAAGTTCTTCTTGACCACCTCGGGGCCGCGCTTGCCGTAGGTCTTCTCGATGGCGTCCTTGATGGCCTTGATGGCCTCGTCGCGCGGCAGGATGCCGCTGATGGCGAAGAAGCACGTCTGCATGATCGTGTTGATACGCACGCCCATGCCCGTGTCCTTGGCCACCTTGTAGGCGTCGATCACGTAGAACTTCAGCTTCTTGTCGATGATCTGCTGCTGGACCTCGCGCGGCAGGTGCTGCCACGTCTCGTCGGCCGCGTACGGCGACGTGAGCAGGAACGTCGCCCCGGGGGCGGCGTTCGCCAGCATGTCGTACTTCTCGAGGAACACCCACTGGTGGCACCCGATGAAGTTGGCCGACGTGATCAGGCACGACAGCCGGATCGGCTTCGGCCCGAACCGCAGGTGCGACACCGTGACGGCCCCGGCCTTCTTCGAGTCGTACACGAAGTAGCCCTGGGCGTAGTTGTCGGTCTCTTCGCCGATGATGCGGATCGAGTTGTGGTTGGCGCCCACGGTGCCGTCGGAGCCCAGGCCGTAGAACATGCAGCGGACGACCTTCGGGTCCTCGATGTTGAACGCCGGATCGTAGGCGATGCTCGCCTTGGTCACGTCGTCCTCGATGCCCACGGTGAAGTGGTTCGCCGGATCGGCCTTGGCCAGGTGGTCGAAGACGCCCTTGATCATCGCGGGCGTGAACTCTTTGCTCGACAGGCCGTAGCGGCCGCCGACGACCTTGACCGTGCGGCCGGCCTCGGCCAGGGCCGTCAGGCAGTCCTGGTACAGCGGCTCGCCGATCGAGCCGGGCTCTTTGGTCCGGTCCAGGGCGGCGATGATCTTGACGGACTTCGGCAGCGCGGCCACGAAGTCCTTGACGCTGAACGGCCGGTAGAGGCGGATCTTCAGCACGCCGACCTTCTCGCCCTTGGCGGTCAGGTAGTCCACGGTCTCATGGGCGGTTTCGGCGCCCGAGCCCATCAGGACGATGACGCGCTCGGCGTCCGGCGCACCGGCGTAGTCGAACAGGTGGTACTGCCGCCCGGTGACCTTGGCGAACTTGTCCATGGCCTTCTGGATGATCGCCGGGGCCTTCAGGTAGAACGGGTTGCAGGCCTCGCGGGCCTGGAAGAAGACGTCGGGGTTCTGGGCGGTGCCGCGGATGAGCGGCCGCTCGGGGTTCAGGGCTCGGTTGCGATGGGCCAGGACGAGGTCGTCGTCGATCATCGCCCGCAGGTCGTCGTCGGTGAGCTGCTCGACCTTGTTGATTTCGTGGCTGGTGCGGAACCCGTCGAAGAAGTGGATCATCGGGACGCGCGATTCGAGCGTCGCGGCCTGGGCCACCAGGGCCAGGTCCATGACTTCCTGGTTCGAGCCCGAGGCCAGCAGGCCGAAGCCGGTCTGGCGGACGGCCATCACGTCGCTATGGTCGCCGAAGATGCTGAGGGCGTGGGCGGCCACGGTGCGGGCCGACACGTGGAAGACCGTCGGCGTCAGTTCGCCGGCGATCTTGTACATGTTGGGGATCATCAGCAACAGGCCCTGCGAGGCCGTGAAGGTGGTCGTGAGCGATCCGGTCTGAAGGGCGCCGTGAACGGCTCCGGCGGCGCCACCCTCGCTCTGCATTTCGCAGACCAGCGGCACCGTGCCCCAGATGTTCTTCTGGCCGCGGGCGGACCAGGCGTCGGCGTGTTCGCCCATGGCGCTGGAAGGCGTGATCGGGTAGATCGCGATGACCTCGTTGGTCTTGTGCGCGACGTACGCCGCCGCTTCGTTCCCGTCAATCGTTACCATTTTTCTTTTCATGACTTACACGTCTCCTGAACCGCAGTTAATGGTCCTTCGCCCCACACCTAAAGGCATGCAATGTACCACGTTTGCCACACCTTGGCAACCGCGAAAGATACCGGAAAGATACCGGAAATGGTGGCCCACGGGGAACCTTGGCCCGGGACGCATCCGAACAGGGAGGACTACGGGGTGGCCCCGGCGCTCAGGAGCATCTGGCGGATTTTGTCGTGACGCCGGACGTTCGTCGCGACGCCGAGGGGGCGTTGACCGCCCTTGTCGGCGGCATTGACGTCGGCGCCGGCGCGGATCAGCCGGGCGACGCACTCTTCGCGGCCGAATCGAACGGCCTCGTGAAGGGCGGTGCGACCGTCCTTGTCGGCGGCGCGGACGTCGGCCTTGCGGGCGATCAGCAGCTCGACGACGGGGGTGTGGCCGTGGGTGGCCGCCCAGTACAGCGGCGTGCGGCCCCAGCGGTCGCGAGCGTCGATGGCGGCGCCGCGGTCCAGGAGCATCGCGGCCGTGTCGGCGGCGCCACGCTCGCAGGCCCAGCACAGCGGACGCCAGGAGTTCTTGTGTTTGGCTTCGAGGTCCGCCCCGCGGTCCAGGAGCATCACGGCAACCTTGGTCTGCCCTTCCATGGCTGCGACGTGGATGGGCTGCGCCCCCTCGTCGTTCACCGTGCGGACCCAGTCGGCGTGGTCGCCGAGCATGCGCTCGACCTCCGACGTGTTGCCGCCGTGGACGGCCAGGAAGAACGACTGTTTTTCCTTCGTGTAGCACCCGCCCATACCGAGAGCCATCGCCGCCACCGTCGCCGCCGCCAGGCAGACACGAATGCATCGACCGCTCATGAGGACCCCCTCCAAGAGATGTGCACGCCCCTTGCCGCTGCACTCCAGAGTAGCAGCCCGCACACGGCTGGTCAAGCGCGCCTGGGAGGAGTCCGACGGATCGTCGGGCCGGCCTCTCCCCCTGCCCCCGGCTACTTGCGCTCCTTGGCGTACCAGGTGCGGAGGACCTGCTCGGCGGGTTTGCCGTAGATCACGAATTCCTTGTTCTGGTCGGCCTCGTCTTTCTTGTAGAGCTTGACCTTCCAGTCCCACCAGGAATAGCCACAGAACCACGGTTCGTTCCAGAACACCCGGAAAGCCGCCTCGTAGAAGCGTGCCTGTTCCTCGCCATCGTAAGGCCATTCCCAGTGCGTGAAGTCGCCGGACATGGCCGCCGCCCCTCGGGCGGAGCGACAACCGATCTCGATGAAGAAGATGGGCTTGCCGGTCTTGGCGGCCAGGGCCCGCAGTCCCGTGCGCCATTTCGTCCAGTAGGCCACCTGGGCCTCGACGGACGAATCCGGCTGCTCGGGGTGCCACGAGTAGGCGCTGATCCCAAGTATATCCACGGCGTCCCACCACTGGATGTCCCACAGCTTGTCGAGGACGGCGTTGTAGACCAGCGGGCCGGTATAGATGTCACGCACTTTCCTGATCAGCCCTCGCCAATGCTCCGTGAAGCGTTCGGTCGATTTCATCTCGCAACCGATGCAGAACAGTTCGCAACCCGTTTCCTGGGCGATCCTGGCGTGATGCAGGATGTAGGCGTCGTACGCGGTCCACCAGATCTCCCAGGCGGCGGCGTCGGTCTTGCCGTCAGGCGTCTTGAAGTCAATCGTGCCGCGCCACTGCCCCTTCGGCGCATCGGGTCCCTCGTTGACTACCGGCTTCAGACACACCTTCAACCGGTGCTTGCGCGCGAGCTGGATCGCCCGGCGGATTTCGTCGTCGGAAGGCATCTTCGGGTCGGCCTCACCGTAGACCAGGCGGGGCTCATTCCAGACGGGCAGATGCGCCGCATAGGCAATGGTGGTCCAGTTAACGCCGGTCTCGGCCAGTGCCTTCATCGAGTCTTCCGCCGGCTTGCCCAGGTAGTCGCCACGCACCGAGTTCCAGCCCCAGGTGTATCCCTTGATGAATCCCACGGGCGACTGGATGACCGGATTCGGGGGCTCTGGCTGTTCCACGGGAGCGGGCGACGGGGCTGCCGCCGACAGAGTCGTCACCAGAAGAAGGGACAAGGCGGTCACCCTGAGCATGAGCGGTCCTCCGCAGAGCGAAGCGTAACGGTCGTTTGCTGTGGAAACCGAATGATCCCCACGGGCTTCATGATACCATCGAGGAGGTCCGAGCAATGGCCGCTTGGCCGCAAGAACACATGCCGCGGCGGCGGAGGCACGCAGGGCACACTACGACTGGGCCAGGTCGGCCCGGATGGCCCGGGCGGCCAGCAGGCCGGTGGCCATGGCCCCGTGGAGGTTCCAGCCGCCGGTGGGGCCGGCCACGTCGAGCAGTTCGCCGGCGACATAGAGCCCGCGGACCTTGCGGCTGCGCATGGTGCGCGGCTCCACATCGCCCAGCGCGCCGCCGCCGACGGTGACCATGGCCAGCGGCCAGTCGCCCAGACCGGTGACGCGGATCGGGTGGCCGGTCACGCAGCGGACCACGGCCCGGCGGTCGGCCTGCGTCAGGCGGCTGAGGGTCATGTCCGGTGCGATGCCGAGTGATTGCATGACCTGGGCGGCGACGCGCCGCGGGAGCCACTGGCCCAGGGCCGTCGACAACCGCACGGGGCCATGGCCGCCGCGCGGCACCACGAGACAGGATTCGACGTCGTCGGCCGTGCAACTTGCCGACAGGCTCATGACGATGTTGGCCGGAAGCGTGTCCACGGCAAGGCTCATGTCGAGTGCGGCCGGTCCCGTGAGGCCGAAATGGGCGCACAGCGCGGGCCCCTCCACGGCGTGCCGCGCCAGCCGCAGGCGGACGGCCTCGAAGGTGATGCCCTGCAACGGCCGCAGCAGCGGATCGTCGGCCAGGAGCGGTGTCAGGCCGGGCCGCACGGGCACGAGGCGGTGGCCCAGGTCGGCCAGGAGGCCGAGGCCGGCATCAGTGCCGCCCAGGTGGGGTGCCGCCGGGCCGCCGCACGCCAGCAGGACCGCGGCCGCCGGCAGGTCGCCGTCGTCGGTGCGAACCGCCGCAACGTGCCCATCCTCGACGCGCACGCCGCGGCAGGCGACCCCGGTACGCACGTCGGCCCCGGCCTGCCGGGCGGCCGCAAGCATCGCCTCGACGACGTCTCGCGATCGGCCGCTGGACGGGAACACGCAGCGGCGATCCTCGACGACACTGGGCACGCCGCGCTCGGCGAACCAGCGGCGAAGGGCCTCGGACGGCAATTCGTACATGGCAGGCTTGAGGAATCGCCGGGCGGCGGTCGGCAGCGCCGACAGCATGCCCTCGGGCGAGCGGTCGTTGGTGAAGTTGCACCGTGCGCCGCCGGCGGCGAGCACCTTGCGCGCCGGGCGGTCGCCGCGTTCCAGCACGATCACGGGGCGGCCGAGACCGGCCAGGTGGGCCGCGGCGAACAGCCCGGCGGCGCCGGCCCCGACGATGACGACCGGAGGATGCATGGCGGTGGCGCTCACTTGCGCGGCGCGAAGCGGCTCCAGAAGGACCGCTTGTGGAAGTCCTTATACCATTCGAGCCGCTCGTCCAGGAAACACGCCTGGCGCTGATACGTGACGGAGCCGTCCTTGGCGACTCGCGGCATGAAGTTCCAGAGGTCGCGGCGGTGGCCGTCGGCCCGTTCGGCGTCGGTGGTGATGGTCTCGGCCACGGCCGGCGGGCCCCAGGCCATGCGCACCTCGACGGGCTGCATGCCTTCGACGACCTGGCCCTTGCGGATCACGGCCTGAGTCTCCGCGGGAACGCCGCGCCACGGCTGGTACACGCCGATCTCCTGGCAGTAGAGGATGCGTTTCTCCTCGTCCACCTCGTCGGCCTCCATCTGCCGCAGCACGGAGGCCTGCTCGTCAGTCATGAGGTTCAGGTAGATGTCGCGCATGGACAGCTCGCCCTTCCATTGGGCCGGAACGCGTGCGCATCCCGCCGCAAACGAAAGGCCGAAGACCACCACGGCCGTCAGCATCAGCAACCGTTTCATCGTTGCTCCACAGTCGAATCCAGCGAAGCCGCCTCTTGACCGCCGGCCGTGTCGGCTTCTTCCTGCTGCCTCTTCATGCGCCTCTCGCGGATCAGGATCACCACCACGGCGACGACGACCAGCCCGACGAGCGCAAGACCGCCCAGGACCAGAAGCAACAGGATCAGACCGCTCCACATCGCCATGCCCATGCCCTTGTGCCGCCCTTCCCCGGAAGCGTCGCGCCCGGCCCCACGCCGGCGTCGCCCGTAGCGCGGTCGCCGACGGGCAGCCGACCCAGGCCGACCACGGTCATGGCATTATCGTTGAAGGCGGCCCGCCGGGCAAGGGTGTGCCTGATCTTTCTCCGGCGGCGGGTGCACGCACCGACTGGGGTCGCGGACTTGCGTCGGGTGGCGGGCGCGGATAGCATGGGCCGGGGCCTGGATGGCGCCGCGCCGCCGGGCCGGCCATTCGTATCACAAGCGATGTGCGTCGGGCCGGGCGGGCGCCGGCGACGCGAAAGGACGCGACCTTGCTTCGGATCTCGCACAGACGGCCCCGCCGGGCGGGGCGATTGACGGCGGCCCTGGCCATGGCTCTGGCCGTGGCCGTCTCGGCTCGCGCCGAGGCGCCCGCGACGGCCGACCCCGGCGGACAGGTGGCGCGGTTCGTCGCCGCCGATCCGACCACGTTCGTCGCCCAGGCGCCGCCAGTCCCGGTGGCCCCCAGGGGCATGACCCTCCAGGTGATCGACTACATCGACTGCACGAAGGCCGACGACGGCCACCCGATGCTTCACGACGGCCACAGCCGCGTGACCACGAGCGACGCGGGGACGTACCGGGAGACCGGGGCTGCGCCGAACAGTTGGTTCGCGTACCGGTTTCGCGTGGCGGGTGTCGCACGGCCGCACGTGATCGTCCTGGAGTTTCCCGACGACGCGGACCGGATGACGGCCGTGGCCGTGGCGCAGCCGCCGAACGGCGACAACGAGCAGCCGTCGGCCCGGACGGAGTTCGGTTACCGCACGGGCGATCTGTTGCCGGTGTCGGGCCGGATGGCGGCGCGATGGACGTTGCTGTATCCGACGAGCGACGCGCCGGCGGCGCTGCTGGTGGCCAACTGGCACGCCCGCGGACCGGCGGCGCTGGCCCGGGTCTGGGTCTGCGTGACAGCGGAGGACCGCCTGCCGCCTCGTCGTTCGCGGCCGATGGGCGGGGGGCGCCGGGCCGGGCTGGGGCTGGGCGATCCGCGGAACCTGCACAGCCGGTTCGGCGGCCGCGCGGACAACCTGCTCGGCGCGATGGATTACCTGGGCGTAGACGACGTGGTGTTCGACGCGGCGCGCGGTCAAGCGATCCACTACGACAGCAAGGCCCTCGGCGTACGCAGTTCGCGCACCGACACGCTGATGACGGCGCTGGACGGCGGCGGCAAGGGCGCCGTCGCGGCGTTCTGTCCGGACGTTTCCGGAGGCCGATGGCGGTTGCCGGGCATCGAGGGCGACGCCCTGCGGCTGGAGGACAACAACGTCCGCAACGCCTGGCAGGCGTTCATAACGACCGATTTTCTGGAGCCGTACGGCAGGCGGGCGTCGTTTGTCGGCCTGCTGTGGGGCGGACCGGACCGGACGGCCGCCTTCGACCGCGGCATGGGCGCGGAGTACGGCGAGTTGATCGCGCGGCTCCAGCAGGCGATGGAGCAAACGGTTCGCAACGGGGCGCTGTTCCACATGCTGGGGCGGCCGGGGCCCGACGCGCACCTGTTCAGCCGGCCGGGGTCGGACTGGGCGGTGGTGGCCCGCTGGCAGCGCTCGGGCAAAAGCCCCGACGACGCGCTGTCGGCCCATGCGCTGGCGGCGTGGCGCGACCTCGGCGCCGACGCCGAGGCGATGGGCAGCCAGCGGCGCCTGGTGCCGATGTGGCGGTGCGGGCGCGACGACGGCGCCGCGGCGCGGTTCGGCCGCGGGGCGGTGCCGCGGTACTGGATGCTCGACGACCTGAGCCGCTCGCCGGGCCTCGCGGCGGCCGCCGAAGGGTTGTACCTGAGCGGCCTGTCGCTGGACGGGACGCCCGACCGGCGGGTGATCGGCCTGGCGGCGCCGCACTTCTGGTGGACGTGGGGCGAACTGGCCCCGACGCTGGTCCCTGTCGGGGAGGCGTACTGGGCCCCCCTGGCCGCGGCCCTCGGCGAAGGCATGACGCCCTGGGCGCTCTGGACCGGCGCCGACGGATCGGTCGCCCTGCACGAGGACGACACGCGGCTCGTGATGAACGAGCTGATGCGGATGCCCCTGCGGCGGATGGAGCCGTACGCCGGCGCGCCGGGGTATCCGGTGAGCGTGAGAACGTGTAACACCGGCGACCGGTTCCACGTGCAGATGGCGAACCGCTCGGACGTCGAGGTCGCCGTGACGGTCAGGTGGAGCGCGGGCGGCGGAGACGCTGAGTTGACGGAAGCCGCATACACCCTGCCGCCGTGGAGCGTCAAGGCCGTGGCCATGCCGGGCACGGGGCGCGTGGTCTCGGTGTCGCAGGAGGCCCCCGGCCTGGAGCCGCTGCTTGTGTCGCGGCTGGATCGCTATGCGGCCGACCTGGAAGAGGCGCGGAAAGCGGGCGTGCCCCTGGAGAGCGCCTTCGACGAGGCCCTGAGCCAGGCGCGACAGCTTCGCGACGCACGCTCCTGGCAAGCGCTGGACCGGTTGCTTTGCGAGACCGTCGTCCGCGAACCGGGCCTGCGGCAGCGCGTGGCCACAGACCGACCGCACGCGGACGTGCCGCAGGCGCCTGGCATCGTGACCGACGGGCGGCTGGACGACTGGCCGGCCGATGCGGCCGTGCTGCGGCTGGACGACGCGCAGCGACTCGTCTGCCACCCGGACGTGGCCAACCAGTGGCAGGGCCCGGCGGACCTGTCGGCCGAGGTGCGGCTGGCATGGTCACAGGCCGGACTGCACTACGCTATCGTGGTGACCGACGATCGGCCGACCCAGGACGAGAACGAGGCGGCCACGATGGTCTTCGCGCCGATCGACGCCTGCCGCAACTACACGGGCCGCGCGTTGTCGGCCCGCGCGGTGACCGTGCGTCGCGTCGCCGCCGCCGAACCGCACTGCACGACAGTGCGACAGGGATCCGTGACGGTGCACGAGGGCCTGGTGCCCGCCGAGGCGTTCGGCGACGCCCTTCGCCCGGCTGCCGGACGGACCATCGCCTTCAATGTGCTGGTCTGCGACAGCGACGACCGCGCCGCCCTGCCCCGCCCGTGGCAGAAGTCGGCCGCCATGGCCTGGTCCAACAGCCAGGACGGCTACGACCCCTGGACCGACGCCCAGACCTGCGGCGAAATCACGTTCAAGTGACATGTCTGATGGGACGCGTCTGTGGCGGACCTCACGGCGACCGGGTTGCGGCGTCGCTGAGGGACTTCAGGTAGGCTTCCACCTGGGATCGGTAGCGGGAACTGGTGCGGTCGGCCGAGGGCTGGGCGTTGTCGGACTGGCCGTCGCTCTGGCCGGTGCTGCGGGTAGTTCCGGAGGCAACGTCGCCGCCGGAGGCGTCACCCGACGCCGTGATCTCGGTATCGCTTTGCCGCGTGGTCACCGCCGGATCGCCCGACGGAGGCGTGCCCTGTGCGGCGGCCGCCCGGTCGAACCGGTCGTCGTCCTGCCAGGCCCGCACGAACTGCCGCAACTCGGTTTCGTTCCAGCCCAGTTCTTTCAGAAGGGCCTCATCGACGGTGCCACGGCGAAGCTCCTGGGCCACACGGCGAATCTGCGGGCCTACGGCCCGGAGCAGTTGCGCCTCGCCGGCCGGCCCGTCGCGGCGACCCGACTCGTCAAATGCGGCATGTCGCGCATCGGGCTCCTGGTCCGGGTCGCGCTGAGGCGGCTGCGGCGAGACGCCTTCGGCCGGGTTGCCGACGGGGTTCGGCGGCTGCGAATCGCCGGCGCCGGTGCCGTCGCCGCCAGAGTCGTCGCCCGGCGTCGGGCGGCCCTGGGCCGGATCGTGGCCCGTGCCGGCAGGCTGCTGCGCGGACGACGACGCACCGTCACCCTGTCCGCCGGGCTGGGCCTGCGGTTGCCCTTGCGACTGGCGTGCCGCCCGCTCGAACTGCTCCAGTTGCGACCGCTCGTCGGGCGACAGGCCGGCGGTCTTCCGCTCGGACGACGTGCCGCCGCCGGTGCCTGCCGTGGAGCCGGATTGCTGCTCGGGCGAGTCGCCGCCCGAGCCGCCTTTGCCCGGCGGGTCGATGACGACGCGGATCGGCGCGCTGCGGCCGTGCTGCGGCGACCCCGGCAACCGGTCCGACGCGCTCACCCAGACCAGCGCGTGGTCGCCCTCGGCCAGCCCCATGGCGGCCACCTCCAGGGAGAACTGATCGTCGATGGCGGCGACGGCCTTGCCGTCGGGCACGGCGACGAGGACGGCCTGCCCGGGCGGCGTCGCGGCCTGCGCGGCGTTGACGGCGTCAACGGGATTAGCCTCCTCGGCGGCCCCGGGCTGCACCTTCTGCCAATGAGCCGCCAGGGCGGCCAGACCGACATCGTCGCGCGCCCGGACGTCGAGGGCCACCTTGCCGCCGACCGGCACGTGGACTTCGGTGCCGGCGCGGTCCAGTGCGACCTCGGGCGGCTGGTCGGCCAGGGGCGTCACCTGGTAGCGGACGGCCCCGGCGTTGGTGTGCCGAAGCGTCGAATCGTAGAACTGAATGTGGTAGGTCTGAGCGTCTTCGACGGTGAAGGTGCCGCGGGCTTCGGCAACCTCGCGGCCGGTCTGCATGGACACCCGGTGCGATCCGTCGCCGAAGACCATCTCGGGCCGTTGCGGGGGCTGATTGGTGCGAGCGACGACCTCGACGCGTGTGCCGGGCAGCGCCTCGACGTTGCCCGTGGAGCGCGTTTCGGGCGGCCGGAGCGTGTAGGCCGGGTGGGTCAGCACGGTACGCACGTCCACGATGGCCGGCAGCGGCAACACGCCCACATGGTGGCCCGAGCTGCGCGCGTCGCCGGCGCGGACCTCGAAGTCGAGGTCTTCCATGAGGTTCTCGACCACGGCTTCCCACGTGCCGACATCGACCTCGCGCATGGCGACGGCCTTGTCGGCGATGCCGCCGCGCGTCAGGCCGAGCTCGACGTTGTCGGGCTGCCTGTCGGCCGTGACGGCGATGATGCGGAGACTCGTCCCGGCCATGACGGTGGGCGCATCGGGATCGGTCCTCACGAGGACGATCCGCGTGGAGGTGGGCGGCGGCACATCGGCGCCGAGGGCCCTGTAGAGGCTGGTGCCGAAGTCTCTGCGGCTCATGAGGGCGAAGCCCAAGGTGACGGCCAGCGCGGCCAGCAGCGCGGCCACGGCAACGTGGAGTGGGCGCCGGTTGACGGCCAGATCCACGTCGATCTGGTCGAGGTCGCGGGCGGCCTTGGCTTCGATGGCGGCGCGAACTTCCGGACCGAGGCGGTCGTCGCCGCGGGCCTGGACGCACGTGACCAGGCTGTTGCGGAACTGGTCCTCGGCCTGGCGCTCGATGAGCCGCGCCGCGAACAGGTCGTTCACGCGCCGGAGACTCGGCCACAGGAGAATCAGGACCAGGCCCGCCAGGCCGACCGCGCCCAGGGCCGCCAGCAGCCAGAGCCGCGCGGTGCGGCTGAACTGGAACGACTGGTCGGCGACGATGACCGCCAGGAGGTAGACCAGAACGAAGGCCAGCAGGGCGAGCAGTCCGGTCACGAGGTCGTTGACGCGGACGCGCGCCTTGGTCCGTTCCAGAGCGAGATTGATGAACTCGTCGGGTCGCATACGTCGGGCTCCACAGCCCAGTCTATTGTACTGCTGCCGGCGTCCGGGGCAACCGTAGCCCGGCGGCGGCGCGCGGCGAGCGTAATTCCCTGTCGCCGTAGCAGTTATCGGCGATCCGCGGGCCCGGCCGCCAGTCCGTGGCGCGGCTGGCCCCGGAAAACGCCCCGCAAAATCGCTGGCGACTCATCGCGGCAAGGTTCGCAGGTATTCCACGAGTCGCCATTGCTCGTCGCCGGGCAGCGTGCCGATGAAGGCGGGCATGGTGTCGCGGCCGCGGCGAACGGCGGCGAGAATCGCCGTGTCTTTCAGCCCCCGCAGCGCCGGCGGCGACGGGCGGCGCAGGGCGAACGGTCCGTTGCCGCGCGCCTCGGCGCCGTGGCAGCCGGCGCATTGCGTCAGGAAGATGTCGCGGCCGCGGGAAACCGCCTGAGGATCGCCACGGGCGAACGGGCTGGCGTCGATCAACTGCTGCTGAGCCCGGACGAGCACGGGATCCTTGCCGCGCTGCTCGGCCAGAGCGCGGATGTAGGCATCGAATCGCTCGGCGCGGTCGGGCGGGGGCTGTTGCTGCTTTGCGGCGGCGACGGCGGCCGGGGGCTGCGTCATCAGGGGCGCCAGCGTCGCGACCTGATCGGTCCAGACGGCCTCGCGGAGGTCGCCGAGGGTGTACACGTCATTGCCGCCGCGGGGTCCGTCGAACGGCGAGCGGCCGGCCATGCGGTGGCACTCGGCGCAGGTGTGCGGGCGGACGACGGGCCAGTCGAACCGGTTGTCGGGGCGGCCCATTCTGACCCAGCGGACGTCGCGGTCGTCCTCGCGGGTGCGGCGCCAGAGGCGGTCGGCGGGATCGCGGACGGCCGACTCGTAGACCCAGTCGCTCCGCGAGCCGTCGGTCCGCATCTGGCCCCGCTCGGGGCCGGCCATGCGCATCCGCCGCCACTCCACCAGGACGGCCCGCTGGCCGGTGACCGGCGCCGGACTCGCTGCCGGGCCGGCGGCGTCGCGGCGGTAGATCAACTGGACCATCTCGGCGCCGACGGGGTATCGCCAAGCCTCGGGGTCGGAGGTGTCCACGCGGCCGCCTTCGGGGAGCCGCAGGAACAGCAGCGAGACCGAATTCGGGGCGAAACGGTCGCCGGCGACCCAGCGGCCGGCGGAACGGTAGCTTATCCACGGTTTCTGGGTGACTGACGGAGCGGCGGTCTCGTTCCAGGTGGCCTGGACCGCCTCGGGGTGGCCTTCGAGGAACTGGAAATCGTGAATCAGGACGCGGCGGTCGGCGGAGGCGTCGAGAAACTCGGCCCAGCGGTCGATCATCGGGGCGGCGGGCTTCAAGGAGGCGGCCAGATCGGCGGGATCCCAGACCCAGTAGGTGCAGGGCGACAGGCCGGGCGGCTCGCGGACCGAGAGCGGCAACCCGCCGCGCCCGCACCCGGCGGTCAGCAGGGCGCCGGCGACCACCAGGGTCGAAACGGCCAGACACAGCCACAGGACCGCCCTGCGGCCGGGGAGGTTTCGTTTCTCTTGCGTCACGAGCAGCGGCTCCCTATAATCCCGGGGTTGGTCCGACAACGAGGAGAGTGTACCGTGCGAGCTACTGGCGAACAAGGGGCAACGGGTCGTGCGGCGGCCCGGGCGCGCGTCGCGTGGCTGTGGGCGGCGGTGGGTCTGTCGGCGGTGCTGGCCTGCGGGTGCCAGCCGCGCGCGGCCGGCGATGGGCAGGCTCCCGGCGTCGCCGCGGAGACCGAGAGCGGCCCGAAAGCCTACTGCGACATCACCGTGCTGGCGGCCGACAGCCCCATCGCGGCGATTCTGGAGCCCGACCCCTACGGCAAGGACGAGTTGCGAAGCTTCAGCGGCGACGGGTCGCTGCGCGGCATCATGCGTTACGACATCGCCCTGCTGAAGAAGCTGGCCGAGACGGGCAAAGGCGTCCACCCGGTGCTCCAGAAACACCTGGAAGGGCCGATCGACAGCCTGATGCACCTCAGCGAATCGGCCAGACCTGCCGGGCTGAACCGCGTGTATGTGGAGTTCTCCGTGGGCACGGAAGCCTGTTGCGGCCTCCGGATGGACGGGGCCATGGTCCGCGTGGAGGATGCCGGCGGCATCCGCAAGGCCACCTTCAGCCTGGAGTGGCCATGGGGACAACAGATGATGCTCGAGTTGCCGCCGACGCACGAGGGCGGGCGGTGGACGTGGATTCTGTTCGACCTGAGCAAGGACGAGACGCCACCGGCCGGGTACGAGACGCCGGCGAAATAGGATGGCGCCGGCCACCGTCGGTCGGCCGACGAAAGGACCCGCGATGGGGCAGTGCAAACGTTGCGGCAGGAAACGGTGGTTGCTGAAGTTTCCGTCGCACCTGGATATTCCGGAGATGCGGGCCATGGTCAGCCACTGGCCGTGGCACCGCGTGCAGATTTGTCCCGACTGCGAGCCGACGTTCGATGCGGAGTTCCGCAAGCGGTTGCTCCTGTTGGCACCGGACGCCATGGCCCAGGACGCTGACGTGACCGAGGCGGCATGCCTGCTGTGCGGCACGCAGTCGGCCGAGGCTGTGTACGCGCCGAGCGGCCGGTGGACGGACGCCTCGGGAACGCCCGTGCTGGGCAAGTTCAGCGTTTGCCAGGCGTGCCGCGGCAAACTGCTGAGCGGCCCGACGATCTCGGCTGCGGAGCTTCGCACCGGGAACGATTTCCGCACGTTGCTGCCGATGCTGCCGGAGGCGTCGGGCGACCTGGTGCGGCAGAACGAGGGGTGGCAACTCGGCGACGGCCCGGGGCCACAGGACTCCACCGAGGTGCTCCGCGGTCTGGAGCTCGAGGCGGCGGCCAACACGGCGGCGCTGTTCTGGACCACGGTGCCGCAGGCGGTGGCCGATGCCGACGCGGCGCCGATCCGCGGCGCGATGCTGTGCCCGGAGGGCAAAACGGCCATCCGCACGCACCTGTCGCTGCGGTGGCACGCCGGGCGGCCCGACGCGTCGCCACGGGCGGCCATGAGCCTCTACCGAACCGGCGATCGGTTCACCATTGTCCGTTTCGATCCGCCACAGAAATGACGTGTGCCGCGCGACGCGGCCGGAACCCTGCCTGCCCCGTCGAGGCGTGGCATGCGGCGATTTCCAGACCGTCACAACGCTTTCTCACGCCCGTGCTCGCCTGACGTGCCTGCGGAAGAAGCGAACGGTCTCGGCCTTGGACACGGTGCCGTCGGCCACGCCCAGGGTGAGGCGTTCGAGGCCGTCGTTGTCGGCATCCAGCCGGCGATCGTTGAGCATCAGGAAAACTTCGGCGGCGACCAGGGCGGTCCGCTTGTTACCGTCAACGAACGGATGGTTGCGGCACAGGTGAAAGAGGTAAGCCGCAGCCATGGCGGCGATGGTCCCGTGGAGGTAGCGCCGGTCCATGCGAGCCTGGGGCATGGCCACGGCGGCATCGAGCATGCCGCGATCGCGCAGGAGGTCGCTACCGCCGAACTCGGCGATCACGCGACGGTGAATCGCCGACAGGTGCTCGACCGTCAGGAAGACCGGCGGGCGGCTCATTCGGCAAGTCTCCGCAAGGCGTCGCGCCGCCGACTCACGACACGGCCCAGACACGCGTCGAGCTGCGCGGCGTCCACCGGCCGCGGATCGGCGGGGGTGACGATCAGCGAGGGCCCCTCGACGGTCAACTGAACCCGTCCGCCTTCATCCAGCCCCAGCAGTTCCATCACCGCACGATCCAGCAGGAGCGCGTTGCTGTTGCCGACCTTTCGCAATCGCTTGATCATGTCCCGCCTCCAATGGCATAACAATGTTATACCATCTCCCGCCGAGTGTCAAGCCTCGCGACGGCCGCGGGCGTCAACGTTTTGGGGGCCGTACCGTGGCATGGGCATCTTGCCCCTGCTTCCCCAGAACCTTAATGCACCCGACGGTGGTCACGGCCGTCTGACACGGCCCACGGGCGCCGCCGAGGGGCGGCCGAGGGCGGATCGCTACAGCGATTTCCTCAGCCGGGCGTAGGCCTCGGACCACGGGGCCGGATTCGTCGGCTCGAAGGTCTCCATGGGGAAGCTGCGGCGGACCATGGCGCGGCCGTCGGCCAGCGAGGCCAGTTCGCCCGTGGCGATGGCCTGCATCATGATGTTGCCGATGGCCGTGGCCTCGACCGGGCCGGCCACCACCGGGCGGCCCATCGCGTCGGCCGCAAACTGCATCAGCAGCCGGTTCTGCGTGCCGCCGCCCACGATGTGGACCTTGTCGAACGTGCGGCCGGTGAGTTTCTCCAGCTCGTCGAGACGGCGACGGTAGCCCAGGGCAAGGCATTCCAGGATCACGCGTGCCATGGAACCGACATCGGACGGCACGGCGTAGCCGCCCTTGCGGCACAGGTCGGCGACGGCCGCGGGCATGTCGGCCGGATTGACCAGCGAGGGGTGGTCGATGTCGATCACGGCCTGGAACGGTTTGGCGGCCGCGGCCCGCTGCGCGATGGCGGCGTAGTCCAGGTCGGGCTCGCGCTCGATCCACGTGCGACGGCACTGCTGGAGCGGCCAGAGGCCGGCGAGGTTCTTCATGAAACGGGTGGTGCCGGCGACGCCGCCTTCGTTGGTGAAGTTGGCGGCGCGGGTGGCCTCGTTGATCATCGGCTGCGCGAGCTCGACGCCCATGATGGACCACGTGCCGCACGAGATGCAGGCCCAGTCGGCCCCGTCGGCCGGCACGGCGGCCACGGCCGACCCGGTGTCGTGGTGGGCGACGGCCACCAGTGGAATGGCGCCGCCGCCGGCCACCTCAGGCACAACGTTGCCCAGGACGGTGCCGGCCTCGACCAACTCGGGGAAGATGTGCCGCGGAATGCCCAGCTCGTCGAGCAGGTCGCCGGCCCACGCGCGCGTCCGCGGGTCGATGAGCTGGCTCGTCGAGGCCAGGGTGTACTCGTTGGCCTTGCGACCGGTGAAGCACCATGCCAGCAGGTCGCCGACGAAGAGGACGGCGTCGGCGGCATCGAGCACCCGGGGCGTGCGACGGCGGATGCCGGCCAGTTGGAAAATGCTGTTGAACTGCATGAACTGGATGCCGGTGGCGTCGTAGATGCGCTCGGCGGGAATCTCCTTGAGGATCTCGCCCATGGTGGCGTCGTTGCGGTGGTCACGATAGCAGACCGGCGGCGCCAGGAGCGATCCGTCGGCCGCCAGCAACCCGAAATCGACGCCCCAGGTGTCGATGCCGACGGCGGCCGGCGGGCGGCCGACGGCGTCCTTGAACTTGCCGAAGGCCGTCTGCAACTCGCGCCACAGGCCGTAGACGTCCCAGTACATGGTGCCCTGGATAACGGCCGGCAGGTTCCAGAAGCGGTGGACCTCGCGGATCGTGAGCTTGCCGCCCGTGAGCGTGCCGGCGACGCCGCGCCCGCTTTCGGCGCCGAGATCGTAGGCCAGGTACGTTGCCATGAGCGATTCTCCTTGTATTTGCGGCGCGGCTCAGACGCCCTTGGTGCGACGACGGAACTCGGCGCGGATGGCCTGTGTGATCGGGCCGGGCGTGCCGCCGCCGATCGCGCGGCTGTCCACTTCCACGACGGCGATGACCTCGGCGGCCGTGCCCGTCAGGAAGCACTCGTCGGCCGTGTAGACGTCGTACCGCGTCAGGTCCACTTCGCGGCAGGGGGTGCCCATCGAGCGGCAGATGTCGAGGACCTCGTCCCGGGTGACGCCTTCGAGGATGCCGGCGGCCACGGGCGGCGTCTGGACCTCGCCCCGGCGGACCAGGAAGACGTTGTCGCCGGTGGCTTCGCTGACCAGGCCCACGTGGTTCAGCATCAGGGCCTCGGGCACGCCCGCGTCCACGGCCTCGAGCTTGGCCATGATGTTGTTCAGGTAGTTCAGGCTCTTGATGCGCGGGCTCAGCGCGTTGGGGTGGTTGCGCATGACCGACGACGTGATCAGCCGCAGACCGTGCTCGTACAACTCCTCGGCGTACAGGGCGATGGTATCGACGATCACGATCAGTTGCGGCTCACGGCACGAGGCCGGGCTGATGCCGAGTGAACCGACGCCGCGCGTCACCAGAAGCCGGATGTAGCCGTCCACCAGATCACCGTTGGCGGCGATGGTGTCGTTGACGGCCCTGGCCACGTCGTCGGTCGTCCAGGGCATCGTCAGACGGATCGCCCGGGCCGACTCGAACAGCCGCCGCAGGTGGGCCTCCAGGCGAAACGCCTGGCGATTGTAGATGCGGATGCCCTCGAAGACGCCGTCGCCGTACAGCAGCCCGTGATCGTAGACGTTGACGCAGGCCTGACCGGCCGGCACCAGCTTGCCGTTGACGTACACCACACGTTCCATTACAGCAATCCTTTCCTCTCGTGCTTCAGGGCCAGCCGCGCCGCCGCTTCGGCGTCCACGATGCGTCCGTCCTCCAGGTACAGCACCTGCTGCGCCTCGGGGATGAATCGGTTGTCGTGGGTCACCATCACCACGGTCTTACCGCGGTCGATCGCCAGGCTCCGGAGCATCTCGAACACCTGCCAGCCGGCGCGGGTGTCGAGGTTGCCCGTGGGCTCGTCGGCGAAAACGATCTCCGGATCGTGGACCAGGGCCCGTGCGATGGCGGCCCGCTGGCGCTCGCCGCCGCTGAGGCGGCTCGGCTTGAAGTCCATTCTATCGTTCAGCCCCACCGTGTCCAGCATCCGCGCGGCCCGCTCCCGCGCGTCGCGACGCACGCCCAGCCAGGCCAGCGGCCCGTGACCGATCAGCTCCGGCAGCATGACGTTGCCCAGCACCGTCAGCTCGGGCAACAGGTGGTAGAACTGGAAGACGAATCCGATGCGGCGGTTGCGGACCCGCTGGCGCCAGGCCGACGACTCGGCGAAGGCGTCCTGGCCGTCGTAGAGCACCCGGCCCTCGGTCGGCGCGTCCAGCAGGCTCATGACATGCAGCAGCGTGCTCTTACCGCAGCCGCTATGCCCGACGATGAGCGTGAACGTGCCCTTGCCGATGCTCAGGTCGATGCCCTTGAGCACAGGCACCTCGATGCGGCCCATGCGGTAGGTGCGGCCGAGGCGCTCGGTTCGCAGGACGGGCTCACTCATAGCGAAGCGCCTCCACCGGCTGGAGCCGCGCGGCACGGTACGCCGCGAACAGGCTGCACGCCGCCGCCAGCGCCACCGCCCCGACGACGATCAGCGTCGTGTAGAGCGGATCGACGTCCGTCGGGATCGTGTCGAAGTAGAAGGTGCGACGGTCGAAGATATCGCGCCCCAGCCACTCGGAGCACTGACGCTCGATGGGGTTGATGTTCCACGTAAAGATCAGCCCCGCCACCAGTCCCAGCAGCGACGCGGTGCCGCTGACGACCACGGCGTAGAGGACGAAGATCTGGGCGACTCCGCCGTTCGACGCCCCGAGGCTCTTAAGGATGCCGATGTCGCGGGTCTTCTCTTTGACGATCATCGAGAGCGTGGCCCCGATGAGGAATCCGGCGATCAGGATGATCAGGCCCATGATCAGGAGCATCACCGTCCGCTGCATCTCGTAGGCGCCGATGATGTTGGCCTGCCGCTCTTCCCAGGTCAGGAAACTCAGGATCGGAGCCATCCGGACAGCCGGGCCGTCGGGGTCCAGCCCCTCGAGTTCGCACCACAGCCGCGGCCACAGGCGGCCCAGGTCGGCGATGGTGTCACTGGCTTTGCCGTAATCGTGCAGGCGGACCAGAATCTGGTGCGCCCGGCCGGGGGCCACCATGCGGCCCTCCTCGTCGGTCACGGCGGCCAGGCCCGAGAGGTCCTGGGCGTCCTTGAAGTTGATGAAGATGTTCTGGCGGTCGAAATCGTAGAGGCGGCTCTTGTAGTGGTCCACGACCATGAAGCGGCGCGTGTTGACCTGGGGCACGCCGGCGAGCTTCTCGATCGACCCGCCCTCGCGGATCGGAAACGTCGTGATCTCCAGGTGCGCCCCGACACTCGACAGCAGGACCGGCTCGGTGCCGAACATCGGCGAGTTAGCCGGCGGGTTGTAGGTGACCATCTCGATGCCGGGAATGCAGCCCGGGTAGACCTTCTCGCCCAGCAGGGTCATCTGCCGCGCGAGGTCCGCGGGCACGTCCAGGCTCGGACGCTCGGCGTTGGTCTGGCGGGTAACGAGGAATTCGCTGAAACGGCTGACCTGGGCCAGTTCCTCGGGCCGCACGCCGTAGATCATGCACTGTTTGCTGACGCGGGCGCGTTCGTAGCCGGGGGCGTTCGGGCGCACGTTGACCAGGCCGTAGGTGAAGATCGTCGGCGTGGCGGCGCGGACGTTCGGATGGCGACGGATGGCCTCGGCGAACTCGTCGTAGTAGCGGAAGCCGCTGATTTCGTAGTCGATGATGACGTCCGAGAGGCCGCCGCGGATGGCCTGGCGCACCTGGGTGACCATGCCGCCCATGAAGGCCATGACGACCACCAGGACGCCGACGCCGAGAAAGACCGCCACCATCGCCACCAGCGTGAGCCAGCGCCGCATGAGATAGCGAAAGCACAGTACCGATCGGTACAAAGCGGTCTCCCTGCCAACGGGGATTCGCGTCCACCACAGGCGTCAACAACCCCTCCCCCTTCCAGGGGGAGGTGCCCCGAGCCTTCAGCGAGGGGCGGTGAGGGTCGAACGCCGGGAACCTTCTCCCCGCGTCACCCGTAGGGGCGGCTCGCGAGCCGCCCTTCATGGCCACGCAAGCGTGGCCATGCCACCCGGCCGGGTGCCATGCCTGCCCCGTCAGGCATGGGAAGCGCTCATGCCCTTCCGCGTGGCTGCGGAGCAGCCACCCTACCCCTTCACCCTACGCCTGGGCCGGGGGCGTCTGGTCCGCAGTCTCGGCGACCGCCGCCCCGCCGCCGCGAAGCAGCGGGAACAGGATCACGTCGCGGATGCTCGGCGAATTCGTCAGCAACATGATGACGCGGTCGATGCCGATGCCCAGACCGCCGGCCGGCGGCATGCCGTACTTCAGGGCCGCCACGAAATCCTCGTCCATCACGCGCATCGTCTCGCCGTCGGCCTCGCCGGCCAACTGGCCGCGGAAATTCTCTTCCTGGACGGCCGGATCGTTCAGCTCGGTGTAGGCGTTGGCCAGTTCCATGCCGGCGACGAACAACTCGAACCGCAGGGCAATGTCCGGATCGTCGGGGCTGCGCCGCGTGAGCGGACAGATGGCCGCCGGGTAGTCCAGGACGAACGTCGGCTGAATCAGGTGCTCCTCGACCGTCGCCTCGAACACCTCGTTGACGACCACCGGCAGCGCCTTGTTCGACCCCTCGATACCGAGGGCCTTGGCCTTGGCCCGCACGGCCGCCTCGTCGCGAATGTCCACGCCCGCGTACTCGGCCACCAGGTCGGCGTACTTCCGGCGCGGCCACGGCGGCGTGTAATCGATCTCGTAGTCCCGGAACGGCAGCTTCATCGAACCGCAAATCTCCTGCGCCGCACTCGACACGAGCGTCTCGGTGATCCGCATCATGTCGTTGTAGTCGCCGTAGGCCTGGTACAGCTCCATCAGCGTGAACTCGGGGTTGTGCCGCGTGGAGATGCCCTCGTTACGGAAGTTGCGGCTGAATTCGTAGACCTTCTCCAGGCCGCCCACCAGCAGACGCTTCAGGTACAGCTCCGGGCTGATCCGCAGGTACAGGTCCATGTCCAGCGTGTTGTGGTGCGTGATGAACGGGCGGGCCGCCGCGCCGCCATAGACGGCCTGGAGCGTCGGCGTCTCGACTTCCATGAAGCCCCACGAATCCAGCATCCGCCGGAACTGGGCGATGATGCGGCTGCGCTTGTAGAACGTCTCCCGCACGTCGCGATTGGCGAACAGGTCCACGTACCGCTGGCGGTACCGCGTCTCCACGTCCACCAGGCCGTGCCACTTCTCCGGCGGCGGCAGGAGCGACTTGCACAGCACCGTCAGCTCGCGAATCAGGATCGTGATCTCGCCGGTCCGGGTCGTAAAGAGCGGGCCGCGGACGCCGATGAGGTCGCCCAGGTCCAGGAGCTTGTAGACCTCGAACTGCTCGCCGAGCTCCTTCTTGTTGAAGCAGACCTGAATCCTGCCTGTGGCGTCCACTAGGTCGGCGAACGCGAGCTTGCCGAAATCGCGGAGGGCCAGCAGCCGCCCGGCGGCACAGACGACCATCTCGGCCGCCGCCCCTGCGGCCGCGTCGGCAGCGTGCCCGTCGGCGGGCCGGGAGGCCTCGTAACGGGCCACGATGTCGCGTGCAGCCGCGGCGTCCGGAAACCGGCGCCCATAGGGGTCGATCCCCATCTCGCGAAGACGATCCAGCTTGCTCTGCCGTTGCTCTTGGAGTTGACTGCTCATGTGACGACGTTCTCCCATCGGCCGCGCCGGACGCCCCTGTGCGCGCGGCGGGCCAGAATGCAAAAGGGCAAGATATCCGCAGCCCCCGAGACCGTCAAGCAAATCCCCCTGACGACGGGTGCGCAGGGTGCATGTCGCGTTTGTGGCGGGCCACGGGTCTGGGAATAGCGCCAACCGTAGGGGCGGCTCGCGAGCCGCCCTCCCAGGGGCCTGTCCCCCGCGGGTCGCTCGCGAGCGACCCCTACGTCGCGCTTCCCGCCATTGCTGCGGTGCGAGAGCCTGCGTACCTACAAACGTGACGTGCACCCGGGTGCGGAGGCGGAAACCCCGGAAACCGCGAATTTGCTTGACTCATCGCGGGGGATGGACAAAATACGGCGGTTAAGAGTGTGCCATGGGGCGTCGGCGGCGCAACGGGCCGTTGGGCCGCGCCGCAGCCGAACACCCCGGATGTCGTGTAGAACCGAACGGACCGCCGCGAGGAATGCGACCAGTGGCCGGCGACGTGACTCCCGACGAAGCTCAGAAACGGATGCTGCGTCGGACCATGCGAGTCTTCGCCGTCGGGTGGCTGATGGTCATCGCCGTCATCGGCTTCTGGCTGGTGGGCAACTATGTGGATCGGCGGCTGGACACGCGTCCGATTGCAACGATTGTGCTGACGGTCCTCGCCGTGGCCGGAGGCGTGTGGCAATCGTATCGGACGATCATGGGGGTGCTGAAGGACTGAGCCCGTGACCCAGGGTGCCGACGTCAGGCAGTTTGAGCAATTTCAGGGCCGCGCAGCCAAGCTGGCCCTGTGGCTATGGATGGCCGCCCTGGTGATTGGTCTTGCGATGTCGCAAGGCTTCTCGCCGATTGTGGGCGGCATTTTTCTAGGCGGAGCAGCCTCGGTCGGCGCGTTTCGCTATAAGGTATGGACCCTGCGGAGGTTAGCCTCGCGGGCCGACCAGAAGACCGCCTCGCGGCTGCCGCTGCTGGATGCCGGACGGTACGTCATCCTGGCGGCTGCCCTGGTCGCCGCGGTCCTGTTGTCGCGACGCGACGGCGACTCGCGGTGGGTGTTTGCCGCCGCCGCCACGTTGTTCCTGTGCAACCTGGCCGTCATCGTGCTGGCCGTCTACGAATCGCGTAAAAGAGGATAGGGTCGCCGGACGCCATGGAAACCATTGCACCGAAAACCGGTCACCAGATCATGCTCGACGGCATGCCGTTGCTGACGTACCAGTACGGCACGGTGTTCATGACGATCCTGGTCGTGGCGGTGCTGACCCTGGTGGCCTTCCTCTGGACACGTCGGCTGAAGTCCGTGCCCGGGCGCGGCCAGGCGCTGCTCGAACTGATCGTCTCGGCCTTCCGTGACCTGGTCTATTCGACGATGGGCCCCAAGGACGGACGGAAGTACCTGCCGCTCATCGGGACGATCTTCCTGTTCGTGTGGACGTGCAATATGGTCGGCCTGATTCCTACGGCCGACATCTTCCACATGCTGACGGGCGATACGAGCCTGTACGTCACGGTCGGCACTCACGTGCTGGAGATTCCCGGCTGCCAGGAACCCTCGCGGAACGTCAACTTCCCGTGGGCCCTGGGCATCATGACGTTCTTCATCATGCACATTGCGGCCATCGCCCGGAAAGGGCCGGCGAAGTACTTCGACGAGTACTTCACCCCGCACCTGGGGCGGTTCACGTGGCCGCTTCAGAATGGATTCTGGCGTCTGGCGGCGGCGGGGCTGCTGGGGGCCATCTGGGGCACGCTGGCGTGGTTGATCGGCTCGGTGGTCGGCGCCCGCAACAGCCTGTTCCCGTACTTCAACGCCGCCGGCTACAAGTTCACCTGGTGCACGTTCGTTGCGGCGAGCGTCGCGATAGCGGCCTTCGTGTGGTGCCTGTTCCGCCTGTCGCACGAGCCGCGGAAGGTGGGCGTGCCGAACATTCTGATGTTCCCGCTGAACGCGATCGGCAAGTTCGCCGAGATTCTGTCGATGAGCTTCCGTCTGTTCGGCAACATCTTTGGCGGCGCGATCATCATTGCCCTGCTGGGGGGCATGGTCAAGCAGGTGGCCCTGCCGATTTTCCTTCAGATGTTCATGGGGATTTTCGTCGGGACGATCCAGGCCTTCGTCTTCGCGATGCTGGCCCTGACGTATATCACGGTGGAGATCCAGGAAGACGAGGTCGAGGAGGCCGTCGAAGGCGACGGCAACGAGACCGAATCGGTCCCGGCCTGACGGGTTCGCCCGTGGCAGAGGACAAGGAACCAACGGACGCATGACGACGTGGCTTGACATCATCAACGATCCTCAGGTGCTGGATTCGTCGAAGTACCTGGCCGCCGGCCTGGCGATGGGCTTCGCGGCCATCGGTCCGGGCGTGGGCGAAGGGTTCGCCGCCGGTCGGGCGGTGCATGGCATCAGCCGCCAGCCGGCGCAGGCGGGCAACCTGCTGCGGAACATGCTGATCGGCCAGGCCATCGCCGAAACCAGCGGCATCCTGGGCCTGGTGGTGGCGATCATCATGGTGACGCGCGGGGCCGGTGCGATCATGGACTGGGGCATCGGGGCGGCGCTGATCGGTTCGGGGCTGGCTGTAGGGATGTCGGCCATCGGGCCGGGAGTCGGAGCGGGAATGACCGGCGGCAAGGCCCTGGACGCCATCGCGCGGACACCGGAGGCATCCGGCAAGGTCACGCTGACGATGCTCATTGGACAGGCGATGAGCCAGAATGCGGCGATTCTCGGGTTTCTGATCTCGATCATGCTGCTGAGCGTGAGTCGGGAGATGCTGACGGCGGAGGACCCGGCGTTCTGGCCGGCGATTATCCTGAAGGTGGGCAAGTACATCGGCGCCGGCCTCTGCATGGGCATGGGCGCCGTGGGGCCGGCGCTGGGCATCGGTTTTGCCGCGGCGAATGCGGTCGAGGGCATCGGCCGCCGGCTGGAGCACGCGAGTCTGCTTCAGCGGACCATGTTCGTGGGCGTGGCGGTGAGCGAATCGACGGCCATCTACGCCTTGGTCGTGTCGCTGCTGCTGATCATGCAATGACCCCCCGCGGCGGCGCGAAGGGGCGTTGGCCCCAAGCGGTCGCGGGCGTCGAACGAGACTGTTGGATGCACCACACACGAGCGGATCACGGAGAGGAGCACAGACGATGGAAGGTATCCCGGAAGCAATCATGAAGGCCGGCGCGTTCATCGGCGCAGGGTTGGCGATGGGTTTCGGCGCCATTGGACCGGGCGTGGGCGAGGGTTTTGCCGCAGGTAAGGCGTGCGAAGGCATCTCGCGTCGCCCGGATCAGGCAGGTCTGCTGACGCGAACGATGCTGATCGGTCAGGCCGTGTCGGAGTCGACCGGCATTTACTCGCTGGTCATTGCGCTGATCCTGATCTACCAGTAGGCGGCGGACTTGTCGCCGTCGGCCGCGTCGGCCCCTGACGCACAGCGCCGGGGCGCGGTGCGCGGCGGGTCGCCGAGCCATCGGCCCCCGGTCGGCAAACGCCCAGCATGTGAGGTGTGAACGGGATGAACCCGAACAAGAAGCGAGTCCTCAAAGTCCTCGCCTTGCTCTATGTGGCGCTGGTCGTGGTGTTCTTCGTCCACAGCGGCCGCACCACCGACGCCGAGGGCGGGCGGCTGCGCACGCTGGACCCGAGCCTGGTGGGCTCCGAGCTCACGCAACCGCTGAAGGTATCGTGGTTGCAGGGCAAGCCCGCGACGACCGAGATCGTCAACGCGCTGGCCCTGGCCGGCATCCAGGTGGTGGCCACCGATGACGGGCCGAAGGCCACATTGAACCCGGCGGTCATCGGGCACGCGATTCACGACGTGGAACTGCCTGTCGAAACGAAGATCACACAGAATCTGTGGGACCACGTTCTCGCGCCCGAGAAAGAGGCCTCCGCCGATCAGGCGACGGTGCATGTCAAGGGTCCGGGCGGGCTGATCGTCTTCGACTTCACGCTGGTCCTGACCGTGGTCAACTTCGCGGGCCTGCTGATCATTCTGTATCTGCTGCTGTGGGAACCGATCCTGAAGGTGCTGGACGACCGGGCGGCGACGATCGCGTCGGATCTGGAGCAGGCGGCCCGCAAGCACGAGGACGCCACGGCGCTGAAGAGCAAGTACGACGAGATGCTGCTGGGGTCGAAGCAGGAGCGTCAGGAGCTGATCGCCGAGGGCCGCCGCGAGGGTCAGGCCGAGCGTCAGCGGATTGTGGATGTGGCGAAGCAGGAGTCGGAGAAGGTGATCGCGCGGACGAAACAGGAGCTGGAAGCGACGGCCGAGAAGGTGCGTCGCGATCTTCGCAACGAGATCGGCGGCCTGAGTGTGGAGTTGGCGCGCAAGATTCTCGGCCGCGAGGTCCGGGACGAAGACAACCGGCACCTGGTCAACGATTTTCTGAGCAAGCTGGACAAGGTCGATACCAAGAACTGATCGGTCAGTCATGAGAGACATGGTTCTTCCATCGCGGTACGCCAAGGCGATCCTTGAGTTGGCTGTCCAGGAAGGACAGGTTGACGAGGTGGGTCGTCAGTTGTCGCTGGCGTGCCAGTGCGTGCTGGGCGATGCAGCGTTGGCGGCGTTCTGGCGCAGCACGCGAGTGTCGGCCGAGGACAAGCGCAACGCGCTTCAGGACGTGCTTGAGCGGCTGGACGCGCTGACGCTGGTGCGCAACGCGGTGAACTTCCTGTTGGACCGCGGGCGCCTGCTGCACCTGCCGGACATCGTGAAGGCGTACAACGAGCTGTCGCAGGAGCTGGCCCACTCGGTGGAAGCGAAGGTGACGCTGGCGTCGGCCGTGCCGGACGAGGTCGCGTCGCAGCTGGCCGAGGGCCTGAGCCGCACGTTCGGCAAGAAAGTGGTCGTCCGCACGGAGGTGGACCCGGCGTTGCTGGGGGGCCTCGTGGTGCGGATCGGGAACACGGTGATCGACGGGTCGGTGCGCGGCCGTCTGGCGGCGTTCGCCCGGTCGCTGCAATAGAGACCAGAGGCCGGTCGCGGCCGCACGCGTGCACGACGGCGCGGCGGGCCGGGTCGGATTCGATTCGGGAGGTTCGAAAGTGACTAGCATCAGACCCGAAGAGGTGAGCCACATTCTGCGGGAGCAGATTCGCAACTACGAAGGCGCCCTGGACGTGGACGAGGTCGGGGAAGTCGTCGAAGTGGGCGACGGCATCGCGCGGGTGTTCGGCCTCGAGCGGTGCATGTACAACGAGTTGCTCGAACTGCCCAACGGCGTCTTCGGCATCGCGCTGAGCCTGGAAGAGTCGAACGTGGGCGTGGTGCTGCTGGGCGACGACCACCTGGTCAAGGAAGGCCACACCGTCAAGCGCACGGGCCGCATCATGGAAGTGCCCGTGGGCGAGGCGATGATCGGCCGCGTGATCAACGCCATCGGCCAGCCCGTGGACGGCCGCGGGGAAATCACGACCGACCGGTTCCGCCCGATCGAGATCGTGGCCCCGGGTATCGTGAAGCGGCAGCCCGTGAGCGAGCCGCTCCAGACGGGCATCAAGTGCATCGACGCGATGACGCCCATCGGCCGCGGACAGCGCGAGCTCATCATCGGCGACCGCCAGACGGGCAAGACCGCGATCATCATCGATACGATTCTGAACCAGAAGGGCGGCGACGTGGTCTGCATCTACGTCGCCATCGGGCAGAAACGGTCGACGGTGGCCCGCATCATCAAGACGCTGGAAGACGCCGGCGCGATGGACTACACCATCGTGGTGACGGCCTCGGCGTCGGAGCCCGCGCCGCTGCAGTACCTGGCGCCCTACGCCGGGTGCGCCATCGGCGAGGAGTTCATGGCCCAGGGCAAGCACGTCCTGATCGCCTACGACGACCTGTCGAAGCACGCTGTGGCGTACCGGCAGATGATGCTGCTCTTGCGGCGGCCGCCGGGCCGCGAGGCGTTCCCCGGCGACGTGTTCTACCTGCACAGCCGCCTGCTGGAGCGCGCGGCGAAGATGAGCGAGAAGGAAGGCGGGGGCAGCCTGACGGCCCTGCCCGTCATCGAAACGCAGGCCGGCGACGTCTCGGCGTACATCCCGACGAACGTCATCTCGATCACCGACGGGCAGATCTTCGTCGAGAGCGACCTGTTCTACCAGGGCATCCGGCCGGCCATGAACGTGGGCATCAGCGTCAGCCGCGTCGGCGGCGCCGCCCAGATCAAGGCCATGAAGAAGATCGCCGGGCAGCTCAAGCTGAACCTGGCCCAGTACCGCGAGTATGCGGCGTTCGCCCAGTTCGGCAGCGATCTGGACAAGGCCACCCAGCAGATTCTGGCCCGCGGGTCGCGCATGACCGAAATCCTCAAGCAGGACCAGTACACGCCCATGCCCATCGCCGAGCAGGTGGCCATCATCAAGGCCGCCAACGACGGGGCGCTGGACGACATTCCGGTGCCGGACTGCCGCCGCTTCGAGGCCGAGCTGCTGTCGTGGCTGCGGGCGAACCGGGCCGAGGTGCTGTCGCAGATCGCCCAGAAGAAGAACTTCGACGACGACCTGAGCGCCGTCTTCGCCAAGGCCGTCGCCGAGTTCAAGAAGACCTTCGTGCCGTCGCAGACGACCGAAACGACCGACCTCCAGATTGAGTCGGCCGAGGACATCGAGAAGTAGTCGAGAGCGAACGATTATGTCGGCAAACACGCGAGACATCCGCCGCCGCATCCGCAGCGTGAGAAACACGCAGCAGATCACCAAGGCCATGAAGATGGTCGCGGCAGCGCGGCTTCGCAAGGCGCAGACCCGTCTGATGGCGGTGCGACCGTACGAAGAGGCCGTGGCCGCGACGCTCGGCCGTCTGCTGCCGCGGCTGGTCGGCGACGAGCACCCCCTGCTGACGCGCCACGGCGACCGCCGCCTGGCCCTGGTCGTCATCACCGGCGACAAGGGGCTCTGCGGATCGTACAACCACAACCTGATCCGCCAGGCCGAGCAGTTTCTCCGCGACCATCGGGACCGCGACGTCCGCCTGACGGCCATCGGCAAGAAGGGCGCCAAGTACTTCGCCCGCGAAGGCTACGACCTGGCCGGCGCGTACACCGACATGGCCGAGAGCGTGACGTTCAAACAGGCCGCGGCCGTGATGCACAAGCTGATCGGCGGCTTCCTGGCGGGCGAGTGCGACGAGGTCCATGTGCTCTACAGCTACTTCAAGAGCACGATCTCGCAGCGCCCGCAGATTGATCGGCTGCTGCCGTTCGACCTGCCGCCGGTGGCCGACCTGGCCGCCGCGGGGCCGATGCCGGAGATCATGTTCGAGCCGTCGGTCGAGGACGCTGCGGCCGCCGTGCTGGAAGAGAGCCTGGACGTGCGGCTGTTCCGGGCGCTGCTGGAGTCGGCCTCCAGCGAGCACGGGGCCCGCATGACGAGCATGGAGAACGCCACCAACAACGCCGACGACATGATCGCGGACCTGACGCTCCAGTTCAACCGGGCGCGCCAGGCCGTGATTACCAAGGAAATTTCGGAAATCGTCGGGGGCGCCGAAGCCCTCGGCAAGTAGCCATCAACGGGAGTCCAGTGATGAGAACAGGACGCGTCAAACAGATCCTCGGGCCGGTCGTCGACTGCGAGTTCGAGGCGGGCCAGTTGCCGGCCATCAATACGGCGATCAAGCTCGACGACGAGTCGCGCGGCATCCGCCTGACGGCCGAGGTCGCCATGCACATCGGCGAGAACGTCGTGCGGTGCGTGGCCATGGGCCCGACCGACGGCCTCGTCCGCGGCATGGAGGCCCAGGACACCGCCGCACCGATCAGCGTTCCCGTCGGGCCGACCACCCTCGGCCGCATCATGAACATCCTGGGCGACCCGGTGGACGAAAAGGGGCCGATCGAGGCTGTCCGCCGCGACCCCATCCACAAGCCCGCCCCGAGCCTGGAAGACCTGCGCCCGGAGACCGAAATCCTCGAAACGGGCATCAAGGTCGTGGACCTCATCGAACCGTACGCCAAGGGCGGCAAGGTCGGCCTGTTCGGCGGCGCCGGCGTCGGCAAGACGGTCTTCCTCAAAGAGCTGATCCGCAACATCGCCATCGAGCACGGCGGCCGCAGCGTGTTCGCCGGCATCGGCGAGCGCACCCGCGAGGGTAACGACCTGTGGCTGGAGTTGCAGGAATCGGACGTGCTGGACAAGGCGGCGCTGGTCTACGGCCAGATGAACGAGCCGCCGGGCGCGCGACTGCGCGTGGGGCTGACGGCCCTGACGGTCGCCGAGTACTTCCGCGACGAAGAGAACGCCGACGTGCTCCTGTTCATCGACAACATCTTCCGGTTCAGCCAGGCCGGCAGCGAAGTGTCGGCCCTGCTGGGCCGCATGCCCTCGGCCGTGGGGTACCAGCCCACGCTGGCCACCGAAATGGGCGCCCTCCAGGAGCGCATCACGAGCACGCGCAACGGCAGCATCACAAGCATCCAGGCCATCTACGTGCCAGCCGACGACCCGACCGACCCGGCCCCGGCGACCACCTTCGCCCACCTGGACGCCTCGACGTACCTGGAACGCAAAATCTTCGAGCTGGGCATCTACCCGGCCGTGGACCCGCTGGCCTCCAGCAGCGTCGTCCTCGACCCGCGTGTGGTCGGCGACCGGCACTACGACGTCGCCCAGAAGGTCCAGGAAATCCTTCAGCGGTACAAGGACCTTCAGGACATCATCGCCATCCTCGGCATGGACGAGCTGTCCGACGACGACAAGATCACCGTCGCCCGGGCCCGGAAGATTCAGCGGTTCCTGTCGCAGCCGTTCTTCGTGGCCGAGAACTTCACCGGCATGCCCGGCAAGTACGTGCCGCTCGAGGAGACCATCGACGGGTTCGAGCAGATCATCCACGGCGAGTGCGACAAGATGCCGGAGCCGGCCTTCTATATGGTCGGCAACATGGACGAGGCCCGCGAGAAGGCCAAGACGATGTAGTCGCAGCGGAGAGGCCCGACGATGTCCGTACAGGTGACCATTCTGACTCCCGACCGCCGCGTGCTGGATCGGCGCGAGTGCCACGAGGTGGAGCTGCCCGGCCGCGACGGCACGTTCGGCGTGCTGGACAACCACACGCCGCTGCTGGCGCCGCTGGGCGTCGGCGTCGTGCGGCTGCGAAGCGGCGGCCAGGTGACCGAACGCGTCGCCGTGGCCGAGGGCGTCGTCGAGGTGAACGAGAACCAGGTGACCGTGACGGCCCATGCGGCCGAGCGGTCGGACGAGATTGACGTCGATCGCGCCCGGGCCGCCCGCAAACGGGCCGAAGACCGCCTCCACCATCGTCATCGCGACACCGACGTCGAACGCGCCCAGGCCGCTCTGGCCCGCGCCATCAACCGCCTCCGCGCCGCCGAGACGCACCATAGCGACTGAAGGCAGGCAACCGGCCTCCCATGATGCAGCACACGTAGCGGCGAGAAACCAAACCACCCGGGCGAGGAGCCAACAACCCGTGGGGAGGAGCTAACACAGCCGCTCTCCCTGCGTGCAGGGAGAGGTGCCCCGAGCTTTCAGCGAGGGGCGCTGAGGGTCGAACGCCAGAGTCCGCGTGGGTCCGGTGGACCCACCCTACGGTTGCGTTATCGTAGGGGCAGCTCGCTGCAAGTCCCGAGCTTCGTCGAGGGGTGACCCGCCCTCGTGACTTTGGAGGTGCCGCCGTGCCCGAATCCGCCGAAGAGGTCCGTTACCAGTGTCTTCGTCCGTCGCAGGTAGTCGCGCGGCGAGAGGCGATGCCCGTGGCGTGGCTCCCACTGGGCGTCCTGGAATGGCACGGTGTGCAGAATCCCATGGGCCTGGACGCCCTGAAGGCCGAGGGGCTGCTCTGCCGCGCCGCCCGCGACATCGGCGGCCTCGTCATGCCCACGCTCTACTGGGGCGACCATCGCCGCATCCTCGCCGAGGTCGTCTTCGACCCCGCCGTGTCGCCGAACTTCCCGAAGCACCTCGGCGACCAGACCGAACCGATTGCCCGACGGATGCGCGTCCCGCGCGAGCAACTCGTCCGCGAGGCCGACCGCCTCGACCGCGCCGGCGGATGGCGCGTGTGGATCGAACTGGTCACGAACATGCTCTTTCAGATCGAGTCGCTCGGGTTCCGATGCATCGCCGCCTACGCCGGCCACGCGCCGCTCTGGAACCCGTTCGACCAGGCGGCCCAGGCCTACCGCGACCAGGGCGGCGCCGCCGAGGTGCTCCGCCTCGGCATTCCGGGCGGCGAAGACCATGCCGCCGTCCGCGAAACGTCGCTCATGCTCCACCTGTGCCCCGGCCTCGCCGACCTGTCGGAACTGGACCCGTCGGGCGCCCTGCACATGGGCATCCTCGGCGACGATCCCCTGGCCGCCACCGCCGACTTCGGCCGCCAACTGGCCGACCAGTTCGTCGCCGAGGCCCGCCAACGGGTGATCGCCCGGCGCGGCGGTGAGTAGGGTGGCTGCTTGACGTGGTTCCCGAGCACCGTCGAGGGGCAGCCACGCGTTTCCGTCAATCACCGCGTGCGCAGCACGCTCCCTGAACCCCTCTCCCTGCTTGCAGGGAGAGGTGCCCCGAGCGACAGCGAGGGGCGGTGAGGGTCGCACGGGGCAGACCGTCCAGCCGCGTTCACAGTAGGGGCGGCTCGCGAACCGCCCTTCGTGGCAGTAAGCGGCCATAGCGCCCGGCATAGCGATGGTGGACAACAACTATGAGTGAGGAGACCATGCCATGAAGACCAAGCCACCTGATTTCCGCAGGTACCACGAATCGGTCACTAACGAACTGTTTTCGCTCAAGGACCGTCTTCGGAACCTTGTGCCGCACTGGCCGACCGACGGCGAGTTCAAGGAAGCGGCGCTCCGAACCGTCATACGTCGTCACGCGCCGGAAACCACACTCATCGGCAGAGGCTTTGTCGTGACGCCCACTGAGAGTTCGCGACAGATCGACATTCTCGTTGTTGATCGGCACTCGCAAACACTTTTCAAGGATGGCGACCTCCTCGTCACAACTCCTGATTCTGTCTGTGCGATCATCGAGGTCAAGACAAGGGTCAAGCCATCTGAGATACGCAGCGTGGTGGAACGGATTGGCGAGAATGGTCGGCTCTGCACGGATGTTACCCTTAAGGAGATATGGACCGGTCTGTTTGTCTATGACATCTGCGACCAAGGCGCTTTTTGCGCCGATGAGACCCACAAGACAGCTCTGCGGGCCATCGCTGATGCCGCACACGTGACAAAACACAAGATAAGGTGTGTGTCCCTGGGAAAGCACACATTCATAAGGTACTGGCCCCATTACAGAGCAGGTGGTCTTGCCGGAAGACCCGCAGGCGACAAGTCCTTCTGGCGATCATATGATCTCCGCGACCTTGCACCGGCCTCCTTCCTCAGCTGCCTGCTGGAAGCCGTCCGCCCCGCATGCCACTCCGGCATCATGTCAATTCCAGACATGAAGGCCAGATCAATGGTATGGTTTCCGGAGACGGTCGCTGGCGAAAGCTATGCACGCTGGCAGTTGGCTGAAGGTGACAGCGAACCGTCGCATGTCTCCAGTACGTAGGTCGGGTCAACAGACCCGACGGATTCGTCGGTTCGTGCCCGCTTCGGTGCGTCGGGTCTGTTGACCCGACCTACGTGTTCCGGCAAAGGACCGCCACAGGGGCCAGAGTCTTCGGACACACCCCCAGCAAAGAGGTCCCGCGTTTTCCCATTTCCGCCCCCCTGCCCTTGGACCTATAATGCCGTCACCTTCTCCACGGAGTGCCACGGGCCATGGGTGTCGTCCACTGGGTTGCACTGCTGCTGATTCCGCCGTCGATCTGGGCGATTCTGCGGCTGATCCGGTCGAAGGACTGGTTCGCCGCCCGGCGTCGCCGCGCAGCCGTGTGCCTGTCGCTGGCGGCCGCGGCCATGGCGGCCGCCGTGGCGAGGCCCTGGCTCGACGTCCGCTCCGGCAGCGCGCCGACCGTGATCCTTGTGGCCGACGACAGCCACAGCATGCGCACGGGCGAACCCTGGACGGTCGCCGCCCAGTGGGTCCGCGAGCAATTGCCCGCCGAGGTCGAGATGGGCATCGTGGCGTTCTCCGGCGGCGCGCAGGTGGCCGTCGCCCCGGGCGACACGCTGCCGACACCCGTCGAGCTGACCCGTCGCCGCGCGACCGGCGCCCAGACGAACATCGAGGAAGCCCTCCGGGCCGCGGCCGCCCTGGCCGCCGACCCGCCGCGGACCGCGCTGCTCCTGTACAGCGACGGATGCCAGACCGACGGCCGCGCAACCGATGCCGCCGTCGAGGCCTACCGCCGCGGCATGAGGGTCTACTGCCTCCCCGCGGCCAAGATCGCCGACCCGCCGCCCGCCAACGTCGCGATCACCGACCTGGTGTGCCCGGCACGCATCGAACCCGGACAGACGGCCACGGTCCGAGCCGAGATCCGGTCCAGCGTGGACGCCTCCGTGGTGGTGCGAATGGTCACCCGTCGCGACGACGGCGCGCCGTCGCCGTCGGCCGATGACGACGCCACCGTTTCCGCAACCCTTGCCGCTGGCACCGCGAAATGGCTGAGTTTCCCGCTGACCGCGCCCGACGCCGGCCGCGACGGACCTGTCGCCGCGGTCCTGCGCGGCGAGGTGGTCGTGGACTCGGTGCCGGGCGATGTGGCGCCCGAGGACGACCGCTGGCCTTTCACGATCCAGGTGGGCGACCGCCGGCCCGTGCTCGTCGTCGAGTACCGCGACGAAACGCACACCGACGACGTACCCGCCGCGTCGATCCTGCCGCCGTCGATGCCCGTGCGGCGCGTGGCCGCGGAGACGATGCCGGCGGACGCGGCCGCCCTGGCCGACTTCGCGGCGGTGGTCCTGGCCGACGTGCCGGCCTATGCCCTGTCGTCGCAGACGCTCGACGCCCTGCGGCGTTACGTGGCCGACGCCGGCGGCGGGCTCGTCGTCCTGGGCGGACGGAACTCGTTCGGCCTCGGCGGTTACGCGCGCAGCGGTCTGGATGCTTTGCTGCCGGTCAAGAGCGACCCCGAGGATCGGCCGCCCATTCAACTGGCCATCGTTCTCGACCGCTCGGCGAGCATGAGCGAATCGGTCCGCGGCGGGACGAAGCTGCGCCTCGCCCAGGACGCCGTCCTCAGCGTGGCCGCCCTGCTCAGCGACGACGACCGCGTGTCGCTCGTCGCGTTCAACCACGAGCACCAGACCACCGCGGCCGACGTGGGCACCGAGCACTGGGAACGACTGCGTCTGCCGCTGCTGAAGCTGGAGGCTCGCGGCGGCACGCGGATGGGCCCTGCACTGCATGCGGCCCTGGCCGCACTGGCCTCGACGCCCGCGACCACCGCCGACGGGCGGCCCGTGCGGCGGCACGTCATCGTCGTCAGCGACGGCGAGAGCGAACCGTTCGACCGTGCGGCCGTGACGGACGAAGTCCGGCGGCTCGGGGCCAGCCTCTCGGCGGTCTCGACGGCGGCCGGCGGCTCGTGGCCCGGGCTCGACGCCATGGCCGCCGACTCCGGCGGACGGTTCTACGACGTGGCCGACGGTCTGGTGGCCCCCGACGGGCGAAACCGACTGGCCCGCGTGTTCCTGGAGGACTTGCCGCTGGCGATTCTCGACGAGCGACCCGCGCCGGCGTCGGTCGGCGACCGAGCCCCGGTGCTGCCGGCGGAACCGTCGCAGATCGCCCTGCCGCCGATTCCGCAGCACCTGGCCACCGAGCCGCGCACGCAGGCCCGAACGCACCTCTGGGCCGATCCGCGCGAGGCGTCGCCCGCGGCAGCCGCGCGACGGCGTCCGCTGGCGGCCTCCTGGCGATACGGCCTCGGCCGCGTCGTGGCCTGGCCCGTGCCGTGGATCGAGGCGAACCGCGCGTGGCTCGCCGAGCCGTTCATCGGCCGGGCGGTGGTGAACTCCATGGAGTGGGCTGCGTCGGCCCCGCCGCTGGCGGCCGATTACGATGCCCGCGTCGCCGCTCCCGGCGGACGGTTGACGGTGGAGATTGAGGCCCGCCGGCTTCCGGACGCCGTCGCCGAGATGCCGTCCATGCGGATCGCGCTGGACTCTCGCGACGACGCGCTGTCCATCGTGCTGGACGTGCCTCCGGCGGGGCCCGGCCAGTGGCGGTTGCAGCAGCCCGTCGCCACCGGCACCTACGCGTACACCCTCACGGCCGGCGACGAGACGACTCGCGACGTCGTGGCGGCCGGGTCGCTGAGCACCGGCCCGTCGGCGGAGTTCCGACGCCTGGGCATCGACCGCCGCACGCTCGAGGCCATCGCGACGGCCGGCGGCGGCCGCGTGCTCCAGTCGCCCGCCGACGCGCGGACGCTGGCCGTCGCCGCCACACGACGCGCCGAACTCTGGCCCGAGTTGCTCGCTCTGGCCACGCTCCTGGTCCTCTACGAGGCGCTGCACGTGCTCATGGCCCGGTCACGCTGACGCGTCGCCGCGCAGCGACGAATCGAACGCCCCCCGACCCTACGGAGCCTCTTGGATCTGCCGGATCAGGCTCAGAAACTCCTTGCGCCCCAGGTCGGCGCGCTCGGCGACGACATTGCCGCGGCGGTCGTAGAAGACCACCACCGGCGGGCCGCCGTGGACAAAGCGATCGTAGAACGTCGCGGCTTCCGTGCCCTCGGCCGGCGGGCCGCTCGTCACGTCGATCTTCAGCAGACGCACCCCCTCGACCGCAAGGCGGACCTCGTCGTCGCTGAAGACCTTGCGCTCCATGACGCGGCAATTGACGCACCAAGCGGCCGTGACGTAGACCACGGCCGGGCGGCCGGCATCGCTCGCCTCCGCCAGACTTCCATCGCGGAAGGCGGTCCAGAGAATCGTCTCTCGCTGCTCCAACGACGGGATCGCTTCACCGAGGATCAAGGCGACGCCCAGGCCCGCCAGGGCCGCCAGCGCCACGGCCCGCACCACGCGGAACCCGCGCGACCAGGGTCGCATGGAGCGGCCCTGGATCAGGCCCAGGTACACCGCGGCCGCCAGCGCCAGCGCCGCGACGCTCCACCAGAACAGCGGCTCGCCCACGTACGGTCGCAGGAAGTACAGGATCAGCCCGAGCACGGGAAACGCCAGCAGGCTCCGCACCCACACAAGCCACGGACCGCCGCGCGGGATGCGGCTGATGAGGCCCGTGAACGTGCCGAGTACCAGGTACGGCAGGCCGAGGCCCAGGGCGAAGACGAAGAACAGCCCGCCGCCGGCGGCTGCCTGGAGCAGGACGCCGTCGCCGCGCGCCGCCATGCGGCCACCGAGTTCGCCAACGTAGATAATCAGGGCGGCCACGAACGGACCCACGCACGGCGCCGCCACCAGGCCGACCGCCGCCCCCATCACCAGCGCGCCCAGCAGGCCGCTCTGGCCCTGAAGCGAACCCAGCAGCGACGTGGGGACGCGGATCTCGAACGCGCCGAACAGGCTTGCCGCCAGGGCTGCAAGCACCAGACACAGAACGGCCACGCCCCAGGGACTCTGGAGGGCCCAGCCGATCTGGCTTCCGGCCAGGGCGGCGGCGCTACCGAGGATCGTGAACACCGCGGCCATGCCGAGGACGTACACGGCGGCCAGGAGCACCGTGGCGCCGGCGCTGCGTCTGGCCTGCGACGCGAAGAAACCCATCGTGACCGGCAGAATCGGGAAGACGCACGGCGTGAGGTTCATGGCCATGCCCATCACGAACACCAGGGCCAGAAGCCCGGCCCATCCGGTGTCGCGCAGCCGGCTGAGCCAGGCGTCCGAGTCTCCGGCGTCGTCGGCTGCCGTCCGGGCGGCGTTGGCTGTGGCCGTCGGCGTCGCGGCCGCGTCGATCCGCACCGGCAACGCCACCGCCAGCGTCGTCGGCGGCAGACAGGTGCTCGCGGTGCAGGCCTGGTAGCGCAACACGAGCGGCACCGTGGAAGGTCCGACGGCCGCATCGGCCGGGGCCGCCAGGCGACAACGCAGGATCACGCGACCGTGGTAGACGGCAATGGGGTCCATGCCTTCGAGCAGGGTCAGAGACTCTCCAGCCGGATAGGTCGCCTCGAGCGCGAACCCCGGGGCAGCCCCCTCGCCCAGGGTCAGTTCCGTCGGCACGTACCCCTCGGACACCTGGTGGGCCATGGTGTGGTACTGCGGCTGGATCGTTACGGGCAGGGAGAACTCGGCAGCGCCGCCCGGGGCGAGGACGACCTCGGGCAGCTCAATCCGGAGCACGTTGTCCGAGGCCACGGCGCCCAGGGCCTCGCCGGCGAACAGAACCGCGAGGAACCAGAGAACCAGTCCGAGGCGCGTCCTCCCGATCGACGGCATCGAGGTCATGGTCAGTGCTCTCCTGCGACAGCGAGGGCGGCTCCAGTGCGCGGCCGCGTCGCCACGCCGCATCTATTCTAGGCGAGAAGGGCGACGCCGGCAACGTGTCGCCCGGTGGCGCGGATTTCCCGGACGCGGCCGGTTTGACTTGTACGGAAACCGGCCTATACTGACAGTAGAGAGGATGAGCAACAGGGTGAGGCAGGCTGCTGTGGGGCCGATGGGCGAGTTGACGCCGGAGACCTTGCGGCCAGCCGCCGAATGCGGAGGCCGAGAGACCGTTGCGGGACGTGCCCGCAACATGCTGCCAGGCGCCCATTCGTCCAGCGAGCATTCGGGCGTCGCGACGGCATCTGTCGCAAGGTCCGGCCTGTAGCCGCCCGGCTCTCGTGGAGCCGGAAGCCGGTGGCCCTGATGGCGGCTTCGCACAACTTGCCTCACCTCATCTTGAGTTCCGCACGAGAAGGCCGTTTCGTGTGGTGGTCGGCGCCTTGACTGGCGCACGTGGCCCCTGAGCCGCCCTTGAGCGCGAGGCGAACGCACCGAAGGATCGGTGCCGCCGAAATACTGTGCGACTGTGAGGCCGGGGCTGCATCTGCCGAGACCATGCAGAAACGGCCTTCCGTGTTTGTGCGGCCCGCCTCCGTCACCCGCCCGTGATACCGTTCCTTGGCGATCACAGTGCGTCGTCATCAACGCCCATTCCGCGAAACCACTGGTTTCGGATGCACACCACATGCGCTGGTGCGGCGCCCACCACGCTGCTGAGCAACGCCGCGGCCGGCTCGCCGCTCGACGAGGCTCGGGACGTGCAGCCAGCCGCCTCTGCAATGTCCGTCTCAACCGCACGCTCGGGTGGGCGATGGTGGGCGGCTCCGCGCCGGCCTCGGCGCAGAAAACAGGCGAGACGCCATCGGAGGACGCCTCGCCTGCAAGGGTACTTCGAAGGATATCGGCCGATCAGCCGCGACGGCTCTGCCGACGACGAATCAGCGTGGCCAGCCCCGCGCCGAGCAGGAGCATCGTGGTCGGTTCCGGAACGGGCTCGGGGATGATCTCGATCTTGCCCTCGGTGCCGCTGCCGCCGCCACCGCCGCCGCCACCGCCACCGCCGCCACCGGGGAGCTCACTGTCGGCAACGCTGCCGCCGCCGAAACCGGCGCCGCGACCGCCACCGGTGCCAACCAGGTTCACCACGGGCGGCAGGTACTCGGACTGCTCGAACGACTCCTGGACCCGCTCGTCGGGCACCTCGATGTTGGTCACGACCGCAATGTAGGGCCCCGGGTTGTTGCTGACGCCGACGACCACCGTCGCACTGACGCTGGAATCGGCAATCGCCGCCGGAAGCAGGCCGAGGCTGAGGCCGAGGCTGAAAGCCCGCCCAGGATGCCGTTTCGGCTCGGGCCCCTTCTCGGCCATCTGGCCGAACGCCGCGCTGTAGGGCAGCAACTCGTTGCTGTCCAGTTCCACCTTGAGGTTATCGACGAACTCGACCGACGTGCCGACCAGGTCGCCCGAGGCGCCCGACCGGGCGCCTTCGTTGTCGATCTGGAACCCGACCTGGAGGTTCCGGTGCGGACGGACGTAGCTCAGGGCCGTTTCCGGAGCGTGCGACCACTTCAGGGCGTCGCCCGTGGGCCGCCCGCTGCGGGCCATGACGAACATCTGCGGCCCGAGCGACAGATACGAGAAATCGCACAGCGGATTGCCGATCTCATCGCCACCGATATCGGCCATCTCGTACTTGGCGGACTTGGAGACTTTCGCGTGCGGCGGCTCGATGTCCGGCGCGCTGAACAGGACGGCAGGCAACCGGCTCGTGTCCGTCGCCGCAGGATACCCGGCGTCCAGGCGCAGGTCGTCGGCCGTATTCCACGTCAGCAGGCGCACATCGACCGCAGCCACCGGCTTCGTCGGCAGCGCCGCCGGCGCGCCGGGAACCCGGAGGGTCGCATCGGCGACCACCACCCTGGGCGACTCGTCGGCCGTCCAGGGCGCTGCAATCGTCCCGCCATAGGACGTGGCGCCAAAGGCCGCCACCGCAGCCAGGGCGCAGCACCACAAGAAGGTGTTTGTGAGAATTCCCCTCGACATTGCTCGACTCCCCATACGACTGGGTCCGCAAGCGCGCGGACACGACAATCCGGAGCAGGACCGAACCGCTGTAACCCTGGAAGTGATCCTGCGTCTAGCGCCTCCCCCGAGGCATGGACCACGGCCCGCACGGGCCATGAACCGATAGTATTATAGAGCCGTTTTGCCCCAAACGCAAATCAACGGGGCTCTTTTTCGGGCAGACCGGGGCCATGGATTCCGGGCGATTCGTAACTGATTCTATAGTAATCTGTTACAATCTCGCCGAAACGCCGTTTATCGGACCCTCGCCACGGCCCTGACCACCCCCTCCCCTGGAAGAAGGCCGGTCCCCTGCGCCGAGTTCGAGTCGGGCGCGGCGACAGGCCGAGAACCGCAGTTGCAGCCGCATCGGCACGACCGAGGACGCCTGGGCCGCAGGTCATCAATGGGTTTCCAATACAGGGAACGCGACTCCGCAGACAGGCAGGCAGGGCGATCCGCGGTGACCTCGGTCTGTGGAATGCACAAGCGGGAAAGGATGGCACTGGTCGTCGGCACCGGGACTCCAACCGTGGCGCGGATGTATGCGCTTCGGTAACCGTCGTCGCGTCCCGCGCGGAGGATCCGCGGCGACTTCTCGCCGCAGGACCCCAGAAGTGCGTCGGGAGGACGATCTGCTGAGCTCAATGCTCGGCGCAGTCGGGTCCGCCATGTGCCGCAGGCCGGTCTCGACGCCGACGACCAACCGCAGCCCGATCCACAGGGCTGCATGTGCCATATGAACTTGTCAAGGCCCCGCCGCAGAAACCATCTCACGGTGCATGTGCTGCGCGGCACAGGGCGGCAAAGGGTTGGCTCGATCAGATCGCGGACAGCGCGGCTCGTGGGCGACCTCCGGCGTACGACGCTCCCTGGGGAGGACTCCGCTTCCAAGGGGATTCCGACGTGCGGAGATTGTGCGAACAAAAGCGTTGCACCCCTTAGGTCCGACCCCGAACACCTTCCCGGCACTCCTGGCGGCCAGTCCGATTTGTCTTTGCGTCGTGGTCCGCTTTTTCCGCCGGCAACGAAGCAAGGGGAACCCGGCGGACTCATTAGCTTACGACCAGCGCTCGGCACGACACCACCAGAGGAAAACGGCCAAGTCCGGGTGCGTCCTGATCTGAATCGGGGCGAGGGGAACCGGCATCACACGAGGATCGTTGCTCTCGATTCGGCCGCCGCGTCCGCCGCAGACAGCCCTGTGTTGCCCGTTCTCGCCCGACGTCCGTTTGCGATTCACCTCCCTTTTAGGCGTCTCCACCGGCAACACTACGCACAAACGGCAAGGCGTCAAATGAGCCCCGTCGGAGAAGTTCTTGCCGGAGAGGTAACCTGCTACAATAAAAGAGGTTGTGATTCCCTTCGGCGACATCGGAATTCCTGGTGCGACCGTTGCAAAAGGATGGAAACACGGGCTTTTTGGGTCTTTGCGGGGTCTCAAGGCCGTTGCTGCAAACAGGCTTTTGGCGGGCCGAGCGACCCGCAACGGGCCGACCTGCGGACCTTTGCCGCCCTGTGGCTGACGCCGGTCGTGCTCATCGCGATGGGAGCCCTGTTCCTCACGCTCCAGGGGCTCTCGATGCTGGGCGTGATATGACCGCGAGCAGAATCGCCGTGGTCTGAGAATAGCGTCAAGCGTAGGGGCGGCTCCGGTTTTTGCTCGATTTTCTCGGGTTCAATGGTACACTGCTTGCTATCAAGGGGGAACCACTCCCGGTTGATCTTTGCACAAGGGAATGACGGGAAACGGGAAGAAAAGGGCCGTGCTACGTGGGGCGTTAGCGGTGCCCTGTCACCTGCCATCCGCTTCAGCAGGGCGGAATTCCTTTCCGAGGGGCGTCGGCAGGCATTGTGTTCGCCGCCACCGGGCGTTGACGGCTGGACCCCATGCGATGGGCGTCTGGTGAACCTGGTCAGGGCGGAGACGCAGCAGCCATAAGCCTGTGCGTCCATGCGCCGTGGGACCTTCCGGCCTGAGCCGCGGAGCGTCGATACGTGTCCGCTGCGTTTCGGAGAAAGGTGCACGGCCCTTTTCTCTGTTTCCCGCGCGAGCCGCCGCCGGGCGGCCGTCGCCCGTCGATCCCGGCGCGCCGCACCCTTGCCCCCTTGCCCGGTGTCTGAAACTCAGGGACGTCTGTGCCATGGCTTACACCGTGCTGGCTCGCCGTTACCGACCGCAGACCTTCGACGAGGTCATCGGCCAGGAGGCCGTGGCCCGGACGCTGAAGAACGCCATCGCGTCGGACCGCGTGGCGCACGCCTACCTGTTCACCGGGACGCGAGGCGTGGGCAAGACCACCATGGCCCGCATCCTGGCCAAGGCCCTGAACTGCCAGAAAGGCCCGACGGCCGATCCCTGCGGCAAATGCGATTCCTGCAAGCGCGTCCTCGGCGGCGACGACCTGGACGTAATCGAGATCGACGGCGCGTCGAACACCGGCGTCGACAGCGTCCGCGAGCTTCGGGCCAACGCGATCTACGCGCCGGCGCGCAGCCGGTTCAAGATTTACATCATCGACGAAGTGCACATGCTCTCGACCGGGGCGTTCAACGCCCTGCTGAAGACTCTGGAAGAGCCGCCCGAGCACGTCAAGTTCATCTTCGCGACGACCGACCCGCAGAAAGTACCCAACACGATCCACAGCCGGTGCCAGCGGTTCGATTTCCGCAGCGTGCCGGCCGAGGTGGTCGCCGAGTACCTGGGCGCGCTGTGCCGCAAGGAGAAAGTCAAGGCCGACAAGGAAGCCCTCCAGATCATCGCGCGCGAGGGCCGCGGCAGCGTGCGCGACGCGCTGACGCTGCTGGACCAGGCCATTACGCTGTGCAATGGCGACGTGCAGGTCGGGCCGGTGCTGGAGTCGCTGGGGCTGACCGTGAGCCGCCGGTTCTTCGAGGTGCTCGACGCCCTGGCGGCGCACGATGTGCCGCAGACGCTGAAGCTGCTCGATGCGGCGCTGAACGAGGGGCTGGAGTGCGGCGAGTTCGCGGATCATCTGCTTGATCATCTGCGGTCGCTGCTGCTGGTGAAGATCGCCGGGCCCGAGGCGCCTGGGCTGGAAACGACGGCCGAGGAGCGCAAGGGCTTGGTGCAGCAGGCGGGGAAGTTCACCGAAGACCACCTGACGCTGGCGCTGGAGCTGGCGGGCGAGACGCGGCAACGGCTGCGCAACCTGCCGCACGGCCGTCCGCTGGTCGAGTTGGCGCTGATCCAGTTGGCCCGGATGCCGGATTTCGACGCGATCGGCGCCGCGCTGGACCGCCTCCGGTCGGCGATGGCCAACGGGGGCTCTGCCTCCGCAAGCGCGCCCGTTCCCGCCGCGGCACCTGTCGAAAAAAAAAAGTCTGAGCCGCTGAGCGACCCCGACGAGAGCCCCCCAGGCGACGACTACGACGATCCGGGCCCGGAGGCCGACGCGCCGGCGGAGGCGCCGCGGACTCGCAGTTTCGCGCGGGACTTCCAGCGCGTGGGCGACGGCGAGCCGGCCGACGAGCGCCCGCAACCGACGAGCGTCGGGGCGGCGCCGCCCGCTGCGGCCGCCCCGACGGCGCCGGCCCTGAGGCCGCTGACACAGGCCGAGCAGCAGGAAATCAAGAGCGACCCCAAAGTGCAGCGCATCCTGTCGCTGTTCGAGGGCGAGATCATCGACATGGGACGCGGCGAAGCGCGGCGGGAAGACTAGGACGGGACCATGGCGGACGCGATACCGACGTTGGCGAATCTGATACGGCAGTTAACGCGGCTGCCGGGGATCGGCGCGCGGACGGCCGAGCGTCTGGCGTTTCACCTGATGAACGCGCCGCAGGACGAGGCGATGGCCCTGGCGGCGGCGATCAGCGACATGCGGAGCCGCTTGACGGAGTGCTCGGTGTGCTATAATCGGACGGACGCCGATCCGTGCGCGATCTGCGGTGACGCGTCGCGCGACCGGACGCTGGTGTGCGTGGTCGAGACGCCGCGCGACGTGGCGCGGATCGAGGAGACGGGGCTGTTCCGCGGGCTGTACCATGTGCTCAAGGGGCACGTGGCGCCGACCGAGGGCATCGGGCCCGACGACCTGACGATCCGGGCGCTGGTGGATCGTGTGCGCCGCGGAGAGATTCGCGAGGTGATCCTGGCGACGAATCCGACGCTGGAGAGCGACGCCACGGCGCTGGAGGTGTGCGAACGGTTGAAGGGGCTGCCGGTGACGGTGACGCGACTGGCTCGCGGGCTGCCGACCGGCGGGACGTTGGAGTACGTGAGCCGCAACGTGCTGTCGGACGCCCTGAGCGGACGCCAGCAGATGAAGTGACGGGGCCGCAAGGCCGGCACGGGACAAGCGATGCGTTTCGACACGAGCATGCAGGTTCGCCTTGAGCAGCGCATGAAGCTGGCGCCGCGGATGATCCAGTCGATGGAGATTCTGCAACTGCCGCTTCTGGCGCTGGAAGAGCGGATCCAGCAGGAACTGGTGTCGAATCCGGTGCTGGAGATGCGGGACCAGGACGACGAACCGCGCGAGGCGGCGCCCGAGCAGGAGAACGTGGCCGGCCCGGCGGAGGAGGAGCGTCCGCTGGAGGTGGCCGAGCAGGCCGGGGCGGACGAGTTCGACCGTCTTCAGGCGATGGCGGACGAGTGGGACGGGTACTTCGACCAGGAGTCGGTGCCAAAGGCTCGGATGAGCCGCGGCGAGCGCGACGCCAAGCTCGACGCCCTTCAGAACACGGCGGCGCCGGGCGAGAACCTGCACGAGGTGCTGCTGGATCAGTTCGCGTTCTTCGACACCGACCCGGTGATTCGCGAGCTGGGCGCGGCGATCATCCGGAACCTGGACAACAATGGGTACCTTCGCGTGCCGCTGGAGGAGCTGTTGCCGGACGTTCGCGGCGGGGCGACCGGGGCGCAGGCCGAAGCGGCCCTGGCGCTGGTGCAGCGGCTCGACCCGCCGGGCGTCGGCGCGCGGGACCTGCGGGAGTGCCTGCTGATCCAGTTGAAACGGTCGGGCGACGACAACGCCCTGGCCCGCAAGATCGTGGCCGAGCACCTGCACGACATCGAAGGCAACCGGTATCCCCAGGTGGCCAAGCGGCTGGGCGTGAGCATTGCCGCCGTGAAGGACGCCGTGGCCTGCATTCAGCACCTGAATCCGAAGCCCGGCGCCTCGATCACCGAAGAGATGGTGCCGTACATCACGCCCGACGTCGAGATCGTGTACGACGAGAAGCAGAAGGAGTACCGCGTCGTGGTGCTGGACGAGCGGACGCCGCGCCTTTACATCAGCCAGCTGTACCGCAAGATGCTGCATCGCCGCGACCTGGACGCCAAGACGCGCGAGTTTGTGGCCCGGAACGTGCGGTCGGCGCGGTGGCTGATGGAGGCCATCGAGCAACGCAAGAGCACGCTGTTGCGGGTAGTCCAGTCGATCGTGAAGTTCCAGCGCGCGTTCCTGGACCAGGGTCCCGAGCACATTCAGCCGCTGAAGATGCAACAGGTGGCCGACGACGTGAAGCTGCACGTGGGCACCATCAGCCGCGCAGTGGACGACAAGTACGCCGACACGCCGTGGGGCATCGTCGCGTTGCGGCGGTTCTTCACCGGCGGCACGGAGACCGCCGACGGCGAGACCATCGCCTGGGACCACGTGCGGACGAAGCTCCGCGAGATGATCGACGGCGAGGACAAGAAGCATCCGCTGTCGGACGACCAGATCATGGAACGGTTCAAGGCCCAGGGCATCGACCTGGCGCGGCGGACCGTGGCCAAGTACCGCAAGATCATGAACATCCCCTCCAGCCGGCGGCGCAAGGAGTTCTGAGCCACCGACCGCCGGGTGACATGCCTGCCCCGTCAGGCATGCCGGACGGCTTGACCCCTTCCGCGTGGCTGCCCCTCGACGAGCTCGGAACCTGACGGCCCCTCGACGGTGCTCGCGAACTGCGTCAAGCAGCCACCCTACGCGCTACTTCTTGTCCGCCGGCGCGGCAGCGCGGGCCGGCGCGTCACCGCCGGTCTTCTGCACCGTCACAACGTAGTAGAGCGGCACCGGGCCGCTCTTGCCGGCGGCTTGCGCATCGTCGTACAGCACCTTGGCCGGCGCCAGCCCTCCCGCGACGATCGTCGGGCAGTTGAGGTCCAGCGTGACAGTACCCATGTGCTCGTCGTAGTGAAGCGTCGGCTTGTCGTATACCCCCTGGGCCTTCTGCTGCCCGACGACGCCCTGGACCTCGCCCTGCAGGCTTCGCTCCAGTCGGGCCTGGCACACAAAGTAATCGAACAGGACTCGATCCGAACCTGCGGCTCCTTCGGCGGCAGGATAAAGGGTTGTGCTCGCCACGACGGTGAACCCGGAGAATTGAAAGCGAGTCAGGACATCGTACATGGCGCTGTTCTCGGCCACGACGGGTTCCACCGAATCGGCGTAGCCCGCGGCTGCGCCGCTCCTGGAGTAGAGACGCTGCCCGTCGCCGCCGCTCAGCGTAGCCATCCCGTGGACCTTCACAATGGCCTTGTTCAGGGCGTCGCGCCGCTGGTCGGTATCGGCCTTCGTCGAGCCGCCCATCGCCAGTTGCCGCGCAAACGACTCGTCGAGTTCCACGGCCATGACATGAGCCGTCAGAGCAACCGTCTTGGGCTTCAGATGCGTGGCAATGAACTCCTCGGTCCTTCGGTGCATAAGCTCAGTGCCATAGACGAACATGCGGCCGAGGTCGGCGTCGAACTCAATGGAGGCTCGCCCCCCAAATTCCTCCCATGGTTCCTTGGGGTCTTGAGCATGACGCATGAGGATGTTTCGTAGAAGATCCTCACGCGGTCGATCGCAATCATCGTAGTCATAGGAATCGCCAGCCCCCCAACTGCCTGCACGCGGATCGACTCCGGACCGTACACCCTCGTCGACAAACCACCTGGGTGCAACCGGCGTCTCCCGCAACAGCACGCCGACATCGTAGGACCGCGTGAAGAGCGGCGGCTCCCAGTCCTCAAGGGCCTCACGCAGTTGATCCAGGGTTACCTGAATCTCCTGTCGCCCGCCATCCGGCAGCTCAACCGTCAGCGTCCGCCGGTCGTCGTCGGCCCGCAGGGTCAAGGCCGCAGCCAGAAGCATGGCCCACACAACCAGCACGGGCATAGCGCGTCGCACCATGGTCATAGCTCTGTCTCCCGAAGTAGAGTGTCCGATGCACAAGCCGTCGCCATGCGGCTCAGCGGATGTCAGTATGAACAACGCCGGTCTCGGAAAGACTTCCCGGACGACCGATTCTCAACGGGACGGGGGCGCGTAGGGTGGCTGCTTGCAGCCACGCGGAAGGCAACGACCATGGCCACGCTTGAGTGGCCATGCCACCCGCCCCTCGACGGGGCTCGGGACTCACCGCGAGCCGCCCCTACTTGCCGGCGGCCGGCGCGGCAGCATTCGCCGGCGCGGCAGCGCGTACCGGCGCCTCGCCGCCGGTCTTCTGCACCGTCACGACGTAGCAGACGTGCAGGGTGGCCCCCTCCGGCGCCTCGGGGTTCACCACGCGCTCGGGCATCGTGCCGGCGGCGATGATTGTCGGCACGCCAAGGGCCAGCGTCGCCGTGCCGGCCCGCTGGTCGCAGACGAAGTCGGGACGTTCGAGGGGATTCTCAACCACCGTCTGCGTCGTGCCCGACTGTATCGTTGTCTGGCTGCGTGACAACAGTCGGCCGTAGCACAACGAGTAGCCCAATCGGACATGTTCGCAGTCGGACAGCAAGGTCGGCCGCATGAACACGGCGAATCCGGTCAGATAGCGGCCGAGAACGATATCCGGGGCCACCGCGTTGTCGGCAACCACCGGCTCAGAATCATCCACGAGTATCTGTGCCAGGCCGCTGATGTTGCTGAGGCCCTGGCCGCTGGTCCCCGTCAGCATTGTCTCGGCGTAACAGTGACGAACGGCCCCCTCCAGCAAGGTCCGCTGCTCGGGGGTCTCGGCGGCAAACAGTCCATCGCCGCAATGCTTGTCCAGGAACTCCTTGTCCAGTTGGACCACGCGGATGCGGCAGGCCAGCGTCGGCACCAACCCCTGCTCCAGGTCGGCCAGCGCACGGGCAACCTGCTCGTGGCCGTCCTGTGTCTGGCGGACCAGCAGGAGCCCCAGATTGGCATGGACTGTGGCCGTCGCCCGGCCGCCGTCGGACTTCCACGGCTCCTGAGAGCGGACCATGCCGCAGACGTAGTGTATGACGGAGTCCTCGGGCTGCTCCTGCTCATCCTCCTCCTCATCGTCGAAAATGCCTCCTCCTCCACCATGCCAATCGTAGTCGGAACCATTGGGATAAGTGACGGCATTGGCCGATCTGCCAAAGTCGTGATCCGGGATCTTCTCGAGGAGCGACCGGACGTTGTAGGATCGGACGATGAGCGGCACGGCGGGCGCGTCCGGCGTCTCGGAATCGTCCGCCTTCATGGCGACAGGAAAGCCGACAGATGCGACTGCGAGCAGCAGGGCCGCCGGCAGGATGACCGACACAGATCGCACGGACCTACGCATGAGAGTCTCCTTATAGCATGACGAATCGCCGCACCGGAAGGACAGGTTCAGTATCTCAATGCGTGTGACCGGCGTCAAGCACCGAACCGCTGCGCGGGTCGAGCACGCAGGTCGGACGGGTGACGGGCGGCATGCCTGACGGTGCAGACATGGCACCGGGCAGCCACGCGGAAGGATGGGGGCCTGCCACCGTGACGTGCCCCCCCGCGGCGGCGAGGGCAGGTTTGAACTATCCGCCGTCTGGCGCATCTAATATAATAGGCGCTGTGCTTTCGGCGGGAGGACGGACTATGGCCGATAAGGAAATCGTTCGGACGTTGCACCAGGTGCGTCGGCGGCTGGCGGTCGTGCGGGCCGTCGAGAACGGGCTGCGATGGGCCCTCTACGGAGCGGCGGCGGCCATTCTGGTCGTGGCGGCCAGCGCTCTGGCCTACAGCCGGTTGCCCTCGTGGTACGTGTACCCGTACATGCCGCTGGCGTTGATTCCGGCGGCGTTGCTGCTGGGTGCGGCGGCGCGCCTGCTGCGACCGATCACGCTGCGCGACGCGGCGATCTACCTGGACCGGCAGGCGGGGCTCCACGAGCGTGTGAGCACGGCCTACGAGTTTTCGCGCGAGGCCGTGGAGCCGCCGCTCGTGGCGGTGGTGCGCAGCGAAGCGCTGGAGATTTGCCGCCGGTTCCGGCCGGGGTCGATCCGTTACGGTCACCGCGTGTCGTGGCAGATGCGGTACCTGGCGGTGGGGCTGCTGGCGTGCGGCGCGATGATGTTCCTGCCGCCGTACAAGACGGCGGACTACCGAGCGCGGGAGGCGTTCGACGCCCGGAGCCGCAAGGCCGCCGAGGATTTGCGGGACAGCCTACGGAGCATTCGTCAGGACCGGGCGATCGAGAGCGATCCGGCGTTGCAGGAGTTGCTGAAGAAGGCCGAGGAAGAGGCCGACCGTCTGGCCAACGCGCGGATGGCGCCGGCGCGGATGCTGGCGGACATGAACCGGCTCAAGGACGGGATGAAGGAAGAGTTCCAGAAGCGCGACAGCGAAGAAGCCCTGGCCAAGGCTAAGGAAGACGCCGCGAAGGAGGCCGAGAGCGTCCAGGCGGCGATGAGCCAGAACCCGACCGAAGCCGAGTCGCAGAAGGCCGAGGATCTGGCGAAGCGTGTGGCCGACGGCACGGCCGACAAGGCGGAGAAGTCGGCGCTGGCTCGCGTGGGCAAGGCGGCCGAGCAGGCGGGCCGCGCCTCGGGCGACAGCTCGCTGGAGCAGGCCGGCAAGGATCTTCAATCGGCGGCGGCGGGCGGCCAGACCAGCGCCGACCAGGTGGCTGGGGACCTGTCGCGGATCGCCAAGGCGGCCGGCAGCGGCAAGGGCCAGGGCCCCGGCAGCGCGAGCCGCAACCAGTTGAAGAACGCCATGGACAAGGTGGATCAGGCGAAGCAGGCCGCCGGCGAGAGCGGCGGGCAGCAGCAGACGGCCTCGGCGTCGCAGGCCGGGGCGTCGGGCCAGGGCAAGTGCTCGGCCTGCGGCGGATCGGGACAGAAGGACGGCAAGCCGTGTTCGGCCTGCAACGGCACGGGGCAGCAACAGGGCGGCGGCGGACAGTGCCCGAGTTGCGGCGGCACGGGCGAGAAGGACGGGCAGCCGTGCCCGGACTGCAACGGCACCGGCCAACAGGGCGGTGGCTCGCAAGCCGGCGGCGCCTCCGGCTCGGGGGCGTCGCAGCCGAACATGGCGAGCACAAACCTGGAGGGCGGCGGCCAGGGCGGGCACATGGAACTGGACGAGAACCAGGCCGAGCTGCCGTGGGCACGGATCTACCGGCCGAAGTCCATCGAGCACACGAAGACAAGCGAGTACTCGCCGGGCCGCATCGGCAAAGGTGAAAGCGCCGGCAGCATCCTCGTCAAGGGGCCGGCCGACCCGGACGAAACCGCCACCATGGATTTCACGGGCAACCTGGACGCCTATCGCACGGAGGCCATGAAAGCCCTGGAGGACGAGCATATTCCGGCGCGGCAGCGGGAGCTGGTCCGCAACTATTTCCTGAGGCGATCCCAATAGGGACTCGCGCGGGCATTCGCCGCGGGCGCCCGATGGCGGCCGCACCCATCCGATGGACCTCGCGGTCATTTCCCTGCACCGATCGGGAGACGTGAAGCATGCCAATGCGACGGGCCGTTTCCGCCGTGATGCGGGCCTGTGACGACGAAGACCGCGTCGCCGACGCAGCGACAGCGCTGCGCGACGCGCTGGCCGCCTGCACCGAGGAGTTCGAGATCGTGCTCGTGGACGACGGCAGCACGGACGGCACCGCGCAGCGGATCGGCGCGTTGTGCGAGCAGCATCGCCAGCTCCGCACGATTCGCCACGACGCGCCGCTGGGCCTGGGAGCGTGCCTGCGCGACGGGGCCGCGGCGGCCCGGTTGCCGCTGGTCTTGCAGACGGAGGCGACGGCTCGCGTGGACCTGGGCGGTCTGCCGCGGATGCTCGACGAGATCGAACGGCACGACCTGGTGCTGGGCTATCGCACGAAGCGGCTCGACGGGCCCGGGCGGCGGCTGGCGTCGTGGGCGATGCGGCAACTGGCCGCGACGATCTTCGGCGTCTACGCCCGTGACGCCGCCTGTCCGGTGAAACTCTACCGCCGCAAGGTGCTCAAGCACGTACCGATCGAGAGCCGCGGACGATTCGTTCACGTCGAGGTGATCGCGAAGGCGAACGTGCTGGGCTACCGCATCGGCGAGTCGGCCCTGGAGCCCCAGCCGCCGCAGAAGGAATCGCGGCCGGAGGCGTGCCGGTCGGAGGCCGGTCAGGTGCTGCGCGACGCGTGGGCCATGTTCCGGCGTTTCGAGCTGGCCCCCGACCCGACCGCCCGCCGCGACGCACCGGTTCAGGACACGGAGTGACCGGCCCGCCGAGGGGCTGTGCCCCCCCCCTGGAGTAGGTAGGGTGGGTCCCCCGGACCCACGCGGGACATCAGGGTTGCCTGGTCGGGGCGGAACCGTGCCGTACCTGGCAGGTGGCCGGACGGAGAGCGGGCAGCAGCGGTCGAGTGAGCTTCGGTCCGCGTGGGTCCGGTGGACCCACCCTACGGGCTCACATGGCACCTTGCGCCCGATGTACGGCATGGGCTTTGACTTCTTCAACAGGCTGATAGACCATGATCTGCGACACCGACACGATCGTCGCCGTCAGCAGTCCGCTGGGTTCCGCGGCTCGGGCGATTGTGCGTCTGAGCGGGCCCGAGGCGGTGCGTTGCGCGGCCGCGGTGTTCGTGCCCGACCGTCCCCTGGGCGACGCCGAGACCTACACGAGCCGCAACGGCGCCGTCGCCCTGTCCAGCGGCCCGTTGCGGGCCGACGTGCCGGCGTCGCTGCTGGTGATGCGCGGGCCGCGCAGCTACACGCGCGAGGACGTGCTGGAACTGCATCTGCCGGGCAGCCCCGCCCTGGTAGCCGAGACGGTCGCGCGGCTGTGTGCGGCCGGGGCCCGGCCGGCCTCGCCCGGCGAGTTTACGGCCCGGGCCTTCGCCGCCGGACGCCTCGACCTGGCCCAGGCCGAGGCCGTCATGGCTGTCATCAACGCCGCGGGCCGGCGCGAGTTGGCTGCGGCCTCGCGGCTGCTGAGCGGAGAGCTTTCCGAGTGCATCGAGTCGCTCGTGGACCGTCTGCGCCGTCTCCTGGCCCGGGCCGAGCTGGCCATCGACTTTTCGGATCAGCAGGTGCCGGTGCTGTCGGCCGCGGAGGCCGGCGCCGAAGCCGCCCGACTCCGCGACGAGGTGGTGGCCCTGGCCCGCCGCAGCCGCGACGTGACCCACGTCGACGGCGACGTGCGCGTGGCCCTGGTCGGCCGCCCCAACGTCGGCAAGTCCAGCCTCTTCAACCGTCTGGCCGGCGCCGAACGAGCCATCGTCACCGAGGTTGCCGGCACCACCCGCGACGAGTTGCGGCAACGCTTCACCATCGACGGCACGCCCTTCGTCCTGTCGGACACCGCCGGCCTGACCGAAGCCGTGGCCGACCTGGCCCCGGGCGACGACGCCCGGCGGCGGCTCCACGCGGCCGCACACGCGCGGACGCTGGCGGTCCTGGCCCGGTCGGAGCTGGTTCTGGCGGTGGTGGACGCGGCGCGGTGGACCGCCGATCCGTCCAGCCACGACGACGTGGAACGACTCCTGGCCACACTGGCGGCGCCGACGGTCCTGGTGCTGAACAAGTGCGACCTGTTGCCGCTCGGGAGCGGCGGTCCGGTCGCCGACGGCGCCGTCGCGTCGGCCCGCGAGACGTCGCACGGAGCGCCGGTCGTCGCCGTCTCGGCCCGCACCGGCGAGGGGCTCGACGCGCTGCGGGCCGCGGTGCTTCGGACCTTGCGGCGGGGCGACCTGGACCGTGCCGCCGACGGGCCGGCCGTGGTCGCCCGGCACCGCCAGTGCATGGAGACCGCCGCCGAAGCCCTCGAACGCGCGACGCTGCTCTGCCGCCCGGGCGACGACGACGCCGGACCGGCCCCCTGCCCCGGCGCCGACCACGGCGAGGAACTCCTGGCCCTGGAACTGCGCGAGGCCATCGACGCCCTGGGCCTGATCACCGGCCGCTCCAGCCCAGAAGATGTTCTGAACGACATCTTTGCGGGCTTCTGCATCGGCAAGTAGCTCTCGGTCGGACCCACAGTGGGATCAGGCATTGACCGACAGAGTCAGAAGCCACAGGGACGCACCTCCCTTGAGGCGCGCCCCTGTACCCGCACAATATGGCGTGTCCGCCGTTGATGGATCATTCTTCGCTTGCATCGGTGGCATCCTGCTGCGGGCCCTGCTGGGCCCTGTCGCAGCGCCGTTGCTGACGGCGGCATGTCTGTCGCTTCTGGGACCGCTGCATGGTCCCGCATCCCGTCCCTTCGCCGACACACTGCTGGGTCTGCTCCCGCCTCTGGGTTCGTCTCTGTTGCCGCTGCTGATTCTCGGCAAACGCCGAAGGGGTCAGCAACGCCAACGTGCAAACGGCAATCACGACATAACGCAGGATCCTCATGGCACAACCTCCTAGTCCACACACGACACCGCGCGATGTTGCGTTGTAACAAGCATTTACCACAGTCAACGCACCCGGTGGGTGTTTATTTCACCCGGACGCCGGGCGTTCCGGCCGCTCCCCTGGGTTCCCTCTGGAATTTCCGGGTCCGAAGCGCGGGGGGCTTGTTAAATGAAGTGAACACATTTTTCGTGCAATACGCGGCCGATTCGTCCGTCGTATCTCAGAAGCATCTCGTGAGAACACTTTGAGAACAGGAGACGTCTCATGAAGCGAGCATTCGGTGGGCTGGGCGTGCTGGTGGCGGCCCTGGCAATGGCGGCCGGCGCGGCTCGGGCGGACGATTGGCCGCAGTTCCGCGGCATCAAGCGCGACGGCATCTCGCGCGAGAAGGACCTGATGAACCGCTGGCCCGAGGGCGGCCCCAAAAAGCTCTGGGACGCCGACGTCGGCACGGGCTTCGCCAGCGTGGCCATCGCCGACGGCAAGGTTTACGCCGCCGGCGTCAAGGACCGCAAGCTCGTCGTGACGGCCCTCAACGAGAAGGACGGCAAGCAGGTGTGGCAGAAGGAGATCGACGGCGACTCCGGCGGCGGCGGGCACGCCGGCTCGCGCAGCACGCCCACCGTCGACGGCGACCGCCTCTACATTCTCAGCGAACAGGGCAAGCTCGCCTGCCTGAAGACCTCCGACGGCAGCGAAGTCTGGGCCAAGAACATCCTCCAGACCTACGGGGCCAAGAACATCCAGTGGCGGCTCTCCGAGAGCGTCCTGGTCGACGGCGATCACGTGCTCTGTTCGCCCGGCGGCCGCGCGGCCATGGTCGCCCTGAACAAGATGACCGGCGAGGAAGTCTGGGCCTCCGAGGGCATCGAGGAGCGGTCCAGCTACGGATCGGTCACGATCATCCAGACCGGCGCCCTGCGCCAGGCCATCGGGTTCTCCGCCAGCTTCCTCTTCGCCGTCAATGCCGACACCGGCGACCTCCTCTGGAAGCAGCCGCAGAAAAATCAGTGGGACGTCAACGCCACTACGGTCGTTTACGACGACGGGATCGTCTACTCGACGTGCGGCTACGGATGGGGCGGCCAGGCGCTGAAGCTCAGCGTCAACGGCAAGAAGGCCTCCGTCAGCGGACTCTGGACCGACAAGACGCTCGACGACCATTTCGGCGGCATCGTCCTGTTGAAGGGGCACGTCTTCGGCACCCCCTCGCGCGGCGGGCTGGTCATGCTCAAGCTGGCCGACGGCAAGGTCGCCTACCACAGCCGCGAGGTCAAGAAGTCATCGAACATCTTCGCCGACGGGCTCCTGTACTGCCAGGGCCACGACGGCACGATGCAACTGGTGGACCCGAACAACGGCAAGGTGGTCAGCAGCTTCAAGATCCAGCTCCAGACGGCCGGCAAGATGTGGGCCCATCCGGCCATCGCCAACGGCAAACTCTATATTCACCACGACTCGACCCTGACGGTGTACAACATCAAGGGCCGCTGACGCGCGATGCCGCGAGACGCCCCGCGCGACACATGCCATGAACACGCCACGGCCGGAATCCGCAGAGGGTTCCGGCCGTGGTTTGTTTCCAGGCGTCCTGCGGCTCAACCGGCCCGCCGCCCCCGCCGCACCAGCGCCGCCAGACCCAGACCCACCAGGCCCATCGTCCCCGGCTCGGGAAGCACCATCATCCACGCGCCGCTGCGACCGCTGACATGGCACCCTTCACCCACGATGACCGTCCCATCGTCAGACACGCCGTAGGCACAGACCAATGTCCAGCCTGTCATGTCGATGCCGGCATTCTCAAGCAGGTCCACGACCAGTCGCTGTCCGTCTTTCTCATCCCACACAAATGCCCCCGCGACCCCCTCGCCCACGACCACGCTGCCGTCTCCGGATATGGCATGGGGAAGGCCACTGCACAATCGCTCCAGCCCCCTTGCCGCGGTCCAGCGCACCGCCCACCCTCCGCCGCCGGCGCCGAGCAGCGTCGTCCCGTCGGCGGACACGCCCAGGACTCCGAATCCGTACATGTCCTTCACTTCCACACACCCGCTGTCTGCGGTCCAGTAATTGGAGTTGAAGTGGTATCCACCGACAATCACTGATCCGTCGGCCGAGATGCCATTGGCAAACCCTGGAATGTAACCTGACGCTCTATCGAGACTGACCATCCCTTCGGCTTCCGTCCACCGAAAAGCCCATGAAGTGCCATCCACCATATGAGAACCGACAATCACGGAACCGTCGGCGGAAACGTCCAGTGCGCGGCTTGGGTTCAGAGTCGTGCCTGGCGGACACAGCCACTGGAATCCGCCCGAGGAGGTCCAGCGCCATGCCGTCTCGGCTCCTCCCTGGGTCGCTGCATAGCCGACGATCGTCTGCCCATCCGCAGAGACGGCGCAGGCCTGGCCATGAGCCGGGACAGGGGACAGGATGGGCTGCATCCCGCCGGCCTCCGTCCAGTACATGGCGCAGTAAGAATGATCCGGAATGTCGGAGGTGCTCCACCCCACCACAGTCGAGAGGTCGGCGGAGATGGCGCGAGGCGACGAGTTGCCCGACATGCCCGAAGACAACGTGCCAAGATACCGAAACGACACGTCTCCCGCCCTGGCCGCTCCGCAGAGCCACACGAGAGCCGCCACAGCCATCCATAGCCGTCCTTGTCGCATACCATACCCCTTCCTTGGCCTCATCTCACGCAGCCCGCCCTCAGGTCGTCCCACACACAGCCGTGACGGCCGCTGGACGGACGGCGCGGCCGCCGCAAATCAGCACAGTGACAGATGTTCGTCCACACTCAGGAATTGCCCGCACACCATGGAAGGACTGCCGCACGTGGGCGGCGCGGACCGCTGAACCGCGCCGCCCTCTATCGAAAACCCTAGCACCGCATGGGTTTAAAGTCAAGGGACATGTATAGTCACGTAGTCTGGCTTCTGCATCTGCCCATGCGCGCGACGCGCCCCTCCCCGGCCGGGTGCACGTCACGTGTGTAGGTACGCATGCTCTCAGACCGCAGAAACGGGGGTGCCACACTTTGGAGCGACGTCCTGGCCCGAGCACAGTCGAGGGCCGCAGGCGGCGCCAAAGTGTGCCGGGCAGAACACGACACACTACACTAGCGCGAGCCGACCCGCTCGAAGCGGTCGTAGAAAAGCAGGGCAGCTATTGTCTTGCCGTCCACGATGCGCCCGTCACGGACCATTGCCAGCGCCTCGGCCCACGGCGTCCAGACCACGTCGATGACCTCGCCCGGCTCGCGGTCGGACTCGCCGGCGGCGACCTCTTCGGTCACGAACACCGTCAGCCGCTCCGAGAGTATCCCGGGGCTCGGCAGCAACGTCAGCAGTTCCCTCAACTCGCCGCCGGCGGTCGGCCGGTACCCCGTCTCCTCGATCAGCTCGCGCCGGGCACACGCCACGAGCGGCTCGCCAGGACGGTCCAGCGTGCCGGCGGGAATCTCCAGCAGAAAACCGTCCACCGTGTACCGATAATTCCGCTCCAGCAGCACCTCGACGACGCCGGCCTCGCGCCGCAGGGCCAGCACCGCCACCGACCCGCCATGGCGAACGACCTCGCGGACCGCCTTGCGGCCCGTGGCGTCCTCGATGTCATGCACCTCGAGCCGCACCTTGCGACCGTCGTAGACCACCTTGGTTCCCAACCGTTTGACCGGGCTCGGCATGTTTGTCTCCTGCGCTGTAGCTCCAACCCGCCCACTCTAGCCCCTGCGCAGGCCGGCGACAAGCGGAATTGACATTTCGCCCCGCCCGGCCTATCATCGCTCAGTCGTCGATCAGACAAGGCACCCGTGTCGCCCGAAACTCGAGGAAACAGACGCCCATGGCCGACTGTCCGAACCGCCAGCGCAACCTGAAGGACTGCACCTGCACGTACACCGCCTGCGGCAAACGCGGCATGTGTTGCGAGTGCGTCGCCCAGCACCGCGCGGCCGGGGAGATTCCCGGCTGCTTCTTCACCGCCGCCGGCGAAGCCTCCTACGATCGCTCCGTCCGCAGCTTCATCCGCGACCAGTCGCAGGGAACGCGCCGATGATCGTCATTATCGACAACTATGACAGCTTCACCTACAACCTCGTCCAGCGGATCGGCGAGTTGGAGCCCGACCGCCCCATGGAGGTCTATCGCAACGACAAGGTCACGGTGGACGAGCTGGCGGCCCGCCGCCCGACCCACCTGATCGTGTCGCCCGGCCCGTGTACGCCCCGCGAGGGCGGCATCTCCAACGACGCCATCCGCTTCTTCGAGGGCAAGATCCCCGTTCTCGGCGTCTGCCTCGGCCACCAGTGCATCGGCTACACCCACGGCGCCACCGTCGATCGCAACTGGCGGCTCATGCACGGCAAGACCTCCCCGATCCACCACGACGGCCAGGCCCTGTTCGCCGGCATGTCCAATCCCTTCGTCGCCACGCGGTACCACAGCCTCGTCATCCTACGCGAAACGATTCCCGACGACTTCGTCGTCACGGCCTGGACCGACGAGGACGAAGTCATGGGCATCCGCCACCGCAGGCATCCCCTGTTCGGCGTCCAGTTCCACCCCGAGAGCTTCCTGACCGTCGAAGGGCCGCGGATGCTCAAGAACTTCATCAGCATGTAGACGCGGTCAACCCCTCCCCCTCCCAGCGGGAAGTGCCCCGAGCGGCAGCCAGGGGCGGTGAGGGTCGAGCGGGAGCAGCTTCCCGTTGTGGCCGCTGTAGAGGCGGCTCGCTGCAAGTCCTGAGCCTCGACGAGGTACGTGCTTGTCTGTGGCGGCGGTGCGTACATGCGGCGATTCAGAGCTGGGTGCCATGCCTGCTCAGTCGAGACTGTCCGACAATTCGCCGTGCGTAACATGCCGTGAAATATGGCGATACGACACCACGGGCGTAGGGTGGCTGCTTGCAGCCACGCGGAAGGGCACGGAGACTTGCCCATGCCTGACGGGGCAGGCATGCCCGTTGTTGCGCCGTGTTGGACGGGGTCGCCGGGGTCCCCGGCGGCCTCCTACGGCAGCGCCAGCCGCTGGAGGAAGCCTCCCTGGGCCACGAAGATCACCAGCGTCACCGTCAGCGGCGACAGCACCGTCGAATAGAACACGCTGCGCGCGGCGAAGTCCGGATGGTTCTTGAATTCCAGGCACAGGAGCATGGCGTTGACCGCCGTGGGCGTGGCGGTGCTGATCAGCAGCACCTGGGCCATCAACCCTTCCAGGCCCAGCAGATAGATCGCACCCAGCGCCACGGCCGGCGCCGCCAGCAGCCGCAGCACCACTGTCAGCGTCACCGGATAGCGCAGCCCGTCGTTGCGGACCGTGGCCAACTGGGCCCCCAGGGTGCCCAGGGCGATGGCGAAGAACCCCTCCTTGACGTACTGGATCGCCTGCCAGAAGGGGGCCAGGTGCGACGCCACGCGCGCCGCGTCGTCGCCCAGCCACAGGCGAATCTGGATCGTCACCAGGGCCGCCACAATGGCGTACAGCGACGGAAACTTCACGATGTGCATCAACTGCTCGCGCCAGTGGGCGTCCTTGCGACCGCCGCTGATCAGGAACACCCCGACCGTGAAGCCCAGGACGTTCTGAAAGAGCATCACGAAAATCTGGAGCGAGGCCGCCAGGCCACCGAACCCCAGCCGTTTGAACGCCAGGTCCTGGAGCGGCAGCCCGTAGTTGCCGCTGTTGTAGAGCATGGTGCTCATGAGCATCGTGCGCCACTGGTCCCGCGGGACGCGTCGCACCGCGGCCGCGCCCAGCGTCAGCAGCCACAGCCCCGCCTGCACCGCCACGCAGAAACCGAGCACGCGGCCGATCTCGGCGACGTTCACGCGGCTCGTCAGAATCGACACGTACACCATGGCCGGGATGATGAAGTAGAAGTTCAGCCGCACCAGCGTCGGCATGTCCAGGCCCAGGCGTCTCTGGAGAACGTACCCGAGCCCGGCCACCAGCAGAATGGGCAGCACGGTGAAGTAGAAGATGTGCCCGAGCTGCGCCGCCGGGTGGGCGGCCGAGGCCAGGACCGTGTCGCAGGGAATCGTCATGTGGGACGCCACAGGACCGGACGGCGCGATCGTCCGGCCCGGAAAGCCAAGGGCCTGCCCGCGCGGGACAGGCCCGTCATTGCCATGGGGTGAGCTAGGGGATTCGAACCCCCGACCCCCAGGACCACAACCTGGTGCTCTAACCAACTGAGCTAAGCTCACCATCGTGCCGGCCGGTGCGGTCCGCCTCCCGGCCTGCCAAGACAGGAGATTATGCCACAATCGCCCCGAAAGTCAACTGAAACCGTCGCCGACTGAAACCGTCGCCGACTCGCCGCCCGGAGCGGGCGTGTCCTGGGCACAGGTCCGGAAAAGGAAGGGGGCGTGACGTCTGCGGAGGGGGACGACATCACGCCCTTGGGTAAGGTGATTGGATGTTCCTGCGGCGGCCATGTGACCGTCCGATAACCCTGCTATCGGCAATCCGCCTCAGGTAAGTTCATCAATTTCGAATCCGTTCCTCAGGTCGCTCAACTCGTCGGCCGAGAGGTCGTCGTCGGGGCTGGTGCCTCGGGCGTCCGACGGTTCGAGGTCGGCCGGCGCCACGGCGGCCCGGGGCGGCTCGTCGTGCGGCACTGAGGCCGACGCCCCCGCGGTTGAAGCGGCCGCCGATCGTTCGGGCGACGGCGGCGCTGCGCCCAGCGCGGACGCAACGCTCGCCGACTCCCTTTCGGAGACAGTGCCAATCACGGTGTCTGCCGTGTCGGTCGATTCCCGCAGCAGAAGTCCATGAACCGCCCCGCACCTCAGGGGCAGATACGTCACCAGACGCACGTCCTGCGGTCGCAGGCCGCGGAGCGTCGCCGCCTGTTCGTCGGCCGCCAGCACCACGCACCCGACCGGGCGATCCCCCGCCGCCAGCCCGGCGTCGCCGTACGCCCGCCGCAGCAACCGCACGTGCGCCGCCAACCATCGCCGGCACCGGCCCGCGCGGACCAGGGCCGCGGGGTTGCCGTCCTCGGCCACCAGCACCGCTACGGCCGCGCCGTCGCGGTCCACGGCCACCAGGTCGGGCCCCTCGGCGTCGGCCCCCAGGTCGGCCCGCACGTCGATGGTGCCGCGAAGACCGGGCACCACGTTTGCGAGCGATGCGGCCACGGCCTCCAGAAGCTCGTCCCGGGACGCGGGTCGCCACGCCGCAAACGCCGCCGCTCCGGTGCCGCCTCGTTCCATGTCCACCACGCCGGCCACCGGCGGCAACGTCTGCCGTCGCCCGGCCTGCGGCTCGGCGGGACGGACCGTCACGCTCTGTATTTCCTGCGGCCGCGCGGCCGGGGGCGCAGCACTGCGATCCGGCCCGGTCGCGTCGCCGCCGCGGACGCGCAGCAGCGGCTGCAGGCATCCGTACACCGCCCGGGCGTCCAGGGAATCGAACACGCATCGGACGGGCACGGGCGCCGCCGTGCCGCCGCGGCCCACGGTGTGGCCGACGAACGTCGGCGAGCAGCCCAGATGGGCAATCGCCACGCGCGACAGCCGCCGGAACGTCCGTTCCGCCTCGTCCCGGGCGTCGGCCTCAAGCACGAAAACGTCCGGCACGGGGCCCTTCGTAGCCGTCGTGGCGGCCTTCAGTTCGCGGTATGCCTCGACCAGCCACTGTGGGTCCGCCAACGTCAGCACCACGCAGTGGTCCGGCAACGACCCCCCGGACGCGATGAACTCGCCCGCGGCATCGGCCAGCACCAGAATCACGCGGTCGGCTGCGCGGATCACGTCGCCGAAATGGCCGCACGCCTCGGAGGCGGCCACCTGCACGTCGTCGCGGGCCAGGGCGGCCACGGTGGCCCGGGGGCCGTCGAACGTGACCAGGGCCGTCAGCCCGCACGGCGCCATCAACCGCGCCACAGCCTCGCGCGCCAGCAAGAGCCTGCGCTGGGGAGGCACGCCGCCGGTCAGGATCGCCACCGTGGCAGGACAGGCCGGGGCAACGTCCGCCCGCACGTCGTTGTGGGGAATGTCCAGGGGCCGGGCCAGCAGGTCGTCCACGCCGGGCGACGGCGTGCGGTTCTGCGGAGGCGGGCCGGCGGCGGCGAAGCCGTCGGGCGGTTCCAGGGGCGTCGGCGGGCGGGCGCCCGTGGCGCCGAAAAACAGATCGCCCAACTGGTCGAGCGCCTGTTGCCGACCGATCGGCCTGGCCATGGGAGATTGGGGATTCACTTCCTGGCGGCCTCCGCGTCCTTGCGTCGGAGCACGCTCCCTGCGATCGGTTCCCCCGATCGACGGGTAGCGATCAGACGGCGCTTCCCAGTTCGACCACGCTGTTGAACTCGCCGAATTCGTTCACGCGCGTATTGGGATTCGCGGGGTCCGCGGCCCACTGGCCGTCGATCACCAGGCGGTACTCATGACGCCCGTGGCCCAGGGGCACGCGCAGCCGCCACAGCGTGTCGTCGCCGGCGTCCCGGGCCATTGTCCCGGCGTCCGGGTTCCAGCCGTTGAAGCTGCCCGCCAGACGCACGTTCTGAGCCCCCGGCGCCCGCGCCAGGAACACCACGCCGTCGTCCACCAGGTTCGGCCCGAGAATCTCCTGGGTCATCTTCTCCACGGCGGCCGTCTGCTCCGCACGGGCCGTCCGTTCCGTCGCGGCCGTTTCGACCATCCGGAACTGCACCGTCTCGGCCATCAGCTCGTGGGCCAGCGACTGGTAATCCTTGTGCCCGCGGCACCCAGGGAAGAACTCCGTGATCGGGCTGCCGGCCGCCGCCGCTTCCTTGAGCTTGGCGTTGAACCGGATCGTCGTCTCGGCCAGCAGATCGTTGTAGTCCCGCTGGAGCTGCTTGTACGCCGCCCGATCGCTCTTGGTCCGCGGATCGTACATCGTCGGCAGGATCAGGACGCGCGGCTCGTGGCCGGTGCGCTGGGCCACCATCTGGATGGTCTCGCGTACGCGACCCACGCTTTCAACGGAGAAGAAGCCCGTCTCCACCGGAACGACCACCGTGTCGGCGGCACGCAACGCGTTGATCGACAGCAGGTTCATCGAAGGCCCGCAATCCACCACGCAGAAATCGTACAAGTGCTCGATACGACGCAACGCCTCCAGCAGCCGCTCCTGGCGGTTCTCCAGGCCCGACAGCCGCTGCTCGGCCGCGCTCAGCATGATCGACGCCGGCGCCAGGTACAAGTCGTTCAGGATTTCCCAGGCGATGTCGGCCAGCGACAGCGTCGCGCAGCCGTCCTCCCGGTCCACCAGGCAATCGAACGTCGAGCACTCGACGTCCTCCTGCTTCACGTTGGTGCCGATCGTCGCATGGCCCTGCGGGTCCAGGTCGATCAGCAATGTCCGCTTGCCCGATTCCGCCAGGCAGGCCGACAGGTGAATGGCTGTGGTGGTCTTGCCGCAGCCGCCCTTCTGGTTGAATACGGCGATTGTTCGCATCGGTCTCCTCCGCACTTCCCCCCCGGGTCATGCTCGTCCGTCAGGTTGCGGTGTGGGTCAGACAGGCAGCGATGCCGCAGCCCTGGCAGTACTGAAATGACACTTCACAAAGAAATATCGGACGTGCGCCTGCTATCTCTTTATAAAATTATCGGACTCACTCCAAGGATTTTCCGTCCGGAATTCCACTTTTCTTTCTTCCAGCGCATGGGTGCGGCGCACACGTCCGACACGCCGACCGCCGGACGCCTTTCGACGTCGGGCGCCGCAGTCTGGGCGGCGGCGTGGCCCGTGCTCTCGTTGAGGTCGCAGCCAGTGTCAAAACGTCCGGTGCCATGGCCGCTTGACGCCGTTCCAGAACACGGTCGAGGGGCGGCCATGAAGGGCAAAGCGGAGGATCCTGACCGTTCGGCATGCCTGACCGGGCAGGCATGGCACCTGGCCATCGTCGGGGTCGTGGCATGTCCAGTGAAAAGCGGCTTTCGGGCCAGCAAAAACGGAAAGGCCGGACACCCCCGAAAACCGCATTCCTGGCACAGAAAAGGGCCTTTGGGGCTGTGGCTGCCAAAAAAACGCGTCAAGTCTGCCGCGTTATGGCCGCACGTGTGCTATAATTACGGGTGAAGAGGGGAACTGAGAACCTCGGCTCGCTGTGTCGGCGACCATAGCGGCCGGGCCGGTTCCCTTCTCTTTTTTTTCACCTCCTTGCCGCCCGTTCCCCGGGAGCAGCCATGACGGACCGGCAACCCTCTTTGCCTCCGCTTCCCACGCGCGTTCTGGGCCGCACCGGACAGAGCGTTTCCATACTGGGACTGGGGGGCTACCACGTCGGCGCAGGCGGTCCCGAGCTGGGCGTGCGTCTCGTCCGCGAGGCCATCGACGCCGGCGTGACGTTCCTGGACAACGCCTGGTGCTACCATCAGGGGCGAAGCGAAGAGATCATGGGCCGCGCCCTGGCCGACGGGTATCGCAGCCGAGTCTTCCTGATGACCAAGAACCATGGCCGCGACGCCGAGACGTTCCGGCGGCAACTGGACCAGAGTCTGCGCCGCCTGGGTGTTCACCACGTGGACCTGCTCCAGTTGCACGACATCTGTGAGCCCGAGGAGCCGCAGTTCATCCTGCGCCATCGCGTGCTCGATGCGGCCATGGAGGCCAAATCGGCCGGACGCATCCGGTTTCTCGGGGTCACAGGCCATTTCCGTCCGGAGATTCTCGAGAAGATGCTCGATCTGGAGATTCCGTGGGACGCGGTGCAGGTGCCGGTCAACCTCCTGGACGCGCATTTCCACAGTTTTCAGCAGCGGATCCTGCCGCGGCTTCGCGATCGCGGCATCGGCGTCATCGGGATGAAAAGCCTGTCGAGCGGGCAGCTCCTGAAGACAGGCGTTGCCGCCCGCGATGCAATCCGCTACGCCCTGAGCCAGCCGATCGACGTCCTCGTCAGCGGCATGGATCGCCTGGAGGTGCTGCGCGAGAACATCGAGACGGCACGGTCGTTCGAGCCCATGACGCCCCAGCGTCAGAAGGAACTTCTCGACCAGGTGAAACCCCTCGCGGTCAAGGGCCACCTGGAGCAGTACAAACATCCCCACTGAGTGCCATGGGGGACAGCCCGTAGGGTGGGTCCGGGGGACCCACCTTACCCACTTGACCTCCACCAGGCGGTTCCACGCATCGTACACGCACGTCAGCCCAGACGCCGGCGACCAGCCCTTCGGCAACGTCGTCATGTTCCCCTTCGCGTCGTGCACCGGGTCCGCCCAGTTCACCCCCGCGCCCCCCGACGCCACCGAGATCGTCCCCACCTCGTTCGCCGCATTGTGCTCCCGCTCCTGATTCAGGTCCAGCCCGTTGTCCGCGTCGTCAACGTCAAACGTCCCCCAGTTCCCCAACTGGTCCAGGCCCCAGGCCTTTTCCTCGCACAACACGGGCGGCCGCAACGCGACCTCCGCCGCATCACGACCGCCCGATTCGAGCCAAGCCTGCCGCTGAGGAATCTGCTACACCGCGCACGCCGACAGCGCACCCGCGTAGTCCGGGGAAGCCACCCTGCCCACTCACAAACGCGGCGGCCACATCCATCATAGCAACACTTAACCAACGTGGCCCCAGCCGTCCACTGATTCATCCCTTAGCACATTGCTGTGATGTCTCAACCCTACCACCGTCACTTATCACCACCACAAGCACCTCACCGGGCGTAATATTGAGCAGCACGTCGCTCCTATACTGTTCCCCTGCTTGTTCATATTGTATGCTTTGCACTATCATGTCAGATGTCCTGCGCGTCATGCGACTCCGCCCTCCCATGGGAAGATCACTTAGTGTTGCCCGTTCTTCTACGCCGTCGTACATGACCACCGCAACAAGATGCTCGACACGGCACTGCGACTCATTGGTCACCTCAACAGCCGGATCGTCGAGATTCACGCCGAGAGCATGACATCCCGCACAGCACACTATGACGCACATCACAGCACACCATGTATTCGCACACATGGTCACCCTCCCGTCTAACACACGCACACGAGCTAGAGATCAAGGGGCGGCAGCTCCAAATCATCGACCTACGGGGACAGTATACCATTGACCCACGGGGACGACCCACGGGGACAGTATACCATTTCTTGAACCCGTTGAGGGCAGTATGCCATTTCTAGGGCATGCGAGGCCCGCTGTGTGGCGTCCTGTGACGAACGACAGAGGAGCACCGCACACGGTCCCCCGGGCCGCCCACGCAGCCCCTGCTCGCCCACCAGCGTGTCGGGTCTATTGACCTGACCTACCGGCTGAACACTCCCCCGCGCGTCGGCACGGCGGGCAAGACCCGCCGTGGCACAGTCACAGAGCCTCCCCTTGCCCCCGCCGCCAACCGGCCAGCCGCAGGCCACACAAGCAACACGCGCCGCGTGGGTCCGGGGGACCCACCCTACAGGCTGTTGGTCGCCATGCTCGCGGCCAAGCCGGACTCGTGTGCCCCTGCGGCTCACGGCGGCGGCGGTGCGGTGCGAATCATGTCCAGGCCCATGGCTGTTTTCTGGCCCATGAGCTTGTACACGTAGCCGCGGCCGGCGGGTTCGTACAGCAACTGGTGCGCCGCGTCGAACGCCGTCTGGGCCGCCCCCGGCGACGCCAGCGTCTGTCGCGACAGGTAATCGTGAATGCGGCAGACGCGTTTGACCTCGCTGATCGCGCTCCAGAGCTTCTTGACCTCGTCGTTCCACATCGGTATCAGGCTCGGCTTCATCGGAATGTGCTGCAAGCGGGCCACTTCGGCGTGCTGTTTGCGTGCCTCGTCGAGCAGGCTGGCCTCGGCGTCGACGATCAGTGCGTCGGCCGCCGCCTTGAACTCGACCACCAGATCCCGGCCGGTCTTCGGGTCCGCCGCGTAGACGAACCGCAGATTGGCCCAGGCCACCTTGATGTTGTTGAGCCGCGCCTCGACCGTCCGCGCGCTCTGCATCTGCTCGATCGCGCGGCGGGCGTTGCGGTGCTCCGTCGCCACCTGCTCCAGCACCAGTTGCCGCCACGATTCCGGCAGCACCAGCTTGGCGGCCATGTCCCGGGCGGCCGCGTCCGAGGCGTCCTTCGGCTGGCCGCGGCCCATCAGGGTTGCCGCCTTGTCGTGGTAGTTCTTCACCGCAGGGTCGCGCACCCGCTTCTGCCCGGCCCGGTGCGCCTCGGCGGCCCCGGCGAAGTCGCCCGACAGCGCAGCGGCCCAGGCCGTCGCCCCGGCCACGTAGTCCCACACGACATCGTTGTAGACGCCCGGCTCCAACTCGAGCAGCTTCCGCCCCAGCAACGCCGCCTCCGCAGGCTTGCCCTTCTCCAGCAGGTCCACGACCTGCCGCGGCGAACCCGTCATCTCGGCCGGCGTCATGGCGTTGGCGTTGCCCAGGTCGCCGACGCCCCCGCCCCCGCCCGACGTCGAACCCGACTCCGGTTTCTTGCCCTCCAGCAAATCCAAGGCATCGTCCTTCACCGCCGGGGCGTCCGCCTTGCCCCCCGCCCCCGACGCCGTGCCCGTGCCCCGGGGCCGCTCTTCCTCCACCAGGGGAACCGACAGGTCCTTCGACGTGGGCTTGGGGGTTTCCGTCACAGACGGCGGCAGGATGGTCGTCGGCAGATCGGCCGGCAACACGTGCGACTGGACCTGGGCCGCAGCGTACCCGGCGCCCAGCGTCGCCGCCCATGCCAACACGAGTCCTGACACAACAAGTCGTTTCATGGCTTGTGCTCCCCTCTGGCTGTCTAACCTGCGGTCCGCACCGGACATAAACACTCTACCGGTCTTGGACGCCGCTGACAAGGCTTCGTTCCGTTGAAAGGGCTTCTCAAACATCACTGCCCCCTGCCCTCGCCACCCTCGCATGGCCTGGAAATCTGCTTGACCGGGCCTGGGCGTGGCGGCTATACTGTGCGTCTGCGCCATGGCCGTTGGTTTGGGCCGAGGGCGCCGACGGCGGCAAGCCGTTCGAACGATGGGCAAGGAGCCGACAGCCGCGCTCCCGCTGCCGACAGCCGACAGGGCCGGGCCCGCAGGGTCCGGGACGACAGACGCAGGAGTGCCGAATCATGTCACAGCAGATCATTCGCGACGTGGAAGCCGAGTATTTCAAGAGCCAGAAGCCGCAGTTCGACATCGGCGACACGGTCGGCGTGCACGTGCGCATCGTCGAAGGCGACAAGGAGCGTATCCAGGTGTTCCGCGGCACGGTGATCAGCCGTCGGGGCCGCGGCCTGAACGAGAAGTTCACGGTCCGCCGCATTGTCGCGGGCGAGGGCGTCGAGCGTATTTTCCCGCTGCATTCGCCGCGCATTACGCAGATCGAGGTCGTCCGCTCGGGCGTCACGCGGCGCGCCAAGCTTTACTTCCTGCGGGATCGCGTCGGCAAGAGCACGCGGCTGAAAGAGCGTCGCGTGGCCAGCAAGAAGGGGGTTCACATCGAGGGCGAAGAGTCGATCGCCGAGGCCCAGGCTCGCAAGGCCGAGGAAGAGGCGAAGATCGCCGCCTCCAGGGCTGCGCAGCAGGCCAAAGAGAACGCCGAGCAGTAATCCGGACGTCGATCCGTCCATCGCAACAAAGACCCGGGCGCAGCCCCCAGAGGGCGGCGCCCGTTCTCTTTCCCAACAGACTCGCCTGCGACGGGAACGTCGCGCGGCGGAGTGTTATCCCTGCAGCGACAGGACCGACACGGGCTGGGCCGCGGCGTAACCGACCGCGGATGGCCGCTCGTCGCCCTGATCGTGCTGGAGCTTCTCGATCAGCAGGATCCACGTCTCGCGCAGCGTCTGAAGCACGCGAACAGCCTCGTCGATCCGGGCCGCATCGCGGTACATGTTCGCCTCGACGAGCTTCTGGTAGATGAACAGGTAGAGGCTCGCCTGCTGGCGGCACAGGTCCGGCGCGCTTTCCGGGCGCAGGCTGTTCATCAGCTCCATGGCGATCTGCTCGGCCTTCGACAAGCACTGGTAGCTGCCGTCGAAGTTCGATGCCGCCAGGTGACCCTTGGCCTGCTCCGCGAACCGGATCGCCCCGTCCAGCAGAAGCAGCGTCAACTGCTCCGGCCGCGCGGTCAGAATCTGCGTCTCGATGTAGGCTCTGTTCTGGTTCACCACCGTTGCGCCACTCCTCTGGTTCCCCCCAGGTTGCGGCTCATCACCGGGACAGTGCCCGTGTGGTTATCTGCTGCTCATGGACTCGCGCCAACTTTCCACGGCCGATGCCAGATTCTGGACCGCCGTCTGCTGCGACTGAAGGGCCGACAGGGCCGTTTCCATGGCCACGAAGTTGTTCGTCAGCCGCTCGCGCTTGCCTTCCAGCAGGACGTCCATCGCGCTGATCCGGTCGGTCAGCATCTCCGACTGGCTCTGCAATCGGTCCACCTGGATGGCCAGCCGCCCCGTGGCCGGCGCCGTCCAGACGCGCAGCGAGTCTTCCATGTGCTTCAACGCCCCGTTGGACGTGTCCGTCAGCAGCGACAGCACGTCGTCCGGGTTCGCGGCGAACGCCTCCATGAAGCGGCTCTCGTCCAGGCTCATCTGCGCCCCGCCGCTGATCGTGAAGCCCAGGCTCGACAGCGTCTGGTACGCCCCGTCGATGTCCGTGAACTTCTGGAACACCATCCGGTACAGCGAGTCCTGAAGCGACAGGATCGACCCGTCGCCCTGGAGCACGGCCGCTTCCATCGTCTCGGTGTCGTACTTGGTCAACTCCGCGAGTTTGCTTGTCACGGTGTTGAACTGCATCACGAAATCGTTCAGCCCGTCGAGCGTGCCGCTGGTGTTTCGCGTCACGCTGACGGTCACCGGCGTGCCCGGCGCCGCCCCGACCAGGTCCAGCGTCACCTTGTCGATGACGCCGGTCACCGTGTTCGAGCGGCTCGTGATGAGCACGGGCTCGCCGGAGGCCCCGTCGCCGATCCGCAGCACGGCGTCGCGCCCGCGAGCCATCTCGGTCATCGACAGGCCCAGGGCGCCGAGGTCCACCATCCATCCGCCGCTGCCGCCCGACCACTGGCTCGACAGCGACAGCCGGTACGGTTCGGTCGCCGTCCCGTCGTTCAGAATCGTCGCCCGGACGGCCGCGCCGGCGCCGTTGATCGCCGTAACCAGGTCCACCAGCGTGTCGGCCGCGTCGAGCGTCAGGCTCACTTCGCTCGTGCCGTCCACCGTCGTCACACCGACGCCCGCGGTTCCGGCGACGTTCAGATCGGACGCCATCGTGCCGCTGACGTCCTCCACCTTCAGCAGCCCGACGCCGCCCGCGGTGTCTTCCAGCAGCAGGCCGTCGCCGGTGTCGTTGATCCGGGCCGTAACGCCCGCCGACGCCGCGTTGATCGCGTCAATCACGTCGCCCAGCGTCACTGCGCCGCCGGCCGACAGATCGACTGTCGTGCTCACCCCGTTGGTGTTCGTGATGCGGAACTTGCCCGACGACACGCCCGTGCCGCCGTTGAGGTCCGCCAGACGCGTGTTGCGCCCCACGAACCCGCGGTTCAGGTCGCCGCTGGCCGACTCGCTCACCGCGTCGTCCACCGCGATGTTCAGGTCCGCCGCCGTCGTCCCGTCCACGTCCTCGATCACAAGGTTGCCGCCGCCGGACGTCTCGTCCGTAAGGGCGATGCCGTTGCCCGCGCTGTTCAGCGACGCCGTCACGTTCGCCGACACCGACGCATCGTTGATCGCCGCGAGCACGTCCTGAATCGTCCTGGCGTCGCTCAGGTCCACGACGCTCGTGGTGCCGCTGCGGTCGGTGATGCTGATGGAGCCGCGACCGACGCCCGCCCCGCCGTTCAGACGACTGAGCAGCACGTCGTTCAGCCCGCCCATCAGGGCGTCGCCGTCGAACACGCCGTCGCCGTCGGCGTCGCTGCCGAGAATGCCGAGGTCGTAGGCCGCCGTGCCGCCGTTGCCGCTGGTGACCGTCAGCGTTCCGCCGCCGACCGAGTCATCCGTCAGTCGCAGCCCCTTGCCCGCGGCGTTGATCGACACGGTGAGATCCCCGGGATTGCCCGAGGCGTTGTTGATGGCGCCCACCACGTCGCCGAGCGTCTCGGCGCCCGACAGATCCACGTCGAATGCTGTGCCGTCGCGCAGCACGATGTGCAGATCGCTGCCCGACGCGAGGCCCACGCCCAGGCCGTGGTTCAGCACGCCCAGTTCCATGTCCGCGCCGACCGAGACAATCCCCGAGCCGGTCATGGCGTCGGCCGCCACGCTGCCGAGGATGCCCAGGTCCGCTGCCGTCGAGCCGCCGCCCACTTCGCCGACCATCAGGTTACCGGCGCTCTGGCCCGTCAGGTCGGTCAGCACCAGGTGATCGCCCTCGGCCGACGCCCGCACGTCCACGGAATCGTTCCCGTTGATAGCGTCCATGACGTCGTTGATGCTGATGGCCATCGACAGGTCCACGACGGCCGACGCGCCGCTGCGGTCGGTGATGCGGATGCTGCCGCGGCTGACGCCCGCCTGGCCGTTCAGCACGTCCAGGGCCGTGTCGCTCGTGAGCCGGGCCTGTGCCGACTGAAGCGTGATCGTGCCGCCGCCCAGGGCCGCCGTCTTCGAGGCCGTGCCCGAGGACAGCAGTTGCTGCGTCGTCACGGTGCGACCCACCGTGAACTGGTATGTGCCCGGCGCAGCCCCGTTCAGGGCCGTCGCCGAGAGGATCGACGAGTTGGACGAGGTGGCCGTGGCTGCCGCCAGAACGCCGCTCGTGCGGAGGCTCACCAGGCTCGACCGCAACATCGTCAGTTGCGTCGAAACGGAGATGACGGCGAGGCGCTGGCTCTCCACCTCCGTCTGCCGATCCGCCAGGAGCTCGCGCGGACGGGACTCCAGTTCCATCAGCGAATCGACCAACGACGCAATGTCGATGCCGCTGATGAGTCCGGTGCCGGTGGTAATGGTGCCCATCTGTGCCTTTCCTCCCGTCTGGGCGGCCGCCGCGGCGGTTCCTGCGCAGCGCAACGCCGCGGCGCAGGGACAGGCCCTGACACCTCTGTTATCGACCATCGTCCGGGGGGACTTAAGCAGAAAGAAACCGCCGCGAGAACGCCCCAACTGGCGATCCTCGCGGCGGTTATGACTAGACTCACCACCCTCGGCCGGCTAGCCCAGAAGGTCAAGCACGTGCCGCGGCGACCAGGCCGCCTGCGCAGCGCCCGCGCCCTGCTGGGCCGGTGCGGCCGCCTCGTTGCTCTTCCCCCCCACCATGGCCGCAGCGTCCTCCAGAACGCCACGCACCGGCAGCGACGCCGAGAGGCTGATCTGAGCCTGCTGGAGCCAGCGCGTCTGCGTGTCCAGTTCCGCCATCTGCTCGGCCCCCAGGCTTCCTCGCTCGCGGCTGACCTGGTGGATGGCCGCCGTGACCACCGACACGGCCTCCCCGTACCGGCCGCTGGCCAGGGCATTGGCGCCGCCCGTGGCCACCGACGCCAGCGTCCCCGCCACAGGGTCGCCCAGATCGGCGGCAAGGGCCGAGAACCCGCCCTCCGAACCGTCCAGCAGGGGCTTGCCGTTGAACTCCGTCCCGGCGGCAATCCGGTCGATGCTCTCCACTGCGGCATCCACCAGAATCTGCTGCGCGCGGACCTCCTCGTCGCTCATGGCTCCAGCATTGGCGGCGATGGAGAACGCGCCGCGGATTTCCACCAGCAGCAGTTGCGTTTCCTCCAGGGCAGCGTCGGCCACGGCGTTCCGCTGAATCGCCCGCGCCGATCCCTGCAACTGGCTCTCGATGTCAACCAGTTGGCTTCGGATGCGCTCGGTCATCAAGAGACCCGACGGATTGTCCTCCGCCTGGCTGGCTTTTTCGGCCAATCGTGCCGACCCGGCCGACCGTCTGGCCGCCAGATCCAGTCCCATCATATGAAACGTGCCCACCTCTGCGATGATTCGTGTCATGCTTGCCTCCCCCATGCTGTGGTGCCTTGCCCGCCGTCGAAAACGGCCTCTTGTCGAATACGACCTCTTGCATGCAAGTAAACGCGCCGCCTCGACCGAGGCAAATGAAAGTCCTATCCCATTGCAGGACAACGCCTTGCGATTTGCATCGCCCATGGAAGGGGTTGCAGAAGGCGTGGAAAATTGGGTAGAAGGGGCTTTCTGGGATGCCCCCCGGGGAGGGGCGTAACGGCCCAAAAGACCGGACGCAGCCCTTCATGGGAGCTGCGTCCGGTGGGTGGTTCTTGTGCTCGGTCAGACCGCCGCGACACTCATTCGACGGCGTGCTCGCGGATCAGTTGCGAGGACAGCTTGGCTTCCAGGTCCAGGGCACCGAGGACCGTGCCGACGGCGTCGCGGATGTCGTTGTCGGTCTCGGTCTCGATCTTCTTCATGAGCGTCGTGACGCTGGCGCTGGTGAGCTTGTTGCCGATGTGGCGGGCCGTCTGAGCGATGGCGTTCAGGGCGGCAATCTGAATCGGCTTGGGGGCGCCTTCGGCCAAGGCGACTTCGGCCAGTTGCTGCTGAATCTCGTCGTCGGCCAGCGGGATCAGGGCCTCCATCGCAACAATGGCAAGCTCCTGGTTCTTGCCGGCCGCGGCAACCAGCAGGGCCCCGCGAGCGGCGTCGGCCGTGAACGACAGCCGCGACCCGGCCACCAGCTTCAGGTTCTCGGCCCCACGAAGGGCGACCGCCTTGGACTGCTCGGGCGCCAGGTCCACGGTGCCGGCCTCCACGAGCAGGGCCGTGGTCTTCTGCATGATGTCGCCGGCCGTCGAGCCTGCCGGGACCGAGTCGATGTACTTGACGTTCTCTTTCAGGAAGCTGAACGGGACGCGCTCGTCCTGGCCGCTCACGACAACGATCGGCACCAGGGCCGTCGCGAAGTCCGTCCTGAGCAACTGGATCACCTCGGTGTACGCCACGTTGTCAACGTTCGTGGCCAGCACCACCGAGTCGATGCGCGGCATCGTGCGGGCCAGGCTCACGCCGTCGTTGCCGTTGGCGGCCGCGCTGACGTTCCAGCCGGCCTTGCGGAACTCGCCGGTCAGAGCGTTACGGCTGTTTTCGTCGGCGTCCACGATCAGCACGCCGCGTCCGGTCTCCAGGTTGACGGCCTCGGCCAGCACCGGCACCACGCGATCCGAGCCGAAGAACGGCTTGCGGGGCATACAGGCCACGATGGCGAAGGCGGCGTTGAAGCGGATGCGGCGGTTCGGATACTCCAGGGCCCGGATCAGCGGGCTGCCTTCCTTCAGAGCGCTGGAGGTGCCGAGGAAGTCCTGGTTGACCACCTCGCTGAGCGCCCGGATCGCCTGATCGGCCACTTCGACGCGGTGGTCGCGCAGAGCGCGGTCAAGCACGTGGTTCAGGTACTGCTGGCCGGCCGACCGGAGGAAGAACTCCGTCGTCGGCACGTCGGCCGGAGCCCACGGGTTCTTCGCATTCTCGCCGGCCATGGCCAGCTCGAAGTTCATCTGCGCCTGGATACTCAGCCACAGGGCCACCAGCTCGGGCGAATCCGGCGACGCACGCAGCCCCAGTTCGCAGCACCGGGCCGCCAGGATCTCGTTGACGACCTCGGTCGGCGCGGGGCGATACGTCAGGCGGGTTTCGGCGCTCCAGCCCCAGACGTCGGTGGTCGGCCGCTTCGGATCCGACACGGTGGTGATCTTGTTGTAGTAGAGGGCCTCGGCCAGTTCGCCGTAGAGCTGGGCGGCCGACTTCTGGAGAGCCGCCGGACCGTCGATGGCCGTCATGGCCGCCGCGGCAGCCTTCTTCACGTCCTCGGGCTGGTCGGCCGACTCGATCTGGGCCTTCAGCGCGGGCAGAGCCATCTTGTAGCCAAGCTTGCCGAGCAGGTCGATGATCTTCAGCTTCAGGTCCTTGTCGGTCGTTTCCAGGGCCACCACCAGCGGATAGACGACCGGGCGGTCGATGTCCTTCAGGGCCCGAAGGATGTCGTCGTGCAGGGCGGCCTCCGAGGCCTCGGCCAACAGGCCCAGGGCCGGCGGCACGGCATACTCGCCCGACAGTTGAAGTTTGCGAAGATTGATCTGGTAGGAGCGTTCGTTGGTGTCGAGGGCCTTAAGGGCTTCGAGCATCCGATCCACGTCCTTGCGTTTGATCATGATGCCTTCATCGGTGGTGGCCAGAAGACGGCGGGCCACCTCGGCCAGCTCGGTGTCCTCGGCGCCGGCCATCTGCGACATCAGCACGTAGCCGACTTCCGGGTGCTCGACGAGTCTCAGCAGGAGGGTCGGCTCGGGGTTGGCCTGAACGACGGCCTGGGCGAACTTGCGGGCGAGGTCGAACTTGGCGATCTTCCAGTAATGGACCATCTGCTGGAAGTCCATTTGAAGATCCAGCGGCGCTTCGGACTCGGACAATCCCATAACGCCCTTGCCCTGGGCATCGGCTTTGACAACCACGGCATCGCCGTCGGCCGGGGCGGCCTCGTCCTGAGCCAGCACAGCGGCAGGCCAGCCAGCCGCCGACACGACAGCCAACACCAGACCCATTACCCAAGCCATTCGCATCTGGGCCCTCAGCATCATGGATATCTCCTTTTTCATGGGAAGCAATCCGCTAAGCTCGTGTCCGAATCGGCGTGCAATTTCTCCGTTGGGCAGCCCCCGGTTCTCACCGCGCGCTGCCTAACCCCAGCTTAGTCAAGCTGTTGGAAAGGGCGATTATAGGACTGATAAAGGGGGTGTCAACAAAAAACAAGCCCTCGGCGAAAGGCGGAGTGCATGTCATGTGGGTGGGCAGGGGCGGGCAGCGCCGCAGGGGTCGGTCGCGAGCGACCCGCGAGGGTCAAGTCACTGCGAGGGCGGCTCGCGAGCCGCCCCTACGGTTGACGCGGCGGTGGTCAACGGCGCGGTGGCCCCGGGCGGCTCGGGAACCGCCTCGATGTGCGTGTGCGCGTCGACGATCATGGCGCTTCGTTCGCCGTCGGCCTTCTGGATGACGACCTCGTCCACCCAGAGCCGCCCCCCGGGCGACCCGGCAAACGACCCCACGGCCGCAATGCGACGCCGCTGGACCAGCCGCCCTTCCGCGACCACCGGGTGAACCGTGTCCTGGAACCGCAGCCGCTTGGTCACACGAACCCAATCGCCCTCAGTCGCCATAGGACGTCTCCGGATGGCTCCACGATTCGTTCGCCGCGGCAATCTGTTCCAGCGAGCGGCCCGTCCTGGCGCTGTCGGGGGCCTCGGCCAGGATGTCGCCCTGGTCGCGCGCGGCGTCGTCGCGGCTCTTGATCAGGAGCCAGTTCCGCGCCTTCTCGCCGGCCGTGTTGAACGGCACCAGACGCCACCGCCCCGCAAGCTTGCGCCCGCGAAGCTCGAAGGCAATCGCCTTGCGTCCGTCGATGGCCGCTGCCACGGCGGCCTGGTCCGCGTCGTAACGCACGGCGCCGAAGTCCCAGAGCATGACCGTGCCGCCGCCGTACTGGCCCTCGGGAATCGTCCCCTCGAAGTCGCCGTAGTCGAGCGGGTGGTCCTCGGTGCGGACAGCCAGCCGCTTCTGCCCCGGGTCGAGGCTCGGCCCCTTGGGCACCGCCCAACTGATCAGCACGCCCTGGGCCTCGAGGCGGAAATCGTAGTGCAGGTGCGACGCCTGGTGCTTCTGGACCACGAAGGCCGCCTCGGAGGCTGCGGCGGAGGCGCCCGCGGCCTGGGCTTTGGCTTTGGTGGCGCGCGGCGGGGCGGCCGGCGCCGCGCCGTCCGGCTCGGGCGTCTTCGCGAAGTCGCGTTTCCTGCGGTACTCCTTCAGTCCCACGGTTCTGCCCTCACGGGTGGATTGACGTTTCGGGGGCCGTACCGTGGCATGGGCATCTTGCCCATGAGTGGCAGGGGCATCCTGCCCCTGCTTTCCCCGAAACGCGGATGTCTCCTGCCCCTCGCACTGAATTTGTTTCTGCGCCCGGTCGATGCTATAATAGGAACGGAAGAAGGCCGCTGGAACAGTGAAGTCGCGGGCGCCTAACGGCCATCATTCTCATACTGAGTATCATACCGCCCGGCGACGGGCAACCCCCTACCGGCCCCGCACGACTCGCCCACGGCCGTTTTCCGAGAAGTAACCCATAGTGTGGCATCATGCCGGGCTCAGTTCCTGCGCCGCGAAAAGCCGTCGCGAACAGGGCCGCGCCCGGAGTCCGCCCCGGCGGACAGCCCGGTGGCACGCGCGGTTCCTGATTGCCGGGTGTCCAGCCGGGGGCGAAAGGAGGTGAGAGACTCCCAGAATCGCATGGCAGCAACGGTCGTACCCTGCCGCAAACCGCAGTGTCGTCACGGTCCGCCTGCAACGGGGCTCGCTGAGCCCAGAGAAAGGAGGTGTGTCATGTTGACCGACAGAAGAGGACCTCTCGCGGGGTTCACCCTGGTGGAACTGCTGATCGTGGTGGTCATCATTTCTATCCTCATATCGATGATGGTTCCGGCCGTGGGTGTCGCCCTCGAGCGCGTGCGCCGCGTGCGGTGCGCGACGAATCTGAAGACTATCGCCCAGGGGTGCATGACGTATGCCTCGGACCATCGCGGCCGGTGGCCGAACGCCTTCACGGCCGAGAGCACCCGGGCCGACCTGTTGCCCGACGCTCCGGGCGACGGCCAGGGCCTTCGCGGCGAGAACACCGAGGACCATCGCGGCACCGACAACGAGGACGAGGTGGTCAACTCCACCACGGCGAGCCTGTGGCTGCTGGTGGCCAAGGGCATCGTCATCCAGGAGGCGTTCATCTGCCCGTCCACGGACGACCAGCCGGACTTCATCCGCAACGTGGACGAGGTCCGCGACTTCCAGAGCCGCCGCCACATCAGCTACAGCTACCAGAACCTTCGCGGCCCGTACAGCAACCCGTCGAGCCCGCGTCTGGCGGTGCTGGCCGACCGCAGCCCGTTTTTCGATCCGCTGCACGAGACCGACGACGAGGAGGCCAACAGCTTCAACCACGAACAGGCGGGACAGAATGTAGCCTTTGCGGACGCTCGGGTGGAATGGCTTGCGGAACCGTACTACGAGTCCACGGGCGACTGGGTCTATCGGACGTGGACCGACAAGGACGACGAAACGCCGGCGGGCATCCCCGACGGCGAAGACGTGCCGCTGAGCGGCGAGGACGCCGCCCTGATGTAACGGCGCGACAACGTATCGACGAAGCAGCCGTCCGGCGGACCGGACAGCACGACGCGGGGCGGGCCATCGTGGCTCGCCCCGCCGCGCTATTGCGGCCGCACCAGCACGCGGAGCGGGTCGCGGTGGACTTCCGCGACGACCGGCAGCGTGTCGATGGCGGCGCAGGCGGCGAAGGCGTCGTGGAGGCCGCGTTTGACGACGTTGTACCCGCCGCGGCCGCGGCGAAGGGCCTCATCCAGCCGGTCGCCCCAGGCGTTCCAGAGTTCCAGGGCGATCAGGGCCGAGTCGGTCAGATGGAACTCGCCGTCGCCCCCGGCGGCCAGGAGCCGCTGCACGATGGCCCCGGCGCAGAGCGAATCTTCCCAACTGATGCGGCGCTCCGTGCCGCTGCCGACCAGGACGATGTCGCCGCCGTCGCCGTGGCGGCACAGCTCGGCGGCCGTGGCGGCGGCATTGGTCAGTGCGGCAATGAAGAGCCGCCGTGCCGACGACGCCAGCAGGATCGCCCGCGTGCCGTTGGTGGTGGTCATGACCACTGTCTTGCCCGCGACGACCGGCGCGGCGAACTCCTGCGGCGTGTTGCCGAGGTCGAACCCGTCGATGCGCAGCCCCTCTCGTTCGCCGCCCAGGACCACCGTGTCCGCCGGCAGCTCGCGCCGTAGCGCCAGGGCCTCGTCCACCTCACCGACCGGTCTCACCTGCGTCGCTCCGTTGGCCAGCGCCTGGATCATGCTCGAGGTGGCCCTGAGCACGTCGATCACCACGGCCGTCCGAGACGACAGGAACTCGGCCGTCAGCATCTCGGGATCAAACACAACGTACACGTCGCGCACGGCACAGACTCCTTCTCCTGCGGACTCGGCATCCGCGTGGGTCCGGCGGACCCGCCCTGCGGTTTCTCCCGTGAAGGGAGATGGGTCACCCCCCCCCTCCCCCTTCCAGGGGGAGGCGCCCCGAGCACAGTCGAGGGGCGGTGAGGGTCGAACGTTGGGTGCCATGCCTGCCCCGTCAGGCATGCCGAATGCCTTGAACCCTCCCCGCCACGTCAACCGTAGGAGCGGCTCGCTGCAAGGCATCCGCGCGGGTCCGGGGGACCCACCCTACGGGTTGCAGTGAGCACGCGCCCACTCGGCCCTCGCGGGCGAGGCGGCATTTTATCCGCTGGCCCGTCGGCATGCCACAGGGTATACTGCGGCGGCGGATCGCCAAGGAGCCACGCGGACCATGCCGGAGATCATCACCAAACTGTCGATGCTGCTGGGCGTGTCGTTCACGTCGGGTATCAACCTGTATCTGACGGTCTGCATGGTCGGGCTGGCCGGGAAGTTCGGCTGGGGCAACGAGGTGGGTCTCCAGGGCTTCGAGTCGCTGGCCAACTGGCCCGTCATTATCATCTCGGGATTGCTCTTCGTGGTGGAGTTCCTGGCCGACAAGCTGCCGGCCGTGGACCACGTGTGGAACGCCGTGCACAGCTTCGTCCGTCCGGTGGCTGCGGCGGCCATCGGCGTGATGGTGGTCAGTGACGACCCCGCCACGGGCGCCGCCGGCTGGATCATGGCCGGCCTGGGCGCGGCCCTGGTCGCCACGACCACCAACGCCGCGAAGGTCGGGTCGCGCGTCATGGTGGCCGCCAGCCCCGAGCCCTTCAGCGACATCCTGCTCAGCCTGGCCGGCGACGGCGTCGTCCTGGTCCTGGCGGGCCTGGCCATCGCGTACCCCGTGCCGACGGCCATCGTCTGCACGATTCTGCTGGCGATCATCCTGTATCTGTTGCCGCTGTTCTGGCGAGCCATGGCGTTCGCCGTCCGCGTGGCGTGGCAGGCGGCCGTGGCCCTGTTCGTCCGCGACAGCGTGCACCATGCCCTGAACGACATGGAACCCGAGGACGCCGACGCGCTGGCCAAGATCAAGCTGGCGCACAAGAAGGCGCAGCTCGTGTTGCCGGCCAATGTCAAGGGCCTGCGCGGGGCCGGGTGGCTCCGCCGCGGCAAACTCATCTTCATCGACGGTCACGCGGTGTTCGTCTACCGCAAGTGGATGCGCCGCCGCATCGTCCAGGTGCCGGTGGCCGAGGTGGCCCACGCCCGGCTGAAACGGCGGATCTTCTCGAACCTGCTGTGGATGCAGACGCCACGCGGGGCGATGAGCTTCCTCACCACCCGCCGCACCGACCGACGCACCGACCACGCCCTGGAACTCCTCGGCCACGCGCCGCCGCCGCAGGCCGACGGTCCGGCCACCAACGCTTCCCCGCCCCTGCCCTCGCCGCAGGCCGGCTGACCCCGTGGTCACAAACTCGCCGCCGCCTCCCCTCTCAACGCGTCACCCACAGGGACGACTTGCTGCACGTCCCGAGCCATGTCGAGGGATGAGCCGCCCTCATGGCCGCAACGCCGGGTGAGGTCACAGCACCGGCATGCCGTTCAGGATGTTCACCAGTAACGACATGTCGCCGGGTTCGGCGCCGCCGTTGGTGTCCAGGTCGAACGCGCAGGCCGGCAGGCCCGAGGTGTCCATGCCGTTCAGCCGGTTGACCAGCAGCGACATGTCGCCGGGCTCGGCGCCGCCGTTGCCGTCAATGTCGCCGAGCTTGCGAACCGTCATCGCCACGTCGGCGAAAGCCTGGCCCGACACGTCGCCGGTGGCCGTCACGCGAAGCACGAGCGCCCCGGTGCCGGTCGTGCCGTCGCTCCGCAGGCCGCCATACACGTACCGCACCAGCGGGTCGCCGTCAGGATCGTCCTCCACGGTCACCTCGCCCGCGCCGCTGTCGGCCACCTTCTCGACCGCCAGCGTCACGCTCTGGTTGCCGCCCCACTTCTCGACGGTGATGGCCAGCCGCGTCTTGTGCCCATTCCGGGTCAGGATGCTCGGGGTGTTCTGGTACACCCAGTCCAGGTCCGCCGCTGCGGAGATGGTCAGCACATTCGTCGTGGGCGTCACGGTCACGGTGACCGTGTCCTGGTCGGTGGCGCTGTCCTGGTCGGCGACGGTCAGCGTGATGACGTGAACACCGACGGCCAGGCTGAAGTGCTGCACGGCCACGCCTTCGGCGCCCAGCAGCGTGCCGCCGTCCTCCCACCGCCAGTCCACGAGATTGCCGTCGGGATCGGACGAGCCGCTGCCGTCGAGGGCCACCCAGGCGTAGCCGCTCGGATCGGCCTCGATGGTCTGGTTCTCGCCGGCGTCGGCCGTCGGCGGCGCGTTCAGGCGCAGCACGACGACATCGTCGTCGGTGGCCCCCTCGTTGTCGGTCACCAGGAGCGTGATGCTGTGAACGCCCGTGGGCAACGTGACCTGGGCGGTCTGACCGGTGGCGATCTGCGTGGCCCCTTCCTTCCAGACGTAGCTGACGATGGCGCCGTCGGAATCGCTCGACGCGCTGCCGTCCAGGGTCACGGTGATGAAGCCGTCACGGTCGGTGTCGTGGAGCAACTGGTTCGGCCCCGCCTCGGCCACGGGGGCGTGGTTCGGCTCGGGCTCGGCGTAGAGAATGTCGAGCTTCGCTCCGCGCGCGTGGCCGGTGTAGTCCCACTGGTAGACGTAGTGCCACCCGATGGTGCCCGTGGGCCGCGCGCCCATGCCGCGAAGGCCCAGGAAGTTGCCGGGGGCGTAGCCCGGCCGGTCGATGAACTCCTGGACGATCGAGGCGATGTCCGGGCTGTCGTACCACTGCCCTTCCAGCCACGCGCTCTTCTCCATGATCCAGGTGACGGCGTTCTCGGTGACCGCCCACGTCCAGGGATTGCTGGTAAACGCCGGGCAACTGTCGTAGTCGAACAGGTTCATCTGGAGAATCGGGCTGTTCTGCACGTCGTTCTGCCCGTTGGAGCAGGCCGAGACCTTGGCCTCGAGAATCGTGCTGCCCTTGGGAATCGTGACGGACCACCGCATCCCCGAACGCCGGTCGCCGTAATTGTAGGGCCACATCACCGTGGAACTGGTCGCCAGGTTGCCCGTCGAGGTGAACTGCGTGTCGTCGGCGCTGGCCGACACCTGGTACACCACGTGAATGCTGCTGGCCTTGGCGACGATCCGGACGTCGTCGCGGTCGGTGTTGCCTTCGTCGTCGGTCACGGTCAGGTAGATCGTGTGCGTGCCATACGGCAGCTCCACCTCGGCGGTCTCGCCGGTGGCAACCACCGTTTCGCCCTCTTTCCAGACATAGCTGACCAGCGTGCCGTCGCGGCAGTAACTCTCGGACCCGTCGAGAGTCACCGTGCAACTGCCGTTGGAATCGTCGTCCACGATGAACTGGTCGTCGCCGGCGTCGGCCCGCAACGGCAGCTCACAGAACATCTTGTAGAGCACCAGCAGGAGGGCCTTGCCCATGCGTTCCTGGATGAAGGGCGTGTTGGGGTGGATGTTGTCGCCGTTGGGGTAATAGAGGTTGTACTCGGGCAGCAGGTAGTCGCCCTGCCAGACGCCTGCCGGATCGGTGCCCAGCAGCCGAGCCATGTCGTACAGGGGCTGGACGCCCATGTAGGCCGACCGCGACAGGGCCCCGAACGCCGCCGAAGCCTGGTTGCTGTCGTGGTAGTACTGATCGATCATGTAGCCGGAGGTCACGTAGATGACTTTGATGTGCGGAAAATCCCGCCGCCAGCCGTCAAGAATCGCCTGATAGGTCGGGAACGTGGCGGCATCGCAGAAGTGGTACTCGACCATCACGGCATCGAGTTGCCCGTGGTAGCGATTGCGTACGAAGTTGTCGATTTCGACCAGGCGCGTGGCATAGGTGGGGTTCAGCGTACACAGATAGTGGACGAAATCGAAGTTGTCGTAGACGTTCAGGGGGATGTCGGCCCCGTTGTTGACGTCGTAGGTCGGGCTGCGGTTGAGCTGGTAAATGGGGTTGGACGAGGCCAGGCCGTTGACACCGCTCAGGATGCCGAGGCCGAAGGAGCGGCTGGCCATGAGGACGTGCTTGCTGCGGATCACGTCCATGTCGGCGGCGGTGATGCGGTCGAACTCGTGGTCGGCCTCATAGGCTCCGACATAATAGGGCGGCCCGGCGTGGGCCTGCCCTCCAATGGCCGCCATCATCAGAACTACCAGCGCAGCACTGCCGATCCACCGTGTTCCCATGGTCGCCTCCCGGCACAACAATCGGATGAATCGCGATGAGGTCGAACTCGTCCTTGCGGGACCACTGCCGCCGGGCTTGAAGGCCACAGAGTGGCCCTCCCCCCGAACGGTCAGCACGCATGGTCCCCACGGGCGCCCCCGAGCACGGGGGAGCAGTACAGATAGTATACACCGTAAAGCCCCCGAAAAGCAACCGAATGAGGCAGCGAGCGGGCTCCGGCGGCGGCGGGCCCGCGGGGAGGGCTTTTTCCTTGACGGTAGCCGTGGGGATAGGATACCATGGCCGCTTTGCCGAGAGGGCTTGGAGCCCTCTCTTTGCCTTACAGGCTGGCCCCGCGTGGCCATCTAGGGGATCGACGACACATGCAACCGAAACGCAAGTCAAGCAAGGCCCGCAAGCGGAAGCGTCGGAGCCATCACGCGCTGACGCCGCAGGCAACCGTCATTTGCAGCCACTGCAACCACGTGACGCTGCCGCACCGCGTGTGCGACAACTGTGGCTGGTACCAGAACCGCCAGGTTGTAGCCACCAAGGAGAGCTGAACGCATGCGGACGGCCCTGGATGCGATGGGCGGGGATTATGCGCCCTCGGAGATCATCAAGGGAGCGGTCGAGGCTCTTGACATCCTGCCTCCGGAGGATTCTATTCTCCTGGTGGGCCCCCAGGACACCCTCGAGAACGAGTTGAAGGCCCTCGGCGGCCCGTTCGACCGGATCGTGGTCGAGCACGCCGAGCAGGCCATCGGGATGGACGAGTCGCCGGTGGAGGCGCTTCGGCAGAAGCCGCGGTCCAGCATCAGCCGCATGGTCGAGGCGATGCGGGAAGGCCGCGCCGACGCGTTCGTGTCGGCGGGCAACACCGGGGCGGTGGTGGCGGCGGCGCAGATGGCGCTGCGGACGCTGCGAGGCGTTCGCCGGGCGGGCATCTCGATCATTGTGCCGACGTTCCACGGCCCGGTCGTGGTGATCGACGTCGGAGCCAACATTCACGCCAAACCGTTGCACCTGGCCCAGTACGGCCTGATGGCCTCGGTGTACAGCCAGCGGGTCCTGGGGACCAAGAGCCCGCGTGTGGGCCTGATGAGCATCGGCAGCGAAGACGCCAAGGGCACGGACCTGGTCCGCGAGACGCGGCAACTGCTCCGCAGCGCGCCGATCAACTTCTGCGGCAATGCCGAGGGGCGCGACCTGTTCAACGGCAATTTCGACGTGATCGTCTGCGACGGTTTCGTCGGCAACGTCGTTCTGAAAGTGATCGAAGGCATGGGCGAAGGCATGGTCCGGATGCTGGCCGACGAGTTGACATCGTTCGCCCCGGACATGATTTCGAAACTCAAGCCGATCGTCTCGAAGCTGCAGGAGCAGCACGATTACTCGTCCTATGGCGGCGCGCCGCTGCTGGGGATCGACGGGATCGGCATCATCAGTCACGGTTCCTCCAAGGCTCGGGCCATCAAGAACGCCCTGAAAGCCTCCTCGCGATTCGCCGGGCAGAAGGTCAATGAGGCCATCGAAAGCGCCCTGGCCCCGGCAGGAGAACTGCACACGTGAGTCACCCGCGCAGCGTAAAGATCATCGGGACCGGATTTTACGTTCCCGAGCGAATCATGACCAATGACGATTTCACCCGGCTTGTCGACACCTCCGACGAGTGGATCGTGACGCGGACGGGCATCCGCCAGAGGCGCGTTGCGGCCGAGAACGAGGCCACGAGCGACCTGGCCGTGGCTGCCGCCCGCGAGGCCCTGAAGGATGCCGGCCGCGAGCCGGCCGACGTGGACCTGGTGATTATCTCGACGATCACGCCGGACCACATCTTCCCGGCCACGGCGGCCATTGTGCAGCACAAGCTGGGCATCCCGAAGTGCGGCGGATTCGACCTGGAGGCGGCCTGCTCGGGGTTCGTCTGCGGCCTGGCGATGGCTCGCGGCGCGATCATGGCGGGCATCGTCCGCAGTGCGCTGGTCATCGGGGCCGAGAAGCTCAGCGCCATCACGAACTACAAGGACCGTGGCAGTTGCATCCTGTTCGGCGACGGGGCCGGGGCCGCCCTGCTGGAAGGCTCGGACGAGCCCGACACAGGGGTCATCTACAACACCCTCGGCATCGACGGCGTGGGCGGCCACCTGATGATCGTCCCGGCCGGCGGCACGGCCCAGCCCGTGACGCACCAGAATCTGGACGAGGCGGCCAACAAGATGGTTATCCAGGGCCGCGAGGTGTACCGTTTCGCCGTAGACAAGATGCAGGAGCTGGTCCGCGACGCCATGGCCCAGTGCCACCTGACGGTGGACGACGTGGCGATGGTGGTGCCGCACCAGGTGAACACCCGGATCATCGATTCGGCCGTCGGGCGTCTGGGGTTCCCGGCGGAGAAGATCTTCGTCAACATCGACAAGTACGGCAACACCAGCGCGGCGAGCGTGCCGATCGCGTTGGCCGAGGCGCGGCGTCAGGGTTGCATCCGCGACGGCCAGACGGCGATCCTGGTTGCGTTCGGCGGCGGCTTGTCGTGGGCCTCGGCGGTCGTGAAATTCTAGCGCGCACCGCGGCGGCTGTCGCTCCACCGTACGATTCTCCATGCCCGGGACGGACCTCTCGGGCGATTGCACCGGAACCAGAGGTCAAGGAGGCCACTCGTGGGCAAGACCGCATTGCTCTTTCCCGGCCAAGGCGCCCAGAGCGTCGGCATGGGCGCGGACCTCTACGAGGCCTCGCCCCGGGCGCGCGAGCTGTTTGACCTGGCCGACCGCCTGCTCGGGTTCAAGCTCTCGGCGATCTGCTTCGAGGGCCCCGAGGAGCGCCTGAACGCCACCGATGTCAGCCAACCGGCGATTTTCGTCACGAGCGTGGCCCTGGCCGAGTGTTTTGCCGCCGGGGCGGGTCGCGACGTCAAGGCCGATGCGGCCGCGGGCCTGAGCCTGGGCGAGTACACCGCCCTGTGGGCCGCAGGGGCCCTGTCGTTCGAGGACGGCGTGCGTCTGACCCGTCGCCGCGGGGAGCTGATGCAGGCGGCCGCCGACGCCAACCCGTCCACGATGGTCAGCATCATGGGGCTGGACGAGGGGCAGGTAAAAAACATTTGTGAAGCGGCTTCGGCGCTGGGTATAATCTCGCCCGCCAATTTCAACTGCCCGGGTCAGATTGTGGTCTCGGGAACGAAGGGGGCATGCGCCAAGGCGCTGACGCTGGCCGAGGAGGCCGGCGGCAGGGCCGTCGAGTTGAAAGTGGCCGGCGCGTTTCACAGCCAGTTGATGGCCTCGGCCGCCGAGGGGCTGGCCTGCGAGCTGGGGGCCATCGCCCTGGGCGACCTGCGGGTGCCCGTGGTGGCGAATGTGACGGCGGACTACTACGGGTCGTCGGCCGACATTCAGCCGATGCTGGTCCGTCAGTTGACCGGGAGCATCCTCTGGCAGAAGTCGATGGAACGGCTGCTGGCGGACGGCTTCGACACGTTTTACGAGATCGGTCCCGGGCGTGTGCTTCGCGGCCTGATGAAGAAGATCGACCGCGGCGCAGCGGTGACGGGCGTCAACGGCGCTGCCGAGACGGGCGTCTGCTGAGGCCGGGGCAAGACCGGGGAATCTGCTGAGTCACACCTGAGCGAGGAGGTTCTGATGAGCGTCACCGACCGCGTAGCGATCGTGACCGGAGGCGGGCGCGGTATTGGCCGTGCGATAGCCGTGCGGCTGGCCCGTGGCGGCGCGAAGGTCGCCCTGATGGACGTGCTGGAAGAGCCGATGGCCGAGACCGTGAAACTGTGCACCGAGGCGGGCTCGCCGCTGGCGAAGGCCTACAAGCTGGACGTGACGGACGAAGAGGCCATCGAGAAGACGCTCGAAGCGGTGAACGAGGCGTTCGGCAGCATCGACATTCTGGTGAACAACGCCGGCATCACGCGGGACGACCTGCTGATGCGGATGGAGACGAGGGCCTGGGACCTGGTCCTTGCGGTGAACCTGAAGGGAACCTTCCTGATGACACGGACGGCGTCGCGCTATATGATGCGACAGCGTCGGGGCCGGATCGTGAACATCGCGAGCGTGTCGGGCCTGGCGGGCAACGCGGGGCAGGCGAACTACTCGGCGTCGAAGGCCGGGGTGGTGGGCCTGACGAAGACGACGGCCCGCGAGCTGGCGGCCCGGAACGTGACGGCCAACGCGGTGGCGCCGGGGTTCATCCGGACGGATATGACGGACGTGCTTCCGCCGGCGGTGAAGGAGAAGGCCCTGGCGAACATTCCGCTGAGGCGGATGGGCGAGGCCGAGGACGTGGCCGAAGCGGTGGCATTTTTCGCGTCGGACGCGGCGGCGTACATTACGGGACAAGTCGTGGCCGTCGATGGCGGCATGGTGATGTGAGGACAATTCGCAAGCCGGCGGCCCGGATGGCGGCCGGCCGATGAGTTGGTCGAACGATCAATCAGATTGGGAGGAAGTTATCGTGGCGTCGATCGAAGAACGCGTAACCGGTATTGTGGCCGAGCAGATGGGCGTTGACAAGGCGAACATCATTCCCGAGACGTCGTTTGTCAACGACCTGGGCGCCGATTCGCTCGATGTGGTGGAACTGGTCATGGAGCTTGAAGACGAGTTCGACATCAGCATTTCGGACGAGGACGCCGAGAAGATCAAGACGGTGGGCCAGGCGGTGGAGTACATTAAGGGGCACTCGAAGTGACGTCGGATCGTCGCGTCGTCATCACGGGCATGGGTCTGGTCACAAGCCTTGGCCAGACCGTTTCGCAATTCTGGGACGGCCTGACGGCCGGCCGCAGCGGCGTGCGCCCCATCACGCGCTTCGACGTGAGCCAGTACGACAGCCGCATCGCCGGCGAGATTCCCGAATTCGATCCGGCTCCGTGCATCGACGCCCGCGAGGTCAAGCGCATCGACCGCTTCGGGCAGTTCGCCCTGGTGGCGGCCGCGGAGGCCGTGGCCGATTGCGGGATGGACTTCGCGGCGGAGGATCCGTATCGGTGCGGCGTGATCATCGGCAGCGGCATCGGCGGGTTGCACGAGATCGAGACGCAGTTCGAGCGGCTGCTGGAGAAGGGTCCGGGCCGGGTCTCGGCGTTCCTGGTGCCGAAGCTGATGGCCAACGCCGCCGCGGCGCTGGTGTCGATCCGGCACGGCCTGAAGGGCCCCAACGTGGCGGTGGTGTCGGCGTGTGCCAGCGCGACCAACTCGATCGGCGACGCCTTCAAGGTGGTCCAGCGCGGCGAGGCGGACGTGATGGTCACCGGGGGCAGCGAGGCCGCCGTGACGCGGATCGGCCTGTCGGGGTTCTGCGCGATGAAGGCCCTCTCGACGCGGAACGATGACCCCGAGCGGGCCAGCCGCCCGTTCGACCGCGACCGCGACGGGTTCGTCATGGGCGAAGGGGCCGGCATCCTGATTCTGGAAGAGATGGAACACGCCAAGGCCCGCGGCGCAAAGATCTACGCCGAGGTGATCGGCTACGGCATGGCCGGCGACGGGTCGCACATCACCGCGCCGGACGAAGACGGCCGCGGGGCGGCCGCCGCGATGAGCGATGCCCTGCACGACGCGGGGCTGAACCTCGACGAGGTGGATTACATCAACGCCCACGGCACCAGCACGGGCCTGGGCGACGCCATGGAAGTGCGGGCCGTGCGGAGCGTGTTTGGCGACCTCGCGCGGCGGATTCCCATTTCCAGCACCAAGAGTTTCATCGGTCATCTGCTCGGCGCCAGCGGCGCCGTGGAACTGATCGCCACCGTCCGCGGCATGCAGGACAGCACGATTCACCCGACGCTGAACTTCCAGCAGGCCGACGACGGGGTCGAGATGGATTTCGTGCCGGGGGCGGCGCGACGCACCAAGGTGGATGTCGCCATCAGCAACTCGTTCGGCTTCGGCGGGCACAACGCCTGTCTGGCCGTGCGGCGCGTGTGACGACAAGGGCGGGCGTCAGGATCCGCGTAGGTCCGGGGGACCCACCCTACGCTGCCGAGAGCTTGAGAATCCGCGTGGGTCCGGGGGACGCACCTTAAACGCAGAGACAGTTCACTCTCGACCGGGCCGCAGAACGTGGTCCGGTCGTTCTTCATGGGCCCGGGGCGCCACGTGTGGGCGCGGCGTCTTGTTGACTCGGGTCTTCGTCGAGGAGTGCGGGCGTCGCCGACGTGTGCGCTGTGCGGCGTGATCATGAACGCCAGGGGCAAGATGCCCCTTGGGACTCACGGGCAGGATGCCCGTGCCACAGGACGGCAATGCCCATGCCTGACAATGCAGCCTGGGGCACCCCGCTCACGGGTTGCCGCAGCGTGGGGCGCCCGGCTCACGGGTTGCCGCAGCCTGCGGCGGCCTGCTCTTCCTTGAGGGCGTCGCGACACTCCTTGAGGCGGGCGGCGGCGCGGCGCAGGACGGGGCTGGCCTTGTGGTTATCCACGATCTGCTGGAGTTTGGCGATGGCTCCGGCCCAGTCCTCGTTGTCGGCCAGGTCGTTGCCCTGCTCGAGCAACTCGTAGACGACGCGTTCGCTGGCATACTCTTCGGACGCCTTGGCGTGGGCGGCGTCGGCCATGGCCTCTTCGAGCCGCTGGGCCGCCCGCTTGCCCTCGTCGAGCATCGGGAACAGGTGGGCCACTTCGTCGAATTCGCGGAAGGCCTGGACGGCCTTGCCTTCCTTGAGCCGGTCTTCGGCACGGGTCAGGCCGCCCTGGGCCCGACCGAGGATGGTCTTCTTGACACGGTCGGCGCGTTTGCCGGCGGGCGTTGCCGCCTCGGGCCCCTGGAGCACCTCGTCGGCATTCGACAGCGCCAGGGCGTAGTCCTCCTCCTTCAGGGCCTCCTCGGCCACGCTCGCCAGTTCGGTGGCCGTGGGGGGCTGGTTGGCGCGCAGCTCCTTGGCCCGCGCGACCGCCCGCTTGCAGGCCTCCGTGAACTCGGCCACGGTGCAATCGCGGCCAACCGCCTCCAGGAACTCCCCGTTGGCGGTGACGAAGCAGCAGCCGTCGGTCTGCGACGAAAACGCGCTCCAGTTGCTCGTCGAGTCGCCGGTCCGCAGGCGGGCGACAAGGTAGAACTGCTTTTCGAGCTTGCGGACCTGCGGTTGGCAGATCACGGCCGTGACCCGCCACTCGGTGCTTTCGCCGGCGGTGGCGGCCTCGGTCTTCCCGGTGCCGTAGAGCCGCGTGATGCCCGGGGCGTAGATACAGAAAATGATCTTGTTGTACTTCTTGGCGTTGGCGACGGCCGTGGGCCAGTCGCTGATGCGGCCCTTGGGCCGGTCGGTCTTGGCCTCGCACACGCCGGCCGCGACCAGAGACACCCCGATCAACACGATACCCGCCCGATGCCACGTCATCGGCGCACCTCCCTGATTTGAACTGGCACGGCTCCACCCATCGGAAATGAGTCTGACTGTGAACCGACAGTATACTTCTAAACGTGCTGGCCGTCCATTCGATTTCCGGATTCGATCCTCGTAGCGACCTGCCACAGGGCGGCTGCGCGAACGGAACCGGACACTGGGGTTGGACGAACGACGCGCGGATTGGTTTCCGGAATTCCGTAACCCATGGGCAGACGATTGGTTATGGATGTCGCCCGCGGGGCGGCGGATTCCCACGGCGCGACCGAGCGCAGGGCGTGCGGCATGTCGCGGCCCCGGGCGGCGCGGTGTCAGTCGATGGTGGGCATCACGGGGGGTTCGGTGCCCTGTTTGCGGCAGAATTCGGCCCGTTCGGCGGCACGGGCGGCCACCGGGCTCTGGGGATACTTGTCTACGATTTCCTGGAACCTGGCGGCCGCATCTTTCCAGAACTGGCTGTCGTGGAGGCCCATGGCCTTCTCGTAGAGGTCGTAGGCGACTCGCTCCTGGGCGTACTCGGCGGCGTAGTCTTCCATGATCGGCTGGGCCATGAGCTCGTCGAGGCGCTTGGCGGCCGCATCGGCCACGGGCAGCCCGGCGAACAGGTGGATCACCTCGTCGAACTGGCGGAATGCGGCCAGAGGTTTCTTGGCCGACAGCAAGCCCTCGGCCTGCCTGACGATCTTCTCGGCTTCCTGGGTGAGGGCCTTGGCGACGCGTTCGGCCCGCTTGGCGTCGGGGCTGTCGGCCTCGGCGGCGTCCATGACGGCCTTGACGAGGCGCACGGCCTCGCCGTAGCGGCCGCTCTTGGTCAGGGCCTCGGCCTCCTTGAGCGCCGCGGCGGGGTTGTCGGCGGGATTGGCCGCGGGGTCTGCCGCCGGCTGCGCGGCGGGTTTGTTGCCGGCGTCCTTGGCCAGCTCGCGGGCCTTCTCCAGGGCCTGTTTCAGGGCGGCATTGAACTGCTCGGGGTTGGCGTCGGTCGAGATGCCTCGCAGGAACGTGCCGTCGGGCATCGCAAAGACCACCGGGCTGTCCTGCTTCTCGAAGGTCTTCCAGCCGCTGCCCTCGTCGAGCTTGCGGAAGTTCGCCGTGACGCAGTACCGTTTGACGAGCGGCCGCACCTCTTTGTCGGACAGGGTGGTCGTGATGGGCAATCCGGAGGAACCGGTGGACGAGTAACTCCTGGGATTCGTGCTGGCGTTGCGCGAGGAGGAATCGTCGTCGCTCTGTCCGGTCTTGCCTTCGCGATAGATGACCAGGACGATCTTGCCGGCCTTGGCGGCCTCGCGGGCAGCCTCGGTCCAGGTCTTGGGGACGGCGGCCCGGACGGTGCCGGCTCCAAGTGCGCCGAAAAGCAATACGGCGATGCACACAGTGGCGGCATGGCGTTTCATGGAAGAGCCTCCGACATTCCTCGTCCGACACAGAAACACAGGCGCAACAGTAGTATACTACGAAAAGCTGCCCGCAGCGAGCAGCGGGTTTCGCGAGGGCACATGACGTTTCGGGGAAAGGGGTTGACTGCCGCCACGTGCGTGGCATGATATCGGTTCATCGGATCGTTCGAATCGCGCTTTGGCGGAACACCTGTCTGGGAGCCCAGAGATGATGAAGCTGTCGTTTTCGACCCTTGGAAACCCGACGAAACCCTTGGAGGAGTTTGCGCAGCAACTGAGCGCCGCCGGGTATGAAGGCGTGGAGTTGCGCGGCCGCCAGGGGGCCCACGTTCACTGGCAGGACAGCCCCGCGCGGCGACAGGAGGTGCGCAAACTCTTCGCCGACGTGGGGATGGAAATCGTGTCGGTGTCGAGCTACATCATGGCGGCCAACCGCGACGCGCGCGGCCCGGACAAGCCCGACCATCGGGACGAGGCGGGGAACATCGAGGAGTTGAAGCGGTTTGTGGACCTGGCGTCGGACCTCGGGGCGCGGAACGTGCGCATCTTCGGCGGGCGGCTGACGCCGGGGGAGACGCACGAGGACGCGATCCCGCGGCTGGCGCGGGTGATGCAGGCCGGGGCCAAGGCCAACCCCGGGATCAACATCGCCCTGGAGGCCCACGACGACTGGGGCACGGGCGAACTGCTGGGTCGCGTGCTGGACCTGGCGGCGATGCCCAACGCCAAGGCCCTGCTGGACGTGGCGGGCCCGAAGCACGCCGGCGAGACCCCCGAGACCACCGTGCGGCACCTCCGACCCGAGCGGATCGCGTATCTGCACGTCAAGGACGCGTTCCCGATGCCGGGCCAGCAGGGAGAGTACGAGTGCTTCATCGGGGCGGGCGACTGGCCCGTCGAGGAAACCATCGCCCTGCTGAAGAAGGCCGGGTGGTCCGGGTACCTGAACGTGGAATGGGAAGCCTTCTACCACGATTACATGCCGCCGTGCGAGGTGGCGATGGTTCAGGCGGCGGAGAAGCTGCGGCAGTGGATGGCCCCGTAGCGCTGCAACGGCTCAAGGCTTTTTCACCGTGGCACGGGCATCTTGCCCGTGAGTCGCAGGGTCATCCTGGCCCTGCGCAACGCCGTGTGTCCACGGGCGTGCCTGCCTGCGGGACGCATGGACCCTGCGGCACGTTCGCCAGAACGTGAATGGGCTCGTGCCGGAGGCGCGGGTTGCGGAGCAAAGACGAGGCGAATGGCCCGGAGGGCACCGATGAGACATCTGCGACCTGTCGTATGGCCCTGGAGCGTTCTTCTGGTCGTCGTGGCGTGGCCCTGCGGGGCGCTGGTGGCCGACGACGAGAGTGCGCGACAGTTGATGCCGATCGTCCGGTCGATGCCGGCAATAGAGCCCGCGGGCACGGCGCCCGCCGGTTCGTCGGCGACGCCGAGCCCGACGGTTGCGGCCGCGACGGATGCGTCGTCGGCGCCTCACCTGTATGTCAATGCGCGTGAAGTGCGAGCGCCGCTGGATCCGGCGAGGTGCGAGGGCGTGCAGCCCGGACGGGACCAGGCCGTCGTGCTCTACGTTAGCGGCAACCGCGGTCGCACGTGGGTGCGCACCCAGAAACGGACGCTGCCGACGGGGGCGCTGGAGTTTCGCGCGGTGACCGACGGCACGTACTGGGCGATCTTCCGGGGCGAGGCCGTGGCGTCGCGCGGGGCGGATCCGTTGCCGGGCGCGCGGCCGGACCTGCTCATCACGGTGGACACGTCGCCGCCGGAGGTCGCGAGCCTGACGGCGTCGGCCGCCCGGGAAAACGAACCGGTGCGGATCGCATGGCAGGTCAGCGACCGCGGCAGTTCGATCGGCGGCGTGAAAATTGCCGCCGCCCAGGGCCAGAGCAAGGAGACGTTGCCGCCGCAGGAGGCGACGCCGAGCCTGGAAGGCAGTTCGCTGGTCGGTCCACTGAGCGCCGGCACGTGGGATTTCGCGGTGACGTTTGTGGACATGGCGGGGAACATGACGACGGCGTGCTGCCGGACGACGGTGGCGGCCGTTGAGGCGGCGCAGGTGGCGGCCGAGCCCAGTCCGGTGGTCGCGCCCTCGCCGACCCCGGCGCCGACTCCCGTCGCCGAGCCGGCCGAAGCGGTGCCGACGGCAGCGCCGGTGGCAGCCCCGACGACCGGCGCGCCGCTGGCGCAGCCGGCGGCGGCTACCTCCCCTGCCCCGTCGTCGCAGGAACCCAGGATGGAGCCCGTGCCGCCGCCGCAGGTGGCCACCGAACCCGTTGTCGCGCCGGCGACGGCGTCGGAACCAACGGCGTCGCCGGCCTCATCGACTATTGCGGCACAGCCTTCGGCTGCCGCGACCACACCGTCGCCGGAGGCGGTCGCGCCGGCGCGCGGCCGGGGCGACCAGTGGGTGGAGCCGGGCGGCGAAGTGCGTGCCGCCGCGGAGACGCCCCTGCTCCGCAGCCGCATGCTCAGCATCAGCTACACGTGGGACGAGGAGCATCCGCCGGACCGAGTGGGGCTGTGGGTGACGACCGACGGCGGCCGCACGTGGCAACTGGACCACGTGGCCGAGCGGTTGACGGGCCTGTTCGTGTTTCAGGCTCCGGCCGACGGCGTGTACGGGTTCCACACGCATCGGGAGGCCGGGGGCAACACCTGGGGCGTTCCGCTGAGCGGCGAAGCGCCGCAAATGGAGATCATCGTGGACACCGAGCCGCCGCGCGTCGAGTGGACGTCGCCGCTCGGAGCGGAGGCCGCCGGCGGCATAGCCCGCGCGCCGGCGAAGGTAACCGGCACGGTGGCCCTGGCGTGGCAGGCGACGGACGCGAACCTGGGCGAACGTCCGGCGCGGCTGGACTGGCGGGCCTTCGGGCAGACACTGTGGCAACCGATTGCGGCCGACCTGCCGGGCAGCGGGTCGCACACGTGGACGGCGCCGGAAGCCACGAGCGGCACGGTGGAGGTGCGCGTGACGGTGCTGGACCGGGCCGGGCACCTGGCGTCGGCGGACGTGTCGCTGGAGATCGTGCGTCCGGCGGCGACGGAGACACCGCCGGCGGCGGCCGCGCCGACGACCGAGCAGGCGTCGGAGGACGCCGTGGCCGAGTCGCAGCGGGCGTATGCGATGGCGACGCTGTCGCGGCTCCAGGAGAACTGGGCCGACGCGGAGCGGCAGTTGCAGCGGGCGACGACGCTGAACCCGGACCACGCACGGGCGTGGGTGGACCTGGGCGGCATCTATGCGGCCGGCCGGCGATGGGACCCGGCCGTGGACGCGTACCGCAAGGCCGTGACGCTTCAGCCGGAAAACACCAACGCGCTGCTGGGCCTGTCGCGGTCGCTGGCGGCGCGCGGCGACGCCGACGGCGCGGTGCGTGCCGTGGAGACGCTGCTGAGGGTGTCGCCGACCGACGGCGACGCGCTGGTGCTTCACGGGGACCTGCTCTGGAAATCGGGGCGTCACGACGAGGCGCGGCAATCGTGGCTCAAGGCGCTCGACAGCGGCGGCGGCCACGAGGGACGCCTGGCGGCGATCCAGAAACGATTGCAGTTGAAGCCGTAGCGCCCGTCGAGTACGATGCAGCAACGGTCGGCAGCACGCTCTCGCATCCTGCGCGACCGACCCGGCAGACCCACGGACCAGCCATCATGTACTTCTCGGACCTCGAACGCCATCTCGCCCGCTCGCCGCTGGGCCCGGTCTACGTGGCCTACGGCAACAACGCCTTCGAAGTGCAGGAAGCCGTGGCCGCGCTGAGGGCCAAGGCGTGCGAGGGTCAGGACGCGTCGCTGGCGGTCGTGGAGTTCACCAAGGAACAGCGCGACGCGGGCGTGGTGATGGACGCGTTGCTGTCGGTGCCGATGTTCGTCACGAGCCGCATGGTCGTGCTCCAGAACGCGGGCGAGTTTCTGAATCGCCACCGCAAGGCGCTGGAGAGCTACCTGGAGCGTCCGTGCGAGTCGTCGGTGCTGGTGATGACGGTGGACAAGTGGAACCGCAAGACGAAGCTGTCGCAGCGGATCGAGGCGCTGGGCGGGGACATTGCGTGCTGGGCGCCACGGGGCGGGCGCGACCTGATCGCCTGGGTGCAGCGTCGGGCGCGGGCGGTTCACGGCAAACAGATCGACGCCGGGGCGGCCCAGTTGCTGGCGGACCTGTGCCAGGGAGACCTGTCGGGGATCGCGGCGGAGTTGGCGAAGCTGGAACTGTACGTCGGCGCGGCGCCGGCCATTGCCGAGAAAGACGTGTCGGCCGTGGGCATGGGGTATAGCGCGTATCAGACGTTCGACCTGTGCGACACGCTGGCCGACGGCGACCGCGCGGCGGCGCTTCGCGTGGCCGAGGCGTTGATGGCCGAGGGGCTGCCGCCTCCGGCGCTCGTGGGAGCGTTGCGGAGCACGCTGCGGCGTCTGCTGGACACGCGCCTGGCGGCCGATCGGGACGGAATGGCCGCGGCCGTGGCCAAGCATGCCTGGAATCCGCGGGACCAGGAAGAGTTGCGACGGCGCGTGGAGCGGTTCCCGGTCGAGCGGCTGGTGGCGGCGTACCGGCGACTGCTCGTGGCCGATCTGGAGGCCAAGACGAGCCGCTATCCGGATCGGCTGATCGTGGAGCGGCTTCTGCTGGCGTTGTCGTCGCAGGGGCGTCGGGCAACGGCGTCTGCGAGGTGAACTCATGAACGGAAAACGGGCATGGATCGTTCTTGTCGCCGCGGCGGCGCTGGTGCTGTGCGGGCCGGGTTGCCGGTGGAAACCGGGATCGCCGACAGGCGAGGCGCCGCCCGCAGGCGCGGGGACCGGGTCGTCGGAGTCGGGCGCCTCGGCGGCGGCCAATCCGTCGGCGGCCGCGGCCACGGACAACGAGGCGGCATCGTCGCAGGGCGCCACGGGCGGCCGTCCGACGGCGTCGCCGGACGAGGTGGCGCGGCAGGTGGCCGAACTGGAGGCCGCAATGGCCGATCGCACCAAGGCGCCGCCGCGCGGTCCGACTGCCACAGGCGGCACCCGGCAGACGCCTTCACCGGTCGCGCCGGCGGCGGGCGAGGCGCGGCGTGAGGCGGGCGAAGTGAGCCTGACGGCGGTGCGTCCCGTGGCGGCGGAGACGGGCGCCGCGAAGGATGGCTCTTCGGCGACAGCCGTCGCGCCGACGGCCACGCCGGCCGAGGCCGTGACGCTCCAGACGCTGATCGAGCGGTACGAGGCGATGGCCGCGAAGAGACCGGCGGACGTGGAGGTGGCGCGGACGCTGCGGCTGCTGTATTTCGCGGCCGGACAGGATGAAAAGAGCCTGGAAGCGATTCCCGGCCTGCCGCCGGCTGAGCAGAAACTGTGGCGCGATCTGGTCTGGACGATGATGGTGGCGCGCGACCGGACGCCGGGGACCGACCGGGCGACGCACGCCGGCGAGGTGCTTGACGCGATGGAGGAAGTGCGGTCGGACCTCTTGTCCGAGGCGCCGCTGGCGCTGGGCGAGGTACGGTTCTGCAACGATATCCAGGGATTCGGCGTTTACACGCCGCCGACGGCGAACCGGTTCGTGCCCGGCCAGAGCCTGCTGCTGTACACGGAGGTCCGGCGTTTCACGAGTCGCCGCGAAGGCGACGGGTTGCACCACGTGCGTCTGGCGCAGCGGCTGAGCCTGGAGAACGAACAGGGAACCGTCGTGTGGCGTCACAGTTTCGAGAACATCGACGACACGTGCCGCACGCCACGGCAGGACTTCTTCCTGCGGACGACGCTGCCGCTGCCGACGAATCTGGCGGCGGGTCGCTATGCGTTGAAGGTCGCTGTCGAGGACACGGTCACGTCACGCAGCGCGGGAGCCCGGCTGGAACTGGAGATCGTCGGCTCGCGGTGAAGCCGCTGAGGTGACCGGACCGGCAGGGTGGCTGCTTGACGCAGTTCCCGAGCACCGTCGAGGGGCCGTCAGGTTCCGAGCCTGTCGAGGGGCAGCCACGCGGAAGGGCACGGAGACTTGCCCATGCCTGACGGGGCAGGCATGGCACCCGGCAGATGCGTTGGGATGTCGGGTCTGTTGACCCGACCTGCGTGCTGTTGACCCGACCTAGGTACTGACCCGACCTACGTACCTTCATCACCTCGATTGACCCGACCTGCGTACTCGCACTCAGAGAATGTGGACTTGGTCGCCCATGGGCGGCGCGATGCTGTCGGTCACGTGGAGCGTCATGGGCACGGTGGCGTTGCCTGGATCGCGGTGACCGGCGATCATGGCCTCGACGCTGGCGATAATGGCCCGGGCCATCTCGGCGGGGTCGAACGTGGCTGCGGTGATCGGCGGCGCGGCGACCTCTCGCGGGCCTGCGGGCATCCAGTTAAAGGAGCAGATGCTGACGTCCTGGGGAATGCGGAGGTGGGCGAATCGCTTCTTGCCGAGGAAGTCGGCGCAGAGGGTGCCGCCCTCGAAGACGACGGCCGTGGGCCCGTTGGGGTGGTCGAAGATCGGGTCGATGAACAGGTCGTTGTCGTAGAGCCGCACGTAGTAGAAGGGAAACGAGCACGTGCGGATGAGCCCGGATTCCTTGAGGTAGTCCATCCATCCGTCGTGCTGGAAATCGAACCTGGAGAAAAGGGTGTCGTGGGCCCGGCCGACCATGCAGAGATTGCGGTGGCCGAGGTCGGCCAGCACCTTGGCCATGTGCTGCGCGGCGCCGTAGGAGTCGGGGATGACCCAGGGGAGGTCGAGGCTGGGCACCTGTCGCATGACCAGCAGGACGGGAAACTTCTGCTCCTTGAGCAGGTGCAGGGTCGTGAGATACCCCGAGAGGAAGCTGACGGCCAGCGCGGCGGCGTAGCCCTGGGCGGTGAACCGCTGGACGAAGGAGACCTGGTCGAGCAGAGGCCACTGGACGACCTCGGCGGCCAAGCCGCGCCGCAGGGCTTCGTCCACGAGAACATTGACGGTGATGCCGAGGACGTTGTTGGGTTGAAGCGGCAGATAGCGGTCGGGGATCAGGACGGCGAGACGTCGGTTGTGGAGGTCGGCCTGTCGGACAGCCAGGAGGCGTGCGGCCCTCTCGACGACGCCCTCGCGGACCGTGGCGGCGCGTCGCGGCTCGATGGACACGAGCCGCTGGTCGGCGGCGTGTCGCAGCACCTTGAGCATGGTCAGGTGCGATGTGTGGAACATCGCTTCGAGCCGGCGCACGGGCGGCAGCCGTTCGCCGGGCAGCCAGTGTCCGGTGGCGAGTTGCCCGAGCAGTTCCTCGAAAACGCGATCGGCCACGTCCTTGTGTGGCTTACCCATGGTCCCATCCCTCCCATGTCCTCAGCGCGGGGCGTCGGCGGCCCCCGGCAGGCGATTGAGGACGCCCTGCCAGGCGTCCCACGAGCAGGCAAGCTCGTGGCAGAACGGCCGACGCAGGACCAGGATGGTCCTGCCACGCACGGGCAAGATGCCCGTGCCACGAAACACCTCATTTCCGCGGACGGCTATCGTCCTCCCGGCGGCGCGATGCTGTCGGTCACGCGTAACGTCATGGGCACGAGCCCGTTCTCGGGCCTGACGGTTCCGGCGAACATCTCGCCCACCCGCTGGACAATGGCGGACATCAGGGCGTGCCGGTCGGGCTCGATGGTGGTCACCGGCGGGCAGTCCACCAGCCACCCGTCCTCGTGAATGCGGTCGAAGGTCACGAGGCTCAGGTCGCGGGGAATGCTCAAGTGGCTGAACTTCGGGCTCCTGAGAAACCGCTCGCAGAGGTCGCCGTTTTCGAAGACGACGGCCGTGGGACGTTGCGGGTGACTGAACAGGCCGCCCAGGGTCAGGTTCACGTCGGCGAAGGGGACATAGAACAGCGGCAGCGCGCACTCGCCGAGCAGGCCGGCCCGCCGCAGGGTGCGGACCCAGGCCATTTCGCGTGTCAAGAGTTGAACGGGGCCGACATCGAGAGGCCGCCGGACGAGGCAGAGGTTGCGGTGGCCGAGGGCGGTCAGTCGGGCGACGGCCGCGTACACGGCTCCGGCCTCGTCCTGGTTCACCCAGGGCAGATCGAGCGACCTGGGCCGACGGTTCAGCAGCAGGATGGGAAACCGCTGCTGCATGAGAATGTGGACGGCGACGAGGTAGCTCTGGGCGTAGCCGAGGACGGCGGCGGCGGAGAATCCGCGCGAGGCGAACTCGGCGGCAAAGCCCACCTGGTTGAAAACGGGAATCTCGACGACTTCGGCGGCGATGTCCTGCTGGACGGCGGCGTCGATGAGGCCCTGCGCGAACTCGCGATAGTATGTGACGGGCATGTAGTAGTCGGGGATGAGAATGGCGAGTCGTCTTCCCCGATTGGCGGCGCGTCGCGCGGCCAGGAGGGCGACGGCCCGTTGCGGGGCGTCGGGACGAACGGTGGCCCCCTGCCTCGGCCTGACGGTCAGCAGTCCGGCGCCCTCGGCCCGGTGGATGACTTCGAGCATCGTGAGCCGCGAGGTCAGGAACTCGGCCTCCAACTGCCGCACCGGAGGCAGTCGTGAGCCTGCGGGCCAGCGGTTGCATGCCATCTCGCGCAGCAGGGATCTCAGAACGGTATCGGCTCGATCCGGCTTCTTCACAGCGAGTCCATCCCCCCTGCCGCCCGAGGCGGCCACCGACCTGAATCGTTCATTGCGGCGCCGGGCCGATGCTCGGTCCGGCCATCATCTGGAGCTGCACCACGACATCCCCGGGGGCCAGTTGGCCGCCGAGCATGCGGTCCAGCATGTCGGCCATGCGTTCGGCGGTCTGCTCGACGTTGTCCATGACGGCCGCCACGGGCGGGCACCAGGCGGGCTCGTCCGTGTGTCCGTGGTAGTTGAAGACGGCCAGCGAGACGTCCTGCGGCACGCGGAACGGGGCCGCCGGATGCCGCGCGACGAACTCTTTCCACAGGCCGACGTATCCGAAGACGATGGCGGTGGGCCGGTTCCTGAGCCGCAGCAGCGGCGCGAAAAGGTCGGACTCCTGCTTCGTGGCGACATAGTAGACGGGCACGGCGCAGTGATCGAGCAGGCCCTGGCCATGGAGGAAGTCGATCCAGCCGTTGACGCGCGACTCGCCGAACCCCAGCCGCTCGTCGTAGGCTGGGTAGACGAGACATAGGTTGCGATGGCCGAGGTCGGCCAGCGTGTGGGCGATGCGTTGCGCGGCGGCGTACTCGTCGAACGCGATGGATGGAAACGGCAGGTCGGGAACCTGACGGTTGAAGACCAGGACGGGAAATCGGTGCTGGCGGAGCAGATGCAGGGTGAGCAGGTGCTCGGCCTTGACGCCCATGGCCAGTGCGGCGCCGAAGTCGTCCCGGATCAGCCTCTCGACAAACTCCTGCTGTCCGGCGATGGGCCACGGGACGATGCGGATGTCGATGTGGCGTTCGGCGGCCCGGGCCGGCAGATGGGCCTCGAACAGGTCGCGATGGTGATACCGCAGAGGCAGGACGGACTGGGGAACCAGCAGGGCGACTCGGCGATGCACATCGTCGGATCGCATGGCTCGCAGAAGGCTGCGGGCCCGTTCGGCGGCGTCGGGCGTCAGGACGGCGGGGCGGCGGGCCCTGGGCAGGATAACGTCGGCGTCGGCCGCCCGTCGCAGGGCCTCGACCAGGGTGACGCGCGAGGCCGCAAGGCGTCGTTCCAGTTGCCGCACGGTGGGCAGCTCGTCGCCTGGGGCCCAGTCGCCGGCGACGATGCAGCGAAGCAGTTGCTCCAGAAGGCTCTGGGCTTTGTCGTGCCTGGTCACGCGAACGTCTCCATCCCTGCCCGGTACGCGCCACGGCTTCGTACTGCCACGCCACGAGGCCTTTCCACCGTGGCACGGGCGTCCTGCCCCGTGAATCGCAGGGCCATCCTGGTCCTGCACAACGCGGTTTGTCCACGGGCAAGATGCCTGTGGGACGCATGGGCGGAATGCCCATGCCGCGATCCCGCGTTGGAGCGCTAATGCGGCGCCGGGCCGATGCTGTCGGTCCGGTGTAAGTCCATGGGAACGCGAATGCTGGGCGGATGCCGGTCGCCGCGCCACATGCGGTCGAGCATCTCGATCATGCACTCGATCGACCGCCTCGGGTCGTCGTACAGGGCGGTCATCGGCGGACACCACGACGGCAGCGTCACCCGGTACAGCATGTCGAACGTGGCCACGCTCATGTCTTCGGGCAACCGCAGGCCCGGGTCGCGGCGTCCCATCAGGAACCTCTCCAGCAGATACCCGTATCCGAAGACGACGGCGGTCGGGCGATTCTCCAGTCGCAGCAGCGGCGCGAACAGGTCCACGTCGTCGCGCGGCCGCACGTAATAGAGCGGCATCGTGCACTCGCCGAGCAGTCCGGCTTCGGCGAGGCAGCCGACCCAGGCGTCGGCGCGTTGTCGCGCCTCGCCGAGCCGCTCGTCGAAGGCCAGGTACACCAGGCACATGTTGCGGTGGCCCATCGCAGCCAGCGCCGAGGCAATCTTGCGAACCGCGCCCCGCTCGTCCAGAAGGACCGACGGGACGTCGGTCTCCGGCATGCGGCGGTTGAAGACGACCAACGGAAAGCACCTCCGCCGCATCTCGTAGACCGTGGGCAGAAGCCATCCACTCAGACCGAAGGCCAGAGCGCCCATGAACCCGCGGCGGATCAGCCGCTCGACGAAGCGCGGCTGGTCGCTGGCGGGCCAGGGGACGACCTTGACCGTCATGTTCCTGTCGGCGGCCGCCGGCGCCAGAAACCTTTCGATGGCCTGGCCGAACGTGAACCTGGGCGGCAGATGCGCCTCGGGCACCAGCACGGCGACGCGGCGGTGGGCCGGCACGGCCAGGCTCGCGACAAGCAACCTCGCTGCCCGGTCGGCGGCGCCCGGAGCCACCGTGGCGAAGTGCCGCGGGGAGACGGCGATCAGCCCCTCATCGGCCAACTGCTTCATGGCCGCAAGAATCGTCACGCGGGAGACAGTGAATTCCTTCTCCAGTTGCCGGACGACCGGAAGGCGCTGTCCTTCGTCCCAGAGCCCGTCGGCCAGCCGCCTCAGCAACCCGTCGCACACCAGATCCGCCAGAGTACGTCTTTCCACAACAACTCCCACCCCCCTTACGACTGACGCCAAGTACCATGGACACGCATGGTGGTTTAGCGTGGTGGTTCAAAGAAGAATACTCCGCGTCATGACGGCTGTCAACCGAAGAGACTGACGGGGGCTGCGGAAATCGTCGCGAAAGCCCGCAGGCAGGCCGCAAACCAATGTGCCACAAGGTATTCCGCGACATGGCCTGTTGCATGGTTTTTGCCACAAAAATACACTTGTCCTGGTTGCGGGTGGCCGGAGCGTGGTTTATACTTGTGGTGCAACGAGGCCGATAGGGAGCCAGAATCGACGGTTGCAGCGGTTGGGGCGGCTTCCGGGGGCTTCAGGGGGGATGACGGTCGGCGACAGAGGCCGACCAGGATCGGGTGAATCGATTTCGAGCTGGGCCGGACATGCGCTGGGGTTCGGCCCAGCTCTGTTTTTTAGACCGAGAGCCATACCATGCCCTCCGTAATGCCCTGTATGGGGCCATTGCGCTGGAGGTGGGGGCTGGTTCAACAGGGGGCCGCGTGCGGTCCCCTGTTGCATTGGCGGAGGCGGTCGCCCCTGCCCTGCACCTCCTGCCCTGCGTTGCGGCCGGGTCGTGACACGATCTGAGCAGCCGACCCCTTGCACACATCCGCTTCATGTCTATACTGAATTCCAGGAGGCGGTAGTCGCGCCGGCACGTCACGTCGCGGGGGTCGGACACAAAGGAGGCATCGCCATGGCAGCCCATGAGGAATCGGGCCCGCAGAACCACGGGCCGTGGAATGCGCACAAGGAGAGCCTGGCCAATCTCCTGACGGATTTCGAGCGGCGCGACATTGTGGCCGAGCTTCGCGACAAGACGGCCTATCCCTGGCTTCACATCCTGGCGCGTCTGCTGGGCATCGCGGCCATCACGTGGTTCGTGGCCAGTGTTCTGGCGGCGTTGCCGCTCATGTTCGACAAGTTCGAAGCGTTTCTGGCAGGCATCTCGACCATCGCCGAGGCGGGCGTCCGCACAGTCCTGCTCTGCCTGGCGGCGTGGCTGGCCCACTGGGTGGCCGACCTGGCCGACATGCGCGTCGAGAAACTCATCGACCGTCTCCAGAAGCGGAGACGATCGTAGCCGACGGATCGGGACGATCCGCACGGCGGGCAAGACCCAATACGGTTCAGTTAGGGTCCATGAAGAAAGCCTCCTGTAGTCGATAGCACTTGTGGCACAAGAACCATCGGCACAGGAGGCTGGGACTATGGTACAGAGTATCGGCGTGCGGCTGCTGGACAG
>JAAYDY010000098.1 GCA_012729015.1 Phycisphaerae bacterium | reverse complement strand
CCGGAAAGGCTCCGCAGCGATAAACCATCGGGTTCTTCCCCGGCGAGAACGGCCTCTGACAACTCCGGCGAGAGCGCCGTTAACCGCATAGTGCGTGCAACATAGGTCGCGCCGAGACGCAGCCGCCTGGCCAGTTCATCGACCGAGCCGACGTCACCCCGGTCGAGCATCTCCTGCCAGCGCCAGGCGCGGGCCAGGGCGAGGACGAGAGTGCGGTTGGGTTCCGGGCGTGGCGCGGCAGTGCTATCGGCACACTGGGGCAGGATGATTTCCCGGCGACCTTTCCGCCGCCGGAAGGCCATCGGGATGTTGAGCGCCACGCAGTCGCCTTCCCGACGGACGTGGCTCGGGCGATAGGCAGACTTGGGCAGCATCGTGGCAGTCTCTGTCATACCAGCACCTCCTTCGCCTCGGTTTCCAACCTTGCCGGGCCGGCCATCTCCGCGGCCAGGGACCTCAGCCCCTCGGCCCGCAGCCTGACGACAAGCCCGTCTGGATTGACGACTACCTGCTGCACGAGAAGCCTGGCAATTCGCTCCCGCTCTGCGGGAAACAGGCTCTCCCACAGGGGATCGATCTGGCGCAGGGCGGCGACTACCTCGGCCTCCGTCGGCGCTGGACCATTCTCCGGCCCCCACATGGCCTCGGCCTCGACCGCCCGCAGGGTCCGGGCCACCACGTCCGGGCTGCGGAACACGCCCCGCAACTGCTCGAACACCGCTCGTTCGACCTCGCCCGCGGCGACACTCTTGACCGGGCACTGGTCATAGCCTTGCCTGGCCGCTTTGCCGCAGAGGTAGTAGCGATACTCCTTGCCCCGGCGACGGGTGAAGGTCACGCCCATGGCCTTGCCGCACGTGCCACAGCGGATCAGGCCGCCCAGCAGCGCCGGCGTCTTGCGGCGGCTGTGGGCGGCGCGGGCGCGATGGTTGGTGGCCAGTATCTCCTGCGCTTGGTCCCATGTGCGGCGGTCAATGATGGCCTCCTGCTCGCCGTCGTACATCGTACCCTTGTGGCTCACCTGGCCCACGTACTTGCAGTTATTCAGGACACGGTTGACGGCGGTCTTGTCCCAGGACTGGCCCGGCCGCACCTTGCCCGTGCGGGTCGTCCAGACCTTGGTGCGGTGGCCATCGTCGTTGAGTGCCGTGGCCACTTTCATGCCCGAGCCAAGCTGGAGGAACAGCCTGAAGATGCGCCGTACCAACTCCGCCTCGGCCTGGTTGACCACCAGCCGCCGGTTCGGCGCGTCGATATCGTAGCCGAGCACCGGCGGGCCTCCGGTGTGCTTGCCCTTCTTCTTCGCCGCGGCCACCTTGTCGCGGATGCGCTCGCCGATGATCTCCCGCTCGAACTGGGCGAACGAGAGCAGGATGTTCAATGTCAGCCGCCCCATCGACGTCGTGGTGTTGAACTGCTGGGTGACCGAGACGAAGCTCACCTTGTGCCTGTCGAACAGGCTGACCAACTGGCTGAAGTCCAGCAGCGACCGGCTCAGGCGGTCAACTTTGTAAACAATCACCGTGTCGATCTTCCCGGTCTCGATGTCGGCCAGCAGTTGCCTGAGCGCTGGGCGGTCCATGTTGCCGCCGGTGTAGCCGCCGTCGTCGTAGCGATCCGGGAGGCACTGCCAGCCCTCGGCCTTCTGGCTGGCAATGTAGGCCTCGGCGGCCTCGCGCTGGGCGTCGAGGGAGTTGAACTCCATGTCGAGCCCTTCTTCGCTGCTCTTGCGGGTGTAGATGGCGCAGCGAACCGTTCTCTGTTCACGATTCTCGTCACGTGCGATCATTCCGTCTCCCTCCCTGATGCCTTGAGCCCGAAGAATGCCGGGCCGCTCCTGTGGCTCCCCGTGATCGCCTTGGCCACCGCCGACAGCGATCGGTAGCGGCAGCCGCGGAAGTCGAAGCCGTCGCGGGCTACCAGCACCTCGTGCCGTTGGCCGTTCCAGGTGCGGACCAGTCGCGTGCCTGCGACGGGCAGGTTCATCTCGCGTTTGCGGGACGAGGGCGTGCGGGCCGTGGCAGCATCTTCGTCGGCCACCTGTTTCAGCGTCGCCTGGGCGCTTTCTGACAGCCCGCCATAGGCCAGTTCCTGAATCCGCCAGGCCAGGCGGCGGATCAAGTACTGACTCTTGCAGCTGGCAGGTGGCTCGGTGCCATACAGGCTTCGCCACCGTCCTCGCAGCTCGCCCACCGAAAGCGTGGGCAGTTCCGCCAACTGCGTCAGAACCGTGTCGCTCATAACTTACCGTCCTCCAATGAGTTCGGTTCCATGAGGGCGTTTTGGAGCACACTTTGGAAGGGAAAAGTCTCTCGAAAACCGTCTCTTCTCCCCGGCCCGGCGCCGCATCCGCAAGAGGCCCACTGCCAGCAGCCCAGCCAGTTCGTCGAGCCGCTCCTCCGGTGTCATCTTCTGCGGATCGTAGCCGCCGATGTTGGCCCCGTCGTTCGTCTCCGTCTTCGTCGCCCGCATCACCATAGTCACGCCCCCTTTCCGTTCTCGCCCGGCAGCTCGATGGGCAGGAACTCGATCTCGTCCAGGTTGACTGTGCCGACCTCCGCGGCCTCGTCGACCCCCAGCAGCTCACGGGCCAGCCGCTCGCCCTCGGCGGTGAGCCGCAGGTGCGTGGTCCGCCGGCCGCCGCTGAGGTTGTGCCGCTCCAGCACGCCCAGGCCTTCCAGCCGGACCTGCTCGTGGTGGAACATGACCCGCTCGCTCGGCGTGGGCTCGCGGTCCAGCCAGCCGGCCAGGTCCAGCGGCACCAGGCCCTGGCGGGCTCGGATGATGTCGAGCCGGTGCTGGCCCTTCAGTCGTGCCGACTGACGGTCGGCGGCGTGCATATCCATGTCGGCCAGCCGCTGGCGGTCCTCGTAGACGCCCATCAGGATGGTTTCAGCCCTGGGACTCAGGTTCATCGTGTCCTCCTTCTGCGTGCTCACTTAATAAAGTAACTGTGGTCAGATTCTCGACTGCTCCCGCAGGCCTCGCTTTTGGTTTGGCCCGGGAAGTACCTATTGGCCTGCCACCCTGCCAGCGCCTCGCATGTTCGCTATGGCCAACAAACAAAAACCAGAGCCCCGGCTACTCCGCTTGCCCACGGCCTAAGGAATCGCTACGGAGGAACCGCGGCCGCCCAGGTTGGCCCACGTCCCGACGGGCCACGCAGGACCGCCCATGGAACGTCCCCGCGCCACGTTCACGCCGTGGGTCAACGTGGCGCATCCGGGTGCGCCACAGACCGAAGGGGCTCACGTTGCCTCCTGCCCCAAACAACCTGATCCCCTTCGTCTCGCCCCCCAAGGGACTCAGGTTAGGAATACCCCCATTTCCCCTGTGTTTAGCCAAGGGACTCAGGTTTCTACGAAGGGACTCAAGTTGTTGGGCACAGGGCCGGTTGAGCCCCTTGGTGATCCCCTTCATGCGCGGGGGTTCTGCTGGCGGTCATGAGCGGCCCCGAGCCGGGCAACACCCAGACCCAGGGACCATCGAAGTCCTGCTTGACCGACTGGATGCCGGCGGTCGCCTTGGCCCGCTTGACGGTCACCCGCGTGTGGCCCTCGACCCTGGCAGCGGTGAAGATCTCCTGCGCCGTGCGCGGACCGGCGGACAGAAAGTCCAGGAGCCAGACCTCGGCATCCTGCCTGGCGTCGGGGTCCGGTCCTCGCGTGCGACGCTCTCCGCCCACGGCCTCGTCCGCCGACATGGCCACGGGCTGTGGCTCCCATTCGACGTGCGGCGTCGGCTCGCTCGCCAGGCGATAGGCGAAGCCGTTGAGGTCAATGCCCAGGTTGTTCTTCACCGGCAGGAGCAGCCGTCGGGCCGGATCGTCCTCGTCCTTGGTCACCACGTAGGCAGCGCGGGCGGCGGCGGTAAAGGCAATCGAGCCGATGACGCGATTCAGCGCGCTGCCCTGGCCCTTGTTAAGGTGCGTCACCGCCACGACGGCCACGCGATTGCGGGCGGCCATCTCCGCCAGGGGGGCGAGGACGCCACGGACCTCGCTGTTGTTGTGCGAGTCCGTGCCGCCCAGAAAGGCCGAGACCGGGTCGACGATCACCAGGCGGCAGGGCGCGGCCCGCCGGATGAGTTCCTCGAGTTGAGGAATGTGCTCCAGCAGGCTGAACGGCACCTGTTTTTCGACGCCGGGCACCAGGGCCAACTGCGGCTGGTAGAGCGCCCGCATGGCCAGGATGCGCGAGCGGTCGGCCCCGGCTGCGATGAGCCGTGGCGCGATGGTGTCCTTGATGTCGTCCTCGGCGCTCAAGAGCACGACGCCGGCCGGCACGCTCTTGGCTGCCTCGTTGCACGGCCAACCCGCGCCGCGCGAGACGCGGGCCGCCATGTCGAGGGTCAGGAACGATTTGCCCAAGCCGGGTTCGCCCGCGATGAGCGAGAGCTTGCCCAGGGCGAACCGATCGGGCCAGAGCCAATGAACAGGCTCCGGCTCGACGTCGGCCAGGCAGACGGTGTCGATGCGGAGGCCCCCGGCCGGGGTGATTGCCGTAGGCGGGGCAGGCCCTCCGTTCGTTGACCCCGCCGCTTGGCCCGTGATGGCTGAGATGTCCACGTCGGCGCTCTCGACCGGCATCTCGGCGGCCGCCTGGCGGGCCCGGGCCAGGGTGCGGGTGATGTAGTCGCGCCGCAGTGCCTTCTCTGGCTTTTCATTGTGCTCCCGGCGGGCGGCGATGACGAGATCGGCAATCTCCTGGTCCGTCCAGCGGAGCATGGCCGCGATGGTGGCCAGGCTGAGGTCGTAGCTGCTCTGTGACTGATCCGTGAGGTCCGTGCGCTTGCGACTCCAAGTTTCGACGAACTTGGGACTGACAGCCGCCGCCTCGATCATCCGCCGGACCGGCGGCTCGGCGTCGGGGCGCAGCACGAGGTCGCCGGCCACGGCCACGCCCGCCGCCTGCGCTGTGTCGTCCCCTGCGGACGCGAACTCCTCGAAGTCGCCGGGGCTATAGCGCAGGCCGGGGTCGCCGCGTAGAACGCGCACCTCAACCGGCTGCTCGGGCAGTTTGTGGTTCACCGTCCCCGGCAGCCGCAGCACTCGGGCCAGGCCGCCCAGGTTCTCCAGTTTCCAACCCTTCATCTCGGCAAGCCGACACACCAGGCCGTGCCAGGCGCGGGCCAGGCCGGCGGCACGCCGCCGGTCGGCTTCGTCATCGAAGACCCACGGTTCCTTGAGCAGCCAATAGGCGTGTGCCCCGTGGCCACTGTCAACCACCACCGACGGCGCGAGCGGCAACTCCCCAAGCAGCGCCTCGACCTCCTCGATGCTCGCCGGCAGCGCCTTGCCGGGATGCGCCGGCCCCGCCATGTCAATGTCACACCACAAAGCACCGATAGCAGCCACGTCCTCGGCCGTGCCACGTCCCTGTGGCGAGCCGCGAATCAGCCCCAGGCCGAAGTAGACCTCCCGACCGTACCCGCTGGCATCCAGGGCGTGGCCTTCGACGGCATCCAGGCCGGCGAATCGCATCGTCCTCAGGTCGGGGGTGGTGAACACCGTCAGACGCCGCTCCGGCGTGACGGCCTCGCCGAACATGTCTCTCAGAAATTCGATCAACGTCCGTTCCTCCTTGGCCATCGCCATGCTGCCGCCAACCGCTCAGTCGCGCCAGATCGTGCGGGGCCACTCGTCCGCGTCCCGCGGTGCGTTGCCCATGGTTCGCTCGAGGAACGTTTGGCCCTTGTGGACAGACAGACGGTAGGTGAAGAGGTGTCCGTTCTCGCAGAGAAAGCCCAGTGTGACCGCCACGCCGCGACCTTCCGGAGCGGAGACGGGCTCCAGCCGGACGCCCTCAGCATCGATGCGCACGTGCCCCCTGGGCCCGCTCGGACAGCATTCGACGGCCACCGGATGAACGTACTCGAAGCCGCACACGGGGCAGGCCAGGGCCGGCTCCGTCAAGCGGGTCGTGACGGGGATCAGGTGCGTCTCGCGCCTCTCGAAGGCTGTGGCTGCAGCGACCTCCATGACTCTGGGCGGCGGCATGGGGGCTTCCGGCCGCATGGGGCTCTCGGCCCACTGTTCAACGACCGCCAGCCAGGGCTTCAGCAGCCGCGGGTCATAGATATCGACGTCGGATGTGGCCAAGTCGCGCCACGGCTCGATCACGTGCTCCAGGGCATGGTGATGCCCGCGAGCGCGAGCGGCCGGCACCTCGTGGCCGGGTCGGTAGCCCAGGTGATAGGTCTTGGGACCCGCCGAGCCCCGGCTGTACACGGTGTACCCCTCATGGATCTGCTCGCGCAGTTTGCGGACGGCCTCGATCTCCGCGCTGGAGTCGAACGGCATCTTCTTGATCATCTCCGACAGCCGTACCACCTTGAACTCTCCCCTGGGGCGTGGCTCTTCGGGCGGATGGGCCCATACGCGGGCCACTCGGCGAGCCCCCTCCAGAAAGCCCTCGCGAAAGGCCTGTTTCTTCTCCCTGGTGGCGCCGGGACCGCCCGGACCGTCGTCGTAGAATCGCACCAGATTCCGTCTTGCACTCGACCTGTTGGCTGCAACCATGATCAACTCCTCTCTTGTCAGACCCATGGGTTCCCTGATCAACTCACTGGCGGATTCCGCCAGTGAGCAAGTGGCTGTCGATGCCGCTGCCTGCTTCGAGACTGCCCCCTGTGCTCGTCCTCGGCACTGTGGCCAGGCGGTGCCGACTCACGGTGGGATCCTGCGTGATACTGGCGGATTCCGCCAGTATGCGTGCAGCGATTCCAGCCGCCCGGCGGCCGTGATACTGTCGGAATCCGACAGTATGAGTCCGGACCAACCCCAAGCCGTGTGTGCCTGTCTCAGGGCGTTACCCTCTACATCTGCACCAGAGGCGAAACTGCCGCGCGCTGCGTGGTGACCTTGTCAGAATCCTGACGGAGTTCCGTCCGAGCGTCGTGGCTGGCGAGACCGCTGCCAGAGGGCCGCTCGCCAACGTGGCCGACACGCCTTCCCCGGCACTCGGCTGACGTATCGCGGGGCTGTGCCCTCTATGTTTGCCCGTGGG
>JAAYDY010000097.1 GCA_012729015.1 Phycisphaerae bacterium | reverse complement strand
CCGGAAAGGCTCCGCAGCGATAAACCATCGGGTTCTTCCCCGGCGAGAACGGCCTCTGACAACTCCGGCGAGAGCGCCGTTAACCGCATAGTGCGTGCAACATAGGTCGCGCCGAGACGCAGCCGCCGGGCCAGTTCATCGACCGAGCCGACGTCACCCCGGTCGAGCATCTCCTGCCAGCGCCAGGCGCGGGCCAGGGCGAGGACGAGGGTGCGGTTGGGTTCGGGCCGCGGCGCGGCAGTGCAGTCAGCGTTCTGGGGCAGGATGATCTCCCGGCGGCCTTTCCGCCTGCGGAAGGTCATGGGGATGCTGAGTACCACGCAGTCGCCTTCCCGACGGACGTGGCTCGGGCGATAGGCAGACTTGGGCAGCATCGTGGCAGTCTCTGTCATACCAGCACCTCCTTCGCTTCGGCTTCCAACCTTGCCGGGCCGGCCATCTCCGCGGCCAGGGACCTCAGCCCCTCGGCCCGCAGCCTGACCTCCAGGCCGTCAGGGCTGACGACCACCCGCTCGACCAGCAGCCGGGCGATCCGCTCCTGCTCTGCGGGGAACAGGCTCTCCCACAGGGGATCGATCTGGCGCAGGGCGGCGACCACCTCGGCCTCCGTCGGCGCTGGACCATTTCCTGGGCCCCACCCGGCCTCGACCTCGACTGCCCGCAGGGTACGGGCCACCACGTCCGGACTGCGGAACACGCCTCTGAGTTGCTCGAACACCGCCCGCTCCACCTCGCCAGCGGCCACGCTTCTGACCGGGCACTGGTCATAGCCTTGCTTGGCCGCTGTGCCGCAGAGGTAGTAGCGATACCCCTTGCCCCGGCGACGCGTGAAGGTGACGCCCATCGCCTTGCCGCAGGTGCCGCAGCGGATCAGGCCGCCCAGGAGGGCAGGGGTCTTCCGGCGACTGTGGGCGGCCCGGGCGCTATAGTTGGTGGCCAAGATTGCCTGCGCCCGGTCCCAGGTCCTGCGGTCGATGATCGCTTCGTGCTCACCATCGTACAGCTTGCCCTTGTGGCTCACCTGACCGACATACTTCACATTGTTGAGCACTCGGTTGACAGCGATCTTGTCCCAGGGCTGGCCGGGCCGCACCTTGCCCGAGCGGGTCGTCCAGGCTTTGGTGCGGAAGCCCTGGGCGTTGAGGGCCTTGGCCACCTTCATGCCCGAGCCAAGTTGCAGGAACAACCTGAAGATGCGCCGCACCAGGTCGGCCTCGGCGGGGTTCACGACCAGCCGCCGGTTCGGCGTGTCAATGTCGTAGCCGAGGATGGGCGGCCCGCCGGTGTGCTTTCCCTTCTTCTTGGCTGCGGCCACCTTGTCGCGGATGCGCTCGCCGATGATCTCCCGCTCGAACTGGGCGAACGAGAGCAGGATGTTCAGCGTCAGCCGCCCCATCGAGGTCGTGGTGTTGAACTGCTGAGTGACCGAGACGAACGACACGTTCTGCCTGTCGAACAGGCCGACCAACTGGCTGAAGTCCAGCAGCGACCGGCTCAGGCGGTCTACCTTGTAGACCACGACCGTGTCGATTCTCCCGGTCTCGATGTCCAAGAGCAGCCGCTTGAGGGCCGGCCGGTCCATGTTGCCGCCGGAGAAGCCGCCGTCGTCATACCGGTCCGGGAGGCACCGCCAGCCCTCTGCCCGTTGGCTGGCAATGTACGCCTCGGCGGCCTCACGCTGGGCGTCGAGGCTGTTGAACTGCATCTCCAACCCTTCCTCGGTGCTCTTGCGGGTGTAGATGGCGCAGCGGACCGTCTTCTGACCATTGCCTTCGTCACGTGCGATCATTCCGTCTCCTTGCCTGATGCCTTGAGTCCGAAGAATGCCGGGCCGCTGCGATGGGCCCCCGTGATGGCCTTGGCCACGGCCGAGAGCGACCGGTAGCGCCGGCCCTGGTAGTCGAAGCCGTCGCGAGTCACCAGCACCTCGTGCCGCTCGCCGTTCCAGTCACGAATGAGCCTTGTGCCTGCCACGGGCAGGTTCATCTCGCGTTTGCGGGACGAGGGCCTGCGGGCCGTGGCAGCATCTTCGTCTGCGACCTGTTTGAGCGTTGCCTTGGCACCCTCCGACAGCCCGCCGAAGGCCAATTCCTGAATCCGCCAGGCCAGCCGCCGGATCAGGTACTGCGACTTGTAGGAGCCCGGCGGCTCGGTGCCGTAGAGGCTTCGCCACCGCCCCCGCAGCTCGCCGATCGAGAGCGCGGGCAACTCCGCCAACTGCCTGAGAACCGTGTCGCTCATAAGTTACCGTCCTCCACTGAGTTCGGCTCCATTGGGGCGTTTTCGGGTACACCCGGCAAGGGTATTCCGGCTCGAAAACCGTCTCTTTTCCCCGGCCTGCCGTTGCATCCGCAGGAAGCCCACGGCCAGGATGCCGGCCAGTCCATCCAGCCGCTCCTCCGGTGTCATCTTCCGCGGATCGTAACCGCCGATGTTGGCCTCCTGCCCCAACTCCGTCTGTGTCGCGAACGCTACCATTGCCAACCCTCCTAGTGTTGTCTCCATGGAACCCCAGCCCGCCACGACCTTCCTCACACCTCTTGCTGCACCACCATCAACCATGATCACCGCCGCACCTTCTGCCGGCGGCGATAGGCCCGCTGCCGGCAGGCGGCGCGACAGTACGTGGCCTGCGGCCGCCCGGCGTAGAACACGATGCCACAGACGATGCACACCCGCCGGTAGCAGCCGCGATGATTGCCCCAACGCCGCCAGGCGGCCTCCAGCAGCCCTCGACGCGTCAGGATCATCAGCATGGCGGTACCTCCCTTCTTGGCCGGCGCGTTACGGCAGAAGTTACGCGCCCTGCAACAAACTCTGCCTGGGAACGCGACTGCTCCCGGACGCCTCGAAAAAGTTCCTCGCCTGGAAGGACCCGTAACGGCTTTCGTACCGTGAGAATGCTCAGGGGCCGCCTGCCGTTACGCGGCGGCGGTGCATGGCCTGGCGACACGCATTCGAGCAGTAGACGCCGTCGTTCCGCTTCGCCACGAAGACGATACCGCAGCGCGGGCACCGTCGCTGACGAGCTCGGCGCTGTCGTTCGTGTCGACGCCTGAGGATGGCGATCTGGTTGCACCGCTCCGAGCACAGGCTGGCCCGTGGCAGGCCGGCATAGAAGACCTTTCCGCAGACGCCACAGACGCGGCGATAGCAGCCACGATGATCGCCGCCCGCGTGGGCATGCCGTTCGGCCAGTTCCTGCTGTGTGACCCGGTTCTCTGCATAGCGCACGTTCATCATCAACCTCCTCCTTCCCGGCCGGCTATCGCCGGCCAGATTCCATGTTCGCTACTCCACACAAACAAAAACCAGCCGCCCGGCTGTTCCGCTGGCCCACGGCCGAAGGAATCGCCACGGAGAAACCGCGGCCGCCCAGGTTGGCCCACGTCGCGACGGGGTGGATGCGGTGGCATCGTGGCCGCCTCATCATGACCGCGGCGAACATGGGCCAACGTGTAGCGGCACGTGCGGCTGCTTATCCAACCTTCTGCGGCTCTGGCGCCATTCCCACACCCGTGCGTCGCGGCGCTTGATCAGGCCGGTAGTTGGCCCGAAGCAGCCGACAATCCCGCGCCGCCTCGGGTATGAGCTTCTCGGCGCATTTCAGGCACACAAACTCCCAAGTGCCCTCGACCGTGAGGCACGGGCCCACCGGCGGCGTGAACTGAAGCTCGCAGCACGAACAGAGCACGGGCTTGGCTACAGGGTTCCATTTGATGATGATGTCCGTCGGGTGCGGCTCGGGCCGTGGGTAGCACGACCCGGTGCGTCTGTCCCTGATCGCGTGCTGGCTGCACCCTGAGGAGGCGAGCACGGTCGGCCACTTGCCCACCGCGCGATCCCTGTGGCCCCCGTGGTAGCCCTCAGGGACGATGGGCGGGTCGCGTCTACACTCTCCGCCCAGTCCCAGGTGGCACTCAACTCTGGTGCTGCCGGCAAAATCCTCCAGCCTGTACTGGTGAAAGTGTTCGCAGTTCTGGCAGATCCCGATTCTCATCTGATATTCCCTTGCTCCGACCCCCAAACGTGACACCACGACAGCTGGCCGGAGGCCGTCGGTGGTTGGACGCACCTTTCAACCGTTGAAAGATGCGCTGTTGCTGCAGTGAGCTTCCGTCAGGCAGGCCCTGGTCCCTGGCAAAGCGGATTGCCGCGCGGCCCTATAGGCGCGCACGCTAAGAGGGAGGGGAGAAAGGGTATAGGTATGGGGGGGTATATTTATCGTTTATCTCTTTATTCACTCTCTATCCCCTCCTCCTTCTGCCACTTACGTCTCCCGAGAAAACCGCGCAGGCCCGCGCGGGAATCTCGGCGATCTCCCGCGCCCGGTGAGAATAGCTCCCGGTTTCGTGGGAATCTCTGGTATTCTCACTCCTCACAGCAGCCGGTAGCCCTGCCTGGGTTTGGTCTTGCCGGGCTCAGAGTCGAAGACCGCCTGGCGGCGCTGGTCGAGCTCGAACATCACGTCCTTGAAGGCCGTGGGGTGCAGGCTCAGCTGCCTGCGGAACTTCCACGCCGGCAGCAGCGCCTGCGGCCCCTCCTTGGCGTGCCACTGGCGAAGGGTGCGGATGGCCCGCTTGCAGAGGGCGTCGAAATCGTTGCTGCTGACGTACTGGCCGGCCATGAAGAGCATCCGGCGGGTCTGGTGCTCGACGAAGGCCATGGCCCACTCGATGGCGGCCTTGCTGATCTGCGGCAGGGCGTGGTTCTCGCTGCAGGCGTAGATCAGGGCCAGCTTGCGGGCGTTCTCGTTGGCCCGGCCCCAGACGGTGGTGGCCACCTCGTCGCCGCAGTCCTCGGCCTCGGAGTAGCGCTCGTCGGCGAAGCGGCGGAACTCATCGGCAGCGCGTTTGCCGTCGTCACTGTACGGGACAATGATCGGCTGGGGGCAGAAGTCGAGGAGGTTGCCGCGCCGCTCGCCGGGGCGGAACTCGGCCCACCAGCAGGCCGTGTCCACGAGCCGCCGGGGCATCTCCGAGACCGGCCGGGCGTCCTGGCCGGGGGCGCGTTTGCCGGTGTCGACGATGATCATGCGGGCGAAGAGGCCGTTGGTGAGCATGCGGTCCGACAGGGCCTCGTAGTAATGGCCCGGCGTGGCGGTGCCGAAGATCGTAAGGTGCGGCTGGTGGATGATGCTGGACGACTGCTTGCCGGCCTTGGAGCGCATCGGGTACATCATGTTGGCCGATGAGAACATGGTCAGCAGCGTGGTGATGATGGACTCGAAGCGGGCGTCTTTCGACTTGCTGATTGATTGGAGAATCCCGTCGATCTCGTCGGTCTGGTACATGGTCGAGGGGTGCTCCTCGAGGCGATCCTCGATGCCCTCGCCGCTGGCGAAGCGGATGCGGATGGTTTCGGCCAGGTCGGCGACCATGGCCAGGTGCGAGTTCATCTGCCGCGGGTAGTTCTTGCCGGCCGACGAGCTGGCCAGGGCCAGCAGGTAGAGGTTGGTCCGCAGGTCGCTGGGGTCGCGGACCTTGCGGCCGGTGAGGTGCCCGAGCATGGCCAGGGCTCCGCAGAAGGCCATGCCGAGGCTGGGGTACGGCGCTGCGGCCAGGCAAAAGTCGATCATCTCGCCGATGAAGCCCGGCACGTAGAGCAGGCGGTCGGGGACCGGACCGGGGTTGACGGCCGCCGGCTCGGTCGCCTCTTCGCGGGGCTCATCCTGGCCCATGATGCCGGACAGATCCACGTCGGCGCCCTCGGCCGACATCTCGGCGGCCGCCTTCCGGGCCCGCTCCAGCGTGCGGACCATGTAATCCCGTCGCAGCGCCTTCTCCGGCTTCTCGTTGTGCTTCCGCCGGGCGGCGATGACGAGGTCGGCCATCTCCTGGTCGGACCAGCCCAGAACGGCGGCGATCGTCGCCAGGCTCAGGTCATAGGCGGACTGCGACTGGTCGAGCAGGTCTGACCGCTTGCGATTCCAGGTTTCGACGAACTTGGTACTGACGGCGGCAGCCTCAATCATCCGCTGCGCCGGCGGCGAGGCATCGGGGCGGAGGATGAGGTCGCCGGCCACGACGGGGGGGGCCGCCTGTGGCGAGAGGTCGTCAACTGTAACGAACGGCTCGAAGTCGCTCGGATTGTAGCGCAGGGTGGCATCGTAGCGCAGGATTCGAACAGCAACGGGGTGGTCCGGCACCTTGTGGTTGACCGTGCCCGGCACCCGCAGCACGCGGGCCAGGTCGCTCAGGTTCTCGAGTTTCCAGCCCTTGGTCTCCGCCAGACGGCACACCAGGCCATGCCAGCCACGAGCAAGTGCCGCGGCCTTCTGCCGGTCGGCATCGTCTTCAAAGAGCCATACCTCACGAAAGAGCCAGTAGGCATGGGCACCGTGGCCGCTGTCGACGATGATCGACGGCGAGAGCGGCAGTTCGCTCAGCAGGCCCTCGACTTCCTCCATGGTCACCGGCAGCGGCTTGTCCGGGTGCGCGGGGCCGGCCCGGTCGATGTCGCACCACAAGCCACCGATGGCGGCCACGTCTTCCGCCGTGCCGCGGCCCTGGGGCGTCCCGCGCACCAGTCCGAGGCCGAAGAAGGTTTCCTGGCCTTGGTCGCTGGTGTGCTCGCAGTAGGCGTCGATGTCCGCGAGGTCGGCGAAGTGCCGCGTCCGCCGGTCCGGCAGGGTGAAGATCGCCAGCCGCCGCTCCGCCGAAACGGCCTCCCCGAAGACGTCCCCGAGGAAAGCGGACGGCCGCTTTTCGGTGACAGGCCCCCGGCAGTCATCGGCGACACGCCGGCCCCGATCCTCGCTGCAGCGGTCGAACGAGTTCTGCTCTGCAACCGACATGTTCACTGCAACCATCGTCCCTTCCTTTCGTTCGTGTGGCTGACTGGCGGATTCCGCCAGTCGGCATGCAGCGATTCCAGCCGCCCGGCGGCTGTGGTACTGTCGGAATCCGACAGTATGAGTCCGGACCAACCCCAAACCGTGTGTGCCTGTCTCAGGGCGTTACCCTCTACATCTGCACCAGAGGCGAAACTGCCGCGCGCTGCGTGGTGACCTTGTCAGAATCCTGACGAAGTTCCGTCCGAGCGTCGTGGCTGGCGAGACCGCTGCCAGAGGGCCGCTCGCCAACGTGGCCGACACGCCTTCCCCGGCACTCGGCTGACGTATCGCGGGGCTGTGCCCTCTATGTTTGCCCGTGGG
>JAAYDY010000096.1 GCA_012729015.1 Phycisphaerae bacterium | reverse complement strand
CGACCGACGATGACACGGTGGAAGTCGTGGTTTCCGCGCCGAACCAGGCGCCGGTGGCCAATGCCGGCAACGATCAGGGCGTCACCGACACGGACCAGAACAACTACGAACTGGTGACGCTGGATGGAACGGGTTCGTCGGACTCGGACGGGACGATCACGAGCTACGTGTGGACCGAGGGGGGCAGCCCGATCGCCACGGGCTCGACGGCTCAGGTCTCCCTGGCCGTGGGGACGCACACGATCACGCTGACGGTGACCGACGACGACAGTGACACGGATGATGACACGGTTCAGATCACCGTTTATGCGGGCGGCGTGACGCTGACCGCGGAGGCGGGCGACAATCAGGAAGTGGAAGACCTGAACGACAGCGGCGACCAGTACGTGGTGCTGGACGGTTCGGGATCGGAAGGCTCGATCACGAGCTACGTGTGGACGGAGTCGGGCGTGGGGCAGATCGCCACGGGTGAGACGGCCCGGGTGCTGCTGGCCGTGGGCACGCACACGATCACGCTGACGGTCACCGACAGTATGGCGGCAACCGACGACGACACGGTTCAGGTGGTGGTCACGGAGGCCCAGCCGATTGAGGTGGAGTACCAGGTGGCGGCTTCCAGGGACGACACGCTGGCGTACAGCGGCAGCAGCGCCTTCAGCGGCGCGAGCATCTACTTCCCCTACACCAGCACGGCCCGTGTGGGCTTCTACCGCTGGGCACTGGGCATCCCCGAGGAGGCCACGATTGCCACGGCCTACTTCAAGGCCAACGCGTACCTGACCGAAACGCCGGCGTCCACCGTCCGGTTCCAGATGGTGGATTCCGACAGCTGCCCACTGCTGGATAGCCTCGACACCTTCAATCTGCCCGTGACGTCCGGCTATGTGGACTGGGCGTTGCCGACGGGTGACTGGACGGCGAGCACGTGGTACACCTCGCCGGATGTCGGGAGCATTGTCCAGGAGTTCATCGACCGCGCGGGCTATGTCCCGGGCAACTACTTCGGCCTGCGTTCCGGCTGGGGCAGCGGCGGCTACCGTCGCATCTGCCAGTGGGACTACAGCGATCACACCTATGGCGCGAAGCTGGTTGTCACCTACTATGGCGGCATCTACCCGCCGACGGCCGAGGCGGGCGAGGATCAGGTGCTTGAAGACGAGGACTACACCGGCGGCGAGACGGTGACCCTGGACGGATCGGCCTCAAGTGACGACGAGCTGATCGTCAGCTACGTCTGGAGCGAAGGGGCCAGCCAGATCGCCACGGGCGAGACGGCCGAGGTGTCGCTGAGCATCGGCACGCACGAAATCACGCTGACAATCACCGATGACGATGGTGCGACCGACAGCGACACCGTGACAGTCACGGTGTATGCCGACGAGTACTATGCGGACGCGACCAACGGCTCGGACAGCAATCCGGGCACGTCGTCACTGCCGTGGCAGACGTTCGCCCGGATCCAGGCCGGGCCGCTGTATCCCGGTACCACTGTCTACTGCACAGGTGATCTGGGCACGGTGAACATCGACAGCGAGGATCCGTGCGGCACATCCCAGGCGCCGATCACCTACGCACGGTGGTCCGGCCACGACATGCCGCACATCGACTCCCTGACGTTCGATACTTCACCTGTCAAGGATGCCTACCTGGTGTTTCAGGAGTTCAACTTCGATCCAGGCTACATGGCCTCGTGCGTGAATCCGCCGCCGGCGGTCTGCATGGCCGGAGCCAACTACGTCACGTTCGACAGCTGTGAGTTCGAGGGTGCCAAGCTGGCGGGCGACCCGCCGGGCGACTTCGCCCCGTACGGCATCAAGGAATCGCAGCTCAGCCACACGTTCACCAGTGGTGAGACGGGCGGCGCGTCGTACATCTCGATCATCAACTGCACGTTCGACCACGCCGCCTACGCTCTCTCCATCAAGGAGAACCTGGCCGTGCCGGACCGCGAGTCCGACCACTGGGAAGTGCTTGGCTGCGAGTTCAAGTCGGGGGCCGAGGACGCGATTCTGGCCACCGGCAACGCCGACCTGGTCGTGGCCGGATGCTACATCCATGATCAGAACTATCTGACGTCGGCTTTCTCCTGGCCGGGCACCGCGTACGGCACGTGGCCGGCCGACTACACCTGGGGCACGTGCACGCAGGACAACACGGGCGCCTCCGCCATCTTCTACCACATGGAGACCGGCAGAATCTACCTGCTGCCTGACGACGAGGACTATGCGCCTCGGCGCAGCCTGTACGACACGTGGCGTCTGGACAGCGATCCGACAAACGTCTACTTCGTGCCCAGCGCCGAAGGCGACTGCCCGCACACCGACTGCATCGCCGTGCAGGGAACGGTGGATGGGATGCTGATCGAGAACAACCGCTTCGAGTGCATGGAGCACTCCGGCCAGCAGATCAAGCTTGATCCGCTGAGCGTCACTGGAAACCCGAAGAACGTGACCATCCGGAACAACCTGTTCTTGACCACAACGGACGATCCGGCGTATCTGCTGTGTGTGGGCGGCGGCGGCAACGTCCTGGTGGTGCACAACACAATCGATGCCGGCACGGTCCACCCGGCACACGGGATCCGCTACATGACTACGGCTCCACCGATCGATGTTGTTGTGCGCAACAACATCATCAGCGGCGCCGTGTGGGAGTCGGGCTATCCCGATTCCGACTACAACTGCTGGCTGACGACCCCGCCGGCTGGGCTCAGCGAGGGAGCCAACAGCATGGTGGTCACACGGACTCAAGCGGGCTTCGTGGATTGGGAGAACGGCGATTACCACCTGACGAGCGGTTCGTACGCCATTGACGAGGGCGATCCGAATTACGCCCCCGCCGTGAGCCAGGAACACCCGGAAGGGATCGACTACGACAGCAACGACCGGGATGAGTCGCCCGACATGGGAGCGTACGAGTACATTGAAGAGTAGCCTGTAGAGAGTGCGGCGGCACGCAACGCCGTCGCACCGATGCACCGGGGCGTCTGAGGCCAACTCAGACGCCCCGCTTTTCGTATGTGTCGCTCCGAGGTGCGAGGGCGCGCCCAGAGATTCTGGCCTGTGCGGCGGTCCTTGGGTGAAATGGACGGCAGGGGCTGTGACTGAGCAACTGAATTGTGCTATCGCGCATTACTACGCAAATGGCTTCTGAAGCAGGTGTCAGCCGCCCCGTTACTGGCTCGGCTTCCTCCATGGCGTGTGGCGCCACGCGGCAAGAACTGTATTTCGCCCCGAACAGTCCACCACGGCTCACCATCAACTCCAAAACCTGCCAGAATGTGGTGGCACCGGTGCAAACGTTTGCCCGTCACATCCGCGAAGCAGTGCCATTGCAGTGCCAAAGCAGTGCCACCGACCGTGATGCCCCCGCCGATGTGAGCGCATTTGGCACCGCAAACCCTCACGTGACGGGGATTGCTGGGCATATTGCACCCCGTTTGCGGTGCTGCAACAGGCATGCGGCCGGAGCGGCGTAAACGCTTGAGAGGCAGGCAGTTACTTCTCTCGTGACGCGTTGCCATCGCGTCACGCGATTCAGAGAGGGAGAGACGCTCTCGGGCCGTTTCGGCGACCTGGCGGCCGAACCGCGTCACGCGAGGGGCACCGGGCCGCGGATGCCAGGGGCCGAAAAGGGGCGTGTTCCCGCCAGACACGGGCCGAGCCCGCCGGCGGTTACCGGTGAGCTCGATTGCAGAGAGAAGTACTGAAAGAGGAAAAATGGTGGAGCAAACGGCGCTGTCACCAAAACGCTCTACAGAGAGCGGCTACCGTCACGTCGGCACGCATCGCCCCGAGTCTGTTCATTGACCGCTATTCGCCCTTCGCACTGTTTGCTACAATCGCCCGCGCGATGCTTACCCCTTCATCCCGAAGTGCGAAAGATAGCGTACGTTATCGGAAACGTCACATCGCCGGCGGCGTCTAATCATCCGGTGCGTGCGTCTGTGGGGCTGGTCCCTCGAGTCGCTGCCGACGATCCGGGAGTCGGTCGTGGCGTCTGGGTGAGTCAGGATAGCCTGGAGGGGGCCGCGTACGTGTCGGGGGCGGCACGGCGGCGACCTCCCCAGGGCGGGGGTGAGTGATGAACGCTTCGCGAGTTGCGGCGGCCCTGTGCCTGTTGCTCCTGTGGCCCGGCGGGGCCGGGGCACAGGAGGCTGTTCGTCCGGTCCCGCTGACCACCTGGGCGGCGATCGTGGCCGAAGATCTGCGGTCGTCGCCGGTGGCCGACCTGGTCTCCTTCGGCCTGGCGACGGACAGCGGGCTGACGCTGGTGGACCGCGAGCATCTGGATCTGCTGGCCAAGGAACTCTCGCTGTGGGGCCTGACAGACCCGTCGGCCACGAGTGAGCGGATCAAGGCCGGCCGGTTGCTCAAGGCCGACGTGCTGGTCATCCTGGGCCGCCAGTCGGCGGACGGCAAGGAGTTCGTGCGGATGACCATCTGTGAATGCCGCAGTGGGGCCCGCCTGGCGGTGGACTGTGTGGCCCTGGCTGACGGTCGGGCCGATCAGGCGGCAGCCACCATCCTGGCCGACATTCGCCGCTGCCGTACCCGCTTTGCCGACGGCGTGACGCAGGTCTTCGGCGTGCCGCCGTTTGTCTCCCGGTCGCTGACTCACCAGTACGATCACCTTCAGCGTGGCTATGCCGAACTGCTGGCCGAGGCATTGGGCAACCGCAAGGGCACGGCGGTGATTGAGGTTGAGGAGGCCCGGCAAATCGCCCGAGAGGCCGCCTTGGCGGGCGAGGGCGACCTGAAACGCCTGGTACCGGTGTTCGTCGAGGGCGAGTACGAGGTGGCCCTGACGCCGGCGGCGGAGACTGAGCGGCCGGTTACCTTTCGCGTCAAGCTGACCGGTGCCGACGGCAAGGGGCGTTCACTGCCCGAGCAGGTGGTTAGACTGTCCGAGGCCCCGGACTACGTCGGTGGCCAACTCGCTTCCCTGGTGACCGGGCTGGAGCAAGACACACAGGCCATGTCGGTGGACGATCAGGTTCGGGCCCTTATCGCCCGAGCCGAAGCGTTCGCTGCCCTGGGGAATCTCCCCCTCTCCACCGGCCTCCGCGAAGCGGCGCTGCTGATCCGCGACGACCCGGCCGGACGCAAGGTGCTCCTTCAGGAGTACATGAAGGACATCGCCGGCCACAAGCCATACCCCCAGGAGTTGGCGGCCGAGCCTGATCGCTGGCAGCAGGAAGGCGAACGATGCTTTGCCGTGTGGCATGTAGCCATGAGTCACGTGGAGTACCTGATCCGAAACCGGCAGACCACCGCCGAACAGGCGGCCGGGATGGCTCTGCATCTGATCTGGCAGGCTCACCGGACCGCCACGGCCGACATCGGCCTCCGGGCCGCCCCCGACGCCGAGAAGGCCCGCAAGCGATTCATTCGCGAGGTCGTTCCCTTGTGGTTTGCCGACCTTCAGCCTCCCGTGTCGGCCATGTACTATCTGCGGGACTACCTCGGGGGCATGGTCGTCCACCATCTCGACGGCGAGTCCTGGCAGGCCGAGGATCTGGAGATGCTGGCCGACCTGATGGAGAACGTGTTGCCCGTCTCCAACTATGTCGTGATTCAGTTGGAGCGCGTCGCCCCGCTTTACAGAGGGGGATTCACGCGGGAGCAGTACCTGCGATTCCTCGATCGGGTCGCCGCCATGAACCGCCCGGCCGACTCCATGGCTGCTCGCTACGGCAAACTCCGTTTCCTGTACAGCGAGCGCTTTGCCGAGAAGAAGCCCGCCGCCGACCTGCTGAGAGACACCGAGGCCCTTCTGGCTGAAATCTACCAGCATCCGGACATTGCCCGATACAGCCTGCCCCTGCCCACGGCCGTCAAACACCTGGCCATCGAAATCCGCGACGGCCTGGCTCCCGGCAAGTCAACCGCTTTCGTCTCCAACGCCACGGGCCACCCCGAAGAGAACACACCGACCCGCGTGCGGTTCGAGGAAGTGCCGATGAAACTCCAGACCCTCGACGGCAGAACGCTCCCCGCGGATTCTTTCGCGTGGCCGATGGTCAAAGGCTCCTGGTGGCGGCAGCTTCGCCGCATGACCTCCTGTGGTGACGGCCTGGACGTGTTCTGTGCCAGCGGGGCTGTCGTCGCCCAGCGAAAGGCCGGCCTGTTGGAGGAATGGTTTGTTGATGATACCGCTCACTTCGACGAGGTGGCCTGGGACGGGCGAAACGTCTGGATCGCCACTCGCCACGCCGGACTGTGGGTGGTCTCGCCCGACGGCAAGGTTCTGGCGAAGGTCGGCGAGGCCGATGGGCTGCCTCCATGCGACCTTCGGGCCGTCGTTCATCCCCTGGAGCCCGGCAAGGTCTGTGCCATCGGCACCTTCGGCCCGCAGCGGCGGGCGTGGTGCGCCATTGCTCAGTGGTCCGCCGCCGGCCCAAAGGTCAATGTCTTCCACCAGGCCACCAAGACCCTTCTGGTGACAGACGAGCAGACCAATCGCGCCGAACCCGACCTGGCCTTCCTGCCCGGATGGACTTGTCCGTATCGCCTGGCCGGACGACCCAGCCTGCTTGTCGGGCGGATTGGACACACCGAAGCCACGCGGCAACGTCCGCTGGTCATCGACCTGGAGACGCTCAAGGTCTCCGTCTTTCCTCGGGCCCTGGCCACCGTCGAGTCCGGCGGCGTCCACGAGCTCAACAACTACTGTGGGGCCTACTATGCACATGAGGACTCGCTTCTGGAATCCGCCCGCACGCTTACTGTCTATGCTCCTTCTGACAAGTCGCATGCCAGCGCCCTGGGCGTCGTCCAGTCGCACGACCAGTACGACCACAGCTTCGGCTTCTATCGCTGGTTGCTCCTGTACGACGGCTGGGTCCACGCCCCGGGCAACCCGTGGATGAGATTCCACGCCAAGACCCTGGCCCCGGAGCAACTCACGCCTCAGGCCTTCTACGACCATCCGCCGATCCGCTACTTCGGCGTCTCGGCGCACCAGGGGCTGATCGGCTGGACCGAGAGCCAGAAGTTCTACCGCGTCGTCATTGACCTTGGCCCTCCGCCGCCGTAGGCTGGCCGGGCACAGGTCGGCGAACCGAAAGCGAATTCGTCGTTCGCCGCCGACAATCGTCTGTTGCCGTAGCAGCCCGCCGACGGCAAGGCGCGGTATTCTCGATCAAGGGGCGTCGCCATGTCCACCGCTCTGGCTCCCTGGTGTCTGGCCGAAATCGTGATCTTCGGCCAGGTTTTCCGATATCGGCGGCGAAACGGGTCCGCCTGGGGGCGTCTAATGAAACGGTTGCACCTTACGGGAACCACACCATGAGCGATCCGGCGACCCACGAGTTGACGCAACATGTGCCGCGAATGTATCGCGTGGCCCTGCGGGTTGTGGCCGACGCCGATCTGGCCCACGACGTGGTGCAGACGGCCTGTGTCAAGGCTCTGGCCGGGGCAGGGAAGTTCGAAGGCCGGTCCTCGCTCGGTACCTGGTTGCACCGCATTACGGTCAACTGCGCCCGCGACGCCCTGCGAAGTGACGCCCGGCGACAGCGGGCCCAGGGTCAATTCCGCGACTGTCCCGAGGGGGCGGATCCAAGCGACGATCCGGCCGGCCTGGCGGAGAATCGCGAGTTGGGTCGCATGGCCATGGCGCTGCTGTGCGGCCTGCCTGATGAGTGTCGCGCTGCCTTCGAGTTGACGCAACTGGATGGCTACACGTATGACGAGGCCGCCGAGATCGAAGGCCAGCCGCGAGGAACGATCGCCTCTCGCGTCTGGCGGGCCAAGAAACTGCTGCTGACCGAGATGAACGCCCGGGTAGCAGGGAGGACCAGGCAATGATGAGCGAACAGGACGAGATTCGGTTGTCGCAACTGGCCGACGGGGAACTCGACGGCGATCAGGCCGCCGACGTGCTGCTCGGAGTGCTCGACGATGCGCCGAGCCGCGAGAGACTGAAAGCTCTGCTGCGCATGCGGCGATCGCTGGCTCCCTGGCGTCAGCGTCAGCCGTCCCGGCCGGTGGTTCTGGTGCATCACGAGGCCCACGGTGTGCGATGGCGTCGAGCCGGTCGTTGGGCCGGGCTGGCCGCCGCGGCTTGTGTCGGCGGCCTGCTGGTGCTGGCCGGGGTATGGACGGCCAGGACGCGTCCGTCCGCAGCGGAGCAGAAGGCCGAGTTGCAGGGACCGGCGGGCGCGACGGTCGCCGCCTCGGTGACTCCGGAGCAGATGCGCCAGGTGGCCAAGGTCTTCGCCCTGCACGAGTCAGTGGCCGGGCCGCTGGCCTGGTACGCCGCCGACGATCAATCAATTCGCGTGGCCTCGGCCGTCGGCAGCCAGGGGCAGCATGCTCCTGTTGCCGTACTGCTGACTCTGGGACCGACCGTCACCGGCGGAGTGGCGCGAACCTACATCATCGTCTGCCGCGAGAGACAACCGGCGACCATCGAACTGCCGGGGGCCACGGCCGAATCACCCGGCATCCGGGTCATCTTGGATCCGCGAGTTACCAATGGCAAGGTCGATATGCAGTACGCCATCGCGGTGGATGCGTCGCAACGTCAAGGAGCGCCGGCCATCCTGAGCGGACAGCGGCACGTCGGCCTGACCGGGACGCCGCTGGGCCAGCTGGCCTTGGGCGACCACCTGCTCAACGTTGAGGCGGCGGCTTGGTCACTGAAGGAGCAAACGAACTAATGCGACTGCGGCTGACCATCTTCCTCGCCCTGGGCGCCTTGGCGACGTGCCTTCCCGTTCAGGCCCAGACGAGCCAGACGGAGTCTCCGCCACGGCACGACGCTGCCGGCTCTCGTGCATCTGGAGAGTTGCCAGTGGTGAGGCCGTTGGTCCCGGTCACATTTGCCCGCGGCGGGCGCCGGGTGGAAGTTCTGCTGTTGTCCCTTCGCGGCGGGCGACTGATGGAGAAGGAGGTGGTCCTGACCGCCTTCGGCCGGACCTGGTCCGAGCCCGCCGATGTGATTCAGACCTCCGCCGTGACCAAGTCCTTGGTGGTTGTGCCTGCCGTCCGGGTACCCACGGTGTTCTCTGTCGTCGACCGAGGAAGGAACGTGGTCGGCGAAGTCGTGGTCTACCCCGACCGCGACGTAGCCTGGAACCAGGAGACGAAGCAGCCCGGCCAAGACGAGCCGGCCAGGAAGATCGCCCTTCACGCCACCGCCGCTCCGCAGTGGTTCACCGAGTGGGCTGCTGCCGTGGGGCTGCCGGTCAGGAGCATCTCGGTGACTGAGCTTTCACCGACGCCAGTGGACGCCGGCGGTGAGCTGCCGCCAGTGCTGCTGGTTGTCGGCCGGGCCGCGGCAGGGCAGGGCCCCGGGGACTTGCAGACGCTGGCCGAGGAGAAGAGGGTCAACGTGCTGGTGTTGGAGGCCTCGTGGTTCGGCCCAGTGGCCGGCAAGACGGCCGTCGAGCCCAGGCGAATGCAGGCCGGCCTGGCCGAGATGGCCTCGCAGCAATGGCCGGAGCCGCCGGAGTTTGCCGCCCACGCGTCGCCCCATGGCGGCATCGTCAACCGCTGGGCGTGGATGACCGACAGGGACGGCCTGCCGCTGGTGGAAGAGGTCAGGTGGGTGGATACGGACCGACGATCCAGGGAGCAACAGAGAACGCCTCCCGAGCCGCGCGTCATCGTCAGCTACCTGCCATGGCCCGAGCGACTGGGCCGGTCGGAGTCGGCAGACTCGCTGCTGGTGGCACTGCTCAAGGCGGCCGCCCAGCCTCGCCGGGAACTGCACTGGCGGATGGCCGAGATGACCTGGCCGCCGGAGACGGAGATCCTGGCCGCCGAGAGGCCTGTCCTCGCCGCCGCTCTGCAGGCGTGGCCGGTCATGAGGGACATTCCGTCCCGCATCCATGTGCTTGACCTCCGCGGGTCCAAGGAACCTCCGCTCGGCATGACCAGAGAGCTCAGAAAGATCGAGCCGGAGGACAACCCCACGGTCGATGACGGTGGCCGGAACGAGTTGTTGATCCTCGGCGACGACAAGTTGCTCGACGAGTGGAAATGGCTGGACCTGAACCGACCGAAGAAGAGAGTCGGCCGGCGGGGCGCAGTCTGGTTGGAGGACGATACGCTGCCCCCGTCGGCGGCGCAGCAAGTGCGACTGATGATGAAGTTCACCGAGTTGGGCATTCCGCTGGTATGCACAACGACGAAGAAGGAGACGAACAATGAACGGTAACCGTGTGGCGTGGTACGCAGCCCTGGTGGCGATGGTTGCGTGGCTGACTCTGGGGGCGGCGAGCCAGGCCGCGGCCGCTCCGGGCGAGGAGACGTCGGGCGACTCGGAAACAACCATGTCGCAGGACACCAGCACAGACAAGCCGCAGGAACTGCGGGCGATCCGCGTGGCGGTCTTCGACCTGGACGTCCTCAAGGGCGTGGACCTGGAGCCGTCGGCCCTGACCGACCAGGTGAACGCCGTGCTGAGCACAATGGAGAAGGTGACCATCGTGAACCGAGACCAGGTGAAGAAGGTGGCCGAGGAACACAAGATGAGTCTCTCGGGACTGGTCGAGGCGGGCTCGGCGGTCGAGTTGGGCAAGTTTCTCTCGGCACAGTACGTGATTGTCGGCCGGGCCAGCCGCATCGACCAGACCAACTACCTGGTTCTGAAGATCATTGATGTGACGACCACCGTGCAGACCACCGTGTCGACCAAGGCGGCAGCCCAGAACGGGCTGGAGACTCTGCTGGAGCGGCTTACCGGAACCCTGACGCCCGAGGTCCGCAGACTCCAGAAGCCGCAGCAGGCGGTGGTGGACGAGACCTTCAAGAAGCTGAAGCAGGCTGTTGAGCCTCTGGTCGGCAAGACCGTGTTGGTGGACGTGAGCGAGACGCACGTAAATCGGCCGTTGTCCGATCCCGCGGCGCAGACGGCCGTGGCCAACCGGCTCCGGACCCTGGGCCTGACCGTCGTTGTGCCCAAGGATCCCATCGATGGGTGGAAGCGGCGGCTCCTGGAGACCGGGAAGTACGGCGAGACCGAGATTGACTACCTGATCGAAGGGGAAGGTACCAGCGCTTTCGCGGCGGAGATTCATGGGTTGTTGTCCTGCCGGGCCCGAGTTGAGCTGCGGGTCATCGCTGTGCCGGGCCGGACCGTGAGCGTGAGCGACAGGGGCGTTGCGGCCCGGGTCGATCTGGTCGAGGCCCTGGCGGCCAAGGCCGCTCTGGAAGATGCCGGGGTCAATGCCCTGGACACCGTGCTGATGCAACTGGCCAAGGATCTGGCTTCTAAGGAGAAGTGAGCATCATGCGTGGCCTCGTGCGTGTTACTGCCAGTGTCGGGTTGAGGCGGGCCTTGGCCGTCGGGCTTCTCCTGGCGGCCATGGCCATCCCCGGGGCGGCCGACGGGAACCCGCCAGGGCAGGGGCCGCCTCCGGCCACGGCGGCCGCCGGTACACGGGTGACGGTGGCTCTGCTGTGCGACGAAAGCGGTTCTCCGGAGGTAGAGGCCGCGGTGGCCGATCTGTCCGAGGCCCTGGAGGCGGATGTCGGCCTGACGGTTCTGGACCGCCGACATATTCGGAAGGTGCTGGCCGAGCGTTCTCTGAGCGCAGCCGGCCTGGTGCGCGAGCCGGTCCGGCAGGGACAGATTCTTGGGGCCGCGTACCTCGTCTATGCAGCTCCGGGTGTCGATGAGTTCAACCGGCGGCACGTCAGCGTCCTGGGCATCGAGACCGCCAGCGGCAACGTCATCAGCGAACAGGTCATTCCCGTCGGCGGCCCGCGTGCCGAGGCTACCCGCAAGGCTGCCGCGGCACTGGCGGCCCACATTCGAGCCAGCGCCGCCGAAACCGCCCTCGGACTGCCCACGGCGGTCGTGGCCAGCAGTATCAACAAGGGCGCCTCGCGTCGCCTGGAGTTTCTGGAGGGCTCTCTTCAGGGGATCCTCGAGGATCTGCTGAAGGAGCGCGGCTACCGCCTGCTGCGTCGCCAGCGACCCGATCTTCTGGCCGGGGAGACGACCCTGGGTTCTTCGGGCCTCGCGCGGCCCGACGCGGCGGTGCTGGCCGCGGTCGGCGACTTGGTCCTCAGTGCCGCCTTCAGCGAGTCTCCCTCGCTGGACAAACCGTTTGAGGAGACGCCGATCCACCTGGATCTGTTGATGAAGGTCAAGGGCGCCGAGGCCTCCACCGTCCAGTTCACGTTCACTCTGGCGACGCTGAAGGAGTTGGTTCCGCAGCTTCGCCAGGCCATCCCCGACCGCGTCCATCACACCGATGGCGTCCGGTCGGCCGATGACGATCATCTGGAGCGACGCCTCGAGGCCGCTCGACTGCTGGCCACGCTCAAGGATCCGTCGCGCCATACCCCCTTCATGGGCGTCGATGTCGAACGCCGACAAGTTGCCACCGCCCAGCGAGTGATCTACCTTGACCCAACCGCCAAGGAGGCCCACTATCATCTGGCCCGCGCCATGTGCTCGCTCATTGTCCAGACCGACGGATGGCACACCAGCAAACCGTCCGAAGGTTCCTGGCAGGAGGTGGTCGACGCTTGGGAGACGTATCTGCGGTTTCCGCGCACTGACCCCGCTCATGTCGGCGAGGCGTTTTATTACCTTGTCCGCTGTTGTCTCAAGCATGTCTGCCAGGGCGAGGAACTCATCGACCGCAGCCTGGTTCTGCTGACGGAGTACTACCGCTGGTCGCACGAGTTGGAGGCGACCCGCTCGCCCGAGAGTCGCCCTGGCAACTTCGCTCCACCGTGGTCGGAAGAGCTCAACAAGTACTGGGAGGAGCATCCCGACCGCCAGATCCGCTTCTACGCCTGGATCGACCGGCTGTACGAGCAGCAGAAGAAAGGCCTGTCAGTTTTTCCGTTCCAGACGGCCCGGGCCTACACGCGCGCCGGGCAGCGACAGAAAGCCGCCGAGTATCTGTACGACGGCATGGTGACTCAGAAACCATCGGACATTCACCTCAACAGCTACCTCATCAACCCGGAGGATTACGCCTGGGCCCGCGAGCTGGCCGCCGTGCTGCCCCCTGACAGGGCCGCGCCCATCCTGGCCCGGCTCGACCGCCGCCAGGGCAGACGGAAAGAGAATGAAATGGCCTGGGGCGAACTCGGTCACGGCGAGGCCGGCACCAACTCCGGCGGCGCCCACGGCTACTCGTACCATGCCGACGAGATCATGCTCAAGAGAGGTGTCTGGCCCCAGGTGGCGGGCGAACCGGTTCCACTGCCGCAGAACCTTGTGCAGACGGTGATGATTCGCCGCACGCCCATCGGGCTATGGGTCCAGGGCATCACCGCCGGCGGCGAACTGGTGCTCTGCTTCTCCGGCGAACCTAACCGCTGGAACGTTGTGGACGTGCCCAAGCCGATGGCTCGATCCACCGACGATCAGCAGAAGGTCGCCCAGGCTATCGAGATCGTCCAGGTCGGCGACGACGTGCTCTTCGCCACGCATGTGTCGGGACTCTTCGTTTATCGGCCCCGGGACCGCTCCTGGCGACAGTTCGAGATGAAGGATGGTCTCCCCGCGGACAGCATCTATGCGATGACCCTGGCCGAAGACGGGCGGTCCGCCTGGATCACCGGCGGCAGGTTCGTCTATCAGTACAGGGACGGCTCCATCTTCCTGGCCAAGGCCCGCGTGACCGACTACCCGAGCGGCCTGGCCTTTGTCGGCCCGCGGATGTTCGTCCTGGGCTACGATCCGGCCGACCTGTGGAGCGCCGCTACGGCCGACGGCCCGGTGGCCCGCGTGCTCGATGTTCGGCAGCAGCGACGCCAGACGCTCGTGCCGGACATCTTCCAGCCTCCGCCTCGCGACTTCAACGCCGGCGTATACAGCAATCGGCGGCTGCTGGCCCGCGGCGGCAAACTCTACGCCGTCAACAAGCACGGCCTTCAGGTCATGGACGCCGAGGGGCGGCCGTTGCGGCTGTGGCGGCCGGGTGGCTTCTTCTACTGGAGTGAGCTGGGTATCTGGGTGGACGGCAACTGCCCGTTGCCCCCGTGCCAATTGATGGAAGTTGTGCCCGATGACCAGCGGAGCGAGCTGCTCTGGCTGGCCAGCAAGCATGACGACTACATCACGTCGTACCAGATGCTCTTTCACAAGGGGATCGGCGTCTTTGAGATGGACCTGAGCCCCGACGCGGCGTTCTTCATCACCGCCTACGATACGCGCACAGAGACCTTCTCGACGCCGCTCCGCGTGACGGCTCCGTTCTCGCACTTCGAGCCGCGCGGCGACGACCTGTATCTGACCGGAAAGAGCTTCTCTCGCATCTCCAAGAAGCAGTGGGTGATCGACCGGCCGGGGCAGGCGGAGGACGCCTTGCTGCAGGTGAGTTGCCCGGACCAGCGACTGGTCGAGGCATCGCTGGCCCTTTGTCGCGGCGACTTCGAGCAGGCTCGGAGGGCCCTGGACCAGGCGGCCGGCGGCGACTTCCCGGCCAGCCGGATATCCGCGATGAAGCGCAGCCTGGACAAGCTCATTGCGGATCAAGCCAAAGCGAAATCGTTGCCTGCCCAGAAGAACGGGGGCCAGGCGATATCCCCGGCCCCCTGAACGGATGGTCGTTCTACTCTTCGAGTCGGCGGTGCAGGCCGATCCGATGGATACGCCGACCTGGTGGCAGTCGAGCCCGGCCAGCAGGCTGAGCCCGCTCTTGCCGGGAAAGGTGGCGTTGATCGATCCGGGCAACTGCCAGGGGCCAGGGGCCTCGTTGATGCGGACATCGGGGCAGAAGCGGCGCATGCCCTCGATCATCATCTGCCGCAATCGGTTCAATCGCTGCCGCTGGGTGTCCATCCGCCGGGCAGCGAGATCGGCCGCAGTGCCCAACCCCACGATCTGGTGAACGCCTTTGGTCCCGGTGCGCATGCGGCGCTCCTGGTCTCCGCCAGAAACAAGTGGCATCCACCTGGTGTTGCCCCGCCAGTACAAGGCCCCGGCGCCCTTGGGGCCGTTGGTCGTGTGGGAGCTGAGGGTGAGGAACTCGCAGCCGAGGTCGTCGACCCGGGTGGGCAACTTGCCGAAGGTCTGCACGGCATCGGTATGGAAGGGCACCCCTGCGGCACGGGCCACTTCGGCGATTTTCTTGACCGGCTGGACGGCCCCCGTCTCGTTGTTGGCGTGCATGACCGTAACCGTTTTCCCGATAACGTTCAGGTGCCATGTTTTGTGTGTCCCGCTCATCTTGGCGAATTTGAGTGACCGATGTGAGCCAGTCTGCAGAGTGAGGAGGCGATCCTATGGCCGGACCTTGTAGGTGGCCACTGATATCCCGGCGCGTCCTGGGGTGCATGTGTGCCGTGTTGTTGGCAGGTGGGGTTCTCGTCTGTCTATGCTGGCTTGGTCAGTCCCGCGCGTTGTCACACAAAGACGTGGTGACTCGCGTGGAGCTATACAAGTGCGCGGATATTGTCTCAGATGCGGGTATCTATGGCGAGGAGAGAGACGGCAGTGCGATGCTGTTCCCGCGCGGAGCCACAAGCGCGCTGTGCTCGTGGTTGAGGACGAAGCATCCTGAAAGCTACGCACGCCTAGTGGTGTTGCAGATCTGGAGGCAGACAGGGGATGACAAGCTTCATGACCTGTTCGGCAACGAGCTCGTGTATCGTTTTCCATCCAGGCGAAAAGAGGCCATGTTTGATCTCTACGGTGTTGGCCGTAACGGAGTAGATGACGAGGGAGAGGGCGATGACATACTATGTGGGCCGCTTTCGGATTTCGCCCCCCATGTTCCGTGGGTGTTCAAGAGCGATGTTGACAGAGAGTGGCTGCTGGCGAACTACGGCCGTCTTCGGATGATTGACGGGGTCATCGTGCCTCAGGACGAAGGTATGAAGACGACAGCTCCACCCCAATAGAAGGGTCTCATGGCGGGAGGCCGGGGGGGCTGGACCTGGTGTACGGGTCGGGCGGCACGTATCCGGGGCTGGACCGGTTCGGCCGGGTGGTGGACCAGACGTGGCAGGACACGGGCGGCACGCCGACGGTGAAGGATCGGTACACGTATCGGTACGACTACAACTCGAACCGGCTGTACCGGAAGAACGAACTGGCTTCGTCGCTGAGCGAGTTGTATCGTGCCAACGACACGAGCGGCGCGGGGACGACGCACTTCGGCGGGTACGACGGGCTGAACCGGTTGGCGGCGTTCCATCGGGGCGTGCTGAACGCCGACGGGGACGGGATCGCGTCGGGGCAGGGTCGGAGCGAGACGTTCGGGCTGGACGGCGGGACTCACCCAAAGGCAATGGGGTGAACGCCTGGGCAGGCCACAGTCGTGGGTCCACAACTGCGAAACGCTCAACAGGCGGGTTGACGTCTCCGAGTTCGTTGCTTTGTGCGAGGCGTGCGGCGTCTCGCCAGAGAATGGACTTTCCAGATTCCTTGCCCTGGCACGCAAGCATTCGCGTTCGTAGGTCTGTCCCCTGACGGAGCCCGCTATCCCTTCATGTGTGGCAACGACGAGGGCGGGGAATACCATGAACTACTCACACACCACATAGGCTAACCAAGACAAAAGAACAGCCATACTTATCAGGAATACTGCGTTCTTGCCTTGACAGGGCGGTGTCGGCGGGATAAGAAGGGCCGGTTGGCGGGAGAGGTGGTCGCGATCGCGG
>JAAYDY010000095.1 GCA_012729015.1 Phycisphaerae bacterium | reverse complement strand
CATGAAAGTGAAGCATCTTGCTGCGGTCCTGTTGGGGTTTGCCTCTCTGTCGCTCCTCGCCGCCGACGCCTCGGCCATGTACAACCCGAGCACGGGCACCTGGATGCAACGCGATCCGGGGCCGGGAAGATCCATGCGCGTGGGCGCTGCCGTTTCACGGTACGCAGACGGGATGAATCTGTATCAGTATTGTGGCTCCTCGCCGCCCGCCCGCTCTGACCCGCAAGGGACAGCCTACTTGAGCAACGCGGAGAAGGCGAAGTGGCTGACAGATGAAGTCACTATGGACTTCGCTCCGGAGAATGAGTATGGAAAATTCGCGATGCACGTGGACCTGGGTACGCGGTACGGTGAACAACAGATCGCGGTGCTCATGCGGCTTTCCTTTACACTGGCGGACAAATTCAAGGGGTGCTGTGACCGATTGGAGTTCCTTCAATTCATACGTATGGGGAGCGAGACGAAAGGCAAGGTCGGATACGAGTACTTGCCCCCTGAGAGCCGAAGCTCCTACATGGGCAAGAAGCATAATGGGTGGTTTGTGGATGCCGATGACAGAATTGAGATCACCGAGCATCCGGAGCCGTGGTATCCATTTGTCGAAAAAGGCGACAACGGCATGGGTGCCGAGATGGCAGATGCGCCAGGCGCGTCAGCACCGGTCTTCTCAGGGAGCTCTTGGCAGCAGTTTGTTACCTGTGCCGTCTGTGTCGAGGGGATGCATGCGGCGGATGGAATCAAGACATACGGTTGCTTTCTCTGGGGCTGGTATTCAGAGAACGCAGGACGGTTCAAAACCAACGACTGGCTGATCGACCCTCGGTTCAGTGATGGTTGGAGTGTCACTGATCCCAGTTACTCACCGCGAGGGGTGATTGACTCCTGGAATGAGATTGAGCCACACAAAATTCCTACAGGAGGCGGTTCGTGACGAGCCGATGGCCGCACTGGCGCTTTGCAGTGGTGTCAGCAGCCCTGCTGGCCGCAGGTGTGGTCTGTGTCTGGCTGTGCGCAAGACTTAAGGAGTGCCAGTACGCTGCGCCCGGCTCCACCCCCTACCGTGAATCCCTTGTTGCCCCCTATGACGCCCCCGATATGTATCCGTATGAGGCCATTGCGTCGCGTGTCACGAAACCGCTAACCAATAACGACGTCCTGTGGTTGATCTCCCATCTGGACGACAGAGGGCCGGAGGTCGTCGTAGTTCTGGGAGAGAGCAAGAGCGACGCAGCCGCAGCAGTACTGCTTCTGAGGGCCCATAGCAATTCCTCCGCCAACGCCTCCACGTTCGTATACTATCAGGCTGTCGGCCGCATCGACCACTCCCGTGTCATGGACCTGCTTGCCAGAGACTACCAGGACTATGGCTACCGAATGCCGTGGGCTTTCGCGGTGGCTTCGCGCATGGGGCGCAGAATAGACTTGTTCGGGGGGGATTCCCACAGACATGTAGACCATGTCTACGAATGGTGGCAATCTGAAGGCCGCGAGGCATTCTTCGCCCGCTACCCAGAACATAGAGAACTCCGGTACCCTGATGGTCCGGACGTCTTTCGCCTTGCCCCAACGCCAGGGCCGTGAGCGGGATGCGCCACCGGCCCCACGGGGAGTTCTGGCCGACGAGGGATGGCAGCATGTAGGTCGGGCCAACAGCGGTTGTGAGAAAATCGAATAGGAGCCGCTCTGGGCCACATTGTCAGTATTGGCAATGGTGGCTCTTGGCTGCTCTGGGGGATTCCTTCACAACCTCTGTTGACCCGACCTACGCACTGACCTGTCACGCCCCCCTTCGCAGCCGCCCGAATGGATGGATTTTGCCTGCACTTTCTGCCGAGATTATCGTAGAATAGTGGAACATAGGACAAAACGACGGCCTCGGGGCTTATGCGTTGTTCCGGGGATCGCCCTCGGCGGGGCGACAACCCTTAAACCTTTTCACTGTAAGGACATACATCCGGAGTCGTGCTTATGCAGGTGGAGTGTGCGTGCGGCAAGCTCGTGGACGTTCCCGATGCCCAGGGGGAGCAGGAGCCCGTGTGCCCGGAGTGCGGCAGCCGGCTTCAGCCGTCCGAGACGGTGGACATGATGGGCAACCCCGTGGACGAGGTGGAGGAGTCCCTGCCGATCGCCCACGACGCCGACGAGGAGCCGCTGCCGGTGGCTCTGGACGCTCCGCCGCCGTCGTCGCGAAGCTCGCTCGCGACCGCCGTTGCCCCCGTGGCGCCCCCGAAACCCGGCCCGCTGTCGATCCTCGTCCTGGCCGCCGGCGTCGTCCTGCTGATACTGATCGTGACGGTGGTCGCCCTCAATAGCGGCGGCTCGTCCGGCTCCGCCCATGATCCCAACGACAATTACCGCCAGCAGCTCAATGCCGTGGTCAAGCCGCCCACGGTCGAGGTGCCTCCGACCATCCAGAACGATGCCGGAACCGGAGGCGGGTTCTTCTCCAACGTCCCCGACGGCCGCACCAGCAAGGATTACGAGCGCGAGCGGCAGCAGAAGCTCAATGGCGGCCGGTGACCCTGCCCGGACGCCGCCACAGAACGTGACCGCGGGGCCGCTTTTCGAGGCGGCCCCGGCCTTTTGAGCCCCCGACCCCAAAAAGGCTGCAATCGGAGCCCCCAAACACTCGATATTAGCTGGTGGCTGTCCGGTCTGCTCGGACCGGGCGACCGATGTGCTTGCGCGGCTGGGGGAGTGGCCTCACGAAGGAGTTGTCCATCACCATGAAGACCGTCGTTCACGTAACGCATGAAGCCCTTCAGAAGATCGGCGGCATCGGAGCCGTGTTGCAGGGGCTGTGCACGTCGAAAGCGTATCTGGAGAAGGTGCAGCGGAACATCCTGGTGGGCCCCATGTTCAGCGGCGACCGGGAAACCGCCGATCAGCTCGGCCACCATGGCGGCGAAGTGCTGTACTGCTCCGGCCTGGGCATCGACACGGGCCAGTGGGGCGGACGCCTGGGCCCGATCGAGCACGAGCTGGGCGTTCGCATCATGTACGGGCGCAGGCAGTTCCGCGACGGCGGCAACGGCGGCGAGAGCCGCCCCGAGGTGCTCCTCATCGGCATCGAGCACATGCACGCCCATCCGCTGGCGGTGCTGAAGCTGCGGCTGTACGAGAGTTTCGGCATCCGGTCCGACATGTACGACGCCTGGGACTACGAGCAGTACACGCGGATCGCGCTGCCGGCGTACAAGGCCCTGGCGGCCCTGGGCGTGGACCAGGCCGACCAGCCCGTCACGATCATGGCCCACGAGTACATGGGCATGCCTCTGGCGCTGCTGGCCATCCTCGAGAGAAACCGCCGGTACCGCACGCTCTTCTACGCCCACGAAACCGCCACCATCCGACGCATCGTCGAGAAGCATCCCGGCCACGACACGATGTTCTACAACGTGCTGCGCCGAGCGGCCGCCGAAGGCAAGTTCGTCGAGGAGGTGTTCGGCCCGCAGGTTTCCTACTTCAAGCATCCGCTGGTCGCCTCGGCCTGGCGCTGCGACGCGGTCCTGGCCGTCGGCGACTACATCATCGACGAGATGCGGTTCCTGTCGCCGCACTTCAAAGACGCCGACATGCGCCTGGTCTACAACGGCATCCCGTCGCACAAGATCGACATGGCCCAGCGGCAGGCCAGCCGCGGCAGGCTCCAGGACTACGCCGAGCGGCTCATCGGCTGGCGGCCGGACGTGGTCATGACGCATGTGACGCGGCTGACGCTGTCGAAGGGCCTGTGGCGCGACCTGAAGGTGCTGTGGCGCCTGGAGCAGAAGTTCCGCCAGGCCGGACGCACGGGCGTCTTCTTCCTGCTGAGCACCGAGATCGGCGGCCCGCGGCCCGCACGCGACATCCAGCAGATGGAGTCCCAGTACGGGTGGCCGGTCGCTCATCGCGAAGGGTACCCCGACCTCTCCGGCGGCGAGGCCGAGTTCTACACCTCCGTCCAGCGGTTCAACGCCTCGTCGCGGAACATCAAGGCCGTCTTCTTCAACCAGTTCGGCTGGTCGCGCCCGTGGTGCGGCCAGGCCATGCCCGACGAGATGGAGTTCATGGACATCCGCCACGGCAGCGACCTGGAGTTCGGCCAGAGCATCTACGAGCCGTTCGGCATCGCCCAGCTCGAACCCCTGGCCTTCGGCGGCCTGTGCGTGCCGACGGGCATCTGCGGCTGCGCGGGCTTCCTGCGCCGCGTCGGCGGCGACAACGGCAGCCTCGCCAACGCCGTCATGGCCGACTACACCCATCTGGACACCGAACCCGAGACCCTTGACGCGATGCTCAAGATCGGCATCCCGGAGCGCGGCCGCATCGAGGAGATCGAGGCCGAGCGCGTGGCGACCGAAATCTTCCGGCGTCTCCCGACCGACGAAGCCGGCCTGCACCGCATGCTCGAATCCGGCTACGATCTGGCACGCCACATGGGATGGGACGCCGTGGCCTCCCAGTTCGTCCTGCCGGCCATGGCCGACACCGACGCGCGACCGTAGACGCCATCACAGAAACAGAGCCGGCGCCCCCGCAACGCCGGGGCGTCACACCTTGGAGCGACGGCGTGGCGCGAGCACAGTCGAGCGGCGCAGCCGCCCCTCATGGCCACGCCGGCGCGGCCATGCCGCCACGCGACGCTCGCTCCGCGCGGCATCCTCAGTGCGGCCCTGCGGGCTACGCTCTCTCCCCTCAAGGCAGAGGAGCCGCCGACCCTTCCCCCTGTCGGGGGGAGGCGACCTCGGCCCCTGTGCGTTGCGGCTCGCCGCCGCCCGCCAACCGGTGCAGGTCACGAGGCCCAATCCCGACGTACACGCCGCGATTCTCCATCGCAATCGTCTTCGTAATCCTCTCCCGCTCCCGATCACTGTCACGAAGCGAGGCGTGCGGCCAAGTCAACTGGACGATGTGCACCGCGACGGCCCGATCCCTGTTGAGCGTTTCCAGCAGATGCGACACTCGCGAACCGAATCCGCCGCTGGTCAGCAGAAAGATTTCGTCGGGCTTGGCGGCAAAGGCCGTATGCAGTGCGTGATCCGGATCGGTCTGGCTGAGAGGGATGATCGAGTCCACGAACTCAAAGGCCGCTTTCCGGTTTTCGGGCGTCGCGGGAACCATGCCGCCCGGCTTCTCCATCGTCGGGCCTGCGGTCCAGAAAAGGATATGAAACTGCTGCTCTGCCGCAAGCTGCTCGATGGTCTGCTTCAGGACCGTCCTGGCGTCTTCCATCGAGTCGGTCATGCTGCCGGCCCGGCTGATGGCGAAGACCACGCGACGACCCGTCACCGGAAGACCGAAGAATGTGGCCGCCCTGGGGCGCCTCCGGAGTTGGGCGAGGAGTTCCTCCTCGCTCACGGCCGTGTACGTGCCGTTGTGGGCCGAGGCAATCTCGCGGAGACGGTCGGCCCCGAGCGGATCGCGCAGGCCAATGGTATGCACTCGGACTCGGTGGTCGGCATTCAGCCGCGCCACCTGGTGCGGCACCGCGACATCAATGTCGGAGGAACTGATGAGGAAAAGCACATCGGGCTTCTCCTGGAAGGCTCGCTCCAAGGCGCCGACCGGCGAGACCTGGCCCAGCGGAATCAGGCCATCCAGAAACTCCCCGGCAGCGCCCTTGGCCGATGCGTCGGCAACGGTCATCCCCTTGGCAGGAATCTCGTGCGCCCCGCTGACCCTGGACCAGGCCAGGTAGAACCTCTGGCGGGGCGAGAGCCCCTCGATGGCTTGGCGGAGCCCGCACTTCACAGGGGCAATGATGTCCGAGTCCGCGGTCGAGACATCGCAGACGAAAGCGACTCGTTCCGCCCGGTCCACGACACCAAAGGCCCCGACGCCGTCGTCGGAATGCTCCGGCATCAGCAGATCGGTGTGCGAGGCCGGTCCGTCCAGATCAATCCACCGATACGTCCCGCCGGTCTCGCGAGCAGCCTTGATCAGAAACGTCGGATCAGACACCAAAGCCGTCACACGGAGGTGAACGGCCGTGGTGCGGTGGCCGTTCAGTTGCGATATCGCCCGCAGAGGGCTCGCGTCCATCTCGCCATCGGTGATCAGGTACAACGCATCGGGTCTCAGCGCGAAGGCTCGGCGCAATGCCCGCTCGGGCACGGTCTGCCCTTTCGGCTTGACGCTCTCGATCAAGCGGCAGGCGGCTTCCTTGTTGGCGTCGGTCGCCGGAATGAGCGGGTTGCCCGTCAGTGCCTGCGGCTCGCCCTGCGAGAAGAAGCCGATGTAGAACCACGCATCGGTTCGCAGGTGTCGAATCGCAGCCGTCAGGCGGGGTTTCAGCGACACCATGAAGTCAGTCATCGAGCCGGACGCATCGACCAGGAACACGACGCGCGGTCCCGCATCGCCGGACGGCGGCAGGGTCGTATCCTCCGACGGTTCGGCCACGCCAGGGGCCGCCGCAATGATGTCGTCTCCGGCGCCCGTTGCCGCAACGCCAAGAACCAACACGCCCGCCGCCAGCGCGCTCAGAAGGACATACCGTGGCCCCATGGCAACGCCTCCCATGGACGGACCGCCGCCCGGACCGAGCCAACGGCGGCCCCCGCGAAGGAGGAACGCATCGCGAGCGAGCAAGTTCGGCGGAAACCCCCGGACCCGGTCGCCTGAGCATGCCGGGCCGAACGCCAGAAACCCGTAGGGTGGCTGCTCCGCAGCCACGCGGAAGTCGTAGGGGGCAGATCACAAGCCGCCCCGAACCCTCAACTGTTCTCTCCGCGCGTCACCCGGCCCTGCGGGCCACCCGCTGCCCTCAAGGCAGAGGAGGCAACGTCCTTCTCCACGAACTCCCCGAAGAACCGAAAAAGAGGCCCACGGTCGCTGGGGCCGCGGGCCTGTCTGAAAGGAGGAGACTCTTGCGCGGCGTCCGGCCGCGCCAACGTGCATCCGCTACTGCGATCGCTTCGGCATCCGGGCGACGGCGCCGTGCGGCCGCAACGTCTCGATCAGCGCCTGCGCCTGGCGGCGCGTCCTGAACAGCCGCGTGATCATCTGGGCGTGCATCGGCGACACCGACTCGAAAAACGCCTGCTTGTCGGTCACCTGGTCGTACGCCGCCAACTCGCTGTCGATTCGGAATTTCATCTGTTCGGCCAGGTCCAGCGCCCCGGCCGGATCGGCCCGAGCCGTCACCTCCAGCACCTGGCACGGCCGCGTCAACGCCAGCAGCGCCGGGTCGTACAGCGGCCCCAGCAACCGATCCCACAGCCACACGTGGCACAGCCGCGCGTTGCCGGCCAACCGGTCGCACACTCCGTCGTACGCCTCGCGCCCCAACTGGTTGGGGTCGAACCGCGAACTGATCGCAAGATGCAGATCACCCTCGACCGCTGCCGCTCGCGCGGCCAGACGACCATGGATCGGCCACGCCGCGGCCGACGGCCCCAACGTTCCAGACGCTTCCGTTTTATGATCAATGGCGAACATCGCACCGTCCTCCCCCCAGGGCACCTCTATCGGCACAATCCTTCCAGCCGCCCCACCCGGATTCGGCCGTGTGCCTGTCGTATTAAACGTATCACGCATGAAGCCTATTCCCGCAAAACCGTGAGGATTCCGTGAATCCTCCACCCTGTGGGTGCATCAACGTTGCGGGGAAAGCAGGGGCAAGATGCCCGTGCCACGGCACAGCCCCCAAAACGTGGATGCCCCCTGTTGCTGCCTTGACAAATACGCCCAACGCCTTATCCTGAGGTCCGGTCAACCATGAGCTCTTCTTAAGGGGACGGTGCATGAGAATGCTTGCTGTTGCCATGACGCTGGTCGGCTTGATGGCCTTGGCGGGTTGCGGATCGAGCGACGACGGCGCCGCCGTCCCCACGACGCCCGCCGACCTCGTCCGCGCCATGAACCGCGCCGCCTACCTCGGCCAGCCCGAAGCCATGATCGAGTTCCTCGACACCGAGGCCCAGGCCCAGAAGGGCAAACAGTGGATCGCCCTGATCCAGCGCGTCGGCCATCCCCAGGCCCTCGAAGCCATTAACCCCATGCTCAACGTCAAGAAGACCAGGGATGAACTGGAAGCCATGGACACCGCCGCCTTCTTCCAACACCTCCAGGCCAACGCTCCCATCGTCCTGCAGCGCATGCTCGCCGTCTACGTCACGTTCGACTACGAAGAGAACAGCCGCGTCCTCGTCTACGCCACCGGCGAACAGGGGCAACCCGTCTGGCTCGCCATGCAGCGCGACGCCGACGGCGGCCTGCGGCTCATGTCCGAGCAACAGGTGTCGGCCGTGTACGCCGCCCTCGGCAAGAAGCTCCAGGCTGCCTTCAACGAGCAGCGCAAGGCCCAGACCCAACCGTAAGCCCCTCAGTACCCAGTGCGTAGGTCGGGTCAACGGTGCGTAGGTCGGGTCAACAGACCCGACGCCCGCCCGCAGGTGGCCCCCCCGGACCCACGCGCGCACAGTCTCCCAGTGCGTAGGTCGGGTCAACAGACCCGACACCTGCCCGCAGAGTGGGCCCCCCGGACCCACGCGCGCACGGCGTCCCAACTCCCCTCCCCCTGCGCCCTCAAAAGCATCGGGGCGAAACCCCCTTCTGCGGGAGGCTTCGCCCCGGGTGTGTCGCTGCCTGACACTCGCTATTCGATCCACGCCTGCATCACGCGACGCACGGGGATGAACCGCGGGTTCGGCGCCTTCGGGTAAGCGTTGCTGTTGAGTTGCGCATCGGTCGCGGTGCTCAGATCCGGATCGTCCGGCCCGCTGAACCGCATCGGCGGGTACGCCGTCGCCGGAACGCGGTCCAGCACCGCCACGAACCGACGCACGCCCTCCACGCGCCCGCCGTCGGTCTTGATGCTCGCCGTGCCGTACACCGCGTAGCTGTCGCTCTGCACCGTCGCGAAGTTGCTCATGAACGTGTACAGGTAACACTGCTCGGCGAAGTCATCCGGAGCGCCGTTGTCGTCGTCGTCCCACTTGTCCGCCTGCGGCGAGAAATACGACCCGCTCTTCGTGAAGATCTGGCTGCCGTTCCAGTAGTCCGGGTGGGCCTGCTTGCGAAGGAGCACGCCCGGGTGCGTGTAGTTGTACGACAACCGCGCGATGCAGTCCGCCACGTCCCACGGGCCCTTGTCCCGCCGCGCCAACTGCATCGGCATCATGCCGCGGATCACTTCCGGCGGCGCCGTGCGCAGGTTGATCCGGCCGTGCAGGTACAGCTCCGGCCCCATCGAGTCGATCGGATTCTTCCCGGCATCCTCCTGGAACCCCGTGTCGTCCTCGTCGAACACCGCCTCGTTCACGTCGATGGCGTTGTTGGCGTTCTTGTCGTCGAAGTCCCCGTCGTTGTCCACCCCGTCGTAGTACGGATTGTTCGGCATGATCACGCTGAACAGCCGCTGGAGCAGCTTCTCCTCGCGCGCGGAGGCGGATGTGCCGTCGGCCCCCATCGGACTGACGTACCCCTTCACGTCGCTCGTATCGGTCGGCCCGAGTTCCTCCATCATCTCCGTGATCGGCTTATAGTCGCTGAAGTCCGCCTGGGCGCCCACCTTCGGCCCCACCCGAAGCACGCGGCACAGATCCCCCACGCGCGGGAACGACAGCTCCTCGCCCGTGTGAAGCCCGCGCTCGCGGTCAGTCTCCTTCACCCAGTCGTCTTTCGTCAGGCTGCGGTTCTCGATGATCCGCACCAGCTTCAGCGGGCTCGTCGGATTCAGCAGCTCGTCCGGCCCGACGCCGTCGCACGTCTGGTTGCGCTTCTCATACTTCGTCGTCCACCCCGCGAAGAATGTCTTCGGGGCGCCCGTCCGGTCGAACCCCGACCGATGGATACGCTGCCACGACTGCCCCGCCGTGATGGTCTCGTAGGTCGCCCCCTTCTTCAGCGTCAGCCGATCGATGACGATCTCCTTCGTGTCGTCGCCCTCGGTCTGCGCAAACAGAAGCACCGGCTCGAAGTAGTCCATCGGCTGCGTGGCGCTCTTGGGCACCACGATCGTCCGCGACCGCACCTCGATCGTCGCCGGCTTGTCGTCCGGCGCCGGGGCAATCACCGCAGGCAGCGAAATCGTGCGGACTTCGCTTCCCTTGCCCACCGTCAGACGCGTGTACGAGTCGTTCAGCTTCAGCCCCTCGTCGTTGATCCCGTTCACCGTCCGCTTCTTGTACGGGTTGCTCAACTCCACGAAAACCGTGTACGTGATGTTCGTGTCGTCCTCGGAGTCCTTGCGGATGTAGTACTCCGTGATGAACGGCTGACGGTCCACGCCGTACACCGTGTACGTTCCGCCCGAGCCGTACGTGCCCTTCAGCGCCGTCGGCCGACAGTTCGTGTCGCGGTAGTCCAGCACGTTCACCAGCACCTGGTCCATCAGCTTCCGCTCGGTCGCGTCGTTCTTGAACCCGCACGCCAGGAACGCCTTGCGAATCTCGTCCTTCGTGCAACTGTCCAGGTCCACCCGAGGAACCACACGGTCGCGGCTGTCGTTGCTGATCCGCGGACGAGCCGCACTTACCCAACTGTAACACGTGAACAGCGACTTGTAGAACATCGGATCCGCCGGCCCGCCGCCCGTGGCCGCCTGACCGTTGCGCCCGAAGGTGCGCGGCATGATCTTCTCCAGACGCGTCTCGCGTTGCGTCCCGCGAAGGTCCAGAATCTCCATCATGTCGTCGGCCAGGAACGGCTTGTCCTTGTTCGACGCATCCTTGTTCGGATTGAAGAAGTTCATCGTCATGTCGGCGTTGCCGCTGGCGGGCTTCGCCGGCGTCTGCCACCGGCCGTACCCGCCGGCCACCACCTGCCGATACTGCAACGTCGAGTCCCCGATGGCCAGCCGGGCCCCTCCGTCATACGTCGTCGCGACGTAGTTCGGCGCGATGTCGCTCACATAGTACCCTTCATCGTTGAAGGACTGGCCGCCGTTGGAGGCGTCGTGGATCGCGTCCCCGTGGAAGTTCACGTTGTACCGAGCGCACAGATCCACGATCGTCAACGCCACCTCGATCGTCCGGTTCCGCGTCGTCCGGTACTCCAAGGCCGGAACCACCCAACCGTCCGGAACCATCGTCCCCGTCGTGTCCGACTTGCCCGGAACCGGCAGGTTCGCCCTCAGCGGCAGGTTGTACCACGTCCCCGTCGCCAGGCCGCCGCTGGTCTTCACCAGGCCCGGCGCGTTGTGCGCCCCGGCGGCCAGCCGCCCTTGCTCGTCCGGACGGACCACCGCGATGCGCGTCTTGCTGGTCGAAGTCGCAGGGATGTCCAACACGCCGTCGCCTTTGAAGTCGCCGCTGACGCTCGACCACTCGATCTGGTCCCAATACTGGTTGGTCAGCTCCGTCTCCGCCCACGTCAGCGACCCGTCCACCGCCATGTCCAGCTCGGCCGACTGACGGAAGCCCTGGGCCGCGAACCGGTCGATCCGCGCCACGCTGATCATCGTCGCCCCGATGATCGCCAGCGCCGCCAGGAGCCCCAGCGTCACCACCAGGACCGTACCTCGATGATGTCTTCGCCCGTTCACTGTGTCTGCCTCCCACGCTTCGCCTGCGCCGTCAGTCCATGAATGAGGCCAGAGTCCGTGCTGCGGCTCAAGGCGTCGTCAGGTAACCCGTCGGAATCGTCCGCAGCCCCCCGCGGTGACCCACCACGCGGAACACCTGCCGGAACACGTCGCCCCGGTACTGGTAGCTGCCGTACGGCTTCTCGTAGACCGGCGTCTGGTCGTTGTGCGGATGCACCACCACCGTCACGCGAAGCATCTGCGGCACAAACGGCTGGTTCGCGAACTTCGGATTCGGCCGGTACCCGCACCACAGGTACTTCGTGTCGATCGCGCCCTCCGTCCCCGACGCGCCGCCATAGGAACCCGTCCCCGCGCTGAAATCGCGGCGGCTCGTGTAGTAGGTGCCCGACCCGGGACCCGTATACTTCCGCAGCGGCTGCGTCGGCGCCAACGTCGCCCGCTGCCACTTGTACTGCGACCCGTCCCAGCCCCAGAACTCGACAATGAACTGGCTCACCCGCTCCGACAGCACGTAGTTCACGCTCGGCTGCGGAATGTTGCTGCCGAAGTCCACGTCGATGATCTGCGCGCTGCTGCTGGCGTACGTGCCGCCGGAACCGACGAGTATCGGCGTCAGCCGGTAGCTCGGACTCGCCGAGAACAGGTTCTCCTGCTGCATCGTCAGAAACGTGTGCTGCCCCGTCGTCGGCGTCGAGTTCACGCGCAGCGCCGCCGCCGTCATCGTCGGGCCGCACAGAAACGCCTTGCGAATCAGACACACGCTGCGGCTGTCGGCGTGCTGCATCGACCCCGCCCACGGGCTCACCGTGCCGCCGTCGCTGCGACGAGCCGGCCCGTAGAACACCTCCGCCGCCGCACTGTCCTGCGGGTTGTTCGACCCCGTCCCCATCTCCTGGAACCGGCCCACCGCCGTGAAGTACAGGCAATCGTAGTTGTACCACCGCATCGTATTGGTCGAGGATTTCTTGAGGTAAGCGCCGGTGTTATCCCGCGTGTCCTCCGGGTTCAGCAGCATCGACGGCTGGATGTAGAGGTACCCCTCCGGCGCCATGGCCGCCAGATCCTTCTGGAGCACGCTGAAAATCGCACGCCCCACGCCGTACGTGTCGCTCGTCGCCTCGGCCAGCGACGTCGAGTCCGTCGCCATCTTGAACACCTGGACCACGCCCAGCAGAATGATCACCGACAGGCTCATCGCCGCCATGATCTCCACCAGCGTGAAAGCCGGCCTACAACGCCTCGCGACGCCCTGTCCGTTTGCCGTCTTCATGGTTCGTCCACCTGATCCCTAAAGGTTATCCTCTGTCGGCTCTCAGCCCGACAGCAGCCCGTAGTACACCCCCACCACGTTGCTGAACACCGGACATGTCGTTCCCGACGGAATCGCACCCGGCTTGTCGGCCAGCTCAAACCACGTCATATCGTCCGCGATCTTCGCGACCCGATAGCAGAACCCCGTCTTCGGGTTCAGGATGTAGTTGCCCTCGGCCATGACCTTGATCTCGGCCGACTGCCCACTGCACCGCACCTGGCCCGCCGAGCAGCCGACGTTGCTCACCCGACGCGACGCCGGCCAGGCCTTTGAACAGGGATAAGTCGCACTCGTTGGCGTCCACCTCGTCGGGGCAGCCACCTCGTCCGCCCACGTGCTGCCTTGCACTCTGGCCGTGTTGTCCGCAGGCGTGTACAGTTCCGGCCCGGCATCGGTGTACCGGCACACCACGATCGTCACGCGGAACAGCGGCAGCTCGTTCGCCCCGAAATTCAGCCGCGTCAGAAACGCCCGCCACACCAGGTCGCCCGACACCGGCGGCCACATCATCGAACCGAAGGTCTTGCCCTGGCCGTCCTCGTCCGTCTTGGAGGTGTAGGGGTTGTTGCGCGTATCGTCCTCGGCCAGCACCTCGTCCGACGCGTAGCCGTCCGGGCCCCCGCCGCCGTATGCCGCACGCAGCGGGTTCCACACCCGGAACGCGAAATCGGAATGGTTCAGGTGGATCGGCTGCGTGGGATTCGTGGATGTGAACACCCCGAGGTTCTCCCGCCGACGCGCCTCCTTGGACATCGTCGCAATCGAGCCCAGCTTCGCCTTCCACTCAGTGCTCGACAGGTTGTACATGTTCTGGAACAGGTTCTGACTCCGCATGATCTCCATGGCGCTTCGGGCGGCCATGGCGGATTGGGTGTCCTCGACCGACTGCCGCATCTGGTCGAGTCCCACCGGAAACGCCGCCGCCACCATGATCAGGCCCAGGCCCATGATGAACACGGTGGCCAGAATCTCCACCAGAGTCAGACCGGCCCCGACCTTCCGCCCTGCTGATGTCGATGTCACCGCCATCGCATCTCTCCTGTCCTCTCACCGCCGCCCGCTGAATCGTCGGCACCGTCCCGCGTCCGACGTAACTCCGTCACTGTAACCACAATAGGCCGCAACGTCCACCCAAAACGCCCCTCGCTTGCCGTACACATTGTAGGCTGCGGCACTTTCCGCAGGCAAGCCTCTCCCGATCCCGCCCCACAGACGCCCCACAGGCAACCCGCTGAAGGCCGTCCAGCCCCCTGCACCCCCTCCATGAGGCCCGAAGACGCCCCGAAACGACGCCCAAACCATATGTGGCGCGCCCTGAACCCTAAATGTCCACCCATGAAACCGCCCTTGAAATCGCTGGTAATCGCGGTTTCCCGCCAGAAACCCATCACCTAGCCACCCAAGTCGGATCAACAGCAGTTGCCACCGCCCCCGTCCTGAGGGCATGGCATGTCAGTGGTCATGGGCCGGGGGACATGCCTGCCCCGACCAGGCATGGGGGACGCCCACACGGTGCCATGGCCCGTTGACGCAGTTTCCGAGCACGGTCGGGGAGGCCGCCCCCCCCTGCCTCGCCCCGTCAGGCATGCGGCGTCGGCCTGGTGCCATGCCTGCCCCGTCAGGCATGCCGACGCGCCCTGTGCCCGGGGCCGTGGGCGCTTACGGCCATGGCCCTGGCCCCGACGGGGGGCCGTCGGATGTCGGCCTTCTCCGACAGTTGCGACACGCGCAGAAAAAGACCCGGCCGATGTTGCGTGGACATCGGCCGGGCGAAGGAGGCGAGTCCACGAGGGGTGTTCCTTGAGGACTCGACCTTGGAGGCGGGGCCCCGCGAGGAGCCCCGCCT